>NZ_DASVTL010000113.1:0-100009 GCF_036387595.1 Sphingomonas sp.
ACGCCGCTGGGCGCCTTTGCCTATGACGCTTCGCTTCGCATCCACGCGGGCTATGCGCAGGCGGAGGCCGAGGCGGCGGACGGGCTGCGTGCGGTGATCGGCATCCGTTACGAGACCGCGGACGAGCGGGTGACGCCGGCCGGTACCGCGACGACCCGGCTGAAGAACGATTATCTGCTGCCCGCCGCGACGCTGACCTGGAACTTCGCGCAGGACATGCAACTGCGCGCCAGCGCCAGCAAGACGCTCTCGCGCCCGCAGTTCCGCGAGTTGGCCCCCCAACAGTTCCGCGACCCCGATTCGGATCGGCTGTTCTTCGGCAACCCGCTGCTGAGCGATACCAAGCTCTACAATCTCGAAGCGCGCTACGAATGGTTCTTCGCACGCGACCAGCGTTTCACACTGGCGGGATTCTACAAGCGGATCGACAATCCCGTTGAGCAGGTCGGCTTCTACACCGGGGCCGACGACCGCCTCCAGACTGGCTTCACCAATCTGCCGCGCGCGCGGCTGTACGGCGGTGAGGTCGAGATGCAGAAGTACGTGCCGCTCAACGGCCTCGGCGGGGATGCGTTTGCGACGCTGCGCGGCGTGCTGGTCGCCAATTACACCTATACAAAGTCGTCGATCACCGCCGATGATAGCTGCGTTCCCAACGTACTGACCCAGACGCTGGGCGGGTGCCAGGCCGGCTTCGGTCCGGCGGGGCGCCAGTTCCGCAACGGCGCGCCGCTGACCGGCCAGTCCGATCATCTGGTCAATCTTCAGGTCGGCGTGGAGGACACCGCTGCGCTGTCGCAGGCGACGTTGCTCTTCAACTACGCCAGCGAGCGCGTGACGAACCGCGGACCGTCCAACCTGTCGGGCATCGGCTTCCAGCCCGACATCGTCGAACGCCCCGGCGTCCGCCTCGACCTGGTCGTGCGTCAGGGCATCACGCTTGGCGAGGGGCAGTTCGAGGTGAAGTTCGAGGCGCGTAACTTGACGCACACAAAGTACCGCGAAAGCCAGACCTTCCCGAACGGCAACGAGGTATTCATTAATCGCTACGACCTGGGCCGGGTATTCTCGCTGGGAGTGAGTGCGACTTTCTAGGCGCAGCAAGCGCGAGCGCGAGCAAGCCCGGCCGGCGGGACTTCGTTCCCGTCCGACGCGGCTTTGCCGCGGCGCTCTTCGCCTGGCCAGCAAGGGTGGGAAACGGCGGCGAAATGCGTCGAGCTTCGACGCTGCCCCACCCGCGCGCGGTTGCAAGAGATTGACGCCGGGCCGTAACATGCCATGCGTTGCGCAGGCGAGACGGATGAACGGATGCGATTGAAACTCGACGCGCGCAGCCGCGCGATCCTGCGGCGGTTGCCTGCGGTGAACGTCTATTCGGCGGCAGAACTGCTGCTGCTGGCGGGGCTGGCGGTGCAGGCTGCGCGGCTGGTCTGGGCGATCCTGACCCCGGTGTCGCCGCTCGGCGAGTGGCGCCCGGCGGCGGTGGCGGAGGTCGCCTCGCCGGTCGCGACGTTGACCGGCTTCGATCCCTTCTTCCGGCTGGGGGCGACGGCAGGCCCCGCGGTCGTCACCTCGCTCCAGCTCACCCTCTACGGCATCCGCGTCGATGAGGCGTCCGGCCGTGGCTCCGCGATTCTCGCTGGCGCCGATGGCCTGCAACGCAGCATCGCGGTGGGCGAGGAAATACAGCCTGGCGTGACTTTGAAGGCGGTCGCGTTCGATCACGTCACGATCGACCGTGGCGGCACCGCCGAAGACCTGTTCCTCGACCAGTCAGGCGGCGCGACGCCTCCGCAGCCCGGTGGTGCCCTGCCGCCGCAACCCGGCGCGGGCGTCACCGTGGCCCAATTGCGCCAGGATATTGGCTTCATCCCCCGCATCGACCGGGGCCGGGTGAGCGGCCTGGTCGTGCGGTCGCAGGGTTCGGGGGCGGCGTTCCGTGCGGCGGGGCTGCGCGACGGCGATGTGGTCACCGCGCTCGGCGGTCGCCCGGTCAGCGGCGCCGACGATCTGGAGCGCATCACCCGCGATTATGCCGCCGGGGGCAACGTCCCGATCACCGTCGAGCGAGGGCAGGAGACCCTGCCGCTCGCCATCACCATCGCGGGGCCAGCGAAGTGAAGACCATCTTGGCGCCCGTCGCCGCGCTCCTACTCGCCGCCCAGATTCCTGCCGCGGCGCAGGCGCAAACTACGCTCAACGTCCGCGATGCCGACATCCGCGCCTTCATCGCCGATGCCGCAAAGGTGACGGGGCGCACCTTCATCATCGACAATCGCGTCCAGGGAAAGGTGACCGTGGTCACCGATCGTCCCTTGAGCCGCTCGGAATATTTCGAGGTCTTCCTCTCCACCCTGCGCGCCAACGGCCTGGTCGCGGTGCCGACATCGGGGGGCGCCTTTCGCGTCCAGCCGCTCGACAATGCCGCGTCGCAGCCCAGCCGCGTCGGTTCGGCAGGCGCGAACCGTAACGCCTATGTCACCGAGGTCGTGCGGCTGCGCTCGATCGATTCGACCAGCGCGGTCGAGACGGTGCGCCCGCTGGTCAGCGCGCAAGGGTCGGTCACCGCCAATCGCGCGGGCAACAGCATCGTCGTCGTCGATTTCGCCGACAACATCCGCCGCATCCGCGAAGTGCTGCGCCGGATCGACACCGACACCGCGTCCACCCGCGTCGTCACCCTGCGCAACGCGGGCGCCAAGGAGATCGCCGCCGCGCTTGGCGGGCTGCTCGGCACCGGCGCGGCGCCTGCGGGCGGGCAGGGTGCCGCGACCAGCGGCACCGGCACATCGGTGGTCGCGATCGAAAGCTCCAATTCGATCGTGCTGCGCGGCGATCCCTCCACGGTCGCCCGACTGGCGCAGGTTGCTGCCGATCTCGATCAAAAGGCGCGCAGCGGCACCGAGATCCGCGTCGTCGCGCTGGAGAATGCCGACGCCGAACAGCTCCTGCCGGTACTCCAGCAGCTCGTCGGCCAGACCCCCGATCCGGTGCAGGAAACCACGCTGACCCGCGGCAGCTTCCAGCAGAGCAACGGCAACTCCTCCTCACCGCAGTCGATCAGCGCCCCCGCACCCGTGCAGCAACCGCAGACCGGCGGCGGCGGTGGAGGTGGGGTGGGCGGCGCGAACGGTCAGCAGGCCGCGATCAGCACGCAAGGCGGCCGTACAGCTGCGGTCGTGACCCGCTTCGCCGGGGCCAACGCCATCGTCATTGCCGCACCGGCCGATATTCAGCGGCAATTGTCGGAGGTCATCCGCCAGTTGGACGTGCGCCGCGAACAGGTGCAGGTCGAGGCGATCGTGGCAGAGGTATCGGACGCCACTGCGGCCCGGCTGGGCGCGCAATTCCTGCTCGGCAGCCTTTCGGGCGGTGCGTTCGCCGCGTCGACCTACAGCAATACCGCGCCCAATCTGCTGACTATCGCGGGCGCGATCGGTGCGCGCGAACTGGCGACGACGACGACCACGATCAACGGCGGCACAACGACGACGCAGACCAACAACGCGGCCAGCGACACGCTGGCGCAATCCGCGATCTCATCGATCCTCGGCACCAGCGGCGGGTTCGGCGGGTTCGGCGGCACGATCGGCAACACCGTGTTCGGCGCGATCATCAATGCGGTGAAGAGCGACACCAGTTCCAACCTGCTCCAGGTGCCGCACCTGACGACGCTCGATAATCAACAGGCGCATATCCTGGTCGGTCAGGAAGTGCCGGTGACCACGGGGCAGGCGCTCAGCACCAATTTCGACAATGCCTTTCGCACCGTCCAGCGTCAGAACGTCGGCATCCAGCTGGACGTGAAGCCGCAGGTCAATTCGTCGGGCTCGCTGAAAGTGTATCTGCGGCTGGAGGTCAGTTCGGTCGCCGGTCCGGTATCGAGCGACAACAGCGAATTGATCTTCAACAAGCGCGGGGTGGAGAACACCTTCACCGTCGACGACGGCAGCATCATGGTGATTGCCGGGCTGCTCGACGACGCCGAACGCCGCACGATCGAGAAGATACCGCTGCTCGGTGACATTCCGGGGTTGGGCGCGCTGTTCCGATCCAAGGCGCGCTCGCGAACGAAGACCAATCTGATGGTCTTCATCCGTCCGACGATCCTGCGCACGCCAGCGGACAGCCGCCGCATCACCGAACAACGCTACGGCTATCTGCGCGCGCTTCAGGGCTATGCCGATCCCGGCGTCGAACCCTCGATCGACCAGCTGGTCCGCGACTATATGAATGCAGCGCCCCCGATCCCCCGCGCGCCGATGCGCGGCAATGTCGAGGATCCCGATATCGCGGTTCCGGTTTACCGCGGCATGCCCGAGAAGAAGCGGTGATTCTCGGGACCGGTGGAGCCTTTGGGCATGGTAAGCCCGTGGATCACCCTCACCCTTCCGCGGCTTCGCCGCCTCCTCCCTCTCCCGATGGGAGAGGGAAGGGGCCCGCCGCCACAGGCGGTGGGAAGGGTGAGGATGATGCGGACTTTCCCGCGCATGTCGCAATGGCGAAAACCATCCCCTATCACTTCGCCCGCAAATTCGGCGTCGTCCTCGACGGCGATCACATCGCGATGCGCGAGGGTGCCGACCCGCGCGCCCTGCTCGAACTCCGCCGCCACCTCGCCCGCCCTTTGGATGTCGCCTTCGTCGAAGCCCCGGTCTTCGATCGCCTGCTCGCCACCGCTTACGCCATGGATGGTCAGGCAAGCGCGATGGCGCTTGGCGGTATCGGCGAACTCGATCTGCTCGCCGGCGACATGCCGACCGCCGAAGACCTGCTCGACACCGCCGACGATGCACCCGCGATCCGGCTCATCAACGGCATCATCGCCGACGCCACGCGCAACGGCGTGTCCGACATCCACATCGAACCCTATGAGACCGGGCTCGTCGTCCGCATGCGCATCGACGGCGTGCTGCGCGAAACGATGCGCATGCCGCCCCATGTCGCGCCCGTGGTCGTCAGCCGGATCAAGGTCATGGCGCGGCTCGACATCGCGGAACGCCGCGTGCCGCAGGACGGGCGCATGGGGCTGACGCTGGGCGGCAAATTGCTCGACGTCCGCGTCTCGACGCTGCCGTCGCGCAGTGGCGAGCGCGTGGTGCTGCGCATCCTCGACAAGGAAAACGCCGGCATCGACCTGGCGGCGCTGGGGCTGACGCCGTCGCTCCACGCGCTGCTCACCGATGCGCTGGCCGAACCCAATGGCATCATTCTGGTCACCGGCCCGACCGGCTCGGGCAAGACGACGACGCTGTACGCGGCCTTGCGCGGGCTGAACGACGGCAGCCGCAACATCCTGACCGTTGAAGACCCGGTCGAATATGCGGTGGACGGCGTCGGCCAGACGCAAGTCAATCCCAAGGTCGGCCTGACCTTCGCCGCCGGGCTTCGCGCGATCCTGCGCCAAGACCCGGACGTCGTCATGGTCGGCGAAATCCGCGATCGCGAGACCGCCGAGATCGCGGTCCAGGCGTCGCTCACCGGCCATCTCGTCCTCTCGACCGTCCACACCAACGATGCGATCGGCGCGATCACCCGCATGCGCGACATGAAGGTCGAACCCTTCCTGCTCGCGTCCACCTTGCGCGCGGTGATCGCGCAGCGGCTGGTGCGGCGGCTGTGCCCCGCCTGCCGCAAACCGGTACGCGCTAAGGGCACCGTCGCCACCCTGCTGGGGATAGCGCCCGACACGATCGTCCATGAGGCGGCGGGCTGTGCGGCGTGCAACGGTTCCGGCTTCAAGGGCCGCGTCGGCGTGTTCGAAGCGGTGCGCGTCGACGATTTCGTCCGCCGTGCCATCAACGAGGGCACCGGCGAAGACACGATCGCCGCCCATGCCTTCGCCCGCGGGCCGAGCCTCGCGGTCGCGGCGCGCGAGATGGTGGAGCGGGGGGAGACGACCGCAGAGGAGGCGGTGCGGGTATCGCGCCGCGACGCCACGGACGTTGTGGCGGATGTGTGATGCTTTCTCGATCCTCCCCGGCACGGGGAGGGGGACCGCCGCCAAAGGCGGTGGTGGAGGGGGCTCGCCGCGAGCGCGTTCCTTGCGGCATGCCCCCTCCACCAGCCTGCGGCTGGTCCCCCTCCCCGCGAAGCGGGGAGGATCACGTGCCTGACTTCGACTATCTCGCCATCGACACGCGTGGCCAGGAGCGTCGCGGCCACGTCGTGGCCGATACGTCGGACGCTGCCCGCGCGGCGCTCGACTCGCGCCGTCTCTACGTCGTCCGCCTCGAACCCGGCGCACCGCCCGCGCCCAAGGCACGCCCGCTGTTCGGCCTCCAGCTCGGCAGCCCGAAGATGTCGGGCAAGAACCTGACGCTCTTCACCCGCCAGCTTGCGACCCTCAACCGAGTCTCGCCGCTGGAGGAATCGCTGCGCACGATCACCAAGCAGACCGAGCAGGAGGGCGTCCGTGCGATCGTCGCGCAGGTCCACACCGGGGTGGTGGAGGGCCGCCGGCTTGCCGATTCGATGGCACGCGCGCCCAAGAGCTTTCCGCCGCTTTATCGCGCGATGGTGGCGGCCGGGGAGAGTTCGGGCACCCTGCCGACGATCCTCGATCGCCTCGCCGCGCTGCTCGAACGCCAGGCAGAAATCCGCGGCAAGCTCATCACCGCGCTCGCCTATCCCGCCATTCTCGCGCTCGTCGCCCTTGGCGTGGTCACCGCGCTGATGATGTTCGTGGTTCCGCAGGTCGTCGAGCAGTTCGACACCGTCGGCCAGCAGTTGCCGCTCCTGACTCGCATTATCATCTGGATTTCGGATGTCCTCGTCGGCTGGTGGTGGATCATGCTCCTATGCGCGATGATAGTGACCTTTGCCGCCTGGCGTGCGCTGAAGCAGCCGTCGATCCGCCTGTCCTTCGACACCTGGTTGCTGCGCGTGCCGTTGCTCGGCCGCCTGCTGCGTGATCTCCACGCCGCCCGCATGGCGCGCACACTCGGCACCATGGTGGCCAGCCGTCTGCCGCTGCTGGAAGGCCTGACGCTGACCGCGGGCACGATCCACAACCGGCGCCTGCGCGTCGCGTCCGACAGCCTTGTCGATGCGATTCGCGGCGGCGGCAGCCTGTCGGCCGCGATGCGCCGCGCGGGCGTGTTCCCGCCGCTGCTGACGTATCTCGCGGCCAGCGGCGAGGCGGCCGGGCGGCTCGACGAAATGTTGGAGCGCGCCGCCGACTACCTGGAGCGCGAGTTCGACCGCTTCACCGCGACCGCGCTGTCGCTGCTCGAACCCGCGATCATCGTCCTGATGGGCGGCATCGTCGCGACGATCGTGCTATCCATCCTGCTTCCCATCCTCCAGCTCAACACGCTGGCAGGGCAATAGAGGTTTCCATGCGTATCCCACAGAAGAAGCGCCGCAGGAACGAGGAGGGTTTTACGCTCGTCGAGCTGATGGTGGTCATCGTCATCATCGGCCTGCTGGCGACGATCGTAGCGCTCAACGTCCTGCCCTCGGGCGACACCGCGCGCATCCAGAAGGCCAAGGCCGACATCGCCACGATCGAGAACGGCCTCGAACTCTACCGGCTCCAGATGAGCACCTATCCCACGACGTCGCAGGGCATCCAGGCGCTCGTCGCCGCACCCGCCGGCGCCGACGCATCGCGCTATCAGCGCGGCGGCTACGTCAAGCGTCTGCCGGACGACCCTTGGGGCCGCGCCTACCTCTATGCCTCGCCGGGCCAGCATGGCGAGGCCGACGTCTGGACCTATGGCGCGGACGGCAAGGAAGGCGGCGAGGGGATCGATGCCGACATCGGCAGCTGGCAGTAAGCCAGGTGTGGCGCCCGTGAGGCGTTCCGCCGAACACGGCTTCATGCCCGTGAGGCGTTCCGCCGAACACGGCTTCACGCCCGTGAGGTGTTCCGCCGAACACGGCTTCACGCCCGTGAGGCGTTCCGCCGAACACGGCTTCACGCCCGTGAGGCGTTCCGCCGAACACGGCTTCACGCCCGTGAGGCGTTCCGCCGAACACGGCTTCACGCTGGTCGAACTGATGGTCGTCCTGACCGTCATCGCGCTTACGTCGGCAATTGCGATGCTGGCGATCCCTTCGCGCGGTCGCGTCAGCGAGGAGGCGGCGCGCTTCGCCGTGCGGGCCCGTGCGGCGCATGATCTCGCCATCGTCGGGGGCCGGCCGACAGCGGTCTGGATCAGCGGCGGCGGTTATGGTTTCGACCAGCGCATCGACGGCGGGTGGGTGCCGATCGCGGACAAGCCCCTGCGGGTCGAGCGCTGGGATGAGCGCACCCGTGCCTCCAACGGCAACGGTGCGGGGCGATTGCGGATCATCTTCGACACCACCGGCATGGCCGATCGCGGCGCCGACCTCCGCCTCACACGCGACGACGACACCGCGACCGTGAGGATCACCGCCGATGGCAGCGTTAACGTGGATGGCTAGGTCTCGCGGCTTCACCCTTATCGAAGTGATGGTGGCGCTCGTGGTGTTCAGCCTCGTCGCGATGGCGCTGATGCGCCTGCAGGGCGCAACGATCCGCGGAGCGGCGACGCTCGACACGACGATCGCCGCGCAGATGGTGGCGCGTACCGTCGCCACCGACGCCGTGACCCAGGCGCAGCCGCCCGTCGTCGGCCGGTCGGACGGACGCGGCCCAAACGGCGGGCGCGATTGGAACTGGACGCGCCGCGTTTCCGGCACCGGCGATGCGCGTATCGTCCGGATCGACGTCGCCGTAACCGATCGCACGGGACAGATCGTGGCACAGGCGACTGCGGTACGCCCCGCGACGACGGCACCATGATCCGCTACTCGCAACCCGACTTCACGCCCGTTCGGCGCTCTGCCGAACACGGCTTCACGCTGGTCGAGGTGATGGTCGCCCTGCTGATCTTCGCGATGATCGCGTCTGCCGGGGTAGCGATCCTGGCGTTCAGCGTGCGTGCGCAGGCGGTGACCGGCGACAAGCTCGACGATGCGGCGGCCATGGGCCGCACCATATCCATCCTCTCGGCCGACCTCGCCCAGGCGATCAACCGTCCGTCGCGCGATGAAAGCGGTACGCTTCGCCCCGCCTTCCTGGGGGAGGGTACGACGGTGGCACTCGTGCGGCTGGGCTGGAGCAACGTCGATGCGGCGCCGCGGCCCTCCGCGCAGAAGGTGACGTACCGCGTCGCCTCGGGTGCGCTCGAGCGGATCGGCTATCCCATGCTGGACGGAGCACAGCCGTTCCCCCCGGCCACGCTGCTGACCCGCGTTCGCCGCGCCCAACTGCGCTACCGATTTCGCGGCGCGTGGAGCGACCGCTGGGACGGAGCCGGTGGCGCGCCGCTGCCCGACGCGGCGGAACTCTCGATCGTCCGGGAGGACGGCACGACATGGCGCCAGATGTTCCTCGTGGGCACCGGCTACGCGCCTCCGGCGGCGACCGGTGGCTGAGCGGGTGCATCATCGCGAGCAGGGGGCTGCGCTGCTCACCGTGCTGCTGCTCGTGGCGATCGTGGCGGTGATCGCCGCGACCGCGCTGGAGAAGCTGCGGTTGTCGACGCGCATCGCGGGCAACGCCGGCATTACCGAGCAATTGCGCAGCTATGCTCAGGCCGCCGAGGCGCTGGCGCTGGCGCGGGTAGGCGCATTGGCAGGCACGGGCGCCACGCGCACGACGCTGGCCGGCGGATGGAGCGACCGCCCGTTCACCCTGCCTCTGCCAGGGGGCGGCACCGCCAGCGTGCGGGTGGTCGACGGCGCCAATTGCTTCAACCTCAACGGCCTGGTCAATGCCCTGGCGCCGGGCGTGTACCAGAGCGCTCCGGCGCAACGCCTGATCTTCGCGCGGCTGATGCGGCTGACGGGCACGCCGCCCCAGGTTGCCGATCAGGTGGCGGGATCGGCAGCGGACTGGATCGACACCGATGGCGAACAGCAGGGCGGTGGTGCCGAGGATGCGACCTACCTGAGCCGCGATCCCTCCTATCGCACTGCGGGCACGCTGATGGGTGATCCCAGCGAACTGCGCGCGCTGAACGGCATGACGCCGGAGGTATATGCGGCGGTGCGCCCCTGGGTCTGCACGCTTCCGTCTGCCACGCCTGCGCCAATCAACGTCAACACCCTGCTTCCCGAACAGGCGCCGCTCATCGCCATGCTGCTGCCCGATACCTTGCCGGTCGAGACTGCGCGCCGCGCGCTGCTGTCCCGACCTGCGCAAGGCTATGCCAATACCGCCGCCTTCTGGACCCAATCGGCGCTGTCGTCGCTGACTTCCGGCGAGGCGGCGGGGCAAACGGCGGTCAAGACGGCATGGTTCGCGCTGACGATCGATGTCCGCCTCGGCACGTCCACGCTTGAGGAACATGCGCTGATCGACGCGACGAGGCTTCCCGCGCGGCTCGCAACCCGGCAATGGGGTGAGCGATCGTGACGACCTTGCTTTTCCTTCCCGCTGGCGATTCCGGCTACCGCTGGTGGCGGATCGCCGACGAGCGCGTGGTCGCGCAAGGCGACGGCGTGCCGCCGGGCGATGCGCCGGTGGTCGCGATCGCACCTGCCGATGCAGTGGCGCTCCATTGGGCGGAACTACCCTCGCGCTCGCCCGCCCAGGCGAGTGCGGCCGCACGTATCCTGGCCGCCGAGGCGAGCGCTACGCCGGTCGCCGACCTGCACGTCGCGATCGGCGATGAGGGCCAGGGCGAGCGCCCGATCGCGGTGGTCGATGGCGATATGATGCGGGCCTGGCTGGCCGACCTGGCCGCTGCCGGAGTCGATCCGGCAGCGGTGTTGCCTGCACCCATGCTCCTGCCGCGCCCCGATCACGGCTTCGTGCGTGGCGAAATCGCGGGCTTTCCCGCCGTGCGCGGCCGCGCGACCGGCTTTGCGGACGAGGCGCGGCTCACCGCACTCGTCACCGGCGGAGAAGTCCCCGCCACGCTCGACCGCGCCGCCGTCCAGGCGGCGGTGATCGCGGCGGTAGCATCCCCGGCGCTTGATCTGCGGCAAGGGGCGTTCGCGCGTCGGCGGCGGCGTGCGATCGACTGGCCGCTGGTCCGGCGGCTCGCGCTGCTGGGGCTTGCGATCCTGGGCGTGACGCTGGCGATCGACCTGGTCCGCATCGCCCGGTACAGCCTGGCCGCCGATGCGCTTACGGCACGCGCCGATGCGCTCGCGCGAACCGGCCTGCCGCGCGGCGAAACCGTGACCGATGCCGATCGCCAGCTCGACGAGCGACTGTCGCAGGTGCGCGGGCCGGGCCTGGGCTACAGCGCCACCGTCGCGACGATCTACGATGCCGTCCGCGCGACGCCGGGCACCGAACTGACCGCATTCGATTTCCAGGCCAACGGCGACCTGCGGCTGGGCATTTCATGCGAGCGCGAGGCGTTGGCAACCGACCTTCAGCGCGCGATCACGGCACGCGGTTTGGATGTGCGCGCCGGCGTGTTCCAGGCGACAGGCGGACGGGTGAGCGGCGAGTTCACGGTGACCGCGCCATGATGGGGCTGCGCGCGTGGTTCGCGGCGCGGTCGCTGCGTGAGCGCCGGCTGCTGCTGGTGGCGCTCGCACTCGCGCTGGTGACGCTGCTTTGGGCCGGCATCGTGCTGCCCGTGCGCGATGCGCTGTCGAGTACGCGTGAACGTCACGCGAGCGCGGTCGATCGGCTGGGGACGACGATGACCCGCGTCGACCGCCTCCAGACGGTTCGACGCAGGCCGCCATTGACCGGTGACCTGTTGGAAATCCTCCGCAGCGAAGCGGCGGACGCGGGCTTCGCGCTGGCGACGGTGGATCGGCAGGGCACCGACCGCGTCCGTGCGACCATCCAGTCGGCGCGACCAGGCGCGCTCGCGGGCTGGCTTGCGCGGCTCGAAGCTCGCGGCATCCTGATCGATTCGGCGACGCTCACCGACCACGGCGACCGTACGGTCGGTGCGGTACTGGTCCTCAAGGCACGCGTCGCATGAGGCGCATCCGCCTCGCCACGGCGCCAGCGGCGCTGTTCGGCGCATTTGTGCTGCTCGCTCTGATCGCGTTCCTGCCGCTCCGCCTCATATTGGGGATCGCGGGGGTCGGCGATGCCGGGCTTTCCGCGCGGGCGGCAGAGGGCAGCGTGTGGGCCGGGCGGTTGCGCGACGCTCGCTTCGGGGACGTGGCGCTGGGTGATCTCGATGCCCATCTTTCTCCCTGGCCGCTGCTGGTCGGGCGTGCGCGGATCGCGCTTGATTCGGTGACCGATACGCCCGTCCAGACGCTTCACGGCGCATTAGGGGTAAGCCGAACAGGCGTGCGGGCGGACGATCTCAGCGCGACGATCGCGCCGGGCAGGCTGTTCGCGCCGCTGCCGGTGACGGCGTTGATGCTCGATGCGGTCAGCGTGCGTTTCGAAGACGGCGCGTGCATGGCGGCGGAGGGCCGCGTCAGAGCGACGTTGGCGGGCGATTTCGCAGGCGTCGCGCTTCCGCAGGCACTCAGTGGCGCAATCCGCTGCGAGGGTAAGACACTTCTCGTTCCGCTGTCTAGCCAGGCAGGGGCCGAGCGGGTCGATCTGCGCATCGACGGCGATGGCCGCTACCGCGCCACCGTCGCGCTTCAGCCTGCCGATGCTGCCGGGCTCGCGCGGTTGGCCACCCTCGGCTTCGTCCAGGGGGCAGGGGGCTATGTGCTTTCGATCGAAGGCCGCTTCCGATAGCTTGACGCGAGGCGACCGGGGCCGCTAGGGGCGCGGGTCTCGCGGCGATCGTAGTTCAATTGGTTAGAGCGTCGGCTTGTGATGCCGGATGTTGCGGGTTCAAGTCCCGTCGGTCGCCCCATTTCTCCAGCTTCGCTGGACGCGGCACGCGCGCTGGCCCACGCCGCTCCTCGGGTGGCTGAGGAAGGGGCCGGCCGGGCACGCGGGCCGGTGCCGTTTTCCACCAAGGGCCGATCAACATGCGCTGGGGCTTCCCCGATTTCGACGACCATGAGGGCGTCCATCTCTTCACCGATCCCGCCTCCGGGTTGCAGGCGGTGATCGCCATCCACTCGACCCATCTCGGGCCGGCGGCGGGGGGCGTGCGCTTCTGGCATTATCCTACCAGCGACGGCGCGATCACCGACGCGCTGCGCTTGTCGCGGGGCATGAGTTTCAAGAATGCGATGGCGGGTCTTCCCATGGGCGGCGGCAAGGGCGTCGTTCTGGCAGGCGGTACGGGCGGCGCGATCAGTACGCCACAACTCGAAGCATTCGGCCGCTCGGTCGAGTCGCTGGGTGGCCGCTACGTCACCGCCGAGGATGTCGGCATGTCAGAGGCCAGCATGAAGGTGATCGCGGGCCAGACGCGCCATGTCTCTGGATTGCCCGTCGCGGCGGGCAGCGCGGGCGGCGATCCGGGGCCGTACACCGCACGCGGCGTCTATCTGGGGGTGAAGGCAGCCGCCAGGCGTGGGCTGGGCGCCGCGGACATGCGCGGCGTGCGGGTCGCGATCCAGGGCGTTGGATCGGTCGGCGGCGGCCTGGCCCGGTTATTGGCCGCCGATGGCGCGGCCCTGACGCTGGCCGACGTCGATACCGCGCGGGCCGAGCGGCTCGCCGCCGACTTGGGAGCGACGACCGTGTCCTCGGACGAGATCCTGCGTTCTGACGTCGACGTGGTCAGCCCCAATGCTTTGGGGGCGATCCTGACCGAAGCCTCGATTGCAGCGCTCAAGGCGCCCGTGGTCGCCGGCGGAGCCAACAACCAGCTTGCGACCCGCGAGGACGGCCGTCGCATCCATGAGCGCGGGATCGTCTATGCGCCCGATTACGTCATCAACGCTGGCGGCATCATCAACGTGGGTCTGGAATATCTCGGCCTCGGCGACGGGATGGAAGTCAACGCGCGGATCGATCGCATCCCCGCGCGGCTGGACGAGGTCTGGGACGAGAGCGCAAGTACGGGAGACCCGTCCTCCGACGTCGCCGATCGCATCGCGATGCGGCTGATCGGACGCTAGAGTCGTTCGCGACCCAGTTGATACGCGATAGCCCCTCCCCTTCAGGGGCGGGGGTGGGGTGGGGGCGCGCCGCGGGCGGTGTCGCTTGTGGAGAGCTCCCACCCCCAGCCCCTCTCCTGAAGGGGAGGGGAGAGCAAACCTGGTCGCGTTCGACTCTAGCGCCTCGAACTGCGTGGTTGGCGGGTGACAGGCGCCCGCGCCCGACCTAATGGTGCGTAACCGTGCCTGCTTTCCATGCCCTTGCGAACCCCGCGCGCTTTCTGAAGATCGCGCGG
Source organism: Sphingomonas sp. (assembly GCF_036387595.1). GTDB lineage: Bacteria > Pseudomonadota > Alphaproteobacteria > Sphingomonadales > Sphingomonadaceae > Sphingomonas. The sequence continues at coordinate 14,211 of NZ_DASVTL010000113.1, forward strand.
CCGTTGACGCCGATCCTGATGGGACTCGGCACACTGCTGGTCGCGATCGGCAGCTGGGCGGGGCTGACGCAGACGCCGCCGGATTATCTTCAGGGCGAGACGGTACGCATCCTCTACGTCCATGTCCCGGCCGCCTGGCTCGGCATGGGCGGGTGGAGCGGATTGGCGCTGGCGAGTATCGCGTATCTCGTCTGGCGGCACCCGCTGGCCGATGTCGCGGCGCGCGCGATCGCGCTTCCGGGTGCGACGTTTGCGGGTATCTGTCTCGTCAGCGGCGCGATCTGGGGGCGTCCGACCTGGGGAACGTGGTGGCAGTGGGACGGGCGGCTGACCTCGATGCTGCTGCTCTTCTTCGTCTATTGCGGCTATATGGCGCTGGCGCGAGCTGACGCCGATCGTGGGGGCGATGGCCGCGTGCCTGCGCTGTTCGGCATTGCCGGTTCGGTGCTGCTGCCGATCATCCGCTATTCGGTGGTTTGGTGGAATACGCTGCATCAGGGGCCGAGTATCGGGTTGACCAGATCGTCGATCGATTCCTCGATCCTCTGGCCGCTGCCGATCATGCTGCTGGGCTTTACCTGTATCTTTGCGGGCATCGTCCTGATGCGCATGCGCACCGCGCTCGCGCGTACCAAGGCGGAAGCGCGGATGCGCCGTATGGCCCGCGCGTGAGGATGCGAGCATGAACCCGTGGCCGTTCGTCGCCGCAGCCTATGTGCTCACGCTGGGCGGCACGGCCGTGCTGGTCGCCGCGTGCTGGCTGGCCATGCGGCGGGCGGAGAGATGAAGCCCAAGCATCAAAGACTGACCCTGGCGCTGCTCGCCTTCGCGGCGGTCGTCGGCGCAGGCCTGCTGGCGCTGTCCGCGCTGGGCGAGCAGGCGTCCTTCTTCTACGCGCCGTCGGACGTGCGTCGCGAGGGTGTGCCGGTAGGCCGTGCGGTTCGGCTCGGCGGGATGGTCGCAGGCGGATCGATGGCCCGAGCGCCGGACGGCGTGACCGTCCGCTTCGTGGTTACCGATGGTCGCGCGACGATCCCGGTGGTGTTTGCCGGCATTGTCCCCGACCTGTTCCGCGAGAATTCGGGCGTCGTCGCGGAAGGGGCGTTCCAGCGTGACGGCACGTTCGTGGCCAGCAACCTGCTCGCCAAGCACGACGAAAAGTACATGCCGCCGCAGATCGCGGGCAAGATGCACGAAACCAGGACGCTGGAGCCATGATCGCCGAAGCCGGCCTTGCCGCGCTGTGGCTCGCCGCGGCGCTGGCTGCATTGCAGATCGTAATGGGGGCGCTCGCGTTGCGCACCGATGACCCGGCGATTGCCGCCGCCGTCCGGCCGGTCGCCATCGTTCAGGGCGTACTCGTGGCCATCGCGATGGCCGCGCTGGTCGCAGTGTTCCTGGCGTCCGACATGACCGTCAAGCTGGTCGTGGAGAACAGCCACTCGGCCAAGCCGTGGATGTACAAGTTTGCCGGCGCCTGGGGCAATCACGAAGGCTCGATGCTGCTCTGGGTGACCATTCTCGGCGTCGCGGGTGCGGGCGTCGCGCTGCTGGAGCGGCGCATCGGGGAGCGAACGCTGATCGCGACGCTGGCCGCGCAGGCCGCGATCGCGCTAGGATTCTATGCCTTCCTGCTCTTTGCCTCCAACCCGTTCGCGCGTCTGCCGGTCGCCGCGCCCGATGGATTGGGCCTCAATCCGCTGCTGCAAGACCCCGGCTTGGCCTTCCATCCGCCGACACTCTACCTCGGCTATGTCGGGCTTTCGGTTGCGTTTTCCTTCGCAGTCGGTGCGCTGGTCACGCGCGACGTCGGACCGGCCTTTGCCCGCGCGATGCGCCCCTGGGTGCTGGGTGCGTGGATATTCCTGACGCTGGGGATCACCGCGGGTTCCTATTGGGCCTATTACGAACTGGGCTGGGGCGGCTGGTGGTTCTGGGATCCGGTCGAGAACGCCTCATTGATGCCGTGGCTGGCGGCCACCGCGCTGCTTCACTCGGTCAGCGTATTGGCCACGCGCGATGGTCTGCGCGCCTGGACGGTCATGCTGGCGGTCGTGGCGTTTTCGATGTCGATGATCGGCACCTTCATCGTGCGATCCGGGCTGCTGACCAGTGTCCATGCGTTCGCGGTCGATCCCACGCGTGGCACCTTCATCCTCGTCCTCCTTTGCCTCTACATCGGCGGCGCGCTTGCGCTGTTCGGCGCGCGGATCGGCACGGTTCGTCAGGGTACGACCTTCGAGGTGGTGAGCCGGGAGGGCGGTCTGGTCGCCAACAATCTGCTCCTGTCGGTGATCCTGGGGATCGTCATGATCGGCACCTTCTATCCAATGGTGGCCGAGGCGTTTGGGCGACAGCTGTCGGTCGGCCCGCCCTTCTTCAACCGCGCGGCGGGGCCGGTGGCGTTGGTGCTCGTCGCGGTTATGGCGGCCGGCCCCTTGATCCGTTGGCGGCGCGATGAGGGGCAGGCGGTCATCGCGCGCCTCACCTGGCCGATCGCGGCGGCCGCGTTCGCGGGTGCGACACTGGTCGTCTTCGCGCTGCCGATGAACCCGTTGCCTTTCGCCGGAATCGCTTTGGCGGTCGGCCTCGCGGCGGCGAGCGTCGCGCCTTTGTGGAAGCGCAATCTGGCGCGCACGCCGCTGTTCACCTGGGGCATGGTCGTCGCGCATCTCGGCATCGCGATCGCGTTGGCGGGAATGGCGTGCGACGCGGCGTTCACCGCGGAACGGCTGGTGGCACTGCGGGCGGGCGAGTTCGCCAAAGTGGGGCCGTACACCGTCCATTTCGATGGCATCTCGCCGGTCATCGGAGAGAATTGGTCCGCGCTCGAAGCTCGGCTGACGGCGACCCGTGGTGACGATTCGCTGATCCTTCGCCCGCAATCGCGCTTCTTCGCGACTCCGCCAACCGCCACCAACGAGAGCGCCATCGCCACGAGGCTCGATGGGCAGCTCTATACGGTTCTGGGTCAGCCCGACGGCACCGGGCGTTGGCAGATGCGGTTCTGGTGGAAACCATTCGTCACCCTCATCTGGCTCGGCGGGGCGCTGGTCGCCTTGGGCGGGATGCTGTCGCTCGTCGGACGGATGCGAAAGCGGCGGGCGTGAGGCGGTGGTTGATCTGGACGCCGCTGGCGGTGTTCGCGCTGCTCGCGATCGCGGTGGCAGCCGGCTTGCACAAGCCCGCCGATCGCACCGTGCGCTCGGCACTTGCGGGCAAACCGCTCCCCGCGTTCGCTCTGCCGCCGCTTGTCCCTGGCAAGCCTGGAGTTGCATCCAAGGATTTCGCACGCGGGGAGCCGCGGTTGCTCAACGTCTTTGCGAGCTGGTGCATCCCCTGCGTCGCCGAAGCCCCGCAGCTGCTGGCGCTCAAGCGCATGGGCATCCGCATCGACGCGGTGGCGATCCATGATACCGCGCCCGCGGTGGCCGAGTTCCTTGCCCGCAACGGCGATCCCTATGCCGCGATCGGCGATGACGCGCGCAGCACGGTGCAGCTGGCATTGGGCTCGTCGGGCGTGCCCGAGAGCTTCGTGATCGACGGCCAGGGCCGTATCGTGTCGCAGCATGTCGGCGACATCCGCGCCGACGATGTCGCCGGCCTCGCGGCCGCCGTCCGGGCCGCGCCACGATGAAGCGCCTGTTTCTCCCGCTGCTGTTCGTCTCCACCGCGCTCGCCGCGCAGGGCACGCCGTCCGAAGCGATGGCCGATACCCAGATCGCCGACCCGGCCCGCGAACGCGCCGCCAAGGGCTTGATGGAGACCTTGCGCTGCGTGGTGTGCCAAGGGCAGTCGATCGCCGACAGCGACGCGCCGATGGCGGCCGACATGCGCGCCCTCGTCCGCCGCCGGATCGCGGCGGGCGAGGCGCCGGAGCAGGTGCGTGGCTGGCTGGTCGCGCGTTACGGAGATTATGTGACCTACGATCCGCCGCTGACCGCCGCCACCGCACCGCTGTGGATCGCGCCGCTCGTGCTGGTTGCGATCGGCCTGCTGGTGGCGCGCGCCAGCTTCCGGCGGAAGCGGTGATGGGCTGGCTCTGGCTCCTACTGCTCGCCGCGGTGGCCATGGGGATGCTGGCTTTGCTCGGGGTGAACCGCCGGTTATGGTCGTTCGCCGGGGCCGCGCTGATGCTCGGTGGTGCGGGTTATGCGCTGCAAGGCAGCCCGGCCCTCGTGGGTCGAACGGCGGTGGCGGGTGCTGCGGCAGTGCCGGATGATCCGGCGATGATCGCGCTCCGCGACGACATGTACGATCGCTTCACGTTAGACGGCGCCTATCTGATCGCATCCGATGCAATGATCGCGCGCGGTGATGATCGCTCGGCGGTGCGGGTGCTGCTGGGCGGCATAGGCAAAATCCCGCGCAGCGCCGCGCTGTGGACTGCATTGGGCAGCGCGTATGCCCGGCACGACGGAGGCCAGGTTTCTCCAGCAGCGCGCTTCGCGTTCGAACAGGCGCGGCGGCTGGCCCCCACTTCGCCCGCGCCGCCATTCTTTCAGGGGCTGGCCCATGTTCGGGAGGGAGACCTGGCGGCAGCGCGGCCGCTCTGGGCGCGTGCGCTGGCGCTGTCGCCACCAAAAAGATCGTATCGACAGGGTATCGCGCTACGTCTCGCAATTCTCGACCGGTTGATCGAAATGCAGAAGGCCGGGCAGGACGCCGGACCACCGCCGCGCTGAGGGCTATTTACCGCGCCCGGTCTTCTCCTGGAGCGCGTCGATCGCCTTCGACGCTTCTGCCTTGGTCAGCGTATCGTCGAAATCTTCATGCGCTTCCTCCGACAGGGTCTTGAGATAACTCGCCTGCGCACCGGTCATCGCCTCGTCGCCGGTGGTCCAGTCGTCCGGGTTCTTTTCCGCGTTCGAGAAGGGTTCGGTCTTGGGATTGTCGGTCATGGCGTGTTCCTTTCGCCACGATCAACACCTCTGTTCCTTATTCGTTCCCGATCAGCTCCATGCCTCGAACGGCATGTCCAGGGCCTCCGCCACCGCTGCATGCCGGATCTTGCCCTGCGACACGTTCAGCCCGGCCGCCAGATGCGGATCGGCGCGCATCGCTGCGTCGGCACCCAGGTTGGCGAGCTTGAGCGCAAAGGTCAGAGTCGCGTTGTTGAGCGCAAACGCCGAAGTCCGTGCGACCGCGCCCGGCATGTTCGCCACGCAATAATGGATCACCCCGTCCACCTCGAACACCGGGTCTTCGTGGGTGGTCGCGTGGCTCGTTTCGAAACAGCCGCCCTGGTCGATCGCGATGTCGACCATCACCGAACCGCGCTTCATCGTCTTCAACATCTCGCGCGTCACCAGCTTCGGCGCAGCGGCACCGGGCACCAGCACCGCGCCGATCACCAGATGCGCGTTCTTCACCGCCGCCGCGATCGCCGCTTTGGACGCGTAGGCCGTCTTGATCTGGCTGGAGAAGAACATGTCCAGTTCGGCCAGCCGGTCGTTGTTGATGTCGTAGATCGTCACGTCGGCGCGCATCCCGACCGCCATCTGCGCGGCGTTGATCCCGGAAACGCCGCCGCCCAGGATCGCGACCTTGGCCGGAGCGACGCCCGGCACACCGCCCAGCAACACGCCGCGCCCGCCCTGTTCCTTCTCCAGATAATGCGCGCCGACCTGCACCGACATGCGCCCCGCAACCTCGCTCATCGGTTTGAGCAGCGGCAAGCCCCCGCGCGGCGCGGTGACCGTCTCATAGGCGATGCACGTCGCGCCCGACCGGACCAGGCCCTCCGCCTGCGGCTTGTCGGCTGCCAAATGGAGGTAGGTGAACAGCAGGTGCCGCGGCTCCAGCATCGCGACCTCCGAGGGCTGCGGCTCCTTGACCTTCACGATCATCTCGGCCTGCGCGAAGACCGATTTGGCATCCGGCAGGATCGTCGCGCCCGCGGCGATATAGGCCGCATCCTCGAAGTCGATGCCCAGCCCTGCGCCGGTCTCGACGACGACATGGTGCCCGGCTGCGACCAGTTCGGCGACCGATGGCGGGGTCAGCCCGACGCGATATTCGTGATTCTTGATCTCCCGGGGAACTCCGACCTTCATGGCATCCTCGCTGCAATGGCTATGTGCCGGCTATAGCGTCGCCCACGCGCCGTTGCACGGTCCTTCCCGTGCATGCTAAACGCCCCGGCTTCCGGGCGGAATTCTGCCGGCCGGCCGTTTTTGCGGGGCCGCTGACCTGATGACCGATGTCGCCAATGTTGCCGCGCCCCCCGACGACGGCCATGCAGGGGGCCACGGCGGGAGCGGCGGGATCAAGCTGGCGCTCGGCGCGATCGGCGTCGTCTTCGGCGATATCGGCACCAGCCCGCTCTACGCGCTGAAGGAAGTGTTCGTCGGCCACCATCCGCTGGCCGTCGACAAGCTGCACATCTACGGCGTGCTGAGCCTCGTCTTCTGGTCGCTGATCCTCATCGTCACCATTAAATACGTCTTCCTCATCATGCGTGCCGACAACAAGGGGGAGGGCGGCAGCCTGGCGTTGCTCGCGCTGATCCAGCGGCTCGATGGCGGCGGGCGTTGGACCGCGAGCCTGGTCATGCTCGGGCTGATGGCGACCGCGCTGTTCTTCGGCGATGCCATGATTACGCCCGCCATCTCGGTGCTGTCGGCAGTCGAGGGGCTGTCGGTCGTCAACGCCGGGTTCACGCCATACGTTCTGCCGATTTCCATCGCGATCCTCATCGGGCTGTTCGTCTTTCAGGCGAAGGGCACCGACACCGTCGGCAAGCTGTTCGGGCCGATCATTCTCGTCTACTTCCTCGTCCTCGCCGTGATGGGCGTCGCCAACATCGTCGATCGGCCCGAAGTGATCGAAGCCTTGAGCCCGCATTGGGGCTGGCGGTTCTTCGCCAACGATCCCGGCCTCGCCTTTCTGGCATTGGGATCGGTGGTGCTCGCGGTGACGGGCGCAGAGGCGCTCTATGCTGACATGGGTCACTTCGGCCGCCGGCCGATCGCGATGGGTTGGCTGTGGATCGTGTTTCCTGCGCTGATCCTGAATTACCTCGGCCAATGCGCGCTGCTGCTGGGCCACCCGGAAGCCGCCGCGAACCCGTTCTACCTGATGGTGTCGGAGGATTATCGCCTGCCGCTGGTACTGTTGGCGACCATGGCCACGATCATCGCCAGCCAGGCGGTCATCACGGGCGCGTTCTCCGTCGTCCAGCAAGCCGTTCAGCTCGGGCTGATGCCGCGCCTACGCATCCTGCACACCAGCGAGTCCACGGCAGGCCAGATCTACGTACCCCTCATCAACTGGACGCTGATGGTGCTGGTGATCCTGCTGGTGCTGGGCTTCCGGGAATCGAGCAATCTGGCCGCGGCTTACGGCATCGCGGTCACGGGTACGATGTTCATCACCGCGGTCATGCTCGGCGTGTTGGCGCGTCGTGTATGGAAGTGGCCGCGGCTCGTGACCTGGCCCGTGGTCGGCGTGTTTCTGACCATCGACGGTGCGTATCTCGCGTCCAACATGACGAAGATCCCGGACGGCGGCTGGTTTCCTCTTTTCGTCGGCGCGATCGTCTTCACGCTTTTGACCACGTGGTCGAAGGGGCGCCAGCTCATGATCGACCGCTTGCGCGAAGCCGCGATGCCGCTGCGCATCTTCATCGACTCCGCAGCCTCGTCGGCGTCGCGCGTACCCGGCACCGCGGTTTTCATGACCTCGACCGCGGAGGGCGTGCCCCATGCGCTGCTCCACAACCTCAAGCACAACAAGGTGCTGCACGAGCGTGTGATCCTGCTGACCGTCAAGATCGCCGGGCAACCCTATTGGCCGGAGAACGACCGCGCACACCGGGAGTCGCTGGGCGAGGGATTTCACCGCCTGATCCTGCGCTACGGTTTCATGGAGGAGGCCGACGTGCCCGCCGCGCTCAAGTCCGTCCATGAGTGCGGCACGGATTTCAAGATGATGGACACCAGCTTCTTCCTCTCGCGCCAGACGCTATTGGCGTCGGATCGGCCGGGGATGATGATCTGGCGCGAACGGCTGTTCGCCTGGATGCTCCGCAATGCGGAAAGCGCGATGGAATTCTTCCGCCTGCCGACGAACCGCGTCGTCGAACTGGGCAGCCAGGTCGAGATTTGACCGCCCCCGTTTCGGCGCCCATCCCCGCGCCCATCATCGTCACGGCGCTGTTCGGTCCTGCCGATCAGGCGTGGCTGGAGGCGATGCGGCAGCGGCATTTTCCGCCCGAGCGCAACCAGCTTGCCGCGCATTGCACTATGTTCCACCATCTGCCGCCTTCGGCCGAAGCCGAGTTGAAGCACCGGCTGACGCAGGAAACACGCGGCGTCCGCGCGCCGCAGGCCAAGGTGGCCGGGTTGATGTCGCTCGGCCGCGGCGTGGCCTATCGCATCGTCTCGCCCGAACTGGTCGACATCCGCGCGCGGCTGGCGGAGAAGTTCTGCGGGTTGCTGACACCGCAGGACGCGGGTGGCTGGCGCGCGCATGTCACCATCCAGAACAAGGTTCAGCCAGCGATCGCCAAGCTGCTGCTGCACGAACTTGAGCGCGACTTTCGCACGCGCGATGTGGAGGTCGTGGGGCTGGCGACATGGTGGTATCGCGGCGGCCCCTGGGAAGCGCTGTCGCGCCACATGTTCGCTTGACCGTTAACCGGCCCCTTCCTATAGGCGCCGCTCTTCGATGCGGTTGGGCGGGGTAGCTCAGCTGGTTAGAGCACGGGAATCATAATCCTGGGGTCGGGGGTTCAAGTCCCTCTCCCGCTACCGCGTCGAAGCAGTTCCACGGATCGTTCAGCACCAGCATCGCATCGGCCCGCGCCAATGCGACCAGCGTCAGCCCGTGCGCGCGGGCATGATCGACCGCCAGCGTGGTCGGCGCCGAGATGCCGACCAGCATCGGCGTGGACGCGACCAGCGCCTTGTCCGCCATCTCGAAACTGATCCGCGACGTCACCAATATGAAGCCGGGCACGCCGCAAGCGGCCGTCGCGCCGATCAGCTTGTCGAGCGCATTGTGCCGCCCGACGTCCTCATACGCCGCCACGATCGTGCCGTCAGGGGCGCAGGCCGCTGCTGCGTGTACCGCTCCGGTCGCGCCATTCAGCGGTTGATGGTCGCGCAAGGCCGCGATGGCGGAAAACAACGCCCTTGCGCCCGAACGCGGGCGTGGGGGAATGTGGGCGACCGGACGCCGCAATTGCTCCAGGCTCGCGATCCCGCACAGACCGCAGCCGGTGTCGCTGGTGCGATGGCGGACGCGATCATGGATGCGTCCGCGGCAGCGATCGGCCAGAGTGACGCGGACGATCCAACCGGCCTCCGCCTCGAACGGCTCGACCGACAAGACGTCCCTTGTGCTATCCGCCAGCCGCTCGGTCAGCATGAAGCCGATCGCGAACGCGTCCAGATCGGCGGGCGTCATCATCATCACGGCATAGCCAATGCCATCGACCTCGATCGCCACCGCGGCCTCGCATGCGACCACGCGCTCGCTTCGCCGCACGCCTCCGGGGGTCAGCACGAAGGTCGGCTCTATGCGGGTCGTCACAATGTCAAAAGATCCTCACGCGTGTTGACGTTGGCGATCCGCTCTCCCGCCACGATCGGCAGCGCGCCGACCGCGCGCGCCCAGCGCAAGACCGACCGATCCGGTGCACCGTCGACATGTGCCATCAAATGCGCGCCCAGCGCGGCAGGCCAATGGCCGAGCACTGGCGCCTCGACGCAATAGGCGGGCATCCGCCGCAGCAGCGCCGCGACAAGGCCGGGCGGCAGTTGCGGCATGTCGCATGCGATGGTCAGCACCGATATATATCCCTGGCTCGCACCATGATCGAGCGCCGCGGCAATGCCTCCCAGCGGGCCGAGGCCAGGGCGTGGAAGATCGGCGAGTCCGCCCGGCCCGATCACGATCACCGTGTCGACATGATCGCGAATTGCCGCCGCCGCATGCTCCGCAAGCGTCCGTCCACCCCAGTCAGCCGCGGCCTTGTCCGAACCGAAGCGCGACGATCGCCCGCCCGCCAGCACCGCACCCAACACCCGCATCATCCGGCCTTGCGGATGCGCACCGGCACCGATTTGCCCGCTGGAACATGGCTTTCCAGCGCGCGATGATCGATCGGGATGAGAAAGTTCAGTTCGGGATAATAGCCACCGATGCACCCCGCTGGAATGCCATGCTCCACGACCTGCAACCCCTCGACCACGCGCTCGACGCCATCTTCGGCGTCGCTTTCCACCGCTTGCCGCAGGATCAGCTGACGCACATCACGCCCCGGGGCTTGTTCTGGCGGCGCAGCGGGTCGAGCAGGTCGGGGCTGACGCCTTCCTGCGGCACGATCTTGGCCATGCCGGCCATCGACCCCCGGCCGCCGGCGGCGCCACGATAATCCTTGATCTCCCGCTCGTCGCTCATTCGCGCGTCCTCCACGGTGCGCTCAACGTACCCGGCCGCCATTCGATGCGGTTCATTTCCGTGATGCAAATCACTAGATGACAGACGAATCGAGGATTTTCCACACCATGACCATCCACAAGACCCGCATGCTCATCCTCGGCTCGGGACCGGCGGGGCTGTCGGCCGCCATCTATGGCGCGCGTGCGGGGATGGCGCCGATCGTGGTGCAGGGCATCCAGCCCGGTGGCCAGCTGACCACCACGACCGACGTCGAGAACTACCCCGGTTTCGCCGACGTCATCCAGGGTCCGTGGCTGATGGAGCAGATGCAGAAACAGGCCGAGCATGTCGGCACGACGATGATGTGGGACACGATCACCCAGGTCGATCTTTCGCACCGCCCCTTCCGCCTGACCGGCGACAGCGGCGACGTCTACGAAGGCGAAGTGCTGGTGATCGCGACGGGCGCGCAGGCCAAGTGGCTGGGTCTCGACAGCGAGGAGGCGATGAAGGGCAAGGGCGTCAGCGCCTGCGCGACGTGCGACGGATTCTTCTACCGCGGCAAGAAGGTGGCGGTGATCGGCGGCGGCAACACCGCGGTCGAGGAAGCGCTGTACCTGACCAACCATTCGCCCGACGTCACGCTGATCCACCGCCGCGACACGTTGCGCGCCGAACGCATCCTTCAGGAAAGGCTTCACGCGCATCCGGGCATCACGGTGCTCTGGAACAAGGAGGTCCGCCAGTTCGTCGATGGCGGCGGCAATGCCGGGCTGGTCGCTCTCACGCTGGAGGATACGCTGACGGGCGAGCAATCGCGCCTGGCGGTCGACGGCGGCTTCGTCGCGATCGGCCATCATCCCGCGACCGAATTGTTCCGCGGGCATCTGGCGCTGGACTCCGACGGCTATATCGCGGTCGAGACGGGATCGACGCGCACCAGCGTATCGGGCGTGTTCGCGTGCGGCGACGTGGCGGACAAGATCTATCGCCAGGCCGTGACCGCCGCCGGGACCGGCTGCATGGCCGCTCTGGACGCCGAACGCTTCCTTGCGGAGGCCGAGTTCGCCGAACTCGCGCAAGCCGCCGAGTAATCAGCGGGCTGCGTCGATCAGGGCGCGTTCCAGCGCGTCGACATGTCCGGCAAAGCTGTGCGAGGCCGTGTCGATGCGGATGACGCGAACGGCTTCGGGCATGCTGACCGCCGCGGCGAATACCTGCGCGGTGCGGTCTCCCGTGGCCAGGATGACGGTCGTCGGACGGCGCGCCAGCGCAGCGGCGATCTGCGCGGTAAGCGGCTGCTCGGTTGGTCTGGCGAACGCACCGGCCATGGTTTTAATCGTCGAGGACACGCCGGCCTTGGCTGCGCCTCGCCAAGCCGACGCGCGAAAGACCTGGCGCATGTAATGGTTTCGTAGGGCCGCGGGCGGCGGCGGGGCATCCTCATCCCCCAGCCACGGATTCGCAAGAACCAGCGCGTCGAACCCGTCAGACAGCAGCGCCAGCGCGGTGGCGGCATCGCAATTGCCGAAGCCTATCACGCGCGTGACGTGTGGCTGCTCGCGGCGAAATGCGGCTAGCGCGGCGGCGATGTCGGGGGCGGAGGCTGCATAGCCGCCGTTGCTCCCTTGCGAATCGCCGATACCGCGTCGGTCGAAGCGCAACACCGGCACATCGCCGGCGGCGAGCCGCTGCGCCAGCAACGCCATGCCGCGATGCGCGCCGCTGCGGACCTCGTTGCCGCCGGATACGATCAAGACGCCCGTCGTCCCGAGCGCCTCGTCGACGGTGCCGATCAGCCGGTCGCCTTCGCATGAAAACTGGATCAGGCGGCGCACGTCTTCATCCATGCGGCGATGTCATCCGCCAGCCTCGCCGCCAGCGCGGGATCGTTGCCCGGTTCGGCGCGGCGCCACAGCGCAACGCCTTCGACCAGGCGATCCGCGGGTCGTGGATCGCCCGCCAGCCGAACCAAGCGACGCGGAATTCCGGGTTGGTCGAAGGGGGCCGCGGCGCTCAGCGATGACAGGAAATCCGCGGACAACGCCGTGCCGGCTATGACGACGGGTTCGTCGTCACCGTATATCATGGCGTCCAACGATTGCTCACCGGCCGGGCGGCGTTCCTGCGTCAGCCAGACCCGATGGAGATCGCGCAGCAATTCGGCGCCGGTGACCGGGCTGAGATGCCAGCGCCCCTGATGAAGCGCGCAATAATCCAGCAGCGCGCCACTCCGAATGCCCAGCGCGAAGGTCAGCCGGCCCTCCGCGTTCAGTCGAACGGTCACGGCTTCCAGCGCCTCGGCAAGCCGTAACACGGTCAAATCCGCGATCGGGATCAGGCTCTCGCCCTGGCCCGGCAGATCGGGCAGCACGCTGGCGATACCGCGCTCGGCGAGCGCGCGCAGCAGCGTCACCACGAACGTACGCGTGCGGTTGGCTTCTTCGAGCAGCGGCAATGCCGCCACCATGACCGGGCCGTGGTCCGGCCCGAAGCGCAACATCGCCTCGCGCCCGCCGGCCCAGTCATAATGGTCGATCACCTTACCCCAGCACCTTGCCCGAGGCGAAGGTGACCAGCGCGCCGAACGTCTCCAGCATCTCGCCGTCGACTTCATCGTCCTCGATCAGGATGCCGAGGCGATCCTCGATCTCGGTCAGCATGCCGGCGACCGCCATCGAATCGAGTTCCGGCAGCGCGCCGAACAGCGGCGTTTCGCTGCGGAAGGCGGCGGCACGTTCGGGCGAGACGCCCAAGACATCGACCAGCACCGCGCGAACGGTTGCTTCGACTTCGGCTGTACCTTCGGGGATCACGCGCGCCCTTTCGCGGTTTGTCGTCGACCCTGCGTTAGAGCGCGGGGGTGCATTCGGCAACGGGTTGAGGCTAAGCGGTGACGATGACGCCCGACCCGCGCCCGATCGACCATATCCTGCGAGGCGAGCCGAACGCGCCCGCGCTCGTCCATCGCGAAGGCACGGTGACCTTCGCCCATGCCGAGGCCGCGGTCGCCGCGATGGCGGGATGGCTCGCCGAGCAGGGGCTCGGCGTTGGCGCGCGCGTCGCCACATGGTTGCCCAAGACCCGCGCGGCCTGCCTGATGCCGCTGGCCGCGCCGCGCGCAGGGCTGGTGCATGTGCCCGTGAACCCCGCACTGCGCCGTGCGCAGGTGGCGCATATCCTGGCCGACAGCGGTGCCACGCTGCTCGTCACGCAGGAAGCGCGTGCCGCCACGCTGGAGGTCCGCGATGTGCCCGACGGGTGCCGGATCGTCATGCAGGTAGGCGCGGGTACTGCGATCGGGCCGTCGGATGCCGACCCGAACGCGCTTGCGGCCATCCTTTACACGTCCGGTTCGACGGGCCGGGCGAAGGGGGTGATGCTCAGCCATGCCAACATGTGGCTCGGCGCTGTGTCGGTGGCGCACTACCTCAAGCTCACCTCGGTCGATCGCGTGCTCGCGGTGTTGCCGCTGGCGTTCGACTATGGCCAGAACCAATTGTTCGCGACATGGTTCGCCGGCGGGTGCGTGGCCCCCCTCGATTATCTTTCCCCGCGCGACGTGGTGAAGGCGGTGGAGCGCGTCGGCGCCACGACGCTTGCCGGGGTGCCGCCGCTCTGGATGCAATTGCTCGAAGCGGACTGGCCGATCGAGACGGCGGCGCGGCTCGCCCGGCTGACGAACTCGGGTGGCGCACTCACTCCGCGACTGGTGCGCGACCTGCGCGCACGCTTTCCGGCGGCCGATCTTTACGCGATGTATGGGCTGACCGAAGCGTTTCGATCGACCTACCTCGATCCCTCGCTCATCGACGCGCACCCGGATGCGATCGGGCGCGCGATCCCCTTCGCCGAAGTCATGGCGGTGCGCGCGGATGGCACGCGTGCCATGCCGGGAGAGCCTGGCGAACTCGTCCACGCCGGCCCACTGGTCGCGCAAGGCTATTGGCGCGACGCAGCGCGTACTGCCGAGCGCTTTCGGCCCGCACCGTCCTTCGCAGAGGCACAAGGCCCGGCGGTCTGGTCCGGGGATACGGTCATCGAAGGGACGGACGGACAGTTCCGTTTCATCGGCCGCGACGACGAGATGATAAAGACGTCGGGCAACCGCGTCAGCCCGGGCGAAATCGAGGAGGCGATCGGGGCAGGCACCGAGGTGGGGGAGGCGGTGGCGATCGGCGTGCCTGACGATCGGCTGGGTCAGGCGATCGTCGCGGTGGTGGCGGGCGATCCCGCGCGGGAGGCCGATCTGCGCGCGCGCCTGCGATCCGAGCTCCCGGCATTCATGCAGCCCGTCCGCTACATCTGGCGCGATGCTTTGCCGCGCAACGCAAACGGCAAGCTGGACCGGGCAAGGCTGCGCGCCGAGGTGACGGCATGAAACCGATCGGCCCGATCCCTCCCGAATTCGCGGCACAATCCGGCATGCTGACGATCGCCGGGCGCAGCGCTGCCGACTGGGCCGTGGAGGCGGGCACGCCGCTGTTCGTCTATGATACCGCCATCGTCGCGGCACGCGTCGCCAGCTTTCGGGCGGCTTTTCCGGCGGTCGATCTTCATTATGCGATCAAGGCCAATCCGCTGCCGGCGCTGCTCCAGTTCTTGGCGCCGCTGGTCGATGGGCTGGACGTCGCTTCGGCGGGCGAACTGGCCCGTGCGTGCGTGGTCAAGCGCGCCGATGCGATCAGCTTCGCCGGCCCCGGCAAGCGTGACGCCGAACTGGCGGATGCGATCATCGTGGGCGCAACGATCAACCTGGAATCGGAAGGCGAAGCAGGCCGGGCGCTCGCCATCGCCGCCCGGCTGGGCCGCACGCCGCGTCTGGCGGTGCGGGTGAACCCCGATGTCGAACTGCGCGGATCGGGTATGCGGATGGGCGGGCGCGCGTCTCCCTTCGGGGTCGATGCCGATCGCGCCGCCGCGCTGGTACGGTCGCTCATTGCCGCCGGTGCGGACTGGCGCGGTTTCCACGTTTACGCGGGCAGCCAGGCGTTGAACGCACAGGCGGTGGCCGAGATGCAGGCAGCCACGCTCGTGCTCGCCGCCCGGCTGGCCGAGGAAGCCGGTGCGTCGCCGCCGCTCGTCAACCTCGGCGGCGGGTTCGGCGTGCCGTATTTCGCCGGTGACACGCCGCTCGACATCGCGTCGGTGGGGGCGGCGCTGTCCGAACGGCTCGACGATCGCCCTGCGGTGCTCCGCGACACGCGCTTCGCGATCGAACTCGGCCGCTGGCTGGTGGCCGAAGCCGGCGTCTATCTGACCCGCGTCGTCGATCGCAAGGACAGCATGGGGGAGACCTTCGTGATCGTCGATGGCGGCCTCAATCACCAACTCGCCGCCTCGGGCAATTTCGGCACAGTCGTCCGCCGCAATTATCCCGCCGCGGTGGCGCATGCGATGGGAGCGCCCGCCGCCATGACGGCATCGGTGGTCGGGCCGCTGTGCACCCCGCTCGACCGGCTCGGCGATCGCATCGCGCTGCCGACCGTCAACCCTGGCGACCTCATCGCAATCTTTCTCGCCGGCGCTTACGGGGCGAGTGCCAGTCCCACCGCCTTCCTCGGCCATCCTCCTGCTGCCGAGCGCGTCGCGCCGTAACGGCCTCCTGGCGACCGGCCTGGATAGAGCAGCTGGCGCGGCCGATCCGCTCCCTAACCCTATCTTCACCACTTCCGCCGCATGACTGGTCCCGAGAAGCCGTCCCGCGCGGCTCAGGAGACCCGAAGAGCCATGCGTTCCGCCCGTCCCATCCTCAGCGTCGCGCTGGCTGCGACCGTGCTGTCGGCGTGCGCCGGCAACACCGGCGCGCGCCCCGAACTGCCGCCGGCCTCCTATGTCGCGAACCGCGAATTGCCGGGCGAGGAATATGTCATCGGGCCGCTCGACCAGCTCAATATCTTCGTCTGGCGCAACCAGGAACTGTCCGCCAAGGTTCAGGTGCGCCCCGACGGCCGCATCACCACGCCGCTGGTCAGCGACATGCCCGCGGTCGGCAAGACCCCCGCGATGCTCGCCGCCGACATGAAGAAGGCGTTGGCGCAATATATCAAGGAGCCGATCGTCTCGGTGATCGTCGAGAACTTCTCGGGCACCTACAGTCAGCAGGTCCGCATCGTCGGCGCCACCGAAAAGCCCGCCTCGATACCCTATCGCGCGAACATGACCCTGCTGGACGCGATGATCGCGGTCGGCGGGCTGAACCAATATGCCGCTGGCAACAAGGCGCGGCTGGTCCGCTACGATCGCGCGACCGGCAAGCAGAAGGAGTTCTCGCTCCAGATTTCCAACCTGCTCAAGAAGGGCGACAGCCGCGCCAACGTTCGGCTCGAACCCGGCGACGTCATCATCATCCCCGAATCGATGTTCTGAGGGATGGCGGCGTGAACGGCATCTACGACGAGTTGCGCCTGGCAGCCCACGCCATCTGGACCCGCCGCTGGCTGGCGCTGGCGGTGGCATGGGGCGTCTGCGTGCTCGGCTGGCTCGTCGTGTCGCAGATGCCCAGTCGCTACGAATCGCGCGCGCGCGTGTTCGTCCAGCTTCGCTCGATCCTTCCCGACACGCTCGGTGCATCGGGTCAGGCGCAGGCGCAGAAGGACGTCGATACCGTCCGTCAGACGCTCGTCTCGGCGGTCAATCTCCAGAAGGTCGTGCGCGGCACCGATCTTGCCAATACCGTGTCGAGCGACCGCGACGTGGCGGATCGCGTGTCCGGCCTGGCGCAGGCGATCAAGGTGGAGAGCCAGCAGGACAATCTCTTCCAGATCACCGTGACCTCGGGCAGCCCCAAGCTGGCGCGCGACATCACCCAGAAGCTGATCGACATCTTCGTCGAACAGAATCTGGCGGGGGACCGCACCCAGAGCACCCAGTCGCTGCGCTTTCTCGATGCCCAGCTCGCCCAGCGTCAGCAGCAGTTGCAGGATGCCGAAGCCAAGCGCGCCGACTTCCAGAACCGCTATCTCGGCAGCCTGCCCGGCACGGGTACGGTCAGCGACCGCATCTCCGCGGCGCGCACCCAGATGGCGCAGGTCGACGGCGATCTCGCCGCCGCGCAATCGAGCCTTGCCGCGATCTCGGGCCAGATGGCCGGGACCGCGCAGTCGGTGGCGGGCGCGGGCGGCATCCCCGGCGCAGGCCCGGCACGCGCCCGGCTGATGGCGATCCAGGGCCAGCTCGCCGATGCCCGTGCCCGCGGCTATACCGACGCGCACCCCGACGTCGTGGCGCTTAAAGGCCAGCTGTCCGCAGCCACCGCCGCGGCGCGCGGCGAGCCGTCGATCGGCGGCGGGGCAGGGGGTTCGCCCAACCCGCTCTATCTTTCGCTCCAGGCTATGCAGGCCGACAAGCAGGCGCAGGTCGCATCGTTGCGGATGCGCAAGAGCCAGCTCCAGGGCGATCTGGATCAGCTCGACAGCAAGTTGGCCGGCGACCCGGAGGTCGCCGCGCAACAAGGCCAGATCGACCGCGACTATGCGGTGCTCAAGACCGCGTACGATCAGTTGCTGGCGCAGCGCGAACAGATCGCGATCCGTGGACAGGCGCAGACCCAGACCGACGGCAGCCAGTTCAAGGTGATCGACCCGCCCACGCTGCCGCGCGCGCCCACTGCACCCAACCGCTTCCTGCTGCTCACCGGCGTGCTGATCGTCGGTTTCGCGGCGGGCGTTGGCGCAGCGTTCGCGGTGGGACAGCTGCGCGCCACATTCGCGACGTCCGGCCGGCTGGAGAAAGCAACCGGCATGGTCGTGATCGGCGCGATCGGTGAGGTCGTGACCCGCATCCAGTCCGAGGAGCGCGCGCGCCGCTTGAAGCTGTTCGCAGGCGGCGGTGCCGGGCTGATCGCCGCGTATGTCCTGCTGCTCGGGGTCGAAATGCTCCAGCGCGGCCTGACGGCCTGAGGATCATGGTGATGACCAAGCCCCTTTCGCTGCTGGAACGCGCCGCGCAGGTCTATGACTTCGGCGAGCATGCGCGTGCGCGTGCCGTGCAGCCCACTGCCGTGGATGCCTGGGCAGCGCCCGCGGTTGCCGATGCGCTTCCCGACACCATTCCGGCCGAGTTCCGTGCTCGCCCTGCGGTCGATGCCGCGGTGCCCGAGGAATATCGCGCGCCCGCAGAGGGCGAGCCTGCGCATATCGACCGGCTGATGCTGGCGGAACGGGGGATGATCGTTCCCGGCGCCCCCGTCGGCCCGCTTGCCGAGGAGTTCCGGCTGGTCAAGCGTCAGCTCCTCATCACGCGGGAGCGCATTGCCGGCAGCACGACCCCCGACAAGGCGCGCAGCATCCTCGTCTGTTCGGCGCGGCCGGGCGAAGGCAAGACCTTCTGCAGCATCAACCTGGCGCTGTCGCTCGCGGCCGAGCGGGATACCGAGGTGCTGCTGATCGACGCCGATTTCGCCAAGCCCGACATCATGGCGCAGTTCGGGCTGGATGATTCGCTCGGGCTGCTCGATGCGATTGCCGATCCTGCGCTCGATCCCGAGAGCCTGGTGGTCGAGACCGACGTGCCGCATCTGTCGATCCTGCCCGCCGGGTCGCCGATCGCGACCGACACCGAATTGCTGGCGAGTGCGCGCACCCGTGCGGTGATCGCGCGGTTGCTCGCCGCCAATCCGCGGCGGCTTTTGATCTTCGATTCGCCGCCTGCGCTCGCCGCCTCGCCCGCTTCGGTCCTGGCGATGCTGGTCGGCCAGGTCATGCTGGTCGTCCGTGCCGACACCACGCCGGAGGACGAACTGCGCGATGCGGTGTCGCTGCTCGACGGGTGCGATCATATCGCGCTCGTCCTGAACGCCGTGTCGTTCGTGCCCGGCGGCGCGCGCTTCGGCACCTATTACGGTCAGGAAGACAGGACGTGATCCGCAAGACCCCCGCGACCCTGCCGTCGGTGGCCATCGCCCTGGCCAGCGCCGCGGCGATGCCGGCCCACGCGCAGGAGGGGCGCCGCGTCGTCGTCGCGCCCTATATCGAACTCGGCCAGGTGCTCGATGCCGATCTGAACAGCGGCGACGTGCTGACCTATACGTCGCTTGCCGCCGGAATCGACGCGGCGGTGGCGACGGCGCGCGCGCAGGCGCAGATCAGTTACCGCTATGAACGACGCATCTCCTGGGACGACGACATCGGCGACGACGACATCCACAGCGGGCTCGCACGCGGCACGCTGCGGCTGGTGCCTGGTCTGAGCGTCGAGGCGGGAGCCCTGGCCACCCGCACCCGCGCCGACATCCGCGGCGCCGCGCCAGGATTGCTCACGGGCGATGCGGACAATGTCAGCCAGCTCTATTCGCTCTACGCCGGCCCCAGCTACGCGAGCCTGATCGGCCCGGTCAGCGTCGGCGCCGATTACCGCATCGGCTATACCAAGGCGGAGACGCCGAACCGCGGCACCGTCGTCGCTGGGGTGCCGCGCCTGGATTATTACGACGATTCGCTCAGTCACCTGGCGACGGCACGTGCCAGCATCGCGCCAAACACGATCCTGCCGGTCGGCCTCACCGCCAGCGCCGGTTATGAGCGCGAGGACGCGGGTCAGCTCGATGCGCGATATGAGGGCTGGTACGGCCGCGGTGACGTGCTGCTGCCGGTGTCGCCCACCGTCGCGCTAACCGCGGGGGCCGGATATGAGCGGATCACGACGTCGCAGCGCGATCCTCTGCTCACCGCCGCGCGCGTGCCCGTGGTGGACGGCAACGGCCGCTTCGTTTCCGATCCCGCATCGCCCCGCCGCGTGGCGTATCGCACCGACGGAGTCTATTACGATGCCGGCGTCGTCTGGCGCCCGAATCGCCGCACTTCGCTGGAGGCGCATGCGGGCAAGCGTTACGGCACCTGGAGCTACACCGGCGCGCTCGCCTATCAGGCGTCGAAGGACGTCGGGCTGCAAGTGCAGGTCTATGATTCGGTGCAGACCTTCGGGCGTCAGCTGCGCCAGGGCCTTGCGAGCCTGCCGACCGGTTTCGTGAACGCACGCGATTCCTACAGCCAGCAGTTCAACGGCTGCGTCTTCGGCACCAGCGGCGATGCGCCGGGCGGCTGCCTGAACGACGTGTTCCAGTCGATCTCGACCGCCAGCTATCGCAGCCGCGGCATCGACGGCGTGCTTACCGCCACGCGCGGACGCAGCACGTTCGGCGCGGGTGCGGGCTATTCCAACCGCAAGCTCTTCGCGCCGAACAGCGGGTCGGGCATCGTTACCTCGGGGCTCAACGACCAGAGCTGGTACGGTCAGCTGTTCTATGCGCGCACCCTGACGTCGGACTCTGGGGTCAATACCAATGCCTTCGTCAACTATTACGACAGCGACCTGGCCGGCGGGGAGGATATCCTGTCGATCGGTGCGACCGCCAGCTATTACCATGTCTTCGGTCGCTTGCAGACGACGGGGACCGTCGGGCTCTACCATTTCGATCAGGGTAGCGGGCTGGCGAGTGCATTGTCGGCGCAGGCGCTGATTTCCGCGCGCTACACCTTCTGAACGGGGCAGGGGTCATGGACGACGATCATTTCGGGCTGACGACGCGCCCGTTCCAGCTGACGCCCGATCCGCGTTTCTGGTTCAGCACCGCCACCCATCGCAAGGCGATGGCCTATCTGGGCTACGGGCTGGCGCAGGGGGAGGGCTTCATCGTCATCACCGGGGAAATCGGCGCGGGCAAGACGACGCTCGCGGGCCATCTGGTCGAGACGATCGATCCGCAACGGCTCAACGTCCTCCGCCTGGTATCGACCGCGATCCACGCCGACGACCTGCTTCGCACCGTTGCCACCGCGCTCGGCATCGACCCGGCGGGCCTGGCCAAGGCGCAATTGCTGACCGCGATCGAGCGGGGGCTGCACGCGGTCGCGCGGACCGGCCGCCGCACGCTGCTGGTGGTCGATGAGGTTCAGGCGTTGCCGGTGGACAGTCTGGAGGAGCTTCGCATGCTCTCCAACTTCCAGGCGGGCAGCCATGCAATCCTCCAGATACTGTTGCTGGGCCAGCCCGAATTTCGCGATCGCCTCCACGGCTCCGACGCCCTGGAGCAGATGCGCCAGCGGGTAATCGCCATCCACCACCTCGATCCGATGGGCGCGGACGAGGTTGAGGACTACATCGCGCATCGCCTCGGGGTCGCCGGGTGGCAGGGTCGGCCGGATTTCGCCGCGGACGCCTTCCCCGCGTTTCACCGCGGCTCGGGCGGCGTACCCCGGCGGCTGAACCAGCTTGCTGCGCGCACGATGCTGGCCGCCGCGATCGAGGGCCGCGACCTGATCGACGCTGCGCTGGTCGAAGGGGTGTTGGGCGATCTCCACGCCGATCTGCCGCTGCCCGATGTCGCTGTCGGATCGGTCGCGCCTATAGCTGCGCCCGAACCGCCACCCGAAAGCATCGAGCCTGGTGCTGATGAAGCAGAAGACGCCGTGTTCGAGCGCGCCCCAGCCGACCCGGTTCCCGCGCCAACCGCAGACGATCCCGTCCTCGCCGCGCGCGTGGCGGAACTGGAAGCGCGCGTGGAGCAGCAGGATGCAGCACTTCGTCGGGTGCTGACCCTGCTCGTCGATTGGGTCGATGCCGATCAGTCGCGGGCGGGCTTCGGGCCGATCCGCGGCCCCGCCGCCTGGAACGCCGCCGCCTGATGCAGCATCGCGCGCTCGGGCCGGGCCGCGTGCTCAACGGCATGTCGGTCGATGTCGAGGAATGGTTTCAGGTCGGCGCGTTCGAACGCGTGATCGACAAGGCCGACTGGAACGGGATCGCCTCGCGCGTTGCTGACAACACTGCGACGGTCCTCGATCTGTTCGCCGAGACGGAGACTCGCGCCACGTTCTTCACGCTCGGATGGGTCGCCGCGCGTCATCCCGCCTTGATCCGCCGCATCGTGGCCGAAGGGCATGAGATCGCCAGCCACGGCTGGGACCACCAGCGGGTCTTCACGATGGACGCCGCCGCCTTTCGCGCCGACCTCGCCCGCGCGCGGGTCGCGATCGAGGATGCCGCGGGAGTCGCGATCACCGGGTATCGTGCACCCAGTTTCTCGATCGACGCGCGCACGCCCTGGGCGCATGTGGTGCTGGCCGAGGAGGGCTATCGGTATTCGTCGAGCGCCGCGCCGATCCGCCATGACCATTATGGCTGGCGCGACGCACCACGGTACGCCTTTCGCCCGGTCGCCGATGCCGCGCTGGTCGAATTGCCGGTGACGGTGGCGCTGGTCGCCGGGCGACGGCTGGCGACCGGCGGGGGGTTCTTCCGCATGTTGCCCGCGGCGATCACCGACTTCGCGGTGCACCAGGTCAATGCGCAAGCACAGCCGGCGATCTTCTATTTTCATCCGTGGGAGGTCGATCCCGCGCAGCCGCGTGTCGCGCACGCGCCGTTGCGGTCGCGGGTGCGCCATTATTCGCGGCTCGGTGCGATGGCGGAAAAGCTGCGCGGGCTGCTCGGGCGCCACGCCTGGGGTCGTATCGACGCTTTGGTCGTGAACGCGTGACGATGCCGCTGCTTGCCGCCCCCGTCGGCGTTCGCGAAGCGGATCTGACCGACGCGCGAGAGGTCGCCGCGATCGACCGCTTCGTCGTGGCAATGCCAGGCGCCACCCCGTTCCATTTGCCTGCGTGGAGCCGTGCCGTCGCCCGCGGCTGTGGCCAGCGCGCGCGCTACCTGGTCGCCGAGCGCGCGGACGGGGCGCTGGCAGGAGTGTTGCCGCTGACCGAGATGCGCTCGGTGATCTTCGGCAGCGCGCTGGTTTCCTGCGGATTTGCGGTCGATGGCGGCGTGCTGGGCGACGCGAGCGAACCGCTGGCGTCGGGAGCCTGGGCTCTGGCGCAGCGGCTGGGCTGTCCCGAGGTCGAACTTCGCGGCGGCGCGGCGCCGCAAGGTTGGGCGGTCGACGACGCCAGCTATCTGGGATTCGCGCGCAACCTAGCTGCCGATGACGATGCCGAACTACTCGCCATTCCGCGCAAGCAGCGTGCCGAGGTCCGCCGCTCGCTCGGCTTCGACCTGGAGGTCGTCGTCGGCAACGCGCCCGCGCTGCTCGCCGAACACCACCGCGTCTATGCCGAATCGGTTCGCAACCTCGGCACGCCGGTGTTCCCGGCGGCACTCTTCCGCGCCGTGGCCGAGACGATGGACGCCGACGTGCTGACCATCCGTCATGCGGGCAAGGCGGTCGCCAGCGTGCTCAGCCTGTACTTCGCGGGCACCGTCTATCCGTATTGGGGCGGTGGAACCGCGGCGGCGCGCGGGCTTCGCGCCAACGACCGGATGTACTTCGAATTGATGCGTCATGCCCGTGCTCGCGGCTGCACGCGCTTCGATTTCGGCCGGTCGAAGACGGGCACGGGTGCGGCGTCGTTCAAGAAGAACTGGGGCTTCACCCCCGAACCGCGCCGCTATGCCAAGCGCAGCGACAGCCTGACACGTGCGGTCAACCCGCTGAACCCCAAATACATCGCGATGGTGGCCGCGTGGAAGCGCCTGCCGCTGCCCGTCGCCAACCTCGTCGGGCCGTGGCTCTCGCGCGGGTTGGGGTGATGCGCGACATCCTGTTCCTGGCGCACCGCATGCCCTTTCCCCCGAATCGCGGCGACAAGATCAGGAGCTATCACGCCCTGAGACACCTCGCCGCCCTCGCGCGCGTCCACCTGGTCGCCTTCGCCGACGACGCGGCGGACCATGACTCGCCAGCGGCCTTTCGCGATCTGCTCGCCAGCATCGCGATCGTGCCGCGCACCAAATCGCGTGCGCGCGCCCTGGTCGAGGCGCTGGCGAAGGGCCGTCCGCTCTCGCTGACCGCCTTCGCCGATCCCCGCATCGCCGCGGCAGTAGCCCGTGTGCGTGCGGCGCATCCGGATGCGGCGAGCTACGTGTTTTCGGGCCAGATGGCGCAATATGTCGATGCGCCCGACGTGATGGATTTCGTCGATGTCGATTCCGCCAAATTCGCCGCTTTGGCTCATTCGGCCCGCGGCCCGATCCGATGGCTGATGCGCCGCGAAGCGCGGCTTCTCTCCGCCTTCGAGCGCCACGTCGCCGCGCGTGCTGGGACCAGCACCTTCGTCAGCGCCGCAGAAACCGCGCTGTTCGCGCAGGCAGGCACGCTGACGATCGAGAACGGCATCGACACGGCCTATTTCGATCCGGCCGCCGATTACGGCCGCCCCGCGACGTCGGGATCGCCACTGATCGTCTTCACCGGGCAGATGGATTACCGCCCGAACATCGACGCGGTGGTGACATTCGCGACCCAGGCGCTGCCCGCGATCCGCCGCCGCTTCCCCACCGCGCATTTCGCGATCGTTGGCCGTGCTCCCAGCGCTGCGGTGAAGGCGCTGGCCCGCATGCCCGGCATCATCGTCACCGGCGCGGTGGACGACGTCCGGCCGTGGCTCGCCGCCGCCGACGTCTGCGTCGCACCGTTGCTGCTGGCGCGCGGCATCCAGAACAAGGTGCTCGAAGCGATGGCGATGGCCCGCCCGGTGGTCACCTCTGCGGCCGCGGCGGAGGGCATCGACCATGCCGGCTTCCTGCGCATCGCCGATGGCGACATGGCGGAGGCGGTGTGTGCGCAGCTTGTCGACCTTGACGCCGCACGGACGATGGGCAGGGGCGCACGTGCGCAGGTCATCCGCCGCTATGCGTGGGACGCGCGGCTCGCGCCGCTGGGTGCGCTGCTGCGGCTCGCGGCGTGACGGTCGCGATTCCAGCGCCGGCGGTCGTGATCCGCCCGTGGCGCCGCCACCTGATCGCGCTGGGGATCGCCGCGGCCGCCATCCTGGGCCTGTTCGGTGGCGATGCCGGCGGGCTGGTCGAGACATGGTGGACCAGCACTACCTACGGCCACTGCCTCTTCATCGGCCCGATCATCGCCTGGCTCGTGTGGCAGCGCCGCGCCGAACTCGCCCAACTCACCCCGGCCGCCTGGGCGCCCGGTCTGGCGCTCGTCGCAGCCGGAGGATCCGGCTGGCTGTTGGGCGATGCCGGATCGGTCACCTTCGCGCGCCAGTTCGGGCTTGTGATGATGCTCCAGGGCGCCGTCGTCACGTTGCTCGGACCACTGGTCGCGCGCGGGCTGCTCTTTCCGCTGAGCTATGCGGTGTTCCTGGTGCCGTTCGGTGGCTGGCTGGAGGCACCGCTTCAGACGGTGACCGTGGCGATCGTCATGCCGCTGCTGGAACTGGTCGGCATTCCGGCCGCCGCGGACGGCGTGCTGATCCACGCCGGCCGCTATCATTTCGAGGTCGCGGAGGCGTGTTCGGGCGCCAAGTTCGTGATCGCCATGCTCGCCTTCGGCACATTGGTCGCGCATGTCGGCTTCGCGAGCTGGCGACGCCGCGCGATCTTCCTGGTCTGCGCGCTGGTCGTGCCGATCCTCGCCAACGGTGTCCGCGCCTTCGCGACGATCTGGGCGGCCGACCTGACCTCGATCGAGACCGCAACCGGCTTCGACCATATCGTCTATGGCTGGGTGTTCTTTGCACTGGTCATGGCCGCGGTTCTCGGCGCCGGTTGGCGGTGGTTCGACCGATCGCCCGATGCGCCGGTGTTCGATCCAGCAGCGTTGCGCATGCCCTTTGCCAGGATGGGCTTGCCGCTCGCCACGCTGATGGTGGTCGCGAGCGCGGGCATCTTTCCGGCATGGAGCGCGGCGGTCGAAGCCCGCGCCGCCATCCCGTCGGAGCCTGTCGCGCTTCCCGAAATACCTGGTTGGCGCCGTGTCGCCCCGGACGCACGCGCCGAATGGCGACCCTATCACCCCGGTGCGGATCAGATGATCGGCGCACGCTACGCCGATGCTCAGGGCGCGGTCGACGTCGCGGTGGCGGTGTACGACCGCCAGGGGCAGGGGCGCGAACTCGCCGCCTTCGGCACCGGGGTGCTGCGCGAGGACGACCGCTGGGTGCGCGTCGCCGATCTCGCCCCGATCGACGGCGGTTCGATGATGCGGATCACCGCCCCCGGCCCGGTCCTGCGAGAGGTCGTCACCTGGTATCGCATCGCCGGCATCACCACCGCCGACGAACGCCGGGTGAAGGTCGAGACCGCGCGCGCCCGGCTGCTCGGCGGGGATCAACGCGCCGCGGCGATCTACGTGTCGGCCATCGCCGCGCCCGGTGCCGATCCCCAAGACACGATCCGCCGCTTCCTCGCCGCCGCCGGCCCGGTCGATCGCCTGGTCGCGCGCCCCTAACGCAGTTTCGTGCCTAACGCAGCTTCGTGATCGCCAGCCCGTCGGCCTTGGCGCGATCCTTGATCGACTCTTCCGAGCGGGTCATCGCCTTGGCGATGGCTTTCAGCGCCATGCCCTTCTTGGCCAGCGTATGCAGCTTCTGGATTTCGTCCTGCGTCCAGGGTTGGCGATGCCGCTCGAACTTCTCCGCCATCGCCAAACCCTTCAGATCAGTGGAACACCGCCATCGCCGCATGCAGAGCAAGCGCGATCAGCGCAAGCGAGGACAGCGCGAATAGCGCGAAGCGGAAGAGGATGCGGTTGACGGTCGCCTGCACGATCGAATGGACGATCCGCAGAATGACATAGGCCCAGGCGATCAACGCATTCGGCCCGTCGCCCGCGCCGACGATCGCGAGCACCAGCGCCACCGCGTAGAACAGCGTCGGCTGTTCCATCAGGTGCATGTAATTGTGCGCCGGCCATTGCGCCGCATCGGGGACCACGCCGTCCAGCGCGCCGGGCTTGCCACCGCGCGCCTTCGACAGGTCGATGCCCGCCTTCTTCATCGCGGGCAGCCGGACGACGACCATCCAGATCAGCATCACCAGCGACCAGGCGATCAGTACCACCACCGGTTTCAGGATTTCGGACGTCATGAAAAAAGCCTCCCCCTCGATTGTGAGGGAGAGGCTGCATCATCCGTTGCGTGCGTGCAACATATCAGTCGGCGAAGATCGTCGCCCATTTGCGCTTGGCCCGGTCCTTCCACAATCCGCGGTGGTAGGCGTCCGACGCCAGCAGGGGCATCACCGAACCGGCCTCGGCGAACACCATCTGCTCGATTCCCGTGTTCACCTTGCCCCAGCTTGCCGCTTCCTGCAGCGTCGAGGACGAACAGGCCCCGTCGCGCACGTCGGCGACGGTGATCTGCACCGCATATTTGTGCACTGCGACGTCTTCGTGGCCGAGGATCTCGGCGCAGACGACGGTGTCCTGGATGAAGTTCTTCGGCACGCCGCCGCCGATCATCAGCAGGCCGGTCGTGCCCGCCTCGATCTTGATCTGGGTCAATTCCCGAAAGTCGGCGATCGCGTCGAGCAGCAGATACGGCTTGCCCGCTTTGGCCCGATCGACCTGGTGCTTGACCAGCCCGAAGCCCGCCGAGGAATCGACGAATGCGGGGCAGAAGATCGGCACGTCATGCTCATAAGCGAGCTTGACCAGGCTGTTCTCCTTCTTGCCATGCTCGACGAGATATTTGCCCATCTCGCGGATGAACGCACGGCTGCTGTACGCCTTGGGCTCCAGCGATTCCGCGATCTCGAAGATCGTGTGGTCGACGTGCTGGAGCTGCTCCTCGTCGATATAGGTGTCGTAGATGCGGTCGATGTAAAGCGAGCGCAGGGTGTCGTCGTCGGGCACCTCCAGCGCCTGATAATGCTTGTGGCCAAGGCCTTCGAAGAAATCCATGTCGACGATCGTCGCGCCGGTCGCGACGATGCAGTCGACCATGTTCGAGCGGACCAGTTCGGCATACAGGTCCATGCACCCGCCCGCGCTGGTCGATCCGGCGATGACGAGCACGACGGTGCAGTCCTTGTCGGCCAGCATCTGATTATAGATGTCGGTCGCGCGGCCCAGGTCGCGGCTGGTGAAGCTCATCTTCTTCATCGCATCGACGATCGGCCGCGCGTCGAAGCTGCGGATGTCGATATGCTCGACCTTGGTCGAGAGCAGTTCGGCCTTGCGGGTATCGTTGAGGGTCAGTTCGTTCATGTTCATGCCTTCACAAGAACCGCTGTCGTTATGGGGACGCGGAAACCCGTGCGCGGACGGGGAGCATCATGCCCCCCGCCGCATTCTCTTTGCTCTAGGGTCGAGTCTTTACAGCGTGACGACGTTCGACGCGATCTCGACTTCGTCTTCGAGATAGAGCGAGGTCATCGGCTCGTCGGCGACCACGACGGCCTCGTTCGCTCCGAAGCCGTTGAATGCTGTCCGCATCGCGCAGCCATAGGCGCCGAGCATCCCGATTTCGATATAATCGCCCGCCTGCGTGTCCGCGGGCAGCAGGAACGGGCCGGCCATATGGTCCATGTCGTCGCAGGTCGGGCCGTAGAAGCTGAACTCCATGTCGCGGGCACGGCTTTCGGGCTCGCGAAGCAGCTCGACCGGAAAGCGCCAGCCGATATGTGCGGCATCGAACAGCGCGCCATAAGCGCCGTCGTTGATGAACAGTTCGGACCCACGGCGCTTTTCGACGCGCACGACCAGCGACGAATATTCCGCACACAGCGCCCGGCCCGGCTCCGCCCACAATTCGGCGGAATAGCTGATCGGCAGGCTCTCGAAGGACCGGTGGATCGTCTCGAAGAACCGCTCCAGCGGCGGTGGTTCCATGCCCGGATAGCTCGACGGAAAGCCGCCGCCGACGTCGATGACGTCGACCGTCACCGCCGCCTCGACGATTGCCGCGCGCACCCGCTCCATCGCCTGCGCATAGGCTTCAGGCGTCATCGCCTGGCTGCCGACATGGAAGCAGATGCCCAAAGCATCCGCCGCCTGCCGCGCCGCGAACAGCAATTCCTTGCTCTCACCGGGTGCGGCACCGAACTTGGACGCGAGGCTCAGCTTGCTGTGCTCGGACGACACGCGCAGCCGGACGCACAAGGTCAGGTCGGTCGCGTCGCCGGTCGCACGGGTGATCTTCGCCAGCTCTTCCATGCTGTCGAGCGAGAACACCCGCACATTGTGGTTGGCATAGGCCTCCCGAATCGCCTCCTCCGCCTTGACCGGGTGCATGAAGCACAAGGTCGCTTGTGGCAGGGTGCGTGCGACGAGCCGTACCTCGGCGATCGAGGCGACGTCGTAATGCGTGATGCCGCTTTCCCAAAGCACCCGAAGCAGATCGGGCGAGGGATTGGCCTTCACCGCATACATCGACCGGCCCGGAAACTTCTCGACGAAGAACCGCGCCGCGCGCGAAGCCGCATGCGGACGAAGAAGCGTCACCGGATCGACCGGTGCGCGATTGGCGATCTCTACTCCGGAAACGGGAGAAGACGGGGTGGCAGCTAACCCCAGCGCGCTATGATGCTTGTGCAAATCAAGGGACCTCCAAGTGGCTTTCGCCGACGGTGAAAAGCTGCCTTGCGGTTGGAAGTCCCATGGGGCAGCGGATGGCGGAAATAGGGTCCACTTTCGGCAATGTAAAGTGGCTGGCACAAGAGGGACACGGATTGTGACAATTCTGCGACAGCCCACCGGTGCCGGGGTCCGCGATGCCGCCGCCAAGATCGCCCGCATCCTGCCGCCGACGCCGCTTTTCACTGCCGAAATCAAGGGCGTGCCCATCGCGTTCAAGGCCGAATCGCTCCAGCCGGTGGGCGCGTTCAAGCTGCGCGGCGCGTGGCACCGGCTGACCGCGCTCGACGATGCGGCGCGGGCACGCGGCGTCGTCGCCTTCTCCTCGGGCAATCACGCGCAGGGGATCGCCTGGGCTGCGAAGCGGCTGGGAATCGCCGCGACGATCGTGATGCCGCGCGATGCGCCGCGGGTGAAGCGGGAAGCGACGCTGGCGATGGGGGCCGAAATCGTCGATTACGACCGCGCGACCGAAAGCCGCGAACTGATCGCGGGCAGGCTGGCCGAGGCGCGGGGCGCGACCTTGGTGCCCAGTTTCGACGATCCCTGGATCATCGAAGGGCAGGGCTCGGTCGGCGTCGAGGCCGTGGCGCAGATGCAGGCGGCCGGGCTGGGATCACCCGTCCGCGCGATCGTGCCGTGCGGCGGCGGCGGGCTGGCGTCGGGTATCGCGCTGGCGCTGCCGGGCGCGGCGATCACGGTGGTCGAGCCGGAGGGTTGGGACGACATGCGCCGCAGCCTGGAGGCATCGTGGATCGAGCCGGTCGGCCCGAACCCGCCGCCGACCGCGTGCGATTCGCTGATGACGACGCGCGTCTCGACGCTGACGTTCGACGTCCTCTCGCGCCGCGACGCGACCGGCGTCGCGGTCAGCGAGGCCGAAACCGCGGCGGCACAGCGCTGGGCGGCGGAACGGCTGCGGCTGGTGATCGAACCCGGCGGCGCGGTGGCGCTGGCGGCGGTGTTGGCGGGCAAGGTGCCGATCGAACCTGGTACGCTCGTTATCCTCTCCGGCGGCAACGTGGATTTGGCCGGCTATGCCAGGGCGATGAACGCAACCTGATCCTCCCCGCATGGCGGGGAGGGGGACCGCTCGGCGAAGCCGAGTGGTGGAGGGGGGTTGCCACAAGCGAGCCGCCCCCAGCCTGCGCCAGCAGACGCGGCTAGTCCCCTTCCCTGCGCCCCGAAGGATCGGCTATGCCGCCGTCGTGAACACCATTGCCGCCGCCGCTCCCGCCATCGCGATGCTCGCCGCCTTCGCCTGCCTCATCGGCGGCGGTGTCCTGATCGCGAAGAAGCGCGACGTTCGGAAGGGCACGCTGATGCTCGTCATGGCGGTCGTGCTGATCGCCAACGTCCTTATCTGGACGCTTTAGACCGCTCGACCCGCTAGCACCGCCCCCGGACAGGGGTGCGATCCGGGATTGCGGCTGGACATGGTGAATGGGCGGTCTACACCACCCGAAAAACATGGGGAGGGGCCGATCATGAAGCCGATGCTTGCGATCCTTGCGTGCGTTACCCTTGCCGCGGCCGCGCCGCCGGCCAAGCTGACGGTGACGAAGACCTTGGACATCGGGGCCGCCCCCAAAGCCGTGTGGCAGACGATCGGCGGCTTCTGTGGCATCGGCGACTGGCACCCTGCGATCGAGCGGTGCGTGCTGACCTCGGTCAAGCGCAGTCCCCAGCGCCAGCTTTCGCTGCGCGGCGGCGGCACCATCGTCGAAAAGCAGGTCGGCCGCGATGCCGCGCGGATGCGCTACACCTACACCATCCTCAGCGGCCCGCTCCCGGTGGCGCACTACGTGTCGACGCTCTCCGTCGCGCGCAAGGGTGCGGGATCGACGGTAACCTGGACCGGCACCTTCGAGGCCGCCGGCGCGCCGGACGAAGCCGCACGCGCGGCGATCGAGGGCGTATATTCGTCGGGGCTACAAGGTCTGGCCGACAAGGTCGGCTGACGCCCGCCTGATGCGAGGTGGCGCGTCGGCGCCACCGCGTCTTTGGAACGCTGCCCGGTCGCTCAGCGGATCGGCGAATCCGGCGCGAGCCGCATGTCCAGATATTTGTTCACGCTGCCCATCAGCTCGGGCATCTCATGCTCGAAGAAGTGGTTCGCCTTCGGGATGGTGTCGTGATGGATCGTGATGTGCTTTTGCGTGCGCAGCTTGTCGACCAGCTTCTGGGTCGCGGCCGGCGTCACCACCTCGTCGGCTGCCCCCTGGATGATGATCCCGCTCGACGGGCATGGCGCGAGGAAGGTGAAGTCGTACATGTTCGCAGGGGGCGCGATCGAGATGAAGCCGCGGATTTCGGGGCGCCGCATCAGCAGCTGCATGCCGATCCACGCGCCGAAGCTGACCCCTGCGATCCACGTCGTCGAAGCCTCGGGGTGGAAACTCTGCACCCAGTCGAGCGCCGAGGCGGCGTCCGACAGTTCGCCGATGCCGTTGTCGAACACGCCCTGGCTCTTGCCGACCCCGCGGAAGTTGAACCGCAACGTCGCAAAGCCGCGCTTCTGGAAGGTCTTGTACAGTTCCTGCACCATGCGGTTGTTCATCGTGCCCCCGGACGACGGGTGCGGATGCAGGATCATCGCGACGGGCGCGCGCGGGCGGGGGGCGGGGGCGAAACGGCCCTCCAGACGGCCTTCGGGGCCGGGAAAGATGACTTCTGGCATAGGTCTCGCACAATCGGATGTCGGCGCCCCGTGAAGCGGAGCGAGTTGCGCGCTATATAGGCGAAAAGCCGCCGCTCGCAATTGGAACGAACCATCCGCACCTACCTGGATCATGCTGCGACGACGCCCATGACGCCGCACGCGCGCTCGGCGGTCGCGGCGGCGATGGCGGATTGGGCCAACCCGTCGTCGCCTCATGCCGAGGGGCGGCGCGCGCGGGCGGCGGTCGAAGCGGCACGATCCGCGGTCGCTGCGGCCTATGGCTGGACCGGCGAGACGCTGTTCACCAGCGGCGCCAGCGAATCGCTCGGCATCGTCCTGAACCGGGCATTGGTGGACCGGGTGCTGGTGAGCGCGGTCGAGCATGACGCGGTTCTGCGTGCGAGCGGCCGTGCGACCACGATCCCCGTGTCGAGCGACGGCCGGATCGACCCGGATACGCTCGCCGGCGCGCTGGTGGGCGACGGCCGCGCGCTGGTCGCCATCCAATGGGCGAACAGCGAAACGGGCGTGCGCCAACCGATCGCCACCCTCGCGCGCATCATCCACGGCGCCGGCGCGCTGCTGCTGGTCGATGCTGCACAGATGCCCGCCGGCGCCGACGTCGACGTCGCCGAGCATGCCGATTTCGTCGCCCTGTCCGCCCACAAACGCGGTGGCCCTCCCGGCGTCGGCGCGCTCCTCGTCCGCGACCTCGCGACGCTCAGCCCGACCGGGGGGCAGGAGCGCGGCTATCGCGCGGGGACCGAGAACCTGCCGGGGCTGGCCGGCTATGCCGCCGCCTTGGTGGAGCCGGAGGACACCGCCCGGCTGGCTGCGCTGCGCGATCTGCTCGACGATGCGATCCGCCGGTCGGGTGGGGAAATCGTCGCCGAAGGAACCCCCCGCCACCCAGCGATCGGCGCCTATCGCATGCCCGGAGTCGCCGCGACGACCCAGCTCATCCGCCTCGACATGGCCGGCTTCGCGGTGTCTGCGGGCAGTGCGTGTGCGAGCGGGAGCCTGAAGCCCAGCCACGTCCTGGCGGCAATGGGCTGGGATGAGACCGCCGGCCGCGAAGTCGTCCGCGTCAGCTTCGGCCGGCCGACGACCGAGGCGGAGGTCGCCGCCTTCATCGCCGCCTGGCGCGACGTGGCCCGCGCGACCCGGCGGTTTGTTCAATGATCTACCTCGATTACCAGGCCACGACCCCGCTCGCGCCCGAAGCGCTGGTCGCAATGCTGCCATGGCTCGAATCGCACCACGCGAACCCCCATTCGGCGCACCGCGCGGGCCGTGCCGCGAAAGCGGCGGTGGAAGTCGCCCGCGATCAGGTCGCCGCTCTGCTGCCGCCGGGTGGCCGCGTCGCCTTCACCAGCGGCGCGACCGAGGCGCTGAACTGGGCGATCAAGGGCACCGCCGGCGCGATCGTCACCATCGCCACCGAACATGCCGCCGTCCTCGATACCGTGGCCGCTGAGGCTCGGCGGGGCAGACCGGTCACCATCCTGCCGGTGGGCAGCGACGGCATCATCGACATGGTTGCCGCCCAGGCTGCGATCAGCCCAGGCGTCGGGCTGGTCGCGGCGATGCTCGTCAACAACGAGATCGGCGTCGTGCAGCCGGTCGAACAATTGGCGGCGATGGCGCGAGACGCTGGCGCGCTGTTCCTGTGCGACGCGGTGCAGGGCTATGGTCGCGTCACCATTCCCCCTGGCTGCGATCTGATCGCGGTATCCGCGCACAAGGTCCATGGGCCGAAAGGCATCGGCGCCTTGTGGATTCGCGATGGGCTGGCCGTCGAACCGCTGCTCCACGGCGGCGATCAGGAAGGGGGCCGATCGGGCACGCTGTCGCCCGCGCTGTGCGCAGGTTTCGGGATGGCGGCGCGGCTGATGGCGGAGCGGCGCGACGCAGATCTGGCGCATGTCGATCGGCTGTGGTCGCTCGCCACCGATCGCCTGCGCGGCTGGACGATCAACGGCTCGATCGACCACCGCTATCGCGGCAACCTCAACGTCCGCCGCGACGGGCTGGACGTGAACCGCCTCATGTCCGATTGCCGCGACATCGCCTTTTCGGCCGGGTCCGCCTGTGCGTCCGGCTCCGGCCGAACCAGCCATGTCCTGCGTGCGATCGGGCTGAGCGATGCGCAGGCGCGGTCGTCGATCCGGTTGGGCTTCGGGCGCTACACCGACGAGGACGAACTTGTCCGTGCGATCGGCACCCTCGTCGCGGCGGCGCAGGCGCAAGGTCGATGATCGCGATTGTCTTCGTAAGCAGGGATGGCAGCCGCCGAACCGCCACCGCCGAGGAGGGCACGACCTTGCTCGCCGCGGGCCAGGCGGACGGTCAGCCGCTGGAGGGCACGTGCGAAGGCGCGATGGCGTGCGCGACCTGCCACGTCATCGTCGACGCGGCGGATTTCGCGCGCCTGCCCGCCGCCGTCGCGGAAGAAGAGGACATGCTGGACCTCGCCCCGCACGCCACCCGCACCAGCCGCCTGTCGTGCCAGATCCGCCTCGCCGCCGCGCTCGACGGGATGACCGTCCGCATCCCGTAATGCGCTTCGGCCCGTCGCGTACGCCATTGTTACGAGGAGCCGAACGGCGCCAGCCGCGTTCGCCGTTCCCAACCCACATCAGGAATATCATGATGAAGCTGTTCGCCTTCGCCGCCGCCGGTCTGGCCATGCTCGCCGGACTTGCGCCCGTCACGCCCGCGGTCGCCGCGCCACAACGCACTTACCAGGAGCGCAGGGTCGTCACTCAACGCACCGTCGTGCGGACCGACGACCGCCGCTATCGCACCCGCAAGGTGTGCCGCATGGAGCGCCGCCGCAACGGCAACCGCGTGCGCATCTGCCGCACGGTCCGCCGCTAAGCCGAGGATCGGGAAGAAGGTTCTGTTCACGCGGAGGCGCGGAGGCGCGGAGACGCGGAGGTGGCGCGCTGGGGGCAAACCTAGAGTCGAACTCGACCAGGTTTGCTCTCGCCTTCCCTTCAGGGGAGGAGAATTGCATATGGCGCGGTCGAGGATGCAAGATCACCGCCTCCCCGGCGAAGGCCGGGGCCCAGGCTGGCATACGTAGATGGTAAGGTTCGTCCTGACGTCCGCACGACCTGTGCGCCTGGGCCCCGGCCTTCGCCGGGGAGGCGTTGGCTATTCAACGCGCATAAACCTCCCATAAGGCGATATGCGATAGCCCTGCCCTTCAGAGAGGGGCGATCGCGTATCAACCTGGTCGCGAACGACTCTAATGAGCAGCAACGCTGCTCTCCACCTCCTCGCCCTTTGCAGATAAGAAACGCCGCCTGTGAGTGAACAGCCTCTCCGCGTCTCCGCGCCTCCGCGTGAAAACACTTCATCTTCTCGCTGCGCGAGCCTTGTCGCCGTCCATATGCGATCGTCGATGGAAATCCTGACGGCTTGACCCCGGCCGTCCGGCTCCGCCATAGGGCGCGTGGGAGTCGGGCGGACGTGGTCGTCGCCAACCCGGTCAGGTCCGGAAGGAAGCAGCCGCAACGATTCCGCCACGGGTCGTCCCGGCTCCCACCGCGCAGCCAGCGAGAACGCGGTTGCACCGCGTCACGCTGGCAAGCGCGGCCGGCGGGGCAAAGCCCCGTCCGACGACGCGGCTTTGCCGCGGCGCCGCCCACCCGGCCCCATCACACACTTTCCTACCGCACCCGATCATGCCATAGCCGAACCATGTTCGTTCTATGTTCCGCTATCGCACCGTCGCGCCAAGGCCGTTGCCCCCGCGGTGAGAACGATTTCCCTCCGGACGTAGCGTGTGGTTCGTCCGGTTCCAGATCGTCGAGCGCCTTCGACTCCGCGCTCGCAAGTCGCTAGACAGCACGCCAATGACCGACTCTTTCGATCTCGGCGAACCGCCCCAAGAACGGCCCGAGCCGCCCAAGCCCGAGGCCTACCGCGTCCTCGCGCGCAAATATCGGCCGCAGACGTTTTCGCAGCTGATCGGCCAGGATGCGATGGTCCGCACGCTGGGCAATGCGATCGCGCGCGATCGGCTGGCGCATGCCTTCCTGATGACCGGGGTGCGCGGGGTCGGCAAGACGTCGACCGCGCGGCTGATCGCCAAGGCGCTGAACTGCATCGGCGCGGACGGGCAGGGCGGCCCCACGATCGACCCCTGCGGCGTGTGCGATCCCTGCCGCGCGATCGCCGAGGGTCGCCATATCGACGTGATCGAGATCGACGCGGCGTCCAACAACGGCGTGGACAACGTCCGCGAGCTGACCGACGCGGTGCGCTACGCATCGGTATCGGCCCGCTACAAGATGTACATCATCGACGAAGTCCACATGATGTCGAAGCCCGCCTTCAACGCCTTGCTGAAGACGCTGGAGGAGCCGCCGCCGCACGTCAAATTCCTGCTCGCGACGACCGAGGTCGACAAGGTTCCCGTGACCGTGCTGTCGCGGTGCCAGCGATTCGATCTGCGCCGGATTCCGGCGGATAAGCTCGCGGCCCATTTCGCGGAAGTCTGCCAGCAGGAGGGCGTTGCCGCCGATCCCGATGCGTTGATGCTGATCGCGCGCGCCGCCGAAGGATCGGCGCGCGACGGGCTGTCGATTCTCGACCAGGCTATCGCGCATGCGGGGATCGAAGGCGGCGGGGTCGCGGCGGATGCGGTGCGCGACATGCTCGGCCTGTCGGATCGCGGCGCGGTGCGCGATCTGCTCGGTGCATTGCTGGCCGGCGATGCGCAGACTGCGCTGGCGGCGCTGCGGCGTCAGTATGACCACGGGGTCGATCCGGCCTCGGTGCTGCGCGCGCTGCTGGAAACCGTTCACGGGATCACCTTGGCCAAGGTCGGCGCCGCCCCGGATGCCGCGCAGCCTGCCGAGGAACGCGCCGCACTGGCCGAATGGTCGGCGGCGCTGTCGTTCCCCGCGCTTCATCGGCTGTGGCAATTGCTGCTGAAGGGCCATGACGAGGTGGCGCGCGCCGTGCTGCCGATCGAGGCGGCGGAAATGGCGCTGCTCCGCGCCATCCACGCCTCGACCTTGCCCGATCCGGGCGATCTCGCGCGTCGGCTGGCCAGCGGCGCGATCACGCCGGCTGTGCCGATATCAGCCCCGGCAGCCGCCCCCGCGCCGACCGCCGAACCGACGGCAGAGGGCGCGCCGACCGATTTCGAGGGCCTGGTCGCGTTCCTCCGGGATCGCCGGCAGCCGTTGGCGGCAGAACGCCTGCACAACGGCGCCAGCGTCGTGCGCTATGCCCCGCCGAATCTGGTGTTGAGCGGCGCCCGGCCGTTTTCCTCGGACAGCATCCGCGATATCGCCGATGCGCTGAGGGAAGCGACCGGGCAAGCCTGGCGCATCACGATCGAGGATGCTCCGGGGGTGCCGACGTTGCGAGAGGCGGCGAAGGTGGCCGCGGATGCGGAGCGGCAGGCGATCTGGGACTCGCCGATGGTACAGGCGGCGCGCGCCGCCTTTCCCGACGCGGTGCTCGAAACATGGACCAACCAACGGAGCAGCATGTGAAGAATCTCGAAGACATCATGGCGATGGCGCAGAACGTCCAGGCCGAGCTCGAAAAGGCGCAGGCCAATCTCGACGAGATCGAGGTTGAGGGCGTGTCGGGCGGCGGGCTGGTCAAGGTGAAGGCGTCGGCCAAAGGCCGGATCATCGGCATCGCGATCGACGATTCGCTGGTCGAACGGTCGGAAAAGCAGATGCTCGAAGACCTGATCGTCGCCGCCTTCAACGATGCGCGGGCGAAGGCCGATGCGGCGTCGGGCAGCGAAATGTCGAAGATGACGAGCGGGTTGCAATTGCCGCCGGGCTTCAAGCTGCCATTTTAGGCCATGATGGCATCAGTCTGACCCACACCGTTCGTCCTGAGTAGCCATCGAGTAGCTGCGGAGCAGCGTATCGAGAGGGCGTATCGAAGGACAGGGGAGTCGCGTACCAACGGTGCTTCGGTACGAGCCCTCCATACGCCGCTTGCGCGGCTACTCGGCCTCTACTCAGCACGAACGGGTAAAGGTGACGCCCTCCATGCCCAAGTGCCCGTCGTGAGACCCGTCCCACGACAAGGCTTTGCCGCGGTGAGTCACCGCAAGCAACTGTCCAGACCCAGCCGCCGCACCGACCCCACGGTACGCGCGATCGCATTGCCATGCCGCCGGACGAACCCACGCGGGTCGATCGCCGCACGCCTCTTCGGAAGTGGCAGCACGGCCGCGATCCGCCCGGCCTCGGTCGGCGTCAGCCGCGACGCGTCATGCCCGAAATAGCGCATCGCAGCCGCCTGTGCGCCATAGGTGCCGATCCCGGTCTCGGCGACGTTGAGATAGACTTCCATGATCCGTCGCTTGCCCCAGAGCTGCTCGATCAACAGCGTGAACCAGGCCTCGAACACCTTGCGGACGTAACCGCCGCCCTGGATCAGGAACACGTTCTTGGCGGTCTGCTGGCTGATCGTCGATCCACCCCGGATACGCCGCCCCCGCGCATTGCCCTGCGCCGCCCCCGCAATGGCGCGCCAGTCGAATCCCGAATGCGTGCAGAACCGCCCGTCCTCTCCGGCAATGGCGGCGCGCGCCATATCGGGGTCGATCCTCGAAAGCGGCGTCCAGTCCTTCGTCACGCCACGGCCGTTCACCAGATCGCCCGCCATGGTCAGCGTAAACGGCACCGGCACGAAGCGCAGCACGATTACCCAAAGCACGGAGATGCCGATGAAGAGCAAGGCTGCCTTGAACAGCCAACCGAAGATGCGGATCATGCGCCTGACCTTACGACACGCCCCGCGGCGGCGAAACCCGCACCGCCCCGAGGCCGAGGCGCATCAACCCGCGGTCAGCAACCGCTTCTCGCCGGCGATGCGCATCATCGCCTTTTGCAGCTTTTCGAACGCACGCACCTCGATCTGGCGGACGCGTTCGCGGCTGACGCCGTAGACCTGGCTCAGTTCCTCCAGAGTCTTGGGATCGTCGGTCAGGCGCCGTTCGGTCAGGATGTGCTTCTCGCGGTCGTTCAGGTCGTCCATCGCATCGACCAGCATCGTGTGGCGGACATCGGCTTCCTGCGCTTCGGCAACGACGCTGTCATGCAGCGGCGAGTCGTCCTGCAGCCAATCCTGCCACTGGCCCTCACCATCCTCGCGCATCGGCACGTTCAGCGATGTATCGCCGCCCATCGCCATGCGGCGGTTCATGCTGACGACGTCCGCTTCGGCGACGCCCAGGTCGGTGGCGATCTTGGTGACGTGCTCGGGCTTGAGGTCGCCGTCCTCGAACGCGTCGAGCTTCGACTTCATCCGACGCAGGTTGAAGAACAGCTTCTTCTGCGCCGCGGTGGTGCCCATCTTCACCAGGCTCCACGAACGCAGGATATATTCCTGGATCGAGGCGCGAATCCACCACATCGCATAGGTGGCGAGGCGGAAGCCGCGATCGGGTTCGAACTTCTTCACGCCCTGCATCAGGCCGATATTGCCCTCGGAGATCAGTTCCGACGTGGGCAGGCCGTAGCCGCGATAGCCCATCGCGATCTTGGCGACGAGCCGCAGATGAGAGGTGACGAGCTGCGCCGCGGCTTCGGTATCGCCATGCTCCTGGAAGCGCTTGGCGAGCATATATTCCTGCTCGGGCTGGAGCAGCGGAAACTTGCGGATTTCCGAGAGATAGCGGTTCAGGCTCGCTTCGCCGCCAAGGGCCGGGACCGTCGCTGGTAGGTTGCTCTTTGCCATGATGGTCCTTCCCTTGCGCGTTCACGCCGCGATGCAGCGTAGAACACGATCGTCTATACGTGAAGACTGCTGAACAGTTCCTGCATATCGGCAGGCATCTCGCTTTCGAACGCCAAAGCGATCTTGGTTATCGGATGAATGAACCCCAGCCGCGCCGCATGCAATGCCTGCCGCCGAAAACCCAGCGTTTCGAGGAGCACGCGCGTCTTGCCCTTAGCGTGGCCGTAGACCGGATCGCCGAGCAGGGCGTGGCCGATCGACGCCATGTGGACGCGCACCTGATGCGTCCGCCCGGTTTCCAGTCTGCATTCGACCAGCGCGGCATCCCGCAGAATGGTCGCGGTGCTGTAATGGGTTACTGCGCGCTTCCCGCCGGCGACGATCGCCACCTTCTTGCGGTTGGCGGGCGAGCGGGCGAGCGGCGCGTCGACCTTGCCCTCGGCCGGGCGGGGCCGTCCGCCGACGATCGCCTTGTACCGCCGGTCGATGCTGTGGTCCGCGAACTGCCTGGCGAGCCCCTCGTGCGCGCGGTCGGTCTTGGCCGCGATCATCAGGCCGGAGGTGTCCTTGTCGATGCGGTGGACGATCCCCGGCCGTGCCACGCCGCCGATCCCCGAAAGCGATCCGCCGCAATGGTGGAGCAGTGCGTTCACCAGCGTTCCGTCCAGATTCCCCGCCGCGGGATGGACGACCAGCCCGGCAGGCTTGTCGATGACGATCAGATGCTCGTCCTCATAGGCGACGACGAGCGGAATATCCTGCGCCTCGTTGTGCGCCGGGGCGGGGGCGGGCACCGCGACCGCGAAGGTGTCCCCGGCAGTGGTGCGGCGGGCGGGGTCGCGGTGCGCGCGGCCATCGCCGGTCACCGCGCCCGACGCGATCAGCACCTTCAGCCGTTCGCGCGACAGGGTGGGCACAGCATCGGCGAGCGCACGGTCCAGCCGCCAGCCATCCGCCGCGTCCGCGATCACTGCCTCGATGATGGAAACCCCCCGGTCCATGTCGTAGCGATGTGGGCATGATCCCGACAATTTCAACTGCCGCCCTAGCCACGATCCGCGCTGATGTCGCCGCTAACGAGGGGCGGGAGGCTTGCGGGCTGCTGCTGGCGAAGGACGACGACATCATGCTCGCCGTGCCGTGCCGCAACGTCGCCGCGGACCCTGCGCGCCGCTTCGAGATCGATCCCGTAGCGCTGATCGCCGCGCATCGGGCAGCGCGGGCGGGTGGCCCCGCAATCGTCGGCCATTATCATTCGCACCCGGACGGATCGTCGCTACCCTCGCCGCGCGACGCCGCCGATGCCGTGCCCGACGGCTCGCTCTGGCTCATCGTCGGCGCCGACAGTGCGCGGCTCTGGCGCGCTGTTCCGCATGGGTTGATCGAAAATCGCTTCGATCCGGTGCCTTGCGCAGTCGGCGCCGCCGTTCCAGAAGGGCCGCGATGATGAGGATGTCCCTATGACCGTCAGTCCGGTGGAATTGGCGAGCCTGATGTGCTCGCGACTGTGCCATGATCTGTTGTCGCCGGTCGGCGCGTTGAACAACGGCCTGGAACTGCTGGCCGACGAAACCGACCCGGCGATGCGGGAGCGCTGCATGGAATTGCTGGCCGACAGCGCGCGCACCTCGGCCAACAAGCTCAAGTTCTTCCGCCTGGCGTTCGGCGCGGCGGGCGGGTTCGGCGAACAGGTGGACGTTCGCGAAGCGCGGCAGGCGATCGAGGCGCTGGTCGCCGAGGGCAAGGGCAAGACGCTCGCTTGGCTGGTCGAGGCGGAGACCCTGCCCAAGGCGGCGGTGAAGACCCTGCTGAACCTGGCGCTGATCGGTGCGGATTCGCTGGTCCGCGGCGGTACGCTGTCGATCGGGGCGGAGGAAAACGGCGGCCAGGTGGAGATCGTCGTGCAGGGCGAGGGGCCACGCGTCCTGCTCGACGCCGAAATCCGGCGGACCCTGACCGAGGGCGAGGGGGACACCGCGGTCAGCGCGCGCACCGCGGCCAGCTTCATGGTCCACAGCATCGTGGCCGAACGTGGCGGCTCGGTTCAGGTATCGCTGCCCGCCGACGGCATCGTGATCCTGGGCGCGACGCTCAACGCGAGTTGACGCAGGAGTGAGGTAAACCGGACCTTAACCCCGCATCGTCATGACGGTCCCGACACATGGCCGGGACTCCGATGGACGATCTGATTCAGGAATTCATCGCCGAGACCCGCGAGACGCTCGAGCCGCTCGCGGGGGAGATCGTGGCGTGGGAGGCCGAGCCGAACGATCGCGCGCGGCTCGATGCCATCTTCCGCTTCGTCCACACCGTGAAGGGGAGCTGCGGCTTCCTCGATCTGCCGCGGCTGGCTCGGCTGAGCCACGCCGCCGAAGACGTGCTGGCGCAGGTTCGCGACGGCAAGCGCGTTCCCGATACCGCGCTGGTCAGTGCGGTGCTGGCGATCGTCGACCGGATCGGCGAACTGGTGGAGGCGATCGACGCGGGGATAGCGCTGGACGACGCGCCCGAAGACCTGCTGATTGCCGCGCTGGAAGAGGATGCGGCGCCGGTCTCAGCCACGCCGCAGGCGGTGACGCATCGCACCGCCAGCCGCACGGTGCGCCTCAACGTCGACCTGCTCGATCGCATGATGAACGGCATGTCGGAGATGGTGCTGGCGCGCAACGAACTCGCCCGCCGCCTGCGCGACGAGGCGGTCGTCGAGCCGCGCGTCGAAGCGGCGCTCGAACGGTTGTCGCTCA
Organism: Sphingomonas sp.; assembly: GCF_036387595.1. Classification (GTDB taxonomy): domain Bacteria; phylum Pseudomonadota; class Alphaproteobacteria; order Sphingomonadales; family Sphingomonadaceae; genus Sphingomonas. Next base: position 57,040 of record NZ_DASVTL010000113.1, read on the forward strand.
CGGTGGCGGACATGCGCGACACGGTTACCCGGACGCGGATGCAAAAGATCGACGCGCTCTTTTCCGCCTTGCCGCGCATCGTCCGCGATACCGCCGCGGGGCTGGGCAAGGCGGTGACGCTCCATATCGACGGCGCCGACGTCGAACTTGATCGCGAGATGATCGAGATGATGCGCGACCCCCTGGTCCATATCGTTCGCAACGCGATCGACCACGGCATCGAGACACCGGCGGCCCGTGCCGCTGCGGGCAAGCGCGAAACCGGACGACTTCACATATCGGCACGCCAGTCGGGCAACCAGGTGCTGGTCGAAATCATCGATGACGGGCAGGGTATCGACACCGACCGACTGGTTGCCAAAGCCGTCCAGAGCGGGTTGATCGGCGAACGCGAGGCCGCGGCGATGCCGCCCCAGGCGCGCCTCGAGCTGATCTTCTCGCCGGGCGTCACCAGCCGGGATTCGGTCACCGACATTTCCGGACGCGGCGTCGGCATGGATGTCGTGCGCGCCAACATCGAACATATCGGTGGTCGCGTCGCGCTCGACAATCGGCCGGGGCAGGGGCTGACGATCTCGATTCAGATGCCGCTCACCCTGTCGATCCTGCCGACGATCGTACTCGGAGCCGGTGCACAGCGTTTCGCCATAGCCCGCCAGGCCATCGAGGAGATCGTTACCATCCGCAGCGACACGGTGCGGATCGACCGGGTCGGTGGTGCGTCGGTCGCCGCAGTGCGCGGCCAGCGGATGCCGCTCGTTTCGCTCGGCCTGCTGCTCGGCTTCGGCGAAGGGGAGGCGCGGCTGCTGGCGATCGTGTCGGTGCGCGACGGCCGGTTTGCTCTGGCATTCGATGCGGTACTGGATACCGAAGAACTCGTCGTGCGCCCCGCCGCGCCGGCGGTGATGGCGACCGGCCTTTATGCCGGGCAGACGCTGCCGGACAGCGGGCTGCCCATGCTGCTGCTGGATGCCGCAGGGATCGCCACTGCGGCGGGCCTGCGCTTCGTGCCCGAGGCGATTGACGATACCGTCGCAGCGGAAGTGATGCCTCCCGTCCGTGCGTTGCTTTTCGACGATCTCGATGGCCGGCGCCGGGCGGTTCCGCTCGCCGTGGTCGATCGGGTGGAGACGGTCGGCGTCGATGCGATCCGCGAGACCGCGGGACGCTTGCGGCTGGTCACCGGCGGAGCGATCATCCCGCTTCATGCCTGTGGGTCGCTCGGCACCCGGGCCAATACGGCGGTGCTGCGCCTGACGGACGGCGCGGTGGAGATCGGCTATGTCATCGCCGAGGCAATCGAGATCGTCGCACTGCCTGCCGAGATCGCCCCGGCACGCGGTGGTGGCTTCGTCGCGGGGGTCGCCATGATCGATGGCGCCCCGGTAGAGGTGATCGACGCCCACGCGCTGTTCGCGGGCGAGGGCAACGGGGTCGCGCATTCGCCGATATGCCTGCTGCATTGCGACGGTAGCGGGTGGATGGAGGTGTTTCTGAAGCCGGCGCTCGAAGCATCCGGCTATCGCTGCGTCGCCGCGCTTGCACCAGGCGAGACCCCGGCGGTGACGTTGGCGATGGAGGAAGCAGCGCTTGCCGCGACCCCGGCGCCGGTCGTCCGTCTGCGCCGTGATCGGCTGCCATCGGGTGCCGCGCCCAGCGTCTATCGCTACGATCGTGCCGCCCTGATCGCCGCGATCGCCGAACGAACCGGAGCCGCCGCATGACCGAACTCTTTCTGCTCGCTCGCGTCGCCGGACGCGGTGTCGCGATCGAGACCGGTCAGGTCGGCTCGGTCGTCGACATCGGCGATGTCGTCGCGGTGCCCGGCGCACCAATTGCAATCCGCGGGCTGGCGGCGCTGCGCAGCCGCGTCGTCACCGTCATCGACACCGGCTTGGCGCTCGGCCTGAAATCGACAGCGGGGATGGTGCGGCGGGCTGTCATCACCAAGGTCGACGGCCACGATTACGCGTTCATCGTCGAGGCGCTGGAGGATGTCGCGCCCTTCGATCGCCTGCCGCTGTCTTCGGGCCTCGCGCTCGACCGTGGCTGGGCGGTCGCGGGCACCGGGATGGTCGAGCGCGACGGCGAACCGCTGCTGATCCTCGATATCGCCGCGCTCGTGCCGGTGATGGCTAACGTCGCGTAAACCTTGCTTGCTTAACGCGATGATATGATTCCCGCGCCAAGACAGGCGCACCATAGCTGCAATCCAGTTCTGCTTACGGAAGGGTTCCGATGAAGACGTGCTTGGTCGTCGATGACTCCAAGGTGATCCGCAAGGTCGCTCGACATATCCTCGAGACGCTGGACTTCACCGTCAGCGAGGCCTGCGACGGGCGCGAGGCGCTCGACGCCTGTATCGCATCGCCGCCGGACGTGATCCTGCTCGACTGGAACATGCCGGTGATGAGTGGCATGGATTTCCTTCGTGCCCTGCGCGAGACGCCGCTGCCCGTCACTCCCAAGGTGGTGTTCTGCACCACCGAGAACGGCATGGCGTATATCCGCGCCGCGATCGAGGCGGGGGCGGACGAATATGTGATGAAGCCGTTCGATCGTGACACCCTGGAGAGCAAGCTCTCCATCGTCGGCGTCGCCTGAAACTGCCTGCACGGTGCCCGGCGCCACTCTTACCGCCAGCGAGCGCGTGGTGCCCCATGCCGGACGGGTGCTGATCGTCGATGATTCGGCGGTCGCGCGGGCGGTGATAGGCCGCGCGATCGACTCCAGCCCGGAATACAAGGTTGCGGGGTCGGTATCCACGGCGCAGGCTGCGCTTTCGTTCTTACAGACGGAGGCAGTGGATTTCATCCTGCTCGACATCGAGATGCCGGGGGTGGACGGCCTCACCGCTCTGCCCGACATCATCGCCGCGGCGCCCCGCGCCAAGGTGATCGTGGTCTCGTCCGGTACGGACGACCGGGGCAGCAGCACCGTTCAGGCATTGGCCATGGGCGCCGTCGACAGGGTGAGCAAGCCGACGTTGGGCGGGCTGGCGGGCGGCTTTTCCAGACGCTTGCTCGACAAGCTGGCCGAACTGGGCGCCGATCTCGCCCCGCTGTCTTCACCCGTCGCCGCATCGCCTTTGCCGCGGCCGATTGCTGGTCCTACCGCACCGGACTATCCTGCGGGCTTCGATCCCGCGGCCTATGAGATCGTTGCGATCGGCGCCTCGACCGGAGGGATCCACGCCTTGTCCTCGCTGCTGCGTGCGCTTCCCGTGGACATGCAGCTGCCGATCCTCATTACCCAGCATCTACCCGGTTCGTTCATGCCCTATTTCGCGGCGCAGGTCGCGGTGCTCGCGGGGCGGCCGTGCGACGTGGCAGTCGATTGCATGCGGGTGCGCCCCGGCCGGGTCATCCTGGCGCCTGGCGATGCGCACATCCGCTGCGTGCGCCTGTCCGATCGCAGCGCATCCATTCGCCTGGTGCGCGATTTCGCCGCGAGCGGCTGCATGCCCTCGGTGGACCCGATGCTCGCGTCGGTGGCGCGGGTATTCGGGCCTGGCGCGCTGGCAGTCATGCTCAGCGGCATGGGCCGCGACGGGGCCGAGGGCGCACGGCTGGTCCGCGACGCCGGTGGCTGCGTGCTCGCTCAGGATCGTGCCACCTCGGTCGTCTGGGGCATGCCCGGCGCCGTCGACGGCATCGCTGCCGCCTTCCTCGACCCCGAGACGATCGGCCGCCTTATTGCTGGATGCCGCAAGAAATGATGCTCCATTCCCCGACGCCTGCGGGCGTACCGCCGCTTGCCCCGCTTGCGTCGTCCTCACCCTCGTGTTCGGCCGCGTCGCTGGCGGTGCTCACCGATCTGCTCGAAGCGCGCACCGGTCAGCAGCTCACGAGTTATCGCGCCTGGCGTATCGACACGGCCTTGAAGCCCCTGGTGCGCGAGCGCGGACTCGACACGATCGACCGGCTCGTGACGTCGCTTCTCGAAGGGCACGATCGCACCATCGCCGACCGGATCGTCGATGCGCTGCTGAACCAGGAAACCTCCTTCTTCCGCGACGGCCAGGTCATCGATCAGGTGGTCGAGGCGGTCGCTGCCATCGAGGCGTCGGGGCGACGTGCACGGGTGTGGAGCGCGGGGTGCGCGACCGGGCAGGAACCGATCTCGCTCGCCATCGCGTTTGCCGAACGCCAGGAACGCGACGGTATTGCCCCGCCGGACATCGTCGCGACCGACGTCTCCGAAGTCGCTGTCGCCCGCGCCCGCGAAGGCCGCTTCACCCAGTTCGAGATACAGCGCGGGCTGCCGGTCCGCCGCATGATACGCTGGTTCGACGAACGCGGCGGAGACTGGATCGCCAAGCCCGAGCTTACCCGGATGATCGCATTCCGCCGCCACAATCTGACGGCCGATGCCGCGCCCGGCCGGTTCGACGTCGTGCTCTGCCGCAATGTCCTCCTCTATCTCGCGGCGCCGGCCAAGGCCGAAGTCTTCGCCCGGATCGCCAGCGCCCTGCGCCCCGACGGGCTGCTGGTGCTCGGTGCCGGTGAGACCGTCATCGGCCAGACCTCGCGCTTCGAGCCCAGCGCCCGGATGCGTGGCTTCTATGGCCGCGCGCGCAATCGCGACACCGCGGCCGAGATCGCCGCCTGACGGCAGGTTCGGGCGGTTTACTTTGCCGCGGTGGGGCGGCAAGCGGGCGTACATGGCGAGCGCTTCCCTCCGGCCCGGCATGGGCGCCCGCGACCTGGCGGTCGCGGCAGCGATGAACATCCTCTGGGGGCTGAACATCGTCGCGGTGAAGGTCGCGGTGGGCGCGGTGGCGCCGCTGACCGCTGGCCTCCTGCGTCAGGGGATCGTCTTCGCAGTGTGTGCGGGGTCGCTGCGCATCGTGCCGGGGCGGATGCGGCCGTTGCTGATCCTGGGGGCGCTGGCGGGTGGCTTCTTCTTCATCGCGAACAATCTGGCGATCCGCGTGTCGGACAATATCGGTGCGCTGGCGATCGCCGGGCAGTTGGGCGTGCCCTTTTCGCTGCTGCTCGCCATCCTGATCTTTCGCGAGCGCGTTCACTGGCCCCGTATGCTGGGCATTGCCTTGTCCTTCGCCGGCGTGGTCCTGCTGGTGTTCGATCCGGCGGCGGCGGACGAGGGGGCCGGCTTGGCGCTGATAGCACTGGCCAGCCTGATCTGGGCGATCGGCCTGCTGATCCAGCGCAAGCTGGTGGGCGTGCCCGTGCCGACGATCTACGCCTGGGTGGGGTTGATGGGGGTCGTCGTCCTCGCCCCCTGCGCTTGGGCGTTCGAGCCGGAGGCGGTGCGCGGCATCCCGGCGATCCGCATGGAGACGATGGGATGGATCGCCTTTTCGGCGATCGGCTCGACCGTGCTGGGGCAGGGTTCGATGGCTTGGCTGCTCCAGCGGCATCCGGTCAGCGCGGTAGTGCCGCTGACGCTGGCCGCGCCGGTCATTTCGGTGGTCGCGGCATCCTGGTATTTCGGCACGCCGATCACCGCGATCATGGTGCTCGGCGGCCTGATCGCGCTGGCTGGTGTCGCGATCATCGCAATCCGCAGCGCCAGGACCGCGGCGCCCGTCGCGGTGCCGGCGCCGGTGGCATAGAGGACAATCGCTTGAAGATCATCGACTGCCCTTCGCCCAACTTCGACGACCGCGATGCACGGGTGTCGATGATCGTGCTGCATTATACCGGCATGCAGGATGCGCAGAGCGCGATCGACCGGTTATGTGATCCGGCAGCCAAGGTGTCATGCCACTATGTGGTCGATGAGGACGGACGCATCCTGCGTCTGGTCGACGAGGGCAAGCGTGCCTGGCACGCTGGACGCTCGCACTGGCGAGAGGTCGACGACGTCAATTCGGTCAGCATCGGCATCGAGATCGTCAATCCCGGCCACGAATTCGGCTATCGCCCGTTCCCGCCAGAACAGATGTCCGCGCTGATCCCCCTCGTCGCCGAGATCAAGGACCGGCACGAGATCACCCGCGGCAACGTCGTCGGTCATTCCGACATAGCGCCCACCCGCAAGCGCGACCCCGGCGAGCTGTTCGACTGGCACGCGCTCGCCCGCCGCCGCCTGGCGCTGCCTCGCCCGACGAAGGGGCTGATGGACCCGATGTGGACCGAGGGCGGCTTCTGCCTGGCGCTCGAACGCTTCGGTTACGATGTCACCGACCGCATGGCCGCGATCATGGCGTTCCAGCGCCGCTTCCGCCCCGAACTCATTGACGGCGAGATCGACGCCGAATGCCGCATGATCCTCCTGGCATTGCTCTTGCCGAAGCCGCAGGGCGACGAGTGAAGCGGGCCGCTTGCGTCCGGCTGCCGGTCATGTCCCGACGTCGTCAGCGTTCGAGACCGACTGTTCGGACACGGCGCATCTTTCCCGTTTTCGCATCTGGGTCGATCGATTTCGGGAAAAGCCGATCGGGAACAGATTGCGGGAAACGTGCACCGGGCTGTACGCCGACCGACCTTGCCCGCGCGTTTTCTCCCTGTAGGTTCGTTTTCGGGAAGGCGCTTGGGCCGGTTACCTCAGTAATCGAACTTCATTGCGCGGCATGAAGCCGGGCGCAGGTGATAGTCCGCAAAGACGGACGGCGGCTTGTCCTTCGTCTCCTCGGTGATGGTCCAACGCCAGCCAGTGCCGGAGCGGCTGAACCGATTTACATACGTCGCGTCTGAGAAGCGGTAGCGTTGCACGAACCCGCCCTGTTCCAGCTCGCCGAGACCAAGCGAGGGTTCGTACAGGCCACCAAAGGTGTCGGAAAATACCGACCCGATGGCTTGGGGCTTCTCACCGGCGCCATAGGTGATTGCTGCCTCATACGGGTCCGATCCGGTCGCGCGCAGGTGCAGAGTAAAATAGCGCCGGCCCAAATGCCACTCGCCCCGCGCGATCGACGGCGAGTCTTTGCCCTGAACCTGTCCGCCTACTCGCCAGCAACCTTGCAAGCCGGCCACTCCTGCCAGACCCGGCGGTACGGTGTAGGCCGGCGTCGCCAGCATGAGCATCAATGTCAGCACCACCGTTTCCTATTCCGCCGCGATCGTGTGCAGATATGCTATCATGACGACCGGGATGCCATTACCAAAACTCGATCCTTTTCGAGAAAGGTGGCCACATGCGGGGACCGCAGCCATCTCGATCTGTCTCGCCAAACCGCGCCTCTCGCCCGCCCACCAAGATCCGCCATTCCCTTTCCTCCGCCGACAGCGTAGACGCGCTCTGCCAGAGGGTCGGGCGACCGCGGCTTCGCTTTAAGGGCGGGGGCGAGGAAAGTCCGGGCTCCACGGAACGACGGTGCCGGGTAACGCCCGGCGGTTCGGCGCAAGCCGGGTCAGGGACAGTGCCACAGAAAACACACCGCCCGTGCTTCGGCAGGGTAAGGGCGAAACGGTGCGGCAAGAGCGCACCGCGCGACCGGCAACGGGAGCGGCACGGCAAACCCCACCGGGAGCAAGACCGAATAGGGACGGCACATGGGCCTCGTTCCGGCTCGCCGTCCGGGTTGGTCGCTTGAGGCGGCGCGCAAGCGTCGTCCTAGAGGAATGGTCGCCCATCCGCTTCCGGGCGGTGGACAGAACCCGGCTTACAGACCCTCTGGCAACATTGAAAATCCGCCCCCTCCCAGGGCCAGGGCAGGGCAGTCGCATATGGAACGGCTCCCTATCCGGCGCCGACTGTCGACGAAGCTCGCACAGCGACAAGAAGGGTGTTCGCGCGGAGGCGCGGAGGGCGCAGAGATGTTTCGCTTCGAGAAAGCGTCTCGTATCCGCGAGTGGCGATCCTGCCAGGAGCAGCGTTGCTGCCTGGCAAGTCCGCCCCGAGCGCGACACCTCCGCGTCCTCCGCGCCTCCGCGTGAACACAATCTTCTTCGCAAATCCTGCTGATTGTCAGCTGGCCATAAGCGATTGCCCTGCTCCCGTGGGGAGGATCGGGAAGGATCAGGACGCATCCTCGGCACCGTCGCGCTCGACCATCTCGTCTTTGGTCAGCAGCACGCGCTCGGGCGCCGCCACGTCGTCGGGCACGGTGTCGCGGTCGATCTCCAGCAGCGGGCGGATCAACCCGTCGCGAATGTCATAGACCCAGCCGTGGATCCACAATTCCTGGCCGCGCGCGAACGCATTGCGGATCGTGTTCGTCTGGGCGAGCTTCACCGCCTGATCGCGCACGTTGACTTCGACGAGCCGGTTGACCTTGGCTTCCTCGGTCGTCTGCGCGTCGATCTCCTCTGCATGCGCGTCGCGGACGGCGCGTGCGTTGGCCAGCCACTCGTGCACCACACCCTCGGTGCCACCCTTCAGCGCGGCGGTCACCCCGCCGCAGCCGTGGTGGCCGCAGATGATGATGTGCCGCACGCCCAACGCATCGACCGCATATTGCAGCACCGACATCAGGTTCATGTCGTCGTGGTTGACCAGATTGGCGACGTTGCGGTGGATGAACATGCCGCCGGGCAGCGCCATGGTCATCTGTTCGGGCGAAACCCGGCTGTCCGAACACCCGATCCAGAGAAACTCGGGGCGCTGCCCCACCGTCTGGCGCGAGAAGAAGTCGGGCTTCTCCTCCTTCAATTCGCTCGCCCAGGCTTTGTTGGCCAGCAGCAGCTGCTTGTATTGCTTCATGCGAAACGAACCCCGGTGGTGGGCGCTGCGATCAGCGGCGCGCTGCGTTCGGCGATGTCGCCGCGCACCGTCACGCTGATGTTGCGATAGGCCGCGCCCTTGATGAACGCATTGATGATGTCGACGTTGTCGAGATCGACGTAGCTGGTCGACGACAGGTCGATCAGCAGGTCGGAATCGTCTGGCACTTGCGCCAGCTTCTTCTGCAACTCGTATTTATGAATGAAATACAGGTTCCGGCGCGCGCGGACGAGACAGTCGGACCCGTCGCAGGCAAAGGTGATCGCGGTGCGGAAGTTGCGTGCCACAACGAAGACGAAGCCGACCGCCAGGCCGATGCCGATCCCCTTCAGCAGATCGGTGAACAGGATCGCCAGGATCGTCACCACGAAGGGCACGAACTGGGTCCAGCCCTGCTTGTAGCGTTCGGTGAACAGTTTGGGCTTGGTCAGCTTGTACCCGGTCGCGATCAACACCGCAGCGAGCGCCGACAACGGAATGAGGTTCAGGACGGTCGGGATCAACGCCACGCTCAGCAGCAGCCACGATCCGTGCAGGATGGTCGACATCTTGCTCTCTGCGCGCGCATCGACATTGGCCGAGGATCGCACGATCACCGAGGTCACCGGCAAACCGCCGATGAGGCCGGAGACGATGTTGCCCGAACCCTGCGCCAGCAATTCCCAGTTCTTGTCGGTCGTCCGGCGCCGCGGATCGAGTTCGTCGACCGCTTTCACGCTGAGCAGCGATTCCAGGCTCGCGACGATCGCCAGCGTCACCGCGGTGATCCAGACCACGCTGGTGCCGATCGCCGAGAAATCGGGGAGCGAGAAGAGCGAAGGGAATTTGGCGAGGCTGTCGACGATGGGCACCTGCACCAGATGTTCGGTGCCCAATTGCCATGCCGGCATCACCACGCCGAGCAGCAGATTGCCCAACACGCCGATCAGCACGACGACGAGCGGGCCGGGTACGAAGCGCAGCGGCCCTTCCTTCGGCTTCACCGCATCCCACCAGAATAGAAACGCCAGGCTCACCCCGCCGATCAGGAGCGCGCCGGGAGTCAACGCGCCGGTCAGGCTGTTCCAGAGCGAGGAGAAGGTGTTGGTGCCGTCCGCCCCGTGAAATTCGAAACTGCCTTCGAAATCGGCATCATAGCCGACCAGATGGGGGATCTGCTTGAGGATCAGGATCAGGCCGATCGCCGCCAGCATGCCAGTGATGACCGAAGACGGCACGAATTCGGCGAGAACGCCCGATCGCGTGAGCGAGAAGCCGATCTGCAGAATGCCGGCCAACATGACCGACAAGGTGAACACCTGGAACGTCGGCATGCTCTCGATGGCGGTGAGCACGATGACCGTGAGTCCTGCCGCCGGGCCGCTAACCGATAGCGGTGACTTCGATACCGCGCCGACGACGATGCCGCCGACGATGCCGGCGATCAGCCCGGCAAACAGCGGCGCACCCGAGGCGAGCGCGACTCCGAGGCACAGAGGCAGCGCGACGAGCGCGACGACGATTGACGACGGTATGTCGGCGCGCAGCGTGGCGAAGGGGGATCGTGAAGTCGGCACCAGAATTCCTCATGCAGTTGGTGTCGGCGTAACGCCATGCGCATGACTGCAACATGACAACCAGTTCATAATAGCACGATCCGCATCCCGCGAGTGCAAAAAATGCGCACTTTCGCCCGCCAGCCTCGGGCGACCTGGTTGGCTTTGCGCCCCTTGCCGGTTGTGGACGCACCGGAATCGCTTATTTGCGAAGCCGATGGCACGCATACCGACGCGAACGAACGACTGGGGATTCCCTCGCTGGCGCGGCTATGGCGCAGCCAGCGCGGCGACGACCGTCCGGCTGTGCGACCGTCACGGCTGTAGCGAACGCGGCGATTGCCCGGCGCCCAAATCGCCCAACAGCCCCGAGCGTTGGTATTTCTGCCCTACTCACGCCGGCGAGTACAATCGCGGTTGGAATTATTTCGAAGGGCTGGATGCTGAGGAGGCGGCGCGACGGGAGGCGTCCGAAACGGGCGAGGGGGCGGCCTATGCCGCCTCCAGCCACTATGCCTGGGGCGGCCCCGGCGACGGATCGCGGTCGCGCGACGAAATGCGCGCGCTCGACGTGCTGGGGCTGGAGAGCGACGCCGATTTCGAAGCGGTTCGCGCGGCCTGGCGCCGCATGGCCAAGGCCAATCACCCTGACGTCCGGCCCGGCGACGCCGATGCCGCGACCAAGTTCCAGGCGGTCCAGGCCGCCTATGAAGTGCTGCGCGCCGCCGAGGATGCGCGGACCTGGCGCCTGGGTTGAAGGATCACCTGCGCAGCGACTGGACGGGCGCGATCCTGGTCTGCGGGAAATGCTCGCGAAAGCTGGGCGGCGGCTTCGGTGACGACGGCCGCACAAGCCTGACCAAGCTGCTCCGCCGCGCGCTGGGGTTGGGCAAGGGTCGGCGCAATCCGCTCGGCGTGGTGGAGACGAAATGCCTCGACGTGTGCCCAAAGCGCGCTGTCGTGATCGTCGATACCGCGCGGCCGGGTCGGTGGGAGATCGTTGCGCCCGGCCTGTCCGCGAGCGAGATACTCACGCGGCTGGGGCGTGCTCAGCCATAGCGCGCGGCGGTCTCGCGGATCAGCGCGATCATGTTGGGGATGCCCTGCGTGCGGTTCGAACTCAGCTGTCGCGACAGATCGAACGGTGACAGGGCGGCGGTGACGTCGGTCGCGAGGATGGCGGCGGGCGTCCGATCCTGCACGCTCAGCAGCACCAGCGCGATGATCCCCTTGGTGATCGCCGCATTGGAATCTGCCAGGAAATGCAGCGTGCCATCGTCGCGCCGCGCGGGATAGACCCATACCGACGCCGAGCATCCGCGCACCAGGGTAGCATCGGTCTTCAGCGCGTCGGGCATCGCCTCAAGATCGCGACCCAATTCGATCAGCAGGCGATAGCGATCGTCGGGGTCGAGGAAATCATATTCCTCGCGGATGTCATCGAGCGTGGGCATGCACGTTGCGCTAGCGGCTGCACGACCGTTTGAAAACCTGACACGTCACCCCGGCGAAGGCCGGGGTCCATCGTGCCGCGAGCAGCCCTAACATGCTTCACACGCGTCGCCTGTCGAAGCACGGACCCCGGCCTTCGCCGGGGTGACGGAGTATGGCGTCCGTGACTGAGTCTAATAACGCGCGAACGTGACTGGCTCGCGACCAAGCGTGGTACGACTCGAGTGTTCCTATAAATCCACCCCCGCCGCGATCGCCTCCAGCTTGCGGATGCGTTCGCGCAGGTCGGCGATCTCGATCCGCGCGCCGGCGCTGGGCACCGGGGCCTCATCACCTTTCTGGACCAGCGCCTCGCGCTTGAGCGCCAGCCACCCGCGCCAGCCGGACAGACCGGCCACCACCACCATGCCGAGCCCGGTCAGCCCCGCACCTGCCATCGTCACATAGAAATCGGGATCGGTCATAACCCTCCTCCTTAGCGGTCGCGCAGCCGCTCGATCTCGCGATCGAGGCCGATGCTGCCGTGGTTGTCGGTGACGACGCGTTCGAGCACCGCGATCCGCTCCTTCAGCTGGCGGACCTCGTCGGTCAGCCGCCGGGTGGTTTCGGCCTCGCCGGTGTCGACCGCGCGGTGCGCGGCGGAGCGATGCCGCGATTTGATGATGCCGCCGATCACCCCGATCAGGACGATGAGGACGACCATGATTTGTCCACCGGACATCGACTATTCCTTCGTTTGATTGACCGCGTGTCTAGTTGACGAACGTGCCGTCGCGCAGCCGCTCGATTTGATCGGACAGGTCGGCGCCCTTGTCGGTCGCAATGCGCTCCAGCACGCGGACCCGCTGTTCCAGCTGCTCGGTGTGGGCGGCGTATTGCGCGGCCTTCTCCGCGGTCATCTGCGCCTGCAATTCCATCTTGCGCTCCTGCAAGCGGAACCAGGGGCGGAGAAAGACGCCGCCGAAGATCGCCAGCAGGCCGCAGCAGATACCGAGAATGGGGATCATCAAGGGACTCATCGTCTATCCTCCTATCGGTCGCGCAGGGCGTCGATCGCGCGGGCGGTGCGCTCGCCGGGGTCGGTCGCGATGCGTTCCAGCACCGCGATCCGCTCTTCCAGCCGGCTGACCTGTCCGGTCAACTTGGCGTTCTCACCGGTCAGCAACTGCACCTTGCGGTCTTCGTCGATGCCGCCGCCCCTGATGGCCATGCCGCTCCACTCGTTCTCGACCGGGTAGCCGTGCCGCGCCCTGATCCAGGTGTTGATGACCCATCCGATCGTCGAGATCGCGATGATCGCAATGACGAAGCCCGGTCCATGCAAATCCATCTGTCTTCTCCCCTTGATCCCTTGCGTCTCAGCGCAGGCTGTCGATCTCGTCGGCCAGCCGGCTGTTGCGGCTGGTGTAATGGAGTTCCATGTCGGCCAGCCGGCGATCGACGTCGCGCAGCTTGGACCGGACCTCGGCCGCCGAGCGCTTCGTATTGGAGCGCACGCCCTGCCAGAACTTGGCGTCGCCGGCGTCCTGATACAGGTCGATCGGCTTGGCCGGCGCGGTCCAGGCGAAGACTGCATAGCCGACGGCCGCCCACGGCATGGTGGCGAACACCAGGATCACCGTGAGCACGCGGACCAGCGTGACATCGAGGCCGGTATAATCGGCGATGCCGGCGCAGACGCCCTTGATCTTGGCGTTCTGCTTGTCGAGATAGAAGGTTGTACGGCTGGCCATCTCAATTGCTCCTGGGGTGGCGGTCGATCTGGAAGGTCGGCTGGGGCGACCCCAGGCCCGGCTTCCAGTCCGGATTGTCGGCGGCGACGATGCGCTCGACGGTGTTGAGGCGATCTTCGAGACGGCGAGCGAGATTGTACATCTCGTCGAGCATCTTCTCGTCTTCCTCGGTGATCTTGGGCGCCTGCTTCCACTTGGTGATGTAGTGCATGATGACCCAGGGCATCCCGATGAAGATCGCCGGAATGACGGTCATGGGTACGATGACGTCTTCCATCTCAACCCTCCGTTGGCTTGTTCAGCCGCGCCTTCAGCGCAGCCAGTTCGGCGTCGACACGGTCGCTGGCGCGCAGCTCGGCGATCTCCTCCTCCAGCGTCTTGGGCACCGCCAGGCCCAGCGCCTCGGCGCGGCCCTCGGCCTCGTCGGCGCGGCGTTCCAGCACGTCGAAGCGGCTGAACGCGTCCTGCGTCTTGGCGCCGGCATACATGTCGCGCAGGCGGAAACGGTTGTTGGCCGTCTCCATCCGCGTCTGGACGCTGGCCTGCTTCGTCCGCGCCTCGCGCAGCTTGGTCTGCAGCTTGGCGATATCCTCTTCCGACGCGCGCAGCGCATCGTCGAGGACGCCGACCTCGGCCCTTAGCTGGTCGACCATGTCGACCGCCTTCTGCCGCTCGACCAGCGCCGCCTTGGCCAGATCCTCGCGGTCCTTCGACAGCGCCAGCTCGGCCTTTTCGGTCCAGTTCGCCTGGAGGTTTTCCAGCTTGCCGATGTGGCGGCGCATTTCCTTCTGGTCGGCGATCGTCCGCGCGGCGGAGGCGCGCACCTCGACCAGCGTCTCCTCCATTTCGAGGATTATCATGCGGATCATCTTCGCCGGGTCTTCCGCCTTGTCGAGCAGCTCGGCCATGTTGGCGGCGACGATGTCGCGGGTGCGGGAGAAAATGCCCATCGGATACTCCTGGATGGCGAAAGGAACGGGGATTATGCGCTCAGCCGGGCCGTCGCGACAGTGGCCGAAGGCGTATGCGCAGGGCCGACGGCGGCGATGACGGTCGTGGCGCTGAAGACGATGGTGCAGACGACGGTGGCGATCGTGCGGGCGATGTCGGACTTGAACATGGGAACCTCCGTTTGAACCTGGTGAACCGCCGTGCTGGCGGGATGTCAGATGCTTTGCAGGCACCGTGCCAGTTTCGATAATCAAGCCCTTTCAAGGGTTTGTGAGATTTACCCGGTCGAGCCGCTACGCAGAACTTGCCAACAGTCGGGATTTTGCGCCAATCCTTGCGCATGCAGCGCGCCAGCCAGGTCATCGGACAATCCGGGGTGTTCCTCGACACGCTCGAACGCGCCAGCCGCGCCGCCGCGCTCGATCGCCCGGTGCTGGTGATCGGCGAGCGCGGCACCGGCAAGGAACTGGTCGCCGAACGCCTCCACCGCCTGTCGCCGCGCTGGGACCAGCCGCTCGTCATCATGAACTGCGCCGCGCTGCCCGAGGCGCTGATCGAAGCCGAGCTGTTCGGCCACGAAGCGGGTGCCTTCACCGGCGCGACCAAGGCGCGCACCGGGCGCTTCGAGGAGGCCGACGGCGGCACGCTCTTCCTCGACGAACTCGGCACGCTGAGCATGGCGGCGCAGGACCGGCTGCTGCGCGCGGTCGAATATGGCGAGATCACGCGGATCGGATCGTCGCGACCGATCCGCGTCGACGTCCGCATCGTCGCGGCCACCAACGAGCATCTGCCCGACAAGGTCGATGCGCACGAATTCCGCGCCGACCTGCTCGACCGGCTGTCGTTCGAAGTCGTGACGCTGCCGCCGCTGCGCGCGCGATCCGGCGATATCATGGTGCTCGCCGACCATTTCGGGCGGCGGATGGCGGCGGAGATCGGCTGGGAACGCTGGCCCGGCTTCGGCCCCGCCGCGCTCGATGCGCTGACCGGGCACCGCTGGCCCGGCAACGTCCGCGAACTTCGCAACGTCGTCGAGCGCGCGGTCTACCGCTGGGAAGCCGGTGGGCCGGTCGATGCGGTCGAACTCGATCCGTTCCAGTCGCCTTATCGCCCGCGCGGGCAGGCCCCGGCCGGCTCCAAGGCGCCCCCATCCGAAGCGCCGGGGAGCGACGATGAAGTGACCGCATGCGAAGTCGGTCCGTCCGACTTCAAATCCCGCGTCGCGCGCTTCGAACGCGAACTGCTCGCCCGCGCGCTGGCCGAAAATCGCTTCAACCAGCGCCAGACCGCCGATGCGCTGGGTCTCACCTACGACCAGCTCCGCCATGCGCTGCGCCGCCACGATCTGATCGCGGCGGATGGTAAGGCGCCGGTTGCGTAACGGCGGGGCGGGCGCCATTGATGCGCGGTGAGCGTTACAGACGCGAACCGATCTTCAAGGAGAAGCTGCATGGCGTTCGAACTTCCCCCCCTGCCTTACCCGTATGACGCGCTGGAGCCGGTGATCTCGAAAGAGACGATGACCTTCCACCACGACAAGCATCACGCCGCCTATACCGCCAAGCTGAACGAGGGCGTCGAGAAAGACCCGGCGCTTGCCGGCAAGACGATCGAGCAGATCCTCGGCATGATCTCGTCGCAGCCCGCGCTCGTCCGCAACAACGGCGGCGGCTATTGGAACCATGATTTCTTCTGGAAGACGATGAAGAAGGGCGGCGGCGCGCCCTCTGGCAAGTTGGCCGAGGCGATCGCCCGCGACTTCGGCGGGCTGGACAAGCTGAAGGAAGAATTCAACACCAAGGGTGCGGGCCAGTTCGGCTCGGGCTGGGCCTGGCTGATCGCGGATGCGAGCGGCAAGCTGAAGGTGACGAGCACGCCGAACCAGGACAACCCGCTCATGGACGACGCCAAGGAGCCGGGCACCCCGCTGCTCGGCAACGACGTCTGGGAACACGCGTATTACCTGACCTACATGAACGATCGCCCCGGCTATCTGAAGGCGTGGTGGGACGTGGTCGATTGGGAAATTGTTGGCCAGCGCTACGACGCGGTCGCCTAAACGCCCTCTCCCTCCGGGAGAGGGAGGGAGCCGCGGAACGCGGCGGAAGGGTGAGGGCGACTGGCTCGGTCGCGCTCACCCTCACCCCTCGCCGCTGCGCGGCTCACCCCTCTCCCGGCGGGAGAGGGGTTATTCCACCGGCACCTCCGGCACATCGCCACTCTCCAACCATGCCGCATCAGCATAGGCACGCGAGCGCAAAAATCAGCGTCACGACGCGGTCGCCACTTAAAATCCTCTCTGGGACGGGGAGGGGGACCGCTCGCCGCAGGCGAGTGGTGGAGGGGGTTAGCCGCGGGCGGTGCGCTTGGGGCAAACCCCCTCCGCCAAGCCGCTTCGCGTCTCGGTCCCCCTCCCCGAGAGCGGGGAGGATCAGCTTGCGGGCGGCACCTCCGGCACTTCGCCTGTCTGCAAGCCATGCCGCATCAGCATCGGTACGTTGGCAAGCGCGAACAGCAACGTCAGCGGGATCGCACCCCACAGCTTGAACCCCGCCCAGAACGACAGATCGTCGGTGGGCAGCGGCGCCGTCATCCGCCAGACCGCTTCGTTCAGCATCGCCATGCCCAGGAAGAACAAGGTCCAGTTGCGCGTCACCTTGCGCCATCCGACCGCGCTCAGGCCCGGATAGGCCGACCCCAGCAATCCTTCCAGCAGCGGACGCCCGGTCAGCAATCCGAAGGCCAGAAGGGCGGAAAGGCTGACGTAAACGATCGTCGGCTTCATCTTGATGAAATTTGGGTTCTGAAAATAGATCGTCAGCCCGCCGAAGACGACGACCAGCGCCCCCGAGATCAACAGCATCGGCGACACCGCGCCGGTCTTGACCTTCGAGACCACGATGGCGGCGATCGTCGCGATCATGAACGCCGTCGTCGCCACGATCACCCGCGCGATAACGATCGCACCCGCCTGGTCGATCGCGGGCAGGAACCCGGTGGTACTCGCCACCAGCCGCATCATCGGAACACCCGGCGCCAGCAGGTTCACCGCGAAGAAGACGAGCAGCGGCCCATAGTCGATCGCCATCCGCAGCCCGGGCGAAGGGTTCTTCATATTGCCAGCCATTACCCAAGTCCGTTCGTGCTGAGCGATGTCGAAGCACAAGACCCCGAACGCGCGGCGTGCGACGGGCATGGCGCTCCTACGTCGCTCGGGGCGAGCGCAACCCTGCAGGCGTTCACTTGCGCACCCCCTCGACGCCCGCGATGATCCGGCTGACCTCGTGCGCGTCAAAGGGGCGCAGGTCGGTCATCCCTTCGCCGACGCCGATCGCGTGGATCGGCAGGCCGAAGCGCTCGGCCGCCGCCACCAGCACGCCGCCGCGCGCGGTGCCGTCGAGCTTGGTCATCACCAGCCCGGTGACGCCCGCGACATCCTTGAACACCTCGATCTGGTTGAGCGCATTCTGCCCCGTCGTCGCGTCGAGCACGAGAACCACGTCATGGGGCGCCGCCGGGTTCAGCCGCCCGAGCACTTTGCGGATCTTGGCCAGTTCGTCCATCAACTCGCGCTTGTTCTGCAACCGACCGGCAGTGTCGACGATCAGCACGTCGATGCCGGTCGCGGTTGCCTGTTTTACCGCTTCGTAGACGATTCCCGCCGCGTCGCCGCCTTCCCTGCCCGACACGATCGGCACGCCGACGCGCGCGGCCCAAGTCGCGAGCTGCCCGATCGCGGCGGCGCGGAACGTGTCGCCCGCCGCCAGCATCACGCCGTAATCCTGCTCCATGAACAGATGCGCCAGCTTGGCGATCGTCGTCGTCTTGCCCGATCCGTTGACCCCGATCACCAGGATCACCTGCGGCCGGGGAAAGGCGGATATGTCGAGCGGGGTGGCGACCGTCGCCAGCACCTTCTCGACCTCCTCGGCCACCACCAGCCGGATGCCGAGTTCCTCCATGTTGCGCTCGAAGCTGCCCTCGCCCAGCCGCCGGCGGATATGCCGTGCGGTCGCCGGCCCCAGATCGGACGCGATCAGCGCTTCCTCGACCTCGTCCAGCGTCGCCTCGTCCAGGCGCGCGGTGCCCAGGCCCGCCAGATTGCCGACCAGCCGATCCGATGTCCGCTTGAAGCCGCCGATCAGCTTGTCGTGCCAGGATGTACTCATACGCATATGCCTTCGAGATAGGTATCGGTGGCGCAGGCGATGCGCACGCGCTGGATCGAGCCGGGCGGGGCGGGGGCTGTCAGCCGCACCTCGGCGAAATTGGCGGCGTGGCCGCGATCGCCCGAACGCTCGACCAGCACCGATTGCTCGCTGCCGATCAGCGATGCCAGCCAGGCGCCGCGGTGCGCGTCCGCCGCTGCGCGCAGCCGCGCCGCCCGCTCACGCACCACCATCGGCGCGACTGGTGGCATCCGTGCCGCCGGCGTGCCCGCGCGTGGCGAATAGGAAAAGACGTGCGCGTGGACGATGTCGCACTCTGCGACGATCGCCAGCGTCTGCGTGAACATCGCTTCGTCTTCGGTTGGAAAGCCCGCGATCAGGTCGGCCCCGATCGCAATGTCGGGCCGTGCCGCCTTCAGCCGCGCCACCAGCGCGATTGCGTCGGCGCGCGCATGCCGCCGCTTCATCCGCTTGAGGATCAGGTCGTCACCCGCTTGCAGCGACAGGTGGACATGCGGCATCACCCGCGGCTCCTGCGTCAGCGCTTCGAGCAGCCTCTCGTCTATCTCGACCGAATCGAGCGACGACAGCCGCAGCCGCTCCAGCGCGGGTACGTGGACCAGAATACGCTCCACCAGCGACCCCAGCGACGGCGCACCCGGCAGGTCGCCGCCATAGCTCGTCACGTCGACTCCGGTCAGCACCACTTCGCGGTGCCCCCCCGCGACCAGCATCGCGATGCGCTCGATCACCGCGCCCGCCGGCACCGACCGGCTCGGCCCCCGGCCGAACGGAATGGCGCAAAAGGTGCAGCGATGATCGCAGCCGTTCTGCACCTCGACGAACGCGCGCGCATGGCCCGCGAAGACGGGGGAGGGCATCGCCGTCGCGCCCCAGGCGGCGGGCGCCAGCTTGTCGAAATTGCCGACGATGCGCGAAACTTCCGGCATGGCGGTGAAGCCTGTCGGGTCCATCTCCGCAGCGCATCCCGTAACGACGATCTCCGCCCCCGGCCGCCGCCGCCGCGCGCGCCGGATCGCCGAGCGCGTCTCCTTGACCGCCGCGTTGGTGACCGCGCAGCTGTTCACCACGACCATGTCGCGCCCCGCGATCATGCCGCGGATCGTCTCGCTTTCGGCAATGTTCAGTCGGCAGCCGAGCGTCACGACCTCGGGCTGGTGGGCCAATTCCATGCCCGCGATCTAGTGGTGGCTGGCCCCACTGTCCACGCCGATGGCCGGCTTAACCTGCCAGACGTCGTGGAGCGATGTCGCCCGAAAAGCGCAGCAGCCGCCGTTCGGCCAGCAACTGCCGCGCCTTGGCCAGCGGCAGGGGCCGTCCGTAATGATAGCCTTGCGCCTTGGCGCAGCCGATCGCGCGCAGCCGCTCCTCGATCGCCTTGGTCTCGACGCCTTCGGCGGTGACGGGCAGATTCAGGCTGTCGCCCAGCCGCGCGATCGTGTTGACGATCGCTGCACTCTCGGCATTGCCGATGATCGACTGGACGAAGCTCTTGTCGATCTTGATCCGGTCGAACGGCAGCGCGCGCAGGTGCGCCAGGCTGGAATAACCGGTGCCGAAATCGTCGAGTGCGATGCGGATGCCCTGGTTCTTCAGGCTCCCGCAGATCGACTGCGCCAGCGCCAGATTGTCGAACAGCGAACTTTCGGTGATCTCCACTTCCAGCCGGTGCGCCGGAAAGCCGGTCTCGGTCAGCGTCTTGATGATCTTCTGCGCCAGCCATGCGTCCCGCAGCTGCATCGGCGAGATATTGACCGACAGGGTGAGCGACGGATCCCAATCGCGCGCCGCAGCGAACGCCTGCCGCATGATCGAAAGCGACAGTTCGCCGATCATCCCCGAATCCTCGGCGATCGGAATGAACTCATCGGGGCCGATCAGCCCGCGCGTCGGGTGCTCCCAGCGCGCCAGGACTTCGAATCCGCTGAGATGGCCAGTCGTCAGGTCGATCTGCTGCTCGAAATAAGGAACGATCTCCAGGTCGGGGATGGCGCTGCGCAGTCCGTTCTCCAGCGCGTTGCGGACCTGCAGCGCGCGCTCCATGGCGGGGTCGAACCAGGCATATCGCCCACGCCCGGCCCGCTTGGCCGCGAACATCGCGATGTCGGCGGCGCGGAGCAGCGCGTCGCCCGATGCACAGTCGAAGTCGGACCGTGCGATGCCGACCGAGGCGCTGAGATGGATAGTGGTCGAATCGAGTCGGAACGGCTGCGCCAGCCGCGATACCAGTCGTTCCGCCAGCCGCTCGATCATCTCGGGGTGGCCGGCATCGAACACCAGCGCGCACGCGAATTCGTCGCTGCCCAGCCGCGCGGCCAGCGCTCCGGCGGGCAGCAGCGCCGCGATTTCGACCGCGACCGCACGCAACAGCGAATCGCCCATCGCGATGCCGTGCATGTCGTTGACCGATTTGAAATGATCCAGGTCGATGAACAGCATCGCCATCGCCTTGTCGCGGGTTCGCGCGCGGGCCAGCATCGTCGCCCCGTCCTCGGACAGGCTGCGGCGGTTGAGGAACCCGGTCAGCGGGTCGCGGGTCGCCAGCTGGTTGGCGCGCGCATCGGCATCGCCCAATTGCACCAGGGTCCTGCTCAGCACCTGATGGCGATGCCGCGCGAAGATGATGATGGCGACGTTGAGAAGCATCGCGATCAGCAGCGTCCGGTCGACCGCGCCGCCGCCGCCGGCCTGCGCGACCAGGGTCGCCGCGACACCGCCGCCGGTGGCGACGAACATCAGCAGGGACGTTCCGACAATCGCCCCGGTGACGAACGCGCCGCGGTGCCCCATCGAGGTGCGGCGCTCGGCCTTCACTGGTGCATCCATCGGCTGTATCTTCCCCTTGAAGCCAACGGTGCCACGACAGCGGTATAAGAATGGTTAAACCCGCGCGGCTTGCATATCGCGCCGCCTTCGGCTAATAAGCGTTCACGTTTCCGTTCGTCGGAGGCAGAAGTTCAAGCGCCTGCGGGCGCCCGCTGGCCGGCGAGGTTTCGCCCGCCGGCGCTTTTGCGTTTGGCGGCAAGTGGGTTGAAATCGGCCATGTTCGACAGTCTCAGCGATCGGCTCGGCGGCGTTTTCGATCGCCTGCGCGGTCGCGGCGCGCTGACCGAAGCCGATGTCCGCACCGCGATGCGCGAAGTGCGCGTGGCGTTGCTGGAGGCCGACGTGGCGCTGCCCGTCGCGCGCAAGTTCGTCGACGACGTCACCGAACAGGCGATCGGCCAGAACGTCCTGCGTTCGATCACGCCGGGGCAGCAGGTCGTCAAGATCGTCCACGACGCGCTCGTCGCGATGCTGGGCGCCGATGAAAGCGAACTCGCGCTGGACGTCACGCCCCCCGCGGTCGTGATGATGGTCGGCCTGCAAGGCTCGGGCAAGACGACCACGACCGCCAAGATCGCCCGCCGCCTGGCGAAGCGCCAGGGCAAGAAGGTGCTGATGGCGTCGCTCGACGTCAATCGCCCCAACGCGCAGGAACAGCTGGCCACGCTGGGCACCCAAGGCGAGATCGCGACGCTGCCGATCGTCGCCGGGCAGCAGCCGGTCGAGATCGCCAGGCGGGCGATGCAGGCGGCCAAGTTGCAGGGCTATGACGTCCTGATGCTCGACACCGCCGGTCGCCTTCACGTCGATCAGGCGCTGATGGACGAGATGAAGGCGGTCGCCGATATCGCAACGCCGCACGAGATCCTGCTGGTGGTCGATGCGCTGACCGGGCAGGACGCGGTCAACGTCGCGCAGAATTTCTCCGATCAGGTGCCGCTGACCGGCGTCGTCCTCACCCGGATGGACGGCGATGCGCGCGGCGGCGCGGCGCTGTCGATGCGCGCCGTCACCGGCAAGCCGATCAAGTTCGCGGGCACCGGCGAAAAGATGGACGCGCTGGAGGCGTTCCACCCCGATCGCGTCGCCGGGCGCATCCTGGGCATGGGCGACGTCGTCTCCCTGGTCGAGCGCGCCGCGGAATCGATCCAGCAGGACGATGCCGAGCGGATGGCGGCCAAGCTCGCCAAGGGCCAGTTCGACATGAACGACCTGCGCGCGCAACTGGCGCAGATGGGCCGGATGGGCGGCATCGGCGCGCTCGCGGGGATGATCCCCGGCCTCAAGAAGGCGCAGGCGGCGATGGCCAATGTCCCCGGCGGCGACAAGATGCTGGTGCATATGGATGCGATGATCGGCTCGATGACGCTGAAGGAGCGGGTGAAGCCCGAACTCATCAACGCCAAGCGCAAGATCCGCATCGCCAAGGGTTCGGGGACGACCGTGCAGGAGGTCAACAAGCTCCTGAAGATGCACCTCGAAATGTCGACGATGATGAAGAAGCTCAAGAAGATGGGCGGCCTCAAGGGCATGATGTCGATGCTCGGCAAGGGCGGCCCCGGCGGCGGCATGGGTGGGCTGGGCAATGCGCTTGGCGGCGCCGGCATGGGCGACTTCATGAACAAGGCTGGTGGCAGCCTGCCGGGGCTTGGCGGCGGTCAGCCCAGCCTGCCACCCGGCCTCGAGAATTTGCTCAAGAAGAAATAACGTAATTCCAGAAACCTAGAAGGACTATTTACGATGGCTATCAGCATTCGCCTGTCGCGCGGCGGCTCCAAGAAGCGCCCTTATTACCGCATCGTCGTCGCCGACGCGCGCGCGCCGCGTGACGGCAAGTTCATCGAGAAGATCGGCAATTACAACCCTCTGCTTGCAAAGGACGACGAGAAGCGCGTCGTGCTCGACGCCGATCGCGCCAAGCATTGGCTGTCGGTGGGCGCCCAGCCGACCGACCGCGTTGCACGCTTCCTCGACGTTGCCGGCGTGCGTGAGCGCGCATCGCGTGAGAACCCGAACAAGGGGAAGCCGGGCGAGAAGGCGACCGAGCGCGCCGAAGAGCGGGCCGAGAAGCTGAAGGCGCAGGAGGAAGCCGCAGCGGCTGCCGCCGCCGCACCTGCGCCCGAGCCTGCCCCAGAGCCGGAAGCCGAAGCCGAGCAGCCTGCCGAAGCGGTCGCCGAGTAAGCATCGAAATCGCGTGGTCATGCGTTTCTCGGCGGCGAATGTCTCCAGGAGCGCATGACCCATGTCGAATAATCCAAGCTCTACGCCAGAACTGCCAGACCCCAGGACCGCGCGCGATGACGACGAAGACGCCACCAACCACGGCGTCTCCGCCGACGAGCCGGTCGAAGGCGCAGACGACACCCCCGGCGAAGGCTCGCCCGCGGGTTGAGGGAACTCGCGCCGATGGCGACATCGTTCTCGCCGTCGTCATCGGCGCACACGGCATAGCGGGCGAAGTGCGTCTCAAGATATTCGCCGAGGACATCGCGCCCTACCGCACGTTCAACAACGGCGCTTTGACCCTGAAATCGGCGCGCACCGGCGGCAACGGCACGATCGCCCGCTTCGCCGAGATCGCCGATCGCAACGCGGCAGAGGCCCTGCGCGGCACGGAACTCAGCGTCCCGCGCGACATGCTGCCCCCTCTGGCCGATGGCGAATATTATCACGCCGATCTGATCGGCCTGCCTGCGGTGTCCACCGACGGCACCGCGCTCGGCCATGTCGTCGCGGTCGAGAATTTCGGGGCGGGCGACGTGATCGAGATCGAAGGGGATGATGGACATCGCTTCATGGCGCCGATGCGCGCCGAAGCAATTCCCGAATGGAACACCGACTGGCTGGTCGTCGCCGCCGCTTTCGTCGCATAGCGTCCGCCTCGCCGCCGCGTCCGGGCCATATGGGGCGGCGCTGTCCTACACCCGGCAAGTCCGGCAGACGCGCCCGATGGCTCTTCCCTCCAGGTTCTCGACTGCCGCATCGCTCGACCACCGTTCGAATGGCGGCTGCTGCGCGAGGCCCGTTCGCGTTTCGACGTGGCGTGTGGTTCGTCCGGTTTGGAACGCGCGGTATGCCGCCGCGCCCGCGCTGCGCTACCTGCGAATCGGGTTTTCTTCATTCAGCAAGTTGCGGATCGTCGTCGCAGCGACCCCGGCCTCGCCCATCGCGTGGCTGATCTGGTCCAGGCCCTTCACCACATCACCGGCTGCGAACAGGCCGGGCACCGACGTCCGCTGATGGTCGTCGACCTCCAGACATCCGTCCTCGCTCGCATTCGCCCCGGCTGCGACCGCCAGGCGGGATCGGATGCGCGATCCCATCGCCGGATACACGCTGTCGAAGGCGAGCCGCCCCGCGGCCGTGTCGAAGGCGATGGTTTCCCCCTCGATCCGCCAGCCGCTGCACGGGCCGTCCACCCGCTTCACCCCGGCCGCGTCGAGCGCACGGTGACAGGCGTCGTCCAGCTCCACCGAACCCTCGGGCGCGATCAGCGTCACGTCGCGGGTGAAGCCCCGCAGGAACAGCGCCTCGCGCATGCCGTGGTCGCCGTTGCCGACCACGCCCACGCGCTTGTCAGTGACCTCATAGCCGTCGCAGATCGGGCAATAGCGGATCAGCCCGCGTTCAAGCGCGGCGTCGTGGACTTCGGCCGGGAAGTCCGGCCGGTTGTTCACCACCCCCGTCGCCAGCAGCACGGTGCGCGCCGGATATCGCCCGCAATCGGTGGTAACGACGAACCCGGCGTCTTCGCGCTGGATCGCGGCAACCTCTACCAACTCGCGCGTCGCGCCATATTGCTCCGCCTGGCGCAGCATCCGGGCGAGCAGTTCTTTGCCCGAAATGCCTTCGGGATACCCTGCGTGATTGTGCGTGCACGGGATGAGCGCCGCCCGGCTCGATCCGCTGTCGAACAGCCGGATCGAGAGATGGAACCGCGCGAGATAGATCGCCGCGGTCAGCCCGGCCGGCCCGGCGCCGATGATGATGCAATCGTCCATCAGCCTTGTATCGCAAGCGTCATGTATATACATCCCGTGCATACGGAGGGTCCGATGAGCAGAGAATATAGGGCAAAGGTTTTCAAGTCAGGAAATTCCGTCGCGCTCCGCCTGCCGAAGGCGCTCGGCCTGAACGATGGAGACGAGATGGTGTTGCGCGAGGAACACGGGAAATATGCCTTCGAACCTGCGCCCGTCGAACGCAAGACGATCGACCTGACCGGAATCTGGGGATCGTGTCCGGGTCTCAAGCCGCTGACCCGCGAGGAGCGTATGATGGAACCGCGCGAATTGGATTGGGAAGGAAAGCTGCTGTAGCGTGGCCGATCCGCAATTTCTGCTTGATGCCAACCTGTGCATCTACGTGCTTCAGGGTGCCTCTCCAATGGTTCGTGAACGTCTGGAAAGACACGCGCCCGGAGCGGTGGTGACGTCTGCGATCGTTTATGCTGAGGTCATGCGCAAGATCAATCCGGCGGATCACGCCGAATACGCCAAGGCAGCCGCGTTCTTCTCGATCATTCCGGTGATGCCGTTCGATGCCGCCGCGGCGCTGATCTATCGGGCCGTGCCGTTCCGCCGCGGCAGCTTCGATCGCCTGATCGCGGCGCATGCGCTGGCGCTGAAGCTGATCGTTGCGACGAATAACGTAGGTGACTTCACCGACGTACCTGGTCTCAGGGTCGAGAATTGGACCGTGGCATGACGGATGCCCTTTGGCCCATTCTGTTTCCCGTGGGCGTGGCGGCGATGGCGATTGGGGTGCCTGCAAGGCTGCGGCCGCAGTGGCCGACCAACTGGGCCGTCGCGTCGCGATGACCTTTCACGCCACCGTCCTCACCCTCTATCCCGACATGTTCCCCGGTCCGCTTGGCGTGTCGATCGCCGGGCGTGCGTTGCGCGAGGAACGCTGGCGGCTGGACCCGGTAAACATCCGCGACTTCGCGACGGACAAGCACCGCTCGGTCGATGACACGCCGGCGGGGGGTGGCGCGGGGATGGTGCTGCGTGCCGACGTGGTCGCCGCCGCGCTCGACGCGCAGGTCGACGGCCGGCCGGTGCTCGCGATGACGCCGCGCGGCGTACCGCTGACCCAGGCGCGGGTGCGCGATCTGGCGGCGGGGGAGGGCGTCATCCTTCTGTGTGGGCGGTTCGAGGGGTTCGACGAGCGCCTGTTCGCGGCCCGGGCCGTCGAAGAGGTGTCGATCGGGGACTATGTTCTTTCCGGCGGTGAGATGGGCGCGCTGGTACTGCTCGACGCTTGCGTCCGGCTGCTTCCCGGCGTAATGGGCGCGGCTTCGAGCGGGGACGAGGAGAGCTTCGAGAGCGGCCTCCTGGAATATCCTCACTACACCCGACCGCAGGAGTGGGAGGGGCGCATGATCCCGCAGGTGCTGCGATCGGGGGATCATGCGAGGATCGCGGCCTGGCGGCAAGCACAGGCCGAGACCGATACACGGCTAAGGCGGCCGGACCTCTGGGAGCGCCACGTCGGTGCTCGGGTCGGTCGCCCTCTGGCGCGCGGCGACGAACGGGACTGAAGTACGATGAACCTGATCCAGACGCTCGAGGCCGAGCAGATCGCCAAGCTGACCGCCAAGCGCGCAATCCCCGAATTTCGTGCAGGCGACACGCTGAAGGTCGGCGTGAAGGTCGTGGAGGGCGAGCGCACCCGCGTCCAGAATTACGAAGGCGTGTGCATCGCCCGGTCGAACCGCGGCATGGGGTCGTCGTTTACCGTTCGCAAGATGAGCTTCGGCGAGGGCGTCGAGCGCGTTTTCCCGCTGTTTTCGCCGAATATCGAATCGATCGACGTCGTCCGCAAGGGCGCGGTGCGGCGTGCGAAGCTGTATTATCTGCGCGGTCGTACCGGCAAGTCGGCGCGTATTGCCGAGCGCCGCGACACGCGTCCTGCCAAGGGCACTGCCGCCGCCGAATGATCGGCTGATCGCGGATATGCAGCGGGCGCGGGGGGCATCCTCCCCGTGCCCCTCTGCCGTATGGACTAGCGCGCGATCCGGTGCAGCAAGGCGACGAGTTCGGCCTGCCGCCCCGTGCCCGTCTTGCCGAAGATGTTCCTCAGATGGGTGCGCACCGTCCACGGCGACAATCCCATCGCACAGGCGTGCCGCTCGATCGTATCACCGTGCATCAACGGTCGGCAGAGCGCGGCCTCCGCCGCGGTCAATCCGAACAGGCTCGTCGCGCGTTCGATGGCGCGGGTCTCGATGGCGGCGCGATCCGGCAGATGGATGAGCGCGGCGGGTTCCCCTCCGGTGTCCCAAGGGCACGGATCGACGAGGATGAAGTCCTCGCCATGCCTGACCGCCCCGCTCAGTCGCGGGTGACCCGTGGCCGCATGGACTGCACGCAGCAAAGCCGTCTGCGTTTCCGGCGAGGATGCTTCGACTTTCGCGGTTCCGGCCGGTCGTTTGCGGACGGTCAATCCGGCAATCGTGCCCGGATCGTCCCTGCTCATCCATCGGATCGTCAGGTCGGTCGACACCACCATGTGGATCAAATCCGTATCGGCGTGCGTGCCGCATATATTGCCTTCGGCCCGCCTCAGCCCGTCAACGCGGTCGCGAGTCGCGAATGCACGGCGAAGATGTGGCGTCCAGCGCGCGAACTGCTGCTCTTGCGCTTCATCGAAGTCCGGCTGTCCGCCGATCCGCATGAAGGTAAGCGAGTAACGTGCCTGATCGGCGGGGATCATGACCCCCATCAACTGGGTGGCATCACCATGAGGACGCATGAAGTCATGATAGAATTCGCTGGCAAGATATACATCACGCGATACCAGTCGCTCGACGTTGATCGCCGTGCCCAAGGGTAAGCTCATGCCCGCCGCGATCCAGGGATCGGTTCGATGGAAATGCTCGTCATAGGATTCCAGCGTCGCGGGGTTGAAGCCGATCGACGATATGGACGTCACCGCTTCATCGATCCGCATCAGCGTCGACATCGGCGAGTCGAGCGCGGTGCTCAGTAGTCTCTGCAGATCGACCGACGACGCTTCTAGAACGGAAGCATAGATGCCGTCGATCACTGCGTCCGGATCGCTGTTTCTGATTGTCATGGCCCCCGCCAACATTGTCGTAAGTACATGCCATCTCGTTGGGAACGTACAAACCCATTCTTTGCCCCTATTTGCCCAACCAAGATTAAATGTGCGGCACTTTGCGGTTTCCTGCTTTGCGCGGGCTGATCCGCGGCTTTGACGTGGCCGAGATAGGTGGCGATAAGCCGTTCGCCGGAATGGGTACGGAGAGATGGGATGCGTGCATGGCTGCTGGGACTGGCTCTTGCCTCTTCGGGGAGCGCGGCGATGGCCGCTGATCAGGCACAGACGCCAGCCGCTTCCGATCCCGTCGCCACCGCTACGCCGACCGGGTTGACCTTCGGCGCGGTCTTCGGTGCGACCGACCTGTCGGGGCGGCAGCCGCGCGCCCTGCGGCTGTCCCCCGACGGCACGCTGCTGACGTCGCTCAGGCCACGCGCCGACGATCGCGACAGGCTCGATCTGTGGGCGCAGGACACTCGAACCGGCGACGAGCGGATGCTGGTCGATTCGAAGGCGATCGGCAGCGGCGCCGAACTGAGCGAAGCCGAGAAGATGCAGCGTGAGCGCGCCCGGATCGGCGGTTCGCGCGGCATCGTCGCCTATGATTTCGCACCCGACGGCCGGTCGATCCTCGTGCCGATCGACGGTGACCTGTATCTGGCTACCCTGGACGGCAAGGTGCGGCGGCTTACCGACACGCCCGGCGGGGAATTGAACCCCGTTGTCAGCCCCAGGGGCGGTTTCGTCAGCTTCGTCCGCGATCAGAACCTTTTCGTACAGCCGCTCGATGGCGGACCTGTGCGGGCGGTGACGACCGAGGGTGGCGGCACCGTGCACTTCGGTGAGGCGGAGTTCGTCGCGCAGGAGGAGATGGACCGTCGCACCGGATATTGGTGGTCGCCCGACGAACGCTTCGTCGCCGTTGAGCGCTTCGACGAGGCGCGCGTCCACGTCGCTACCCGCGCGGCGATCGGTGCGACGGGGACGAAGGTGTACGAGCAGCGCTATCCCGCAGCCGGCACGCCGAACGCGGCCGTCGACCTCTACATCATGAAACCCGACGGCACGTCCCGTGTGAAGGTCGATCTCGGGCGCAACGCCGACATCTACCTGGCGCGGGTCGATTGGCTGCCGGACGGGTCGGGGTTGCTGGTCCAGCGCCAGTCCCGCGATCAGAAACGCCTGGACATGCTGCGCGTCGATCCGGCGACCGGCAAATCGACGATCCTTTTCACCGAGAAGGCGGGCGCGCGCAGCTGGCTCAATCTCTCCGATGCATATCATGCGCTGGCCGACGGCAGTCTGATCTGGCGATCGGAGCGCGACGGTTTCGGCCACCTCTACCGCTTCGCGCGCGGCAGATGGACGCAACTGACGAAGGGCGCGTGGGTGGTCACCGGTCTGGTGGGCGTCGACGAGGCCAAGGGAAAGGTGTTCTTCACTGGCAATCAGACCGACGTGCTCGAGCAGCATCTCTATTCGGTCGACATCGCGCGCGCCTCCGCTCCTGCGCGCCTTACCGAGCGCGGTTGGTGGAATTCGGCGACGATGGATGCGAGCACCACGCGGCTCATCGTGTCGCGCTCGAGTCCCAATCAGCCCACCCAGGTCTATCTCGCCGATGCCGCCGGACAGCGGCTGTCGTGGATCAACGAGAATGCAGTCGCTCCCGGTCACCCCTACCAGCCCTATCTGGCCGACCACCAGCCTACGCAATTCGGCACGCTGAAGGCTGCCGATGGTTCGACGCTCCATTGGAAGATGATTACCCCGCCGCTGGATCCGGGCCGCAAATACCCGGTGTTCTTCCAGCATTACGGAGGTCCCGGCACCGGTCAGCAGGTTACGCGGGGCTGGGCGGGGCCGCTGCCGCAGTTCCTGGCGCAGCAGGGCTGGATTTGGTTTCAGATCGACAATCGCGGCAGCTACAATCGCGGCAAGGCGTTCGAGGATCAGATCTACCATGCCATGGGCAGCGTGGAGGTGGAGGACCAACTCGCGGGCGCTAATTACCTGAAGTCGCTCGCCTTCGTCGAACCCACCAAGATCGCGACCTATGGCTGGTCATATGGCGGCTACATGTCGCTCAAGATGCTCGAGAAGAACCCAGGCGTCTATGCCGCGGCGGTTGCGGGCGCGCCGGTCAGTGACTGGAAGCTATACGACACCCATTATACCGAACGCTATCTTGGAGACCCTGCCAAGGATCCGCAGAGCTACGCCGGCTCTGCCGCCGTTCAGGACGCTTCGGCGATCCGCGATCCATTGCTGCTGATCCACGGCATGGCAGACGACAACGTGTTCCTGGACAATTCGACCGCGGTCGCCGCCAAGATGCAGGCGAGCGCGACGCCGTTCGAGATGATGTTCTATCCTGGGCAGACCCATGCCGTCGGCGGATCGGGCGTCGCAGAGCACCTGTGGCGCACCATCCTCGGCTTCCTCGATCGGACGGTCAAGGAGCGGAAGTGAAATTGCCCCTGCCGTGTCGCATTCGTCCAAGACTGTCGGCCGCGACCGACGCACGTTGGTGAGGATAGCGCGAACGGGGCCGGGGGGCTTGCATGATTGACGGTCAGACGGCTGGGTTGGCGCCGGTACGGGGACGATACCGGATCGAGGTACTCGACGTGCTTCGGGGACTGGCCATCCTCGGCATCTTCTACATGAACATCCCCTTCATGGGGGCGCCCGTCTGGTTGCAGATGAACGACATCCGCTCGATCGGCTGGACCGCGGCGGATCAGCACGCGTGGTTCCTGGTCAACGTGTTTGCGGAAGGCACGCAGCGCGGGATGCTGGAGATGCTGTTCGGGGCCGGCATGATGGTGCTGACCGCGAAGGCGATGACGCCGGACGGCCCGGTCGCGGTCGCCGATCTGTATTTCCGGCGCAACCTGTGGCTGCTGGCGTTCGGGCTGTTCGACGTGTTCGTGATGCTGTGGCCGGGCGATATCCTCCACGTCTATGCGCTGGCCGCGCTGTTCCTGTTTCCGTTCCGCAAGCTGGCCGCGCGCTGGCTGCTGGTTATCGGCCTGCTGTTCGCCACCGTCACCGCGGTGATGAGCGCGGGCGAATATGTCGCGCGCACGCAGATGGCCGCGCAGGTGACCAGCGCGCGTCAGCATCAGGCGCAGCGCGTGCCCCTGACCAAGGACGAAGCGACGGCGATGGCAGCGTGGCAGAAAAAGCTGGATCGCCTGAAGCTGGACGCCGAGGAAAAGAGGAAGGTCGACGCCGAGGCGAAGGCGCATGCCGACGGCGGTCTGGTCGCCTATGCGACATTCCTGTGGGGCGCCTGGCTGGCGATCCAGGCCAAGGGAGAGCTGTTCTTCGGCGTCGTCGAAGCCGCCAGCGTGATGCTGATCGGTATCGCGCTGTGGAAATGGCGGATCATCCAGGGGGGGCGCTCGTCGCGCTTCTACGCCATTCTGACGGCGTGCGCTTATGGGTTCGGGCTGACGGCGCGGTGGATCGGCGCGAACGAGATCATGACGTTCCAACCGATCCCCAAGACGATCTGGATGACCGAGGAATATGCGCGGATCGCGACGTCGCTGGGCCATGTCGCGCTCGTCAACCTGCTGATGCAGACCCATGCCGGGCGCACAATGTTGTCGCCGTTCAAGGCGGCGGGGCGGACGGCATTCTCGCTGTACTTCCTGGAGACGATCGTCGGGATTTGGATCGTCTTTGCACCCTGGGGCCTGAATTGGTGGGGGACGATGAGCTATGCCGGGCTGACCGCGACTGCGACCGTGGTGATCGCCGGGCTGGTCGTGGTCGCGAACGTGTGGACCCGCTATTTCGTCAGCGGCCGCTGGAATGGGTGTGGCGCAGCCTGGCGTATCTGGAACGTCAGCCGTTCCGACGCGTGCGCGGCGCCGTCGATGCGGAGCCGCTGCCCGGGCCGACCGCCCTGCCGGCGTGAGCGTACCGGCCTAGGTTTGGCGCCCTGCAACGCTTGGCCTGGCTGTCCGTGGCGGCTATGCGGCGCCAGCACTGCGCTTGGGGAATTGATGATGGGGTATCGGATAGTGGTCGCGGGCGCGACGGGCAGCGTCGGGCGCGAGATGATAAACATCCTCGCCGAACGGGAATTCCCGGCGGACGAGATCGTCGCGCTCGCCTCGTCGCGCAGCCAGGGCGACGAGATCGAATATGGCGACACCGGGCGCATGCTCAAGGTGCGCAACATCGAGCATTTCGATCCTGCGGGATACGACATGGCGCTGTTCGCGATCGGATCGGAGGGGACCAAGGTCCACGCGCCGCGGTTCGCGGCGGCGGGCTGTACGGTGATCGACAATTCGTCGCTCTACCGGATGGACCCAGACGTGCCGCTGATCGTGCCCGAGGTGAACCCCGAGGCGATATCGGGCTATACCGCGCGCAACATCATCGCCAATCCGAACTGCTCGACCGCGCAGATGGTGGTCGCGCTCAAGCCGCTCCACGATGCCGCGCGGATCAAGCGCGTGGTCGTCGCGACCTATCAGTCGGTCTCGGGTGCGGGCAAGGCGGGGATGGACGAACTGTTCGAACAGTCGCGCAACATCTTCGTCGGCGATCCCGCAGAGCCGAGGAAGTTCACCAAGCAGATCGCCTTCAACGTGATCCCGCACATCGACAGCTTCCTGGACGACGGATCGACCAAGGAAGAATGGAAGATGGTGGCCGAGACGAAGAAGATCCTCGATCCCAAGATCAAGGTGACCGCGACCTGCGTGCGCGTCCCGGTGTTCGTCGGCCATTCGGAGGCGATCAACATCGAGTTCGAGGACGAGATATCCGCCGAATGCGCGCAGGACATCCTGCGCGAGGCGCCCGGCGTCATGCTGATCGACAAGCGCGAGGACGGCGGATACATCACGCCCGTAGAATGCGTCGGCGACTTCGCGACCTTCATCAGCCGCGTGCGCGAAGACCCCACCGTCGACAGCGGCCTGTCGCTGTGGTGCGTCAGCGACAATCTGCGCAAAGGTGCCGCATTGAACGCGGTGCAGATCGCCGAACTGCTCGGGCGGCGGTATTTGCAGAAGGGGTGAGGCTGGGAGGAACGGGAGGATGATGACCGGGGGATGCCACTGCGGCGCGGTGCGCTATACGCTTGCGGGCGACCATGCGCCCCGGTCTACTGCTGCCACTGCCGCTTCTGCCAGACGTGGTCGGGCAGCGCGTTCTCCGAACAAGCCTTCGTGCGCGAAGACGCGGTAACCGCCGAAGGGCCGCTGGTCGCGTTCGAGGTGACCGGGCCGAGCGGCGCCACCTCGCACCAGCATGCCTGCGCGGCGTGTCACACCCGCATCTACAACACCAATAGCGCCCGGCCCGGTATCGCGGTCGTCCGCGCGGGGACGCTCGACGACAGCGAGACCTTGGTTCCGCGCGCGCACATCTGGCTCTCGCGCAAACAATCGTGGGTCGCACTTCCCGATGATGTGCCGGCCTTTGCCGAGAACCCCGCCCCGGCCGAGTTCATCGCCTTGATGATGCGCCGCTGACCCGGCCTCAATGCCCCATCGCGTCGGCGCCCGCCTTCATCGGCGCCTTCGATGCCGGCCGTTTCAGCAGCAGCACCAGCGGGACCGCGACCGCGGTCAGGATCATCATCAGCTTGAAATCGTCGAGATACGCGATCATCGCCGCCTGCCGCGTCACCTCGGCATTGAGCATCGCGGTGACCGATTGCCCCGCCGATCCCAGGATCGCGGTGACCGAGGGATCGACCGCGTCGATGCTGTAGCCGGTGATGTGGCCGCCCAGTTCCTGGTGGCTCGTCTGGATGTTGCGCGCGAGCAAGGCGGTGACGACCGAGATGCCCACCGACGCGCCGATGTTGCGGAACAGGTTCATCAGGCTCGACGCCTCGGTGCGATAGCGCGGGTCGAGCGTCGCGAAGGCGATGATGTTGAGCGGGATGAAGATCAGCCCCAGCCCGGCACCCTGCACCAGCCCGACGAGCACGAAATGGGTGCTGTCCATCACCAGCGTCCAGCCGGTCATCTCCCAGAGCGAAAAGGCGGCGATGACCAGCCCCGATCCCACCATCAGCCGCGGATCGACCTGGCGCTGGATCAGCTGCCCGGCGACGTACATCGTCGCGACCATGCCGATGCCGCGCGGCACCAGCAGCAACCCGGTGTCGAGCACCGGATAGCCGTAGAGCGACTGGAGCATCGGCGGCAGCAGCGCCATCGTCGCCATCATCAGCACGCCGACGACCAGCATGAAGAACAGCCCCGTCACCAGATTGCGATTGGCCAGCAACGTGCGATCGAACATCGGGTTCTTCGCGGTGAACAGGTGGACGAAGAACATCCACGCCGCGCACAGCGCGATCATCCCCTCAATCCACACCTCCCACGACTGGAACCAGTCCTCGCTCTGCCCGCGGTCGAGCATAAGTTGCAGGCTGGCGACCGCGATCGCGAGCAGCGAGAAGCCGAACAGGTCGAACCGGCGCCGGGCGATCGGCCGCGACGGCAGCAGCGCCCAGAGGATCGCAAAGCACGCGATGCCGATCGGCAGGTTGACGTAGAACACCCAGCGCCAGTTGTAATTGTCCGTCAGCCAGCCGCCCAGCACCGGCCCCATGATCGGGCCGACCATGATCCCCATGCCCCAGATCGACATGGCCTTGGCCTGCCGCTCGGGCGGGTTGATATCCATCATCACCGTCTGGCTGAGCGGGTTCATGAACGCCGCGGCGATGCCTTGCGCCACGCGGAAGGCGACCATCTCGGGCAGGCTGGTCGCCAGGCCGCAGAGCATCGACGCGATGATGAACCCGCCGACCGACGCCAGGAACAGGTTGCGGCTGCCGACTCGGTCGGAGAGCCAGCCGGTCAACGGAATCGCGATTGCCGACGCCACGATATAGCTGGTCAATACCCAGGTTATCGTATCCGCGGTGCCGCCGAGCGAAGTCTGCATGTGCGGCAAGGCGACGTTGGCGATCGTCGAATCGAGGATCTGCATGATCGTCGCCGCCATGACGCCGAGCGTGAGCAGGCCACGCTGGGCGACCGGCAGCGCGGCCTTCCCAGGCGCCGCGGCAGGCGCTGCTGCCTTGCCGGACGGACTGGCGCCGGACGGACTAGCGGTCGCCACGGACGTCGATCCGCACGTCGGCGGAGAGGCCGGCGATCAGCGGCCGCGGGCTGCGCTCGTCGATCGCGATGCGCACCGGCACGCGCTGCGTCACCTTCACCCAATTGCCGGTGGCGTTCTGCGCCGGGAGCACCGAGAATTCGGAACCCGTGCCCGCGCCGAGCGACGCGACATGTCCTTTCAGCTTCAGTCGGGGATAGGCGTCGAACGTCACTTCGGCGGGCTGGCCGACGCGCATGTGGTTCAGCTCGGTTTCCTTGAAGTTCGCCTCGATCCAGCTGCGGCTGTCGGTGACGATGCTGACCGCGGGCAGGCCGGAGATCATCATCTGGCCGACCTGGAGCCGGTCCGACTGGCTGACGATGCCCGATGCCGGCGCGCGGACCGCGGTGCGCGCGAGATCGAGCGCGGCCTTGGCGCGCTGGACGCGCGCTGCGGCGATCGCGGGATTCTCGCCCGGCACCGCGGCGCCGGTCGATACTTTGGCGCGGGCTTCGTCGGCGGTCGCCTGCGCGTTCAGCAGGGTCGCGCGCGCCTGTTCGAGCGCGTGCTGCGATTGCTGGAGCCGGGCGCGGGTCGTGAAGCCGCGCGCCATCAGCTGCGACTGGCGATCGTAATCCTGTTGCGCCGACAGGATCGTGTCGCGCGCCGCCTGGATATCGGCGCCGGTGCCGCGCAGGTTGGAGCGCAAAGTCGCCAGTTGCACCTGCGCATCGGCGATCGCGGCATCGGCCTGCGCGACCGCGATTCTGTAGGGTGCGGGGTCGATGCGGAAGAGCAGGTCGCCCGCCTTCACCGGCTGATTCTCCGCCACCGCGACCTCGACGATGCGCCCGGCCACGTCGGCGGAGACCGATACCTTGTCCTGCGCGACATAGGCATTGTCGGTCGAGACGAAGCGGCCCGAGGTCGCCCAGAGATAGGCGGCGACCGCGAGGACGATCAGCGGCACGCTGACGAGCAGCACGGGCCGCAGCCAGCGCCGTTTGGGCGCGGGCGGCGCCTCTTCGGCCGGAGCAGCGTCGAGGCGCAGGTCGCGTTGGGGATCGGCATCAGCCATGAGCGGTCTCGCGGGTATCGGGTGGGCAGGACAGATTGGTACGGATGCGTTCGAGCGTGGCCGTCAGCATCGTGCGTTCGTGCTCGTCGACGCCGTCGAGCGCGAGTTCGAACACCTCGTCAGCGACCACTCGCAGCTTTGCCAGAAGCGGGCGCGAACGATCGGTGAGATAGATGTTCCAGGCGCGGCGGTCGCCCGGATCGCGCCGCCGTTCGACCAGGCCGGCATCCGCCAGACGGTCGATCATCCGGCATAGGGTGATCGGCTCGACCTCCAGCCGCTCGGCGAGCGCGCCCTGCTGCACGCCTTCTTCGCGCGACAGCGTGACGAGGGCGCGCCATTGCGGGCGGGTGACGCCGATCGCGCGGGCGCGCTCGTCAAAGCGCCGCCGCATGACGCGCGAAACGTCGCCGATCAGGAAGCCGATACCGTCACTCATGTCGAGCATATAGTGAGTATGCTTATGATGGGAAGGGTCTCGCTCTTGTGCACTTTGCAGGTGTGCGTGCGTTGCATGCATCCACGAGGATGGCGGCGTTGGATACCCGCATTGCCCGCGTCGCGGACCGGGGATAAGGCCGCACTCGCCGCGGCGTGGAGGGACGATATTGGCCGATTACCCGATCGAGACCCGCTTCTTCGACAGCTTCGACGGCACGCGGCTGGCGTGGCATGAATTGGG
This sequence comes from Sphingomonas sp., assembly GCF_036387595.1. Classification (GTDB taxonomy): domain Bacteria; phylum Pseudomonadota; class Alphaproteobacteria; order Sphingomonadales; family Sphingomonadaceae; genus Sphingomonas. The sequence continues at coordinate 94,281 of NZ_DASVTL010000113.1, forward strand.
CGAGGGGCGTGCGGTGGTTTTGCTGCACGGCTTCTTTTCGGACGCGAAGACGAACTGGATACGCTTCGGCCATGCCGCCGCCATCGCGGCGCGCGGCTTTCGCGTCGTCATGGCCGATCTGCGCGCGCATGGGCAGAGCGCCGGGCCGCACGATCCGGCCGCCTATCCGCGCGATGCGCTGACCCGCGATGGCCATGCGCTGATCGCCCATCTGGGTCTGGGCCAAGATCTGGGCGACTATGATCTGGGCGGCTATTCGCTCGGCGCGCGGACGGTGTCGCGGATGCTCGCGACGGGCGCGGCGCCGCGGCGGGTGATCTTCTCGGGCATGGGGCTGGAGGGGCTGATCGACACCGGTCGCCGGGCGGGGCATTTCCGCCACATCCTGACCAACCTGGGCAAGCATCCGCGCGGTACGCCCGAATGGCTGGCGGAGGCGTTCCTCAAGACGACCGGCGGCGATGCCACCGCGTTGCTCGGCATCATCGAGACCTTCGCCGATACCAATCTCGCCACCCTGAAGACGTTCGATCGCCCGGCGCTGGTCGTGTGCGGTGCGGAGGATGCCGACAACGGTTCGGCGCCGGCGCTGGCCGAGGCGCTGCCGAACGCGCGCTACGTCGCCGTGCCGGGGGGGCATATGAGTTCGGTCACCAAGCCCGAACTGGGGCAGGCGATGGCGGACTTCCTGGCGGCTTGACCCGCCCCGCGGCGGCGCGCACATCGTTGTCATTGATATCGAACAGGAATCCTTCGCATGCTGCGTACAGCCGTTTCCGTGCTTGCCCTCGTCGTTACGAATCCCGCCTTCGCCCAGGCACCCGAGCCTACTACCGCGCCCACCGTCGCGCAGGCCGACGCCTTCGTGGCCGATGCCGAGAAGCAGCTTGCCGAACTCTCGGTGCCGGCGAACCAGCAGAACTGGATCAACGCGACCTATATCACCGAGGATACCGACGCGCTCGCCGCCAGGGCCAATGCCGAGCAGACCGAACTCGCGGTCAAGCTGGCGACCGACGCGGCGCAGTTCGCGACCCTGCCGGGGCTGTCGCCCGATACCAGGCGCAAGCTCGACCTGTTGCGCGGCGGCATCACCCTGCCGGCGGCGGCGCGGCCGGGGGCGGCGGACGAACTGGCGACGCTGACCACCAGGATGTCGTCGGCCTATGGCAAGGGGCGCGGCACCCGCGACGGCAAGCCGATCAACGGATCGGACATCGAAGCCGCGATGGGCGAGGAGCGCGACCCGGCTAGGTTGCAGGAAATGTGGACGAGCTGGCACGATCAGGTCGGCGCACCGATGCGCGCCGATTACGCCAAGATGGTCGTCCTCGCGAACGAGGGGGCCAAGGGCCTGGGCTATGGCGACGTCGGCGCGATGTGGCGTGGCGGGTACGATATGACGCCGGAGCAGTTCGCGGCGCTGAGCGACAGGATCTGGAAGCAGGTCGAGCCGCTGTATCTCGCGCTCCACACCTATACGCGCTGGAAGCTGAACGAGAAATACGGCGATGTGGTGCAGGCGAAGACCGGCCCGATCCGCTCCGACCTGCTCGGCAATATGTGGGCGCAGGAATGGGGCAATATCTACGACGTCGTCGCGCCCGCGGGGGCGGGAGACGTGGGGTATGACACCGGCGAACTGCTGAAAGCCAAGGGCTATGATCCGGTCAGGATGGTGAGGGCGGGCGAGGGCTTCTATTCCTCACTGGGCTTCGCGCCGCTGCCGAGCACGTTCTGGACGCGGTCGCAGATCGTCAAGCCCGCCGACCGCGAGGTGATCTGCCATGCGTCTGCCTGGGACATCGACAATCTCGACGATATCCGCATCAAGATGTGCACCAAGGTGAACGGCGACGACTTCACGACGATCCACCACGAACTCGGCCACAATTACTATCAGCGCGCGTACAAGGCGCAGCCGTTCCTCTACAAGAACGGCGCCAACGACGGTTTCCATGAGGCGATCGGCGATACCATCGCGCTGTCGATCACGCCCGACTATCTGGTGAAGATCGGGCTGCTCGACGCGGCCAAGGTGCCGAGCGCCGACAAGGACACCGGGCTGCTGCTGCGCCAGGCGATGGACAAGGTGGCGTTCCTGCCGTTCGGGCTGATGATCGACAAATGGCGCTGGGGGGTGTTCTCGGGCGCCGTGACGCCAGCGAATTACCAGGCGTCCTGGGATGCGCTGCGGCTGCAATATCAGGGGATCAGGCCGCCGGTCGCGCGCGACGAAACCCGGTTCGATCCGGGTGCCAAATATCATGTGCCGGCCGGCGTGCCCTATATCCGCTATTTCCTGGCGCGGGTGTTGCAGTTCCAGTTCTATGAGGCGGCGTGCCGCCAGGCGGGGTGGAAGGGGCCGCTCCACCGGTGCAGCTTCTATGGCGACAAGGCGGTGGGCACGAAGCTGAACGCGATGCTGGCGATGGGCCAGTCGAAGCCGTGGCCCGATGCGTTGCAGGTGTTCACCGGCAGCCGTGACATGTCCGGCGCGGCGCTGGTCCGCTACTTCGCGCCGCTGAAGACGTGGCTCGACAAGCAGAACAAGGGCAAGCCGAAGGGCTGGTAAAGCGAGCACCCCTCCGCGCCGCGGGGAGGGGTGCGTCGATCATGCCTGCGGAACGGTATTTTCGTCGGCGATGCCCGCAGCGAAAGATTTGGACGAATCCGTACCGTCGGGCTGCTGCGCCTTGTCGCTCTTGGGATTGGCCGCATCCTTGGGCGTGCTGCCGCGTAGCAGGAAAGCGGCGGCTGCACCTGCGGCGGCGACGACGCCACCAGCAATCGCAGCGGCACCCCATTTGCCGCCGACCTTGTCGGTGGCCTTCGATGCGGCGGTGCGAGCCTTGGCGACGGTCGACTTCGACCGAGCCGTCGCCGTGCGTTTGGACGAGCGAGGCTTCGGCGGCGCCTTTGCGGCAGGCTTGGCCGCGGCGGGTTTGGGCGTTGCCTTGGCGGGGGTAGGCGTGGATTTGGCCGGGGCACGGCGCGCGCGCGGCTTGGGGGCGGGTTTGGTGTCCGGGGTGTCGGGCGTGTCGTCGGCCATCGGTTTGCTCCAGCAGAATCGGTTCGCAGGCGTAACGCAAGTGGTCGTCCGATGGTTTCCTCAGGCCTAGCGGAAAGGCGGCTCGTCGAAAGCGCGCAGTTTGCGGCTGTGGAGCTTGGCGCCTTCGCGGCGGAGCTGTTCGCAGGCTTCGATGCCGATGCGCATATGCTCGCTGATCGCGCGCTCATAGAAGCGGTTGGCCTGGCCGGGCAGCTTGAGCTCGCCGTGAAGCGGCTTGTCCGACACGCAGAGCAGCGTGCCATAGGGAACGCGGAAGCGATAACCCTGGGCGGCGATCGTCGCCGACTCCATGTCGATCCCGACCGCGCGGCTGAGCGAGAAACGCAGCGCCGAGCGCGAATAGCGCAGCTCCCAGTTGCGGTCGTCGGTGGTGACCACGGTGCCGGTGCGCAGGCGGCGTTTGAGCTCCTCGCCCGATTGCCCCGACACGATCTCGGCGGCGCGGGCCAGCGCCTGCTGGACCTCCGCGATGGCGGGGACGGGGATCTCCGGGGGCAGCACGTCGTCGAGGATATGGTCGTCGCGCAGATAGGCGTGGGCCAGGACATAATCGCCGATCCGCTGGCTGGGACGCAGCCCGCCGCAATGGCCGATCATCAGCCACGCCTCGGGGCGCATCACCGCCAGATGGTCGCAGATCGTCTTGGCGTTGGACGGACCGACGCCGATATTGACCAGGGTGATGCCGGTGCGATCGGGCGCGACGAGGTGATAGGCGGGCATCTGGTGCCGCCGCCACGCGCTGTCGGTGACCAGCCGCTCGACATCGGTCGCGTCCGTGACCTCGACGCCGCCCGCGCCGGACAGGAGGGTATAGCGACTGTCGGGGCCGAGCTGGCTGGCGGCCCAGCGGACGAACTCGTCGACATAGCGGTGATAGTTGGTGAACAGCACGAAGCGCTGCGTGTGTTCGGCCGGGGTGCCGGTGTAATGGCGCAGCCGCGCGAGCGAGAAGTCGGTGCGCAGCGCGTCGAACAGCGCGAGCGGGCGGGTGTCGCCGGCGACATAAAGGCCGTCCGCGACCTCGTCGCCGATATGGGCGAGTTCGGTGGCGGGGAACCAGCGCGCGAGCTCGGAGGCGGAGACCGCGTCCAGGCTGAGCGCGTGGCCGGGATCGAGGACATAGGGAAAGGGGATTTCCTGGCGGCCGGGAACGGCGGAGACGGTGACGTCGTAATCCTCGATCAGCAGGGTGAGCTGTTCGGTCAGGTAATCGGCGAACAGGCCCGGCTTGGTGACGCTGATGCTGTATTCGCCGGGCAGGACCAGCCGGCCGAAGGAGCGCATGGGCGTGGGCCGGTCGGCCTGGCCGCCATAGATCAGTCGGATCTCGGGATAGGCGAAGCTGCCGTCGTGGCGCTGTTCGGGTGTGGGCGGCACGCCCTCGACGAGATAGCGGGTGAGCGCGGCTTTAAGCCGGTCGACGGAGGCGGTATAAAGGCGGTCGAGCTCGGCGACGATGTCGGAAGCGGTCATCGGCGGCGGTTAAGCCGCCGGTGACGCGCTGACAAGTAACCGGGATCAGTTTGCGTTCAGGCCATGTTGGCCAGGAGATGGTCGGCGGAGCTGACGCGGAACTCGCCCGGCGCTTCGACATGAACCTGCTCGACGATGCCGTCATTGACGAGCATCGCATAGCGGCGGCTGCGCTTGCCCATGCCGAATTTGGACACGTCGGCGTCGAGGCCGAGCGCCTCGGCGAAATGGCCGTTGCCGTCGGCGAGCATCGTCACGCCGCGTGCGTCGGTCGACTTGGCCCAGGCATCGAGGACGAAGGCGTCGTTGACGGCCGTGCAGGCGATCTCGTCGACACCCTTGGCGCGCAGCTCGTCCGCGCGGTTGAGGAAGCTGGGCAGGTGCTGCGCCGAGCAGGTGGGGGTGAAAGCGCCCGGCACCGCGAACAGCGCGACGCGGCGGCCGGCGAAGAAGGCGTGGCTGTCCACGGCTTCGGGACCCTGGGGCGTGACCTTGACGAGGTTGGCGGAGGGCAGGCGTTCACCGACGGCGATCATGGTCTCATACTCCTTGGGATACGTCGCCGATCCCCTTCATCAAGCGGCGCGGCAATTCAAGCGCGACGATTTGCCGGTGCGCGCGTTGGACGTGCCATGATGGAGACAACACGCTTTCTCGTCGGGCAATTCCTGCTTGCGACACCCGGGATCGGCGATCCCCGCTTCGAACGGGCGGTGATCGCGCTGTGCTCGCATGACGAGGAGGGCGCGGTCGGGATCGGGCTGGGCGAGGTGATCCCCGGCCTGGGCCTCCACGCCCTGCTCGACCAGCTTGAGATAGAACCGGGCGACGCGCCCGACGCGCCGGTGCATCTGGGCGGGCCGATGGAGACGCGTCGGGGGTTCGTGCTCCATTCGCGCGACTGGGGCGGGCAGGACACGATGGACGTGGCGGGGCGCTGGGCGCTGTCGGGGACGACCGACGTGCTGCGCGCCATCGCGGAGGGCAAGGGCCCGACGCGCTGGACGATCGCGCTCGGCTATGCGGGCTGGGGCGCGGGGCAGCTGGAAGGCGAGTTGGTGCGGCCGGGCTGGCTCAATGTCGAGGGCGCCGCCGACCTGATCTACGCGACCCCGGCCGCCGAGCGATGGTCGGCGGGGCTGGCCGCCGCGGGGGTCGACCCGCGATTGCTGGTGGGGGG
>NZ_DASVTL010000114.1:0-1646 GCF_036387595.1 Sphingomonas sp.
AGTCCGTATTCGACCGCGGTCGCGCCCTTGCTGTCCCGCCCGAGGCGGCGGGCATGTCGCATGGCTGCTCTGACCAGGGGCGCGAGAGTTCTCATGCGAACCGAATACCGAATTAGGACTTAACGAATGACCAATGATGCGCCCGTCCCGGCCCTTCTGATGGTGGTCGCCGCGGCGCTTATCCGATCTGACGGCACGGTTCTGGTCCAGCTGCGGCCCGCGGGTAAGCAATTGGCCGGGCTGTGGGAATTTCCCGGCGGCAAGATCGAGATGGGCGAGAGCCCGGAGGCGGCGCTGGTGCGTGAGTTGCGCGAAGAGCTGGGGATCGAGGTGGCGGTGGAGGCGCTGTCCCCGGTGACGTTCGCGAGCGAGGCGCTGGCCGGTCGGCACCTCGTGCTGATGCTATACGCGGTGCGGACGTGGCAGGGTGATCCGCAGGCGCTGGAGGCTAGTGCGTTGCGTTGGGTGACGGCGGAGGCGATGGCCGCCCTGCCGATGCCGCCGGCGGATGTGCCTCTGGTGGCGGCGTTGAAGGGCTTGGTAGACCGATAGCCTTCGACCCCCTTTGTGTCCCCGCGAAGGCGGGGACCCACTACTGGGCTCCCGCCGTCGCGGGAGCACAATCAGCGATGAGCTTCCTCGCCGTAGCCGCGCTGCGGTTGTCTAGATTGGCCCGCATCGCTATCTGCGCGGGATGAACGAGATGACCCCGCTCGCCCGGCCCGCCAGAGAGCGCAAGCCCGACTGGATTCGCGTGAAGGCGCCGACCAGCATCGGCTTCGGCGAGACCAAGGCGCTGATGCGTCGGCTCAACCTCGCGACCGTCTGCGAAGAGGCGGCGTGCCCAAATATCGGCGAGTGCTGGACCAAGAAGCACGCGACGGTGATGATCCTAGGCGACACCTGCACGCGGGCCTGCGCGTTCTGCAACGTCAAGACCGGCATGCCGCGCGCGGTTGATCCGCTGGAGCCGCAGCATACCGCGGATGCCGCCGCCGAGCTCGGCTTGCAGCACATCGTGATCACCTCGGTCGATCGCGACGACCTGCCCGATGGCGGTGCATCGCAGTTCGTGAAGGTGATCCAGGCGCTGCGCCGGACCACGCCGTCGACCACGATCGAGATCCTCACGCCGGATTTCCGCAACAAGGCGCAGGCCGCGGTCGAATCGATCGTCGAGGCGCGGCCCGACGTGTACAACCACAATCTCGAGACGGTGCCGCGGCTCTACCCGACGATCCGCCCCGGCGCGCGCTATTATGCCTCGCTGCGGCTGCTGGAGAGCGTCAAGCGCCACGATCCGTCGATCTTCACCAAATCGGGCGTGATGCTCGGGCTGGGCGAGGAGCGGCTGGAGATCCATCAGGTGATGGACGACATGCGCTCCGCGGACATCGATTTCCTGACCATGGGCCAGTACCTCCAGCCGACGCCGCGGCATGCCAAGGTCGCAGAGTTCGTCACCCCGAAGGCGTTCGACGCCTATGCCGGGATCGCGCGCGCCAAAGGATTCCTGCTGGTCGCGTCGTCGCCGCTGACCCGGTCGAGCTATCATGCCGGGGACGATTTCGCGAAGCTCCGCACCGCGCGCGAGGCGCAGCTGGCGCGCGCCTAGTGCCCAAGCATAGCGAGACCCGGCACCTGCC
>NZ_DASVTL010000115.1:0-44673 GCF_036387595.1 Sphingomonas sp.
CTACAAGCCCGGCCGCTTCAGCTTCAACGTGAAGGGTGGCCGCTGCGAAGCGTGCCAGGGCGACGGCGTGCTCAAGATCGAGATGCACTTTCTCCCCGACGTCTACGTGCAGTGCGACGTCTGCCACGGCGCCCGCTACAATCGCGAGACGCTGGAGGTGAAGTTCAAGGGCCACAGCATCGCGGACGTGCTCGACATGACCGTTGAGGACGCCGCCGAGTTCTTCAAGGCGGTTCCCCCGATCCGGGACAAGATGGCGATGCTGGTCGAGGTGGGCTTAGGCTACGTAAAGGTCGGCCAGCAGGCGACGACGCTCTCGGGCGGCGAGGCGCAGCGCGTCAAGCTCGCCAAGGAACTGTCACGCCGCGCGACCGGCAACACGCTGTATATCCTGGATGAACCGACCACGGGCCTGCATTTCGAGGACGTCCGCAAATTGCTGGAGGTACTTCACGCGCTCGTCGAACAGGGCAACACCGTCGTGGTGATCGAGCACAATCTCGACGTTATCAAAACCGCTGACTGGGTGCTGGACCTGGGGCCGGAAGGTGGCGTGAAGGGCGGCGAGATCGTTGCGCAGGGTACGCCCGAGGTTGTGGCCGCGGCAGCGGGGAGTTTCACGGGGCGGTATCTCGCGCCTTTGTTGAAGCGGGGATCATGAAGAGCAGCGGAGGAGTGGCATGAATGAAGTGATGTCGAAATTTTCGTTGTACAACATCTTCAATTATCTCGTTCCCGGTGCCGCTTTATGTCTGCTAATCGACGAACTCGGCCTGATCGACCTGGACCACCTCGACGTCGCAGCCCGTCTGGTGGTTTTTTATGTCTCCGGAATGGCGATAAGCCGAGCCGGCTCCTTGTTGATCGACCCGATGCTAAAGCGGGCAGGCCTAATCCCGCGGTCTAGATTCACCGGCTATGTCCGCGCAGCAGCTGTCGACGACAAGGTTCCGGTTCTACTTGAGACGAGCAACACCTACCGAACCATGACGAGCGCCTGCATGATGGGCCTGATGGCGTATGTCCTCAGCATGACGATGCCCCCCGCCTGGGTTCAGCATAGTGCATTCGGATGTGCGGCGCTGGCGCTGACGGGCGTTCTTTTTACCGTTTCCTATGTCAAGCAGAACAGAGCCGTGACTCGCAGGGTACGCGCCGACATCAGCATCGAGACAGCAGATCGAAACCGGACGCCGATCCTGAACGTCGTGGCGTAGGCTGCTTCCGTGGCGCTTCTCATATGACATAAGTAGATCGGCGCATCAGCCTTGCGATCCGGTTTGTCGATGGGTTCTTCTTGGGAGTGACCTCCTTAGCCCGCGAGTGCCAGGAACCGCCGTGGAGTCATTCCCAGGAACCGTTTCGCGTCGCGGATGAAGTGCGACGCGTCGAAATAGCCGTGCCGGGCAGCCTCGCTATAACCGCGGTCGCTCAGGATCATGCGTTCCATGGCATGGACGAAACGGCGGCGGTTGAGCAACACCTTGGGCGGGTAGCCGAAATGCCGCAGCGCGCTGCGCCGGACGACATGGCTGGCGACGCCCAGTTCCACGCCCGCCGCCTCCGCAACGCAGACCAAGCCCTCGTTGATGATCGACTCCAACCCGCGCACGAGCGACTCGTCGGCCGGCGTCACGCACCGCGCCTTCGCCAGCAGCGGATCGAGCCGCTCGGCGATGCAGCTTCGATCGTCGAACTGCGCGGCCTCGTGCAGCGCGGCGACCAGTCGGGGGTCGAGCACGTCCCCGGCCGCGACCGCCCGATCCGCGAGCGCGGCCGCGGAGCGCCCGACGAGCGTCGCCCAGCCGAGCGCCGAAAGGCAGATCGTCACCACCTGCGGACCGGTGCATACCAGCCGAGTCGCACGACTGGTCGGGCCGAAGAGCACGACCGGTGCCAGACCGTCATACCGGCGGTTGCCGATCAGCGCCGATGCCTCTCCCGTCACGATCACAAGGCGTGCTTCGCCAGGAAGCACCCACAGGGCACGCTGCTGCTCGTCCGCAACCTCCGCTGGAGTGGCCGGAGTCCAAGTCTCGTAGCGGTTAAGCAGATGGGCGATGCTCTCGTCAGGCGGCTCGACGCTCGTGCGCGGCGCACGGCATGACGCCCACCCCGAAACACGCCAATTGCGAGCCCTCGACGGGGCTGCACCCCTGATCTGGAGCGGTTCCGCCGTTTGTGCGTTGAACATCTTCAGCATCCTTCGCTGAACGCGCTAGCCGCTCCCGTCGCACTGGCGCATCCCCCGTTTGAGGGAGGGCGCTGGCTATGCTCTGGGTGGTTGCGCTCGGCGCTTGCAGTCCCCACGCTTGGGATCACTCTTCTCGAGAAAGGACCGCATGAGTCGCAAGCCCGTTCCCGCTCAGCATGGTGATCGCAGCCGCGTCGAACTGACGTTCGACAAGCCTCAGGCGCTGGCGCAGCTGTTCGGTCAATACGACCGCAACCTGGTCGCGCTGGAGAACAGGCTGGGGGTGTACATCACCGCGCGCGGCAATCGCGTCGGGCTGGAAGGCACCGCCGAGCAGGTGGCGCTCGCGCGCGACGTGCTCAATGACCTCTACATTCGTCTTGGCCGCGGCGAGGAGGTGGATGCGGGCCTTGTCGATGCGTCGATCGCGATGGCCGACCAGCCGGTGCTGGACGGCATCATTCGCGCCGACGGCGGTGGCCAGCCGCCGGTGATGATCCGCACCCGCAAGAAGACGATCGTCCCACGCACGCCCGCGCAGGCGCACTATATGCGCGTGCTGACCGCGAACGACATGATCTTTGCGCTCGGGCCGGCGGGCACCGGCAAGACCTACATCGCGGTGGCGCAGGCGGTGGCGCAGCTCATCACCGGCAGCGTCCAGCGGCTGATCCTGTCGCGGCCCGCGGTGGAAGCGGGAGAGAAATTAGGTTTCCTGCCCGGCGACATGAAGGAGAAGGTCGATCCCTACCTCCGACCACTTTACGATGCGCTCCACGACTGTCTGCCCGCCGAGCAGGTTGAGCGCCGCATCGCGAGCGGCGAGATCGAGGTCGCGCCGATCGCCTTCATGCGCGGTCGAACGCTCGCCGACGCCTTCGTGATCCTCGACGAGGCGCAGAACACCACGCCGGCGCAGATGAAGATGTTCCTCACGCGCTTCGGCCAGAACAGCCGCATGGTGATCTGCGGCGATCCCAACCAGGTCGACATCCCCGGCGGCATTGCCGGGTCGGGACTGGCGGACGCGGTCGGCCGGCTGGAGGGGCTGGAGGGAATTGCGATGGCGCGCTTCACCGCGGGCGACGTGGTCCGCCATCCGATTGTCGGACGGATCGTCGAGGCGTATGAGGGCGGCTGACATGAACGCCCCTGCCAAACCGTTGACCCGCGCCGAGAGCCAGGCGCTGTCCGCCCCGTTCGTGATCGAGGATCAGGAGGTCGTCCGAAAGATCGCCCGATTGGCGGACGAACGCGGGACGCCGATGCACGAGATCGTGCAGCTCGCGGTCGACGACTATCTTAGGCGCCACGAATTGCGCGGGAAGGCTTCCGAGAAACTGCAGAAAATCTGGGACGAGCATCCGATGCCGCTGCCCACTGGCCTGAAAGCCGACAAGCGCTTCTACGACTCGCTCAACGACGAACTGTGAGCATCTTCTTGGATGCCTCGGCGATCGTCGCGATCCTCGCGCGTGAACCCGAAGCCTATTCCTTCGACGAACGTATAACGGTGGAAGCCGATCTTCTCACCTCGGCCATAGCGATCTGGAAAGCCTCACGCGGCCTCGCCGTGGCCCGTGGAATAGCGTTCGAGGAAGCACGCGCAGCGGTATCACGGTATGTTGCGGACTTCGCCGTCCGCCTGATCGCCATCGGCGCGGATGAAGCGGAAGCGGCGCTCGACGCGCATCAGCGCTTCGGCAAGGGGCGGCATCCTGCCCGATTGAACATGGGCGATTGCTTCGCCTATGCCTGCACCACACGGCACGCCGACATGATTCTCTTCAAGGGCGACGATTTCATCCACACCGATCTCAAGGACGCGACACTGTCATGATCGCCGTCGAACTCTCCCGCGAAGACCCCTGGCCGCAAGCCGATTGGGACGCGCTCGCCGCCACCGCGATCCGCGCCGCGATCGCGCGCACGCCTTACGGCTCGCTGCTCGATACCAGCGCCGCGGTCGAGGTGTCGGTGCGCCTGACGTCCGACGACGAGGTCCGGTCGCTCAACCACCAATATCGCCAGAAGGACAGGCCCACCAACGTCCTGTCCTTCCCGATGGTCCAGCGCGACCTGCTCGACACCGTCAGCCAGAATTCGGACGACGGCGAGCTGCTGCTAGGCGACATCGTCCTCGCCCACGGAGTCTGCGCGGCCGAAGCGGGAGAGCGCGGCATCGCGGTCGAAACCCATGCCACCCATTTGCTGGTGCACGGGACGCTCCACCTGCTAGGCTATGACCATATGGATGACGGCGAGGCGGAGGACATGGAGGCGATCGAACGCGAAGCGCTCGGCGACCTCGGCATCGCCGATCCCTACCTGGTGCGCGAGGACTAAAGACCGATCATGGCCGATGGCCCTTCCGCCGGGAACGGCGACAGTAGCGAATCCGGCATCTGGCGCGGGCTGAAGGCGCTGATCTTCGGCGACCAGGGCGAGGACCGGCTGCGCGACCAGCTGGAGGATGCGATCGACCGGCATGAGGGCGATCCCGCCCCCGACGAGCCGGGAGACCTCTCGCCGCTCGAACGCCAGATGGTCCGCAACCTGCTCCATTTCGGCGAGCGCGACGCGTCCGACGTCGGCGTGCCGCGTGCCGATATCATCGCGGTCGAGGAGAATATCAGCTTCGCCGATCTCGTGCGCACCTTCGCCGACGCCGGGCACAGCCGCCTGCCGGTCTATCGCGACGAACTCGATACGATCGTCGGCATGGTCCACATCAAGGACGTGTTCGCGATCCTGGCGACCGGCGCCGAACATCCGGCAACGATCACGGATCTGATCCGCGAGCCGCTCTACGTTCCGATGAGCCGCGGCGCGCTGGACCTGCTGGCCGACATGCGGACACGCCACGTCCATCTCGCGATTGTGCTCGACGAATATTCCGGCACCGAAGGACTCGTGACGATCGAGGATTTGGTCGAGGAGATCGTCGGCGAGATCGAGGACGAACATGACGAGGAGCCGACCGCGCTGCTCGTACCGCTCGACGGCGGTGCTTGGGAAGCCGATGCGCGCGTTGAACTGGAGGATGTCGCCGAAACGGTCGATGCGCGCCTGGGTGAGACCGACAGTGACGTCGACACGCTGGGCGGTTTGACCGCCGTGCTCGCCGGCCGCGTTCCCGAAGCCGGCGAATGCGTGGATCACCCCAGCGGCTGGCGGATCGAAGTGATCGCGGCCGATGAACGCCGCATCGGGCGCCTGCGCCTGCATCCGCCCAAGCCGGAGCCGGAGGATCGCGATTCCTGAAGTATGATCGGTGAATTCGATATATACGATCGTTTCAACTGACTTTCTAAATCTGTCCTGCGCGTGCACACTGCGGCTTAGGTCGAACCCAATTTCCAATCGGCACCATCATCGCACGATCGACAATCCCGTTCGCGGGCTTGGCATCTAGACGAGAACGAGGAGAAAACGCATGGACGCAATCACCACAGGCAGCCCGCTCAACGATCCTGGAAAGCAGCCGACCGCGTTGCGCACGCTGCTGGGCCGTACCAGCCGCGATTGGTGGCCCGAGCAATTGTCACTTCAGATCCTGACGCAGAATGGCGTGTCGCCCGATCCGATGGGCGCGGACTTCGACTATGCGGCCGAGTTCCGGACCCTCGATTACGCAGGCGTGAAACAGGATCTGACCGCGTTGATGACCGATAGCCAGCCCTGGTGGCCGGCGGATTACGGGCATTACGGTCCCTTCTTCATCCGCATGGCGTGGCACTCGGCCGGCACCTATCGCACTGGCGACGGCCGTGGTGGTTCATCGTCGGGATCGCAGCGCTTCGCACCGCTCAATTCGTGGCCGGACAACGGCAATCTCGACAAGGCGCGCCGCCTTCTGTGGCCGATCAAGCAGAAATATGGCCGCAAGCTCTCCTGGGCGGACCTGTTCATCCTGGCGGGCAACGTCGCGATCGAATCGATGGGCGGACCCACGTTCGGCTTCGGCGGCGGCCGCAAGGACATCTTCGAGGCAGAGCGCGACATCTATTGGGGCACCGAGGAAGAGTGGCTCGGCCAGACCCGCATCGACGAGGAAGCCGGCCTGGCGCTGGAAAGCCCGCTCGCGGCAATCCAACACGGCCTGATCTACGTGAACCCCGAAGGCCCCGGTGGCTGCCCCAACCCGATGGGCTCGGCCCGCGACATGCGCGAGACCTTCGCGCGCATGGGCATGAACGACGAGGAGACCGCTGCGCTGACCGCGGGCGGTCATACCTTCGGCAAGGCGCATGGCAACGGTGACGCTTCCAAGGTCGGCAAGGAGCCGGAAGGCGCCGATATCGCAAGCCAGGGTCTGGGCTGGACCTCGACGCACGGCACCGGACTTGGTGACGACACCATTACGTCGGGAATCGAGGGTTCGTGGACCCCGACGCCGATCGAATGGGACATGACCTACTTCGACATGCTGCTCGATCACGAATATGAGATCGTGAAGAGTCCCGCCGGCGCGCATCAGTTCCAGCCCGTCGGCAATCCCGAGGATACGCTGGCGCCGGCTGCACACACGCCCGGCAAGCGTGTGCCGACGATGATGACATCGGCCGACATGGCGCTGAAGGTCGACCCGACTTACCGCGCGATCATGGAGAAGTTCCGGGCCGACCCCGCCTATTTCGCCGATGCCTGGGCGCGCGCCTGGTTCAAGCTTTGCCATCGCGACATGGGTCCGAAGGTCCGGTATCTCGGACCGGAGGTGCCCGCGCAGGATCTGATCTGGCAGGATCCGATCCCCAAGGCCGATTATCCGCAGATTGATGCTGGCGACGTGCCCGGCCTGAAAAGGGCCATCGCCGATTCGGGGCTCTCGATCGCCGAACTGGTGACGACCGCATGGGCATCGGCATCGACGTATCGGGGGTCCGATCATCGCGGCGGCGCCAATGGCGCACGTATCCGTCTGGCGCCGCAGAAGGATTGGGAGGTCAATCGCCCGGAGCAGCTTGCCAAGGTGCTTGGCGTCTATGAAGGCATCAAGGCTGATTTCGATGGGCAGGGAAGCAAGAAGGTCTCGATCGCCGATCTGATCGTGCTCGGCGGCGCAGTAGGTGTCGAGGCTGCAGCCAAGGCGGCGGGTCATTCCGTCGAGGTGCCCTTCACCCCCGGCCGCACCGACGCGACGGACGAACATACCGATGCCGAGAGCTTCGACGTGCTCGAACCCAAGGCTGACGGCTTCCGCAACTACCTCCAGGTGCAGTTCAACGTGCCGACGGAGGAACTGCTGGTCGATCGGGCGCAGCTATTGGGTCTGTCCGCGCCGGAGATGACGGTGCTGGTCGGTGGCCTGCGCGTCCTTGGCGCCAACCATCCCAAAGCCGAAAAGCATGGCGTGTTCACCGACCGGCCGGGGCAACTGACCAACGACTTCTTCGTGCATCTGCTCGACATGGCGACTGCATGGAAGCAGGTGAGCGACGAAAGCGATCAGGAGTTCGTCGGCACCGATCGCCACACCCATGAAGCACGCTGGACCGCGTCGCGCACCGATCTGGTGTTCGGATCGAATTCCCAGCTACGTGCAGTGGCGGAGGTCTATGCGTGCGCGGATTCGGGTGACAAGTTCGTCGCCGACTTCGTCAGCGCTTGGGCCAAGGTGATGGATGCCGACCGCTACGACATCCGGGACGGTGCCTATACCGCGGGCGACAACGATCCGGACGCACCGCGGATCGACTAAGCCCCGACGAGACGTATCGTTTAAAAGCGGGCCGTCGGCAGCGATGCCGGCGGCCCCTTTCGTTTGCGCGTGCGTCGCCTTACGTTGCGACCATGCGCAGACACATATTGATCGTCATCGGCCTGGTTCTCCTCGCTGCTATCGCCATCGTCGCCTGTCTCGCCTGGCCCGACGAGGCGAAGCTGCCTTTGGATCGCGTCGCCGGAGCGCGTCCCGAGATCGGCGCGCCGCGTGTCCAGACGCTGCCCACCGTTAAGGTCGCCGAGGTCGTCGGCTGGCAGGGTGGCGCGCCGACCGCAGCGCCGGGGCTGCGTGTCCAGCCGTTCGCCAGCGGGCTCGATCATCCTCGCTGGCTCTATCGCCTGCCCAACGGTGACGTGCTGGTCGCCGAAAGCAACTCGCCACCGCGCAAAGGCGGCGGCATCACCGGCATGGTCATGGGACTATTGATGGGCCGCGCGGGGGCGGGCGTTCCGTCCGCGAACCGCATCACCCTGTTGCGCGATGCCGATGGCAACGGGATAGCGGAGCGGCGCAGCGTCTTCATGACCGGGCTGAACTCGCCGTTCGGTATGACGCTGTTCAAGGGTCAGCTCTACATCGGCAACACCGATGCGCTCGTCCGCGTGCCTTATGCGGATGGGCAGACGAAGATCACCGCCAAGCCGGAACTCGTCGTCAAGCTGAATGGCGGCGGCAATCACTGGGCGCGCAACGTCATCGCCGCGCCCGATGGCCGCACCCTGTTCGTCTCGGTCGGTTCGGCGTCGAACATCGCCGAGAACGGCATGGAAGCCGAGAAATACCGCGCCAACATCCTGCAGGTCTGGCCCGAGGACAAGAACTGGCGGATCTACGCCGCGGGCTTGCGCAACCCCAACGGCATGGCGATCAACCCGGTCACCAAACAATTGTGGACCGTCGTCAACGAGCGCGACATGCTCGGCTCCGATCTGGCACCCGATTACCTAACCCAGGTGGAATTCGGCGATCAATTCGGCTGGCCGTGGTATTATTGGGGAGGTTATCCCGACCCGCGTGTATCGCCCAAGAACCCTGCGCTTCAGGAATATTCCAAGCGGCCGGACTATGCGATGGGTCCGCACGTCGCCGCGCTAGGCCTGACCTTCTCCGATGACGTCCGGCTGGGAGGCAGCTTTGCCGACGGGGCCTTCATCGGCGAACACGGCTCGTGGAATCGCAAGCCGGTGTCGGGTTACAAGGTGGTCTACGTCCCCTTTGCATCGCGCGGCTTTCCGGTGGCGGGGGCAAAGCCCGTCGATGTGCTGACCGGCTTTCTTGACAGCGAAGGCCGTGCGCGCGGTCGTCCGGTCGGCGTGATCGGCGACCGGAGCGGCGCGATGCTGGTGGCCGATGACGTCGGCAACGTCATTTGGCGCGTGAGCGCGGGCAAGTGACGCGCGGTGCTGCCTTGATCCTCGCGCTTGGCTGCGCGGCGTGCGGGGGAGATGGTGCAGCGGAGACGGTCCGCCACGATCGCGCCCGCGCGGCGCGTGCCGGCCTGTATGCAATCCAGGCGGCGCCGGGCGGCGCGCTCGCGCGCTTCGCGGATGTTCGCCTGTTCGATTCGAAGGCCGTGTGCGGCAAGGTGGATGGGCAGGACGGCGGTGGCCTACGCCGCTTCGGCGTCCTGCCCGGCCGGGAGCCGGTGATCGAACAACCCGGCGATGCCGCTACCGTCGTTGCGGTCGAACGAATATGCGCTGGCGGCAAGGCACGAGCGGTTGTGAGCCGCAACGCGGGTTATACGGACATTCGCGTCGAGGACCATCCGGGCTGAGCATTACTCACCTTCCTTCTCCTCGGCAAAACGTCATGGCGTCTTCGCGCGCGATGGGCGATAACACGGTCGAAGCCGCAACGATCGCGGTACAGGGGAAGGGGTGACCGTGACGGACCATCCGGCGCCAGAAGACGCACGCCGTACCGAGGAACTGGCGCGCTTTCGCCTGCTGTTCGCCCAGACGCCGAGCTTCGCCGCGGTTCTCGTCGGTCGGGAGCATCGTTTCCTTCTGGCGAACCCTGCCTTCCGCCGCCTTGTGGGTAACCGCACGGTGCTCGGCCTCACCGTCGCGGAAACGCTCCCCGAACTCATCGACCAAGGCTTCGTTGAGCTCCTGGATCGGGTGTTCGCGGATGGCGAGGCGTACGTCGGCACCGCGATGCCGATCGCGCTCGTGTCGCCGGGCGGGGGCACTTCGGAGGAGCGCCGGCTGGATTTCGTCTATCAGCCGATCCGGGGAGAGGGTGGCAAGGTCGTCGCGATCTTCATCGAGGGCACCGACGTTACCGAACGTCATGTCGCGACCGAGGCGTTGCGTGCGTCCGAAGCGCGCCACCGCCAAATCCTCGACAGCGCGATCGACTATGCAATCATCGCCACAGACCTGGCGGGCCGGGTTACGCGCTGGAATGTAGGCGCCGAGAGAACGCTCGGCTGGCGCGAGGCGGAGATGCTCGACCAGCCGATCGATCGCATCTTCACGCCCGAGGATCGTGCCCTGGGCTACCCGGCTATCGAGTTCCGCCAAGCGCTCGATACCGGCCGCAGCCGCGATGAAGGCTGGCGCCTGCGCCGCTCGGGCGAGCGCTTCTGGGCAAGTGGCGAGATGACGCCGATCCGCGACAATAGCGGCGCTGGGACCGGCTTCGTCAAGGTGTTGCGCGACCGTACCGACGAACACCGAGTCGCAGAAGCGCTGCGTGCGTCCGACGCGCGGCTTCGCGCGGCGCAAGAGGCGGGCGGGGTCGGCGTCTTCGCGATCGAGGTCGCAAGTGATCAACTCGAGCCTTCTCCCGAATTGTGCCGGATGTTCGGCTTGCCCGTCGCCGCGAACTATCCGGCCTCTGAAATCGAAGCCTTGGTGCTTCCCGAGGATGCGGCGTCGATCTCCGGCGCGGCCGCGCGCGCGACGGGCGACGTTGCACTCGCCACAGAATATCGCATACGTCGCGCCAACGATGGCGCGGTTCGCACCATCGCTCGCCGTGCCGAATTTGAATATGATGAAACAGGCGCATGCGTTCGCATGGTCGGCGTCGTTCAGGATGTCACCGAACAGCGCGCCGCCCAGGCAGCCATTCAGGCCAGCGAGCAGCGTTTCCGCGCCTTTACTGAGGCGGTGCCCAACCACGTCTGGTCGGCGACGCCGCAAGGCCGTCTGGATTGGGCCAACCAACGCACTTATCGGTACGGTGGATATACCGCGGAGCAGCTGCTGCAACGCGGCTGGGAAGGGCGATTGCATCCCGACGATCTCGATCAGGCAGTAGCCGCGTGGCGGGCCGCGGTGACGAGCGGCGAGCCTTACGAAACCGAATTTCGGCTGACACGCGCAGACGGCGCATATCGCTGGCACCTTGCGCGGGCGGTGCCCCTGCACGACCACAAGGGCGCGATCGTTCGCTGGATCGGCACCAATACCGACATCGACGACGAACGCGTCGCGCGCCGCCAACTCGCCGAACTCAACGCCACGCTGGAGGAACGCGTCGAGCAGCGCACCCGCGAGCGCGACCGCGCCTGGGCGAGTTCGCAGGATCTGCAGGTCGTCGTGGATGCCAGCGGGCGACTGCGTGCGGCCAATCGAGCCTGGGCGACGATCCTTGGCCATGATCCAGCGCGCGTCGTCGGACGGCTCCACCTCGACTTCGTTCACCCCGAAGACCGCGACGGCAGCATGCGTGCGCTGGACCACGCATTAAGCAGCGATCTTCCCGCCTTCGAAAACCGCATGCTTCACGTCGACGGCAGCTGGCGCTGGGTGTCCTGGGTCGCCGCACCGGACGAGGGGCTCGTATACGCCAGCGGTCGCCACATCACCGCGGAAAAGGAAGCAGCTGCCGCGCTGGAGGCGGCGCAGGACCAGCTGCGGCAGGTGCAGAAGATGGAGGCATTCGGCCAGCTTACGGGGGGCGTAGCCCACGATTTCAACAACCTGCTCACCGTAATCCGCGGATCGGTCGACCTGCTCGGCCGCCCCGATCTGACCGCTGAGCGCCGCGCGCGCTATGTCGATGCAATACGCGATACCGCGGAGCGTGCCGCAAAGCTCACCGGCCAGCTCCTCGCCTTCGCCCGCCGCCAGACGCTCAACCCCGCGCTCTTCGACGCGCGCGACAGCCTGGGCGAGCTAGCCGACATGGTCGAAACCTTAGCGGGAGACCGAATCGTGGTCGAGATGAACCTGCCCGGCGATGCCTGCGCCATCATGGCCGACCGCAGCCAATTCGACACCGCGATCGTCAACCTGGGCGTCAACGCGCGCGACGCGATGCGCGGGCGCGGTACGTTGACGATCGGTGCGGCGCCGGTGACCGGCATCCCGCAAAACCATGCCCAGCCCGCGGTAGCGGGAGACTTCGTGGCGATCTCCGTCCGCGATACCGGCCATGGCATCGCGCCGGACATCCTGCATCGCATCTTCGAGCCGTTCTTCACCACCAAAAGCGTCGGCCACGGCACCGGCCTGGGCCTCAGCCAGGTCATAGGCTTCGCTAAGCAATCGGGCGGCGACGTCAGGGTGGAAAGCGTCGAAGGCGCGGGTACGACCTTCGTTCTCTACTTGCCCCGTGCAACCGCGCCGACATCCGCACAGGCGGCGCCGGCCGAGGCAGCAGGCCCCGCACCGGGCACCGGCGTATGCGTGCTGGTGGTCGAGGACAATACGCATGTCGGCGAGTTCGCCGTCCAGGCGCTGGACGAACTGGGCTACCGCAGCGCCCTCACCGCAGACGGCCCGTCCGCGCTCGCCGAACTGGCGGCGGCCCCGGACGCCTTTCACATCGTCTTTTCCGACGTCATGATGCCCGGTATGACCGGGGTGGAGCTCGGAGAAGAAATCCGCCGGCGTTATCCGAACCTGCCGGTGATCCTCACGAGCGGCTATTCCGACGTCCTGGCCCGCGACGGCACGCACGGCTTCGAGCTGCTCCAAAAGCCTTATTCGATCGCGCAACTGTCTCGCGTGCTCCGCAAGGCAGCGTAGACACGGTTGGTCAGTCAAACGACATCAACGCTCCAGGCACATGGCAATCCCCATCCCGCCACCGATGCACAGCGTTGCCAGACCCTTCTTGGCGTCGCGCTTGCCCATTTCGTAGATCAGCGTGGTCAGCACGCGCGCGCCGCTGGCACCGATCGGGTGGCCGAGGGCGATGGCGCCGCCGTTGACGTTGACCTTTTCGGCGTCCCAGCCGAGTTCCTTGCCGACCGACAAGGCTTGGGCCGCAAATGCTTCATTGGCTTCGATCAGGTCGAGGTCGGCGATCGTCCAGCCCGCCTTCTCCAGAGCGCGCTTCGTAGCAGGGACTGGGCCGATCCCCATGAATGCGGGATCGACCCCGGCGCTCGCCCAGCTGCGGATCGTCGCCAGGATGGGCGAGCCGCGACGCTCAGCCTCGTCGCGACGCATCACCACGATGGCGGCAGCGCCGTCGTTCAGACCGCTGGCGTTGGCGGCGGTGACGGTGCCGTCCTTCTTGAAGGCTGCGCGGACGCCCGAAACGCTGTCCAGCGTCGCGCCGGTGCGGATATATTCGTCATCCGCCACGATGGTGTCGCCCTTGCGGCCCTTGATCGTGACCGGGGCGATCTCGTCCTTGAATCGGCCGCTGTCGCGCGCGGCTTCGGCATTGTTCTGCGAACGGACCGAAAAGGCATCCTGGTCGGCACGGGTCACCTGATATTGCTCCGCCAGATTTTCGGCGGTGATGCCCATATGATAGCCGTTGAAGGCATCGGTCAGCCCATCTTTGACCATCGTATCGACCAGGCTGAGGTCGCCCATCTTCTGGCCGGCGCGGATCGACTGGGCATGGGCGCTCTGCGACATCGATTCCTGGCCGCCCGCGACGACGATCGTGGCGTCGCCGGTCGCAATTGCCTGTGCCGCCAAAGCGACGGCGCGCAGCCCGGAGCCGCAGACCTGGTTGACGCCCCAGGCGGGGATTTCCTTCGGAACGCCCGCTGCCATCGACGCCTGGCGCGCGGGGTTCTGGCCTTGTGCGGCGGTTAGCACCTGACCAATAATCACTTCGGAAACTTCCGCGCCCGTCACCCCTGCCTGTGCCATTGCCGCCTCGATCGCCACTCGCCCGAGTTCATGTGCCGGCGTGGTCGCAAAGGCGCCGAGGAAACTGCCGACCGGCGTGCGCTTGGCTGCGGTGATGACGATGTCGCTGGGCTGGGTATTCATGACGGACTCCTCTTGGATGAAGCCATCTACGCTTCTATCGCCAGCCGATCCATAGTGTCGGCTAGTGTGAACCCCTTAACCGACTTGGCGCTGCACGACCCAGGGCTCATCCGGCGCGGCGGCGATGTTGCGGTGCAGAAGGCGCGGGCGTAAGGTCATGCGAAACAAGGGGAGCGGGCAATGAAGAAGCAGCATCCGGAGGACGGCGTCGTCGTCGTCAAGAAATACGCCAACCGCCGCCTCTACAACACCGAGACCAGTTCCTACATCACGCTGGAGCATCTGGCCGCGATGACGCGCGGCGGGCGCGACTTCAAGGTGATCGACGCCAAGACCGAGGAGGACATCACCCACAACGTCCTGACCCAGATCATCATGGAGGAGGAAAGCCGCGGCCAGACGATGTTGCCGGTGAATTTCCTGCGCCAGTTGATCGCGATGTATGGCGATTCGATGCAGGCGGTCGTGCCGGGCTATCTGGAGGCGTCGATGGACAGCTTCCGACGAAATCAGGAACAGTTCAAGACCGCGGTAGAAGGCGCCTTCGCGCACACCCCCTTCGCGGAGATTGCCAAGCGCAACCTGCAGATGTTCGAGACCGCGGCCAAGGCGTTCAAGCCGCCGTCCGGTACTGTGGCCCCACCGGCCGCCGGATCGAAGGACGAGGAAATCGCCGCGCTGAAGGCCGAGTTGGCGCGGTTGCAGGACAAGGTCGAAAAACTGGTGCGGTGATCGCCGACCTATGGCGCCATGCGGTCGATCAGCACCTCTGCTATGCGCGCTTCGTTGACGACGCCCCCTGCTCCGCCCGGGCCGCCGTACGAAGCGTTGGATTGCAACGCGCTCATGTTGAGAAAGTCGGAAAGCGTCAGCGTGTAGGTGCCCGGCGCCAGCCGAAAATACACACGGCTCGAGAGATGCAGCGGGTGCTTAGCGCCGCTGCTGCGGATGTGCGGCATCTGGACGATCGCGGTTCGTGCGCCACCTGCAGCGGAGGTTATGGTCAGGCGCTTTACGGCATTGGTGATGCCGGTATTGAGCGCATAAACATGATTGTCGTAGCGCAGCGTTACCGCATAAGTACCTGCCCCCGCGATCGTCACCCCCGCGATCGTCGCAGCCTTGCCGAGTCCGAGCGCGAGCGTGGGTAGCGCCACGCCTTCGCCTGCTCCGACCATCGGCGCGTCGCTGCGCATCTGCGGGTCGCCCACCGCAATCGTCTGGGCGGCCGATCCGCGCACGCATGCCGGCGACGACGGCTGCGAAGCCAGACCGGTCACGGCGACGACAGTGTAGCAGACGGTGGCGGCCGGGTCGGCGGGGCGGGGATCAATCCAGCGTACCGCGGTCACTTCGCGCGCAGCGATGCTGCCGTCGCGATAGACCATGTGGCGACCGCCCGCAGCAAGGCGCAACATGGGTCCGCTCTTCCCTTGCTCGACGATCGGGGTTTGCGGGGTCGCGGACATGAACACACGCGGATCGTCGTGGCTGAGCGGCGAAACCGCAGGTGCTTCGGTCACTTGCGCCTTGGCGCGACGCGCAGGGGCAAAGGTTACTTCGATAAGGTTGCCGCCCGCGAGCAGCATGTCAGGCATCAAGCGGCCCGGCGCGGGGGCGCCGTTCAGACGGATGCCGGCAACCGGATACCACCAGCCCTCGGGTGCCCTGGGCGGAAGAATGAGCCTGATGTCGACTGTACGACCGGCAAAGCGCAGGCCGGAGAGCGTTGCGGTCGGCCGATCGCCGAGCAGCGCTCGCATGTGGGCGGTGAGGAAGGGCGCAAGTCGGATGCCGTCCAGTTCGGGATGCCAGCCGAAGATGGCGCCGGTCACCGCACCCAGATAGCCGCCGACCGACCACAATTGCCGCGCCGAATTGATCTCCGGCCCGTCGTCGAACCGCGAACGGCCGGTCAGCCACTCCAGATTTTCCATGTTCGACAGATGCAGCGCCGCGCCCCGCATCAGCGCATCGGTCGCGCGATCCGCCGCCGCCACATGGGCGACCTGCGCGGCGGCGCGCAGGGTGTAGGCGGATACGAACGGCCATTGCGCACGGTTGTGATAGACGAAGGTGTCCGGCGCCTGCGGCCACACGACCGGCGGGCCGAAGGGAGCGAAGGGATAAGTCGACAGGATCGTTTTTGCCTGCTTCTCGTCCGCGATGCCGGATACGATCGCAAGATCGTTGCCCAGCAGGTCGTATTTGGCAACCTGTGCCGGGTGGGCATCGGCAGTGAGATAGGTGACGAACAGGCCGGCACGCGCGTTCCAGAAGGCGGAGCGGATCGCAAGGCGCAGCGCCCGTGCCCAGCCATCATAGCGGCGCGCGGTGCCATCGTCGGCAGCGCCACGAGCAAGCACAGCCGCAAGTTGCAGCGCGCGATATTGCAGCACGTTGGTCGAAAGCGCCTTCATCTGTGCCATCGCCGCAAGATCATCGACGATCCATGCGGGATAGGTCTGTTCGCGCCAGTCCAGGAAGCTGTGTTCGCCGCCGTACAGGCCGTCGCGCGGGTCGAACGCAGCGATGCGATCCGCCTCGAGCGTACCACGAAGCGCCGACAGAGCGGTGCGCGCGAATGCCGCACGCTCCGCGCCGTGCAGATTGGCCAGCGTGCGCCCGGCGCCGAGCGCCCACGCCGTGCGATCGGTGCTGATCGGCCAGCTGCCGCCCGAGCCGGTGTCCTGCACGATCTGGAGGGCGTCTGCGGGCACGCCGGCGGGAGCGGGCATGCGCAACGCACTGGTCTTGAAGCTCAGGCTGGCGACGGCGCGCCCAGGGTCGAAGTCGGCAAGACCCAGGTCGAGCGCGTAGGACAGATCGCGCGTCCAGACGTAATGCCACTTCTCACCCGTTTCGAAACAGCGGCACGGGATTGGCTTGCCTTCGTTATACGCGTCGTCCCCGATGCGATCGACGCTGGCCCGGCGCGCGTCGTCCGCGGCCATCGCGAACAGCGCGTCGAAGTGGACGCTGCCGGTGTCCGTGAACGGGCCACTTTCCTGGATCGTGCGGCGCGAAGGCGCGGCATCGCGCTGGGGCGCAGAGGTGGATAGATCGAAGCGGCGGGCGCCGGGATTGCCGGTGACGGCCACCGCCACGGTATCCGGTCGAGCCTCAGGCGTGCCAGGATAAGGCGCATAGGTGGTCGTCGCCTGCTGGGCGGCCGCGGCAGAGGGACTTACCGCAAGGAGGCCGGCGGTGAGCATCCGCGTCGGCATCATCGAAACGGGTGCACAGCGAGGGGGCAGGTGTTCATCGGCACATCTCCTCGTCCTATCCTAGAGCCGGCCGCTCGGCGGGGCAAACCGGCTCGACTAGGAAAGACTGCGTTTCCGGTGGCGAATGGAAGCGCCATGGACGCGACGGGTTCGACGGCTATGGTTGCGGCCACGCGATCCGCCGGGAGCCATTGTGACCACCCATATCATGCCCCCGCGACGCCACGCGTCCCGCTATTCGACGGTCGCGATCCTGCTGCACTGGGCAATTGCGATATTGCTGCTATTCGAAGTCGGGCTTGGCCTGCGCATGGGCGCGGTAAGCGGCTCGGCCAAATTCGTGGTGTTCCAGCTCCACAAGTCGGTGGGTATCACGATCCTGCTGCTGGTCGCGCTGCGGCTCGTCTGGCGCTTCTACCGCACCCCGCCGCCGATCGTGGCCAAACCCTGGGAACGGGTGCTGGCACATGGTGTCCACCTCCTCTTCTACGGGCTGCTGCTGGCGATGCCGATCAGCGGCTGGGCCATCGTTTCGACCAGCCGGATCGTGGTCCCTACCCTGCTGTACGGCGGGGTTCCCTGGCCCGATCTGCCGGGGTTCGCCACGTTGGCGGGGACGGCGCGCACGACCGCGAACGCAGCGGCGGCGTTGGTTCACGTCAATCTGGTGCTCGTGATCTACGCCTTGTTCGTGCTGCACGTCGGGGGCGCGCTGAAGCACCAGTTGCTCGATCGCGAAGGCGGCATCGCGCGGATGGCACCGGGCGCCAGGCCGGGCGCCGATTGGCGGTTGATCGTGATCCTGACCGGGGCGGTGCTCGCGGCCGGTCTTGGCCTGCGCTGGTTGCCGCTGGGTTCGCCCAAGGTCGCTGCACCGGTGGTGGCTGCCGCGCCCGCGGCCGCTGCATCCTCGACTCCTCTGCCGACGCCGACACCGACGGCCACGCCCCGCGCGATGGCGACGCCTGCCGCCGCCGCGGCGGTCGCAAAGGAGCCGCTGGCATCCTGGCGGATCGCGCCGGGATCGACATTGGGCTTCCGGACGGCTTGGTCGGGCGAGCCGATTGTGGGCGGGTTTACGCGGTTCGATGGCGACATCGCGTTCAGCTCAGACGATCTGGCGCGTTCGCGCGTGGCAATCCGCATCGACACGGCGTCCGTCTTCAGCGGGGATGCGCAGCGTGACGAGACGCTCAAGAGCGGCGACTGGTTCGCGGTCGCCGCGCACGGCACCGCCACCTTCAAGGCGAACCGGTTCAGCAATCTGGGCGGCGATCGCTATCTCGCCCAGGGCACATTGGCCTTGAAGGGGATGACGCTACCCGCATCGGTGCGCTTCACCCTGACTATCGCGGGCGACAAGGCGACGATGCGCGGCACCGCCAGCGTGAACCGCAGCGCCTACAGAATCGGCGAGGGCGATTATGCCAGCACGTCCGACATTCCCGCAGACGTGGCGGTCATCATCGCGGTTAATGCAAGGCGCATGCCGCGTTAGGCTGATTGAAGCCGCCAGATGCCGGTGGAAAACGTCACGTGACGCACCTTCGGATCGGATCGCCTAAGGGCGAATCCTAACGTGGCAGCGGCGCGTGCTCGATCCGCGGCAAGACGTGACGCGCGAACAGATCGGCTTCGGCGGCGTGCGGATATCCCGACAGAATGAAGGCGTCGATGCCCATGTCGCGGTACATCTGCAACTTGGCGAGCACCTGATCGGGATCGCCGACGATCGCCGCACCACATCCCGAACGTGCGCGCCCAACGCCGGTCCATAGATTGTCCTCGGCATAGCCGTCGTCCGCCGCATTCTCCCGTAGCGCCGCCTGCGCCGCGACCCCGGCGGAGGTCGAATCGAGCGATTTGGCGCGAATTGCCGCGCCCGCCTGCACATCCAGCTTGGACAACAGCCGGTCGGCATAGGCTCGCGCCTCGGATTCTGTGTCGCGCACTATTACATGCGCGCGGTAGCCGAAGCGCAACGTGCGGCCGTGGTTCGCCGCGCGCTGCTTCATGTCGGCGATGATGCTCGCGACATTCTCCTTCACGTCGGGCCACATCAGGAACACGTCGCAGCCCTTGGCCGCGGCCTCGCGCGCGTCCGGGCTGAGCCCGCCGAAATAGAGGAGCGGCGCCTTGCCGCTGACCGTGCCGATGCGCGGGGGATCGAGCTTCAGCTTCCAGAATTCGCCGTCATGGTCGAGCGGCTCGCCGTTCAGCAGCGTCTTGAGGATCGCCATCGCCTCGACCGTGCGCGCATAGCGCGGCGCCGAGCCGAGCGTCTCGCCGGGCATGTCGGAGGAGATGATGTTCACCGTCAACCGCCCGCCCAGCAGCCGGTCGATCGTCGCGATCTGGCGGGCGAGCTGCGGCGGCCACGTCTCGCCGATGCGCACCGCCATCAACAGCGCCATGCGCCGCAGCATCGGCGCGATCGCCGCGGCGAACGCGGTGGTGTCGATCCCCAGCGCATAGCCCGACGGCAGCAGGATGTTGTCGAAGCCGCCGCTCTCGGCCTGCATCACGATATCGCGGCAATGCTCCCAACTGGATTTCAGCTTGGCATCGCTTAGCCCCAGGAATTCGTAATCATCGTCGCACAGCGCCGAGAACCAGCTGATCTCGCATGGGGCATACTTGGAATTCTGGGCGCTCACGGCAGTTTCTCCCCTCGTGCGGCGACCAGCACCTCATACCATTCGGCGCGGGTCCAGTGCACCTTGTAGACATCGGCCAAGGCGGCGATCCGGCCGGCGTTCTGCGTTCCCACGATCGGGATCGCCCGCGCCGGATGCGCCATGATCCAGGCATAGGCCGCCGCCGCCACGTCCACACCGCTCGCCAGCGCCTTGCGCGCCAGGGCGGCTGCCACCGCACGCTCGCGTGCCGTCACCGGCGCCGTGATCCGCCCGCCGCCCAGCGGCGACCAGGCGAGGACCGCAAGGTCGTGCTGCATCGCCTGATCCAACGTGCCGGCCGCCAGCGGATCAATCGCGAGCGGCGAGAATTCGGGCTGCGTCGTCGCCAGCGGCACCGAGAGGAACGACGCCAGCGTCCGCGTCTGATCGACGGTATAGTTCGACACGCCGACCACGGCGACCTTGCCGCTCGACACCATGTCGTCGAGCGCGCGCGCCACCTCCTGCGGGTGGGTCAATATGTCGGGACGGTGGATCTGGTACAGCTCGACCCGCTCGACACGCATCCGCCGCAGCGAGGCGTCCAGCGCCTCCGTCAGATAGGTCGCGCTCGAATCATACGGCACCGGCGGGGTGATCCCGCCCTTGGTGGCGAGCACCATGCCATCGCGCAGGCCGGGCGATTGGCCGAAAACCTCCCCCAGCAGCGACTCGGCATCGCCAAATCCTCCCTTGCCATCGAAGCCGTAGATATCGGCGGTATCGAACAAGGTGACACCGGCGGCGAACGCCGCCTCGACCAGCGCGCGCGCCTCGGCGACCGGGCGGCCGGCGAAGCGCCACATCCCCCATGCGATCGGCGAGGCCATGATTCCGCTCTTGCCCAAGGGCCGCGGATCGGGTGTAAGCATGATTTCAGACATCGTTGTCATATTAGGGGCGGAAGCGTTGGAAGAGCAAGTCCGATATGGTCTGGTCGGCACCGGGATGATGGGCGTCGAACATCTGAACAATCTCGCAGTCACCCCCGGCGCGGTCGTCACCGCGATCTCCGATCCGGTGGAGAATTCGCTGGGTTGGGCACGCAAGGCGCTGGGCGAGGCGCGGGCCGAAGGCGTCCGGGCCTTTGCCGATGCGGCCGAACTCGCGCGCAGCGGGCTGGTCGATGCGGTGATCGTCGCCTCCCCCAATCACACCCACCGCGACGTGCTCACGCCGCTGTTCGGCGAAGGGCTGCACATCCTCTGCGAAAAGCCGCTGGCCACGACCATCGCCGATGCGCGTTGGATCGTCGAGCAGGCGGACGCCAGCGATCGCGTATTCTGGACCGCGATGGAATATCGCTACATGCCCCCCGCCGCCGCGTTCATCGAACAGGTGCACGGCGGCGATATCGGCACGCTTCGCATGCTCTCGATCCGCGAGCACCGCTTCCCGTTCCTGCAAAAGGTCGGCAACTGGAACCGCTTCGCACACAATACCGGCGGTACGATGGTCGAGAAATGCTGCCACTTCTTCGATCTCATGCGGCTCATCACGCAGTCGGAGGCGGTGCGCGTCTATTGCTCGGGTGCGATGGACGTGAACCACCTCGATGAGGATTATGCCGGAAAGCGCCCCGACATCATCGACAACAGCTACACCACCGTCGACTTTGCGAACGGAGTGCGTGCGATGCTGGACCTGTCGATGTTCGCCGAGGGCGCCACGAACCAGGAGGAGATCACCGCGGTCGGCGACAAGGCCCGGCTCGACGTGCTGATCCCCGAAGGCGCGATCGTCCGTTCGCCCCGCCGCGCGCTGATGGCACCCCGGCAGGTCACGCGCCGCGTGGTCGAAACCGACGCGGTCGCGCTCGCCGCTGGCAGCCACCACGGTTCGACCTTCTACGAACACCAGCGCTTCAATGCCGCGGTGCGCGGTAGAGGCGCGGTCGAGGTCACCGCGCGCGACGGCTTGATGGCGGTCGCGATCGGCACCGCAGCAGAAATAAGCGCGCGCGAGAAGCGCGTGGTCGAGATGGCCGAACTGGGTTTTTGAGAACACCGGGGCTTCATGCCCCTAAAGGCAAACCGCGGATGACAACGCGGGACACTATCCATAACCCATCATCAAGATGGGATTTTAGGGAGGAACAGGATGAAAGCGCTTCTACTGGCGGGAACCGCCGCCGCCGCCGCGTGCATGCTCGCAAGCCCGGCTTTTGCTCAAGACGCCGGCACGACCGGCGCGGCGACCCAGGCGCCGGGCATCCAGGGCGACACCCAGCCCGCCGACACCCAGGCCGCCGATGCACCGGGCGCCTATGTTCCGGGCGACATCGTCGTCACCGCGCAGAAACGCTCCGAACGGCTTCAGGACGTGCCGGTCGCCGTCTCGGTCATCTCGGGCGACGCGATCGCCGCCAAAGGCGGGCAGAATATCGAGAGCGCGCAATACCTGGTGCCGACGCTGAACTTCCGCAAATCTGGCACCGCGATCAACCAGTCGCTGTTCCTGCGGGGCGTCGGCACCTCGACCTTCTCGATCGCGGGTGAGCCGTCGATCTCCACCGTCGTCGACGGCGTCGTCTACAGCCGCGCGGGCGAAGCGTTCAGCGACCTGGTCGATATAGACCGGCTGGAGGTGCTGCGTGGACCACAGGGCACGCTGTTCGGCAAGAACACGTCTGCCGGCGTCATCAACATCGTCACCAGGCGCCCCGGCGATAAACTCGGCGGCTACCTTGAGGGCGGCTATTTCTTCGGCAACGGCGAGGAATATCGCGTCCGCGGCGCCATCGACCTGCCGCTGGGCGAGCATGTGAAGAGCCGCGTCACCGGCTTCTACGGCACCTATGACGGCAACATCCGCAACGTCGCGCGCAGCAACACGCGCGTGAACGGCTACGAACATTACGGTGTGCGCGGGATGATCGTCGCCGATCCGACGCCCGATCTCGTGCTGACGCTGATCGCCGACTATCGCGAGAGCAAGGACGATTGCTGTGCAGAGGCGATCGGTACGCTCCCCAACAACGTCACCGCCACCGTGCTGCCGACGCCGCGTGGCGACGAGACGCGCCAGGTGTCGCAGAACCTCATCACCGCGACCGAGGAAAAGAGCTGGGGCGTCTCGGCGCAGGCGGATTGGACGCTCGGCGCCAACACGCTGACCTACATCGGGGCCTATCGCGAATACGACAACACCGAAATCCGCGACGGCGATTTCCTGCCGCAGGCGTATGCCGGGTTCAACGAACTGCACGACATCGGTCCGCAGACCAGCAATACGCTGACCCAGGAAGTGCGGATCACCTCGCCCGCCGACCAGTTCTTCAGCTACGTCGTCGGGGCCTTCTACTCGCGCGCCGAGACGGAGCGGACGTTCACCCGCAACGACATCACCTGCACATCCGGCGCGGTGCCGGCGCTCACCCCGTGCTCGAACCCGATCCTGCTCGCCTCCCGCCCAACGGGAACCGCGAATTTCGGTTCGGTGTTCAAGAACCTCGCCTTTTTCGGGCAGAGCACTTTGAACTTCACCGATCGTTTCCGCGGCATCGCGGGCATACGCTACACCAGCGACCAGCTGAACGTGTTCCACCAGCGCGTCACCGCGCTCGCCGGGCCGGGCATCAACCCCAGCTTCGGGCCGTTCACGGGGAAGACGACGAACGACAATTGGTCGGGCAAGGCGGGGCTTCAGTTCGACGTCGTGCCGCAATCCACCGCCTACGCCACCTATTCGCGCGGCTATAAGGGACCGGCGTTCAACGTCTTCTTCAATCTCACCGCCACCGGCACCAACGTCATCGAGCCGGAGACCGCCGACAGCTATGAAGTCGGCCTCAAGAACACGCTGTTCGACGGCAAATTGGTCATCAACCTCGCTGGCTATTATGCCAAGTACAACAATTTCCAGGCAAACAACCCGGACATCGTGGCCGGCGTGCTGGTCACGCGGTTTACCAACGCGGGCACCATCTCGACACGTGGCGGCGAACTGGACCTGCTGTTCCAGCCGGTGCGCGATCTCAGCTTTTCGGGGGGCGTCGCCTATACCGACGCGCATATCGACCAGTTCCGCGTGCCCACCAACGGCGTGACGACCGGGGTAATCCCGCCGGGCACGACGCTTGGCTATGCGCCGAAGTGGAAGGGATCGCTCGGCGCCGATTACCGCATCCGCACCGGCGGTAGGGTCGACTTCGCGCTGGGGGCGCAGGGCTCGTACCAGTCCAAGCAGATCTCGCAACTCGACGTGAGCGCCGCGATTCGCGACGCGGCGACGATCCGCGGATACGGGTTGGTCGATCTGTCGGCGAGCATCGTCGAAGCTAATGATCGCGCGCGACTGACCTTCCAGGTCAAGAACCTGTTCGATCAGAGCTTTGCGGCTGCAATCACCAGCGGCGGCCCCGGCGGCAGCTACCGCTACATCATCCCGCGCGAGGCCGATCGGTATTACGGCGTCACGGGGCGCGTAAACTTCTGATCTTCTTCTCCCCTCCCTGAAAGGGAGGGGAGCCTCGTTCAATGCCCCATTGCCACCGCGCCCGATCCGTCATCCTCCACCGCCACGATCCGGGGGATCAGCACCTGCACGATCCCCAGCGCGATCAGATACGACACCGAGCAGATTGCCAGCAGCGGCCCATAGCCCCAGCCCGCCGCAAGCAGCACCGGTGCAAGCTGGATCAGCCCGATCGACCACATGTTGCCGAAGAACGCAGCAATTCCGATTGTCGAACCGACCGCGCGCGCGGGCACCAGGTCGGTCGCTAGGCCGAAGATGTTGGTCGAGAACCCCTGGTGCGCGAACAACCCCAGCCCCAGCAGCAGTGCCGCGGCCCAGGCGCTGTCGACTGCCATCACGAGCGGCACCGGCAGCACGAGGCAGGCGTAGATCAGCAGCGTCGTCTTGCGCGCGCGATTGACGCTCCAGCCTTTGGCCATCAGGCGGGTCGGCAGCCAGCCACCCGTCAACGCGCCCGCCGCCGCCATCAGATAGACCAGCGCGACCGGTAGCCCGACGGTGCCCTGCTGCAATCCAAACATCCGATGGAACAGGTCGGGCAACCATGCGAGCATGAAGAACCACACCTGATCGGACAGCACCTTGGCGATCGCAATCGCCCAGGTGCGGCGCTCGGCGAACAGGCTGGTCCAGGCGATTGGTGCTGGGGTCACCCCGCTATCGGCCACCGGCATGGGTTTCAGCGCCAGCCACGCGACCACCCAGACAAGGCCCAGCCCACCCGCGATCAGGAACGCAGCCTTCCAGCCGAAGGTGACCGCGATGATCGGGATCGCCAGCGGCGTCACGATCGAACCGACATTGGGCGCGGTGTTCGCGATGCCCAGCGCGATCGAGCGATCCTTGGCCGTGAAATAGGTCGCGGCGGATTTGACCACCGCGGGCGTGCCGATCGACTCGGCGGCACCCAATACCATGCGCGAAGCGATGAAGCCCCCTACCCCGCCGGCAAAGGCATGCGCCATCCCGGCAAGGCTCCACACCGCCACCCCAAGTGCGAAGCCGATGCGCAAGCCGACGCGATCGAGGAACCAACCTGTGCCGAGAAAAGCGATGGCGGCCGAAACCTGGAACGCCGATTGCATGTTGGCATAGTCGCCGTCCGACCAGTGAAATTCGGCCTCGAGCGTAGGCTTGAGCAACGCCAGGATCTGGCGATCGACATAATTGAGCATGATCGCGAAAAAAACGAGCGCGACGATCCCCCAGCGGCCCCGATTGGCAGTCATATCCTCTCCCTCGCCTCGTTTTGCGACAGCGTTGTCACAAGCGGCTCGTTTCGGCTAGTCTAGTCACCGTACACAGGAGGTCGCATGGCTGTCACCCAGACCCGAATTCTGCCGATGGCCGCGGACCTGTACGGCGATATAGAGCCGAGTCCGAAGTCGACGTGGCGCGGCTATCTGCCCGGTCTGGCTATCGTCGCGGCAGGCACGCTGGCGGCAGGGTTCATCTCCGACCGCTACGGCGCGCCGCTAACGCTGATGGCGCTGCTCATCGGGCTGGCCCTCAATTTTCTTTCGGCAGACACGCGGCTCACACCTGGTCTCGCGTTTGCATCGCGCTCGTTGCTGCGCTGGGGGATCGTGCTGGTCGGGGTACGCGTGACCTTCGGCCAGATCGCCTCGCTCGGCCCGGTGGCGCTGTTGTGTGTGTTGGCGATCGTAGCTGCGACAATCGGAGCCGGCATAATCGTGGCGCGCCGCTTGGGATTTGATTCGGCCTTCGGCACGCTGGCGGGGGGTGCAGTGGCGATCTGCGGCGCCAGTGCGGCGATGGCGCTCGCGACGACGCTGGGCGAAAGGCGTGCCAGCCAGGCGCAATTGACCCTCGTCCTCGTAGGCATTTCGGCGATGAGCGCGACTGCGATGGTATTATACCCCATCGCGGCCCACGCGCTCGCCTTGTCGGATCTGCGGGCCGGGTTCCTGCTGGGCGCGTCCATCCATGATGTCGCGCAGGCGCTGGGCGCGGGCTATTCCTATTCCGATACCGCGGGCGGGATTGCCACGATCGTCAAGCTCACCCGCGTCGCGCTGCTCGCCCCGGTACTTGCGGTGGTCGCGCTGTTCCTGCCGCGCGGCGAGGCGGGCGCGAAGGGTCCGGGCATCCCGTGGTTCGTCGTCGGCTTCTTCGTGCTGGCCGGAGTCAACTCGCTCGGCCTCGTGCCCGCGCTGGCCGCTACGTCGGCAGAGCGCATCGCAACCGGCCTGCTCGCCGCGGCCGTCACGGCCACCGCGATCCGTTCGCCCTTGTCGCAATTGCTGGAAGCGGGGCCGAGGCCGCTGCTCGTGATCCTGGCGGCTACGATCGTTGCCTTCGCGCTGGCGTTGGCCGCGGGGATGCTGGCGATCGGATAGGATGCGCGAAAGAACGAAAGTCAGATGCCGATCCCGACCGTCGAACCCCGCTCCACCAGTTCGAATGCGATCTCACGCCGCTCGTCGACCTGGGTCAGCAGCAGGTCCGCCGCCTGCCATCCGAGGTCGCGTGTAGGCTGGCGAATCGTCGTCAGCGGCGGCCAGACATAGCCGGCCAGCGCGTCATCGCCGAAGCCCACCACCGACAGATCGTCGGGCAGCCGCAGCCCCCGCGCATGGGCCGCGGTCAGCACGCCCGCTGCCATCTCGTCGCTAGCCGCAAAGATCGCGGTCGGCGGTTCGGGGAGTTCGAGCAGCACACCGCCCGCCCGCGCGCCCGATGGAAAGTCATACGCGCCTTCCGCGAACAGCGCAGGATCGTCCGCGATCCCCGCCGCCGCCAAGGCGATGCGGTGCCCCGCCGCACGCTGCGCACTCGCCGCATAATCGGGGTGCCCCGCGACGAAGCCGATCCTGCGATGCCCCAGCGCCAGCAGATGGTGAGTCATCACCGCCGCGGCGCGCGTGTTGTCGATCCGCGCGGACGGGGTCGCGCCGACGTCGCCGGGCGATACCAGCACCGTGCGGACCCCGCGCTGCCTAAGCGTCGCGCGAACGTCGTCGCGGTCGGTGATCGGCGGGGTCAGGATCACGCCGTCGACCTGGGTGGTATCGACCAACGCCAATATGTCGTCGATCAACCGAGGCGATGCGCGGTCATAAGGTTGCGCGATCATCCGCACGCCCTCAGGCTCGCAGCGCTCGCGCACCCCCGCCTGAATTTCGAAGAGATAATGCGGACTGGGATTGTCGCAGACCAGCGCGATCTGAAAGCTGCGCCGCCCGGCAAGCGAACGCGCCGCCATGCTGGGGCGGAAGTTCAGCGCCGCGACGGCCGCCTGCACCCGCTCGCGGGTCTGCGCGCCGACGTAGCGCTCGTTGTTGAGCACGCGGCTGACCGTCTTGATCGACACCCCCGCGGCTGCCGAGACGTCCTTGATGGTGGCGCGCAACCCTATCGCTCCGTGGTTTCCGGCATGATAGGCATGTGCCACGGCGCAGGCGCTTGCGGCAACTGTCGTAGCAGGATAATACACACCGCATGAATTTCGAGTCCGGACCCCGCTACGCCGGGGGCGAGAAGCCCTTCGAGCTCACCGGGGGCATGCCGCCCCCCGACGACTGGTCCGAATGGGCGCCTGTCGAGGGCGATGAGCCGAAGCCCCGCCGCACCAGCATCCTGCGCTGGATCATGCGTGGGACGGGCTTGCTCATCGTCCTGCTGGTGCTGGCGATCGGCTGGCTCGCAGTCACCGCGCCACTCTCGCGCTCGCTCCAGCCCCCTACCCCGCCGTCGATCACGCTGACCGCCGATGACGGCACGCCCATTGCGCGGCGCGGCGCGATCATCGGCGCGCGCGTGGATGCAGCCAAGCTGCCGCGCCACGTCCGAGAGGCGTTCCTCGCGATCGAGGATCGGCGCTTCTATTCGCATTGGGGCATCGACCCGCGCGGCATCGCTCGCGCCGCCTGGTCCAACGTCGGCGCCGGCGGGGTGAGCCAGGGTGGCAGCACGATCACGCAGCAGCTCGCCAAGAACGCTTTCCTCAATTCCGATCGCACGGCAGCGCGAAAAATCCGGGAGATGATGATCGCCTTCTGGCTGGAGGCGTGGCTGACGAAGGACGAGATCCTCTCCCGCTATCTCTCGAACGTCTATTTCGGCGACAACGTCTATGGGCTGACCGCGGCGTCGAAACACTATTTCGGTCGCACCCCGCAAAATCTCAACATCGGTCAGGCGGCAATGCTCGCCGGGCTGGTCAAGGCGCCGTCGCGCCTGGCACCCACCGTCAACCTGAAAGGCGCGCGCGCGCGTCAGGCGGTCGTCGTCGGGGCTATGGAAGCGGCCGGTTTCCTCACCCATGCGCAGGCGCAGGACGTGCAGCCGCAGCGCGTGCTGCCCGCACGCTCCGGCCAATTGCCGAGCGGCACCTATTTCGCAGACTGGGTGCTGCCCGCCGCGCGCGACCATGCGGGCGAGGTACAGTCGGAGACGACGGTCGAAACCACGCTCGATCCGCGGCTCCAGCGTGCGGCCGAACGCACGATCCGCTCGGCGGGCCTGCGCCAGGCACAGGCCGCGCTCGTGGCGATGCGTCCGGACGGTCGCATCGTCGCGATGGTCGGCGGGCGCGACTATGCCAAAAGCCCGTTCAATCGCGCCACCCAGGCACGGCGCCAGCCGGGATCGACCTTCAAGCTGTTCGTCTATCTCGCCGCGATGCGCGCCGGCATGACGCCGTCCTCCACCGTAGACGACTCGCGGGTCGAGATCGCAGGGTGGAGTCCGAAGAACGACGACGGCCGCTATCTGGGCGAGATAACACTGGCCCAAGCCTTCGCGCGCTCGTCCAACGTCGCCGCCGCGCGGCTGACGCAGCAACTGGGCGTGCGCAACGTCATCAAGGCGGCGCGCGACCTTGGCATTTCTACCCCGATCGCGAACGAAGCGACGATCGGCCTCGGCACCGCGGAGGTATCGCTACTCGAACTCACCGCAGCCTATGCGGCCGTGGCGGCGGGGCGCTACCCGGTGCAGCCGCGCGGTATAGAGAAGCAGGACGAGGACGGCAGCTGGCTTCGCTCGCTGACCGGCGGCACGCGCACCATGCCCGACGAAATTCGTGAGAACATGCTCTCGCTGCTCAATTCCTCGATCCGCGGCACCGGGCGCGAGGCCGTGCTCAGCGTGAAGGCTTACGGCAAGACCGGCACGTCGCAGGCCAGTCGCGACGGCTGGTTCATCGGCTTCGCCGACGACCTGGTGGTCGGCGTATGGGTCGGCAACGACGACAATTCGCCCAATCCAGGCCTGCACGGCGGCACCGTACCCGCGCGCATCTGGCGCGCGTTCATGCAGTCGGCACTCGGCATCGCGCCCGTCGCCGCGCCGGTGGTCGAGGAAGTGATCGACCCCGCACTGCTGGGTAACGAGGAAGGCTCGTTCGACGGCGCCGAACTGGAAGGTCTGGGCATCAATCTGCGGGTCGGTCCCGATGGCGGCATCCAGATCGGCCCCTCAGGCGAGCGCGACGAACCGCGCCGTGACGAAGAGGAGGACGGCCCGCCGCCCCCGGACGAGGACGAACCACCGAATTGATCTTTCTCCTCCTCGGTGGCGTGAAGAAGCGGGAAATGGGTCAAAAGATTGACTGGACGGCAGATTCCCGATCGGGGTCGTTCGCGACGAGGTTGGAAGTTGATGCGCCATGATTGGCGCACGCCTCCTGGCGAAGGCCGGGGCCCAGTCGCACAGGTCGTGCGACGTCAGGACGAACCTTGCCATCTACGTATGCCAGCCTGGGCCCCGGCCTCCGCCGGGGAAGCAGTGATCTTGCATCCTCGGACCGGGCCATGTGCAATTATCCTCCCCTGAAAAGGAGGGGAGAGCAAACCCGGCCGAGTTCAACGCGAGCGGGTGCCGTGTACCAAGTTCGGGCTGAGCGAACGCGATTGACGACGGCGGCGAAGGGAACGTCGCGGCGGCTGCGCAACGTCGGACAGCCGAAAGTCGCCTGAAAATAAGCCCCCCGCTGCTTTACCCCCGGACAAGGTGCACCTGGTCCCTGCTATCGCTGGTGGGGAGCTTCTGTTGCCCGGTGCTCCCCGTACCGCTGGAATCCGATTCTGTTGCCCGGTTCGGTCCAACCGCGCTATCTTGGAGTAACTTCAGGCCGTGAGGCCCTCAGTTACGCCGCAATCGCGAGTGCTTCGTTATCGTTGGCACTTGTGTAATGGGCCGTTGCGGTGGTCCCATTCCGAGCGAAAGAGAGCGTCTTTCAACACACGTCGATCCTGGTTCGACCCCGTCAACACCGGCCTGAAAGGCAGGTGATGGTGGAGTCGCCGGGTACTGCCCCCGGGTCCGCTGCGCCTATTGCACGCCTACGTTTATCGCCATAGCCGGGTTGCCCCGGCACGACCGATATAGGCGCTTGCCGAGGCATTGAAAAGAGCGCCTTTCCCTCGCCACGTTTGGCGTGCATGGCTTGATGCATCATGTTGACTCAGCGTTCCCGTTATGCCCTGCGCGCGATGCTTTATCTGGCGGAGGCACCGGCAGGCGGCCCGCCGATCCCGATGACCCGCATCGCCGCCGCCGCCAGGGTGCCGCGCAAGTTCCTGGAACTGATCCTCGCCGATCTGCGCGAAGCCGGGTTCCTGCACAGCCACCGCGGCAAGATGGGCGGCTATTGCCTCTCGCGCCCCACCCACCTCATCTCGCTGGGCGAAATCATCCGCGTGATCGAAGGGCCGCTCGCCCTCGTTCCCTGCGTGAGCCGCACCGCATATCGCGCGTGTGGCGATTGCCACGACGAGGCGACGTGCGCGATCCGCCACGCCATGATGCGCGTGCGCGACGAGACCGCACGCATCCTGGACGGCACCAGCCTGGCCGATGCCGCGGTCGAGGAACTGGCAGCGGCATAATCCGATCCTCCCCGCTCCGCGGGGAGGGGGACCATGCCTCAGGCATGGTGGAGGGGGCCATCCGCGAGCGAACCTGGTGCGGCGAGCCCCCTCCACCCCTCGGCTACGCCGAGCGGTCCCCCTCCCCGTTCCGGGGAGGATCGGACAAGCTGCGTCCGCGCACGGCGTCGCGAATCTCGCGCAGCAGCGCGATCTCGACCGGCTCAGGCTCGGGCGCCACCGGCGCCGCCACGGAATCTTCCTCGCGCCGCAGCCGCGCCGCTTCGCGCTCGATCAGCGCCGCGGTGCGGTTCACGGTGCGGATGAGCATGAAGATGATGAACGCCACGATCGCGAAATTGACGACCTGCGTCGCGAACGCGCCATAGCCCAGCAGCGGCACCCCCGCCTTCTTCAGCGCCGCATAATCGGTCAGCGATCCCGCGTAGTTCGCCGGCAACGGCCCCATGCGCCAGAAATAGCTGGAGAAATCGAGTCCGCCGAAGATCTTGCCGATGATCGGCATCAGCACGTCGTCGGTCAGCGAGGTGACGATCTTGCCGAATGCCGCTCCGATGATGACCGCCACCGCCAGATCGAGCACGTTGCCGCGCATGACGAACGCCCTGAATTCCTTCAACAACGCAACGCTCCTCATTACCGCGCCAAAACTACCCGCCGATTACCCCTTCGCCAAGCGCCCGTGCTGTCCTATATGGGTAGCACAGACACCAGGAGGCCCGTCGCCATGCATCGTTCCGTTTTCGCTCTCGTGCCCGCTATCGTGCTTGCAGGCTGCGGGATCAACAGCGTGCCGACCGCGGAGGAGAACGCCAAGGCGCGCTGGGCCGACGTCCAGAATCAATATCAGCGCCGCGCCGATCTGATCCCCAATCTCGTCTCGACCGTCCGTGCGGCGGGGGCGCAGGAGAAGGACATCCTCGTCCAGGTGACCCAGGCGCGTGCCGGCGCGAACCAGGTTCAGTTGACCGGCGAACAGCTGACCGATCCGGCCGCTGTCGCCAATTTCCAGCGCGCGCAGGGCGCCGTGACGATGTCGCTCCAGCGTCTCCAGGAAGCGTATCCCGAGCTGAAGAGCCAGGGCAATTACACCACGCTGATGAGCCAGCTGGAGGGCACCGAGAACCGCATCACCATCGCGCGCAACGATTATAACGGCGCGGTACAGGCATATAACACCCGCATCCGCACCTTCCCCGACGCGGTCGGCGCCAAGATCTTCTACGGTGCCAAGCCGCTCGTGCCGTTCCAGGCGACCACCCCGGGGGCCGACACCGCGCCGACGGTCAATTTCGGGAACGGCAGCTGACGCCGATGTTCCGCTGGCTGGCCGCCTTGGTCCTGCTCTGCGCGGGCGTGTCCGCGCAGGCGCAGACCTTCCCCAAGTTCACCGGCCTTGTCGTCGATGCCGCGAACGTGCTGCAACCCGACGTCGAAGCGGAACTGACGACGAAGCTGGAGGCACTGCAGAAGGATACCAACCGCCAGCTCGTCGTCGCGACGATCGGCGATACGCAAGGGTATCCGCTGGAGGATTACGGCTATCGGCTCGGCCGCGCGTGGGGAGTCGGGCTCAAGGACGTGAACAACGGCGCGATCCTGTTCGTCGCGCCCAACAACCCGGCCGGACAACGCGGGCCGCGGATCGAGGTTGGCCGCGGGCTCGAACCTTTTCTCACCGACGCGTTGAGCAGCCAGATCATCCGCGACCAGATGCTGCCGCGACTAAAAGCGAACAACGACATCGCCGGCGCGCTCGTCGCGGGCACGGACGCGATCGTCGCACAGCTGCGCGCCTCGCCCGACGAAGCCAAGGCGCGCACCGATGCCGCCGTCGTCGCCTTCGATCGGGATCATGTACGGCGCCGTTCGTCGGGCGGGGGCCTGCCGATCGGGCTGATCTTCTGGGGTGTAATCATGGCATCCGTCGTCGTGCCGATGCTCTTCCGCGGCAAGAGCGCCCGTGGCCGCGCCTATCGGGGCGGCGGGGGCGGCATGGGCGGTGCCCTGCCGATCGTCCTCTGGTCGATCGCCAATGAGATGAGTCGCGGAGGCGGCAGCGGGAGCAGCTGGGGCGGCGGCGGCGGCGGCAGTTCCGGCGGTTGGGGCGGTGGCGGCTTTTCCGGCGGCGGTGGCGGCGATTTCGGTGGCGGCGGCGCTTCGGGGGATTGGTAATGATGTTGACGCAAGCCGACCACGCCCGCGTCACCGCGGCGGTTACCGAGGCCGAGGCCACGACCGACGGAGAGATCGTGACCGTGGTGGCCGGACAGTCGGACGCCTATCACGACGTCGCGCTCCATTGGGCGGTGCTGGGCATGCTCCTGGCGCTCGCGCTGCTGGCGACCTGGCCGGGCTTGGTCGAGACGCTTCACGCGATCGTTGCCGACCCGTGGAGTGAAGCCCCCACGGCTCGCGCCGCGCTGACGACCGCGCTGATCGCGGCGGCAGTCGCGTTCCTGCTGTTCCGGCTCCTGTTTGCCCTCGGCCCCTTGCGCCTGGCACTCACCCCGCATGCGACGAAAGCGCGCCGGGTGCGTCGTCAGGCGATGACCCTGTTCCGTACAGCCGCCGAACAGCGCACCCGCGCCAGCACCGGCGTCCTCCTCTACCTTAGCTTGGCCGAGCACCGCGCCGAGATCATCGCCGATGCCGCGATCCATTCGAAGGTCTCACCGGACGTGTGGGGTGACGCGATGGCCGCGCTGATCGTCGCGGTGCGCGACGGCCGCCCCGGGGACGGCATGGCGGACGCGGTCAGCCGCATCGGCATGGTCCTGGCCGAACACTTCCCGCGCAGCCACGACGACACCAACGAACTGCCCGACCGGCTGATAATTCTGTGAGCCGGACGCCTCCCGCCACCGCCTGGCAGGGTCGCTGGCTGGCGATCCGCACCCAGGGCCGCTGGGAATATGCCGAGCGCGTCCACGGCATCGCTGCGGCGGTGATCGTCGCGATCGACGAGGGCCATGTCCTGCTGATCGAACAATATCGCGCGCCACTCGGCCGCATCTGCCTGGAACTTCCCGCCGGCCTGGTCGGCGATACCGACGCGGACGAAAGCATCGAAGCCGCCGCAAACCGCGAGTTGGAGGAAGAAACCGGCTATCGCGCCGCGCATGTCGAGCGGCTCGGCACCTTCCACTCCTCCCCCGGCATGACGTCCGAGGCGTTCGACCTCGTCCGTGCCACCGGGCTGACCAGGACGGGCGCAGGCGGTGGCGAGGAAGATGAGGACATCACGGTTTATCGCATTCCCCTGGCCGATGTTCCCGCCTTCGTCGCGGGGCGGCGTGAAGCCGGAATCGCGGTGGATGCCAAGGTGCTGCTCCTGCTCGGCCCCTCCCTGCTCACAAACCGGTAACGATTGACACCAGTTTGAACCGTCGCCATCTGGTATCAGACGATACTTTCACGAGGATGCGCGCGATGGATCATATGGACGTCAACCCGATGGGCCTCGACGGCTTCGAATTTGCCGAATTCACCTCGCCCGATCCCGACCGCATGGCCGCGCAATTCGAGCAATTCGGCTTCGTCGCTGCGTCCACTCATCCTTCGAAGGCGGTCACGCGCTACAAGCAAGGCCGCATCAACCTGCTGCTCAATCGCGAGACGAGCGGCCAGGCGGCCGACTTTGCCGCAGCACATGGGCCGTCCGCAAACGGCATGGCCTTCCGCGTCCACGACGCCCGCGCCGCCTTCGACGCAGCCCTCGCCCGCGGCGCCAGGCCGGCCGATGCCGCCACCAGCGGCCTCGGCGACGGCGCCCATGTGCTCGAAGGCATCGGCGGCTCGCTCCTCTACCTCGTCGATCGTCACGGCGAGGGCAATTCGCTCTACGACGACTGGACGCCGGTGCCCGGCGCCGCCGAAGCCGAGGCCGCGAACAATGTCGGCCTCGACCTGCTCGATCACCTCACCCACAATGTCCGTCGCGGCCAGATGCGCACCTGGTCGGCCTTTTACGGCCAGATCTTCGGCTTCGAGGAGCAGAAGTATTTCGATATCAAGGGCAAGGCGACCGGCCTGTTCAGCCAGGCGATGATCGCCCCCGATAAGGCGATCCGCATCCCGTTGAACGAAAGCCAGGACGAGCATAGCCAGATCGAGGAATTCATCCGCGATTATAACGGCGAAGGCATTCAGCACCTCGCGCTGACCACCGATGACATCTACGCCACGGTCGAGAAGCTGCGCGCGCGCGGCGTCAAGCTGCAGGACACGATCGAGACCTATTACGAACTTGTCGACAAGCGCGTGCCGAACCACGGCGAAGACCTCGCGCGCCTACGTGCGAACCGGATCCTGATCGACGGCGACGTCGAGAGCGAAGGCTTGTTGCTGCAGATCTTCACCGAGCCGATGTTCGGTCCGATCTTCTTCGAGATCATCCAGCGCAAGGGCAACGAAGGCTTCGGCAACGGCAATTTCCAGGCGCTGTACGAGAGCATCGAGCTGGATCAGATCAGGCGCGGGGTGATAACGGTCGACGCGTAAAATCCCTCTCCCTCCGGGAGAGGGAGGGAGCCGCGAAGCGGCGGAAGGGTGAGGGTGATCCGGCCCCCGGCCGCCCTCACCCCGCGGCGCTAAAGCGCCTTGCCCCTCTCCCGAAGGGAGAGGGAAGAAGGAGAGAACGATGACCCATTACATTCCCGGCTTCGGCAACCACGTCTCGACCGAAGCCGTCCCCGGTGCCCTCCCGATCGGCCGCAATTCCCCTCAGCGCCCGCCGTTCGGCCTCTACGCCGAGCAACTCTCCGGCACCGCCTTTACCGCAGCCCGACACGAGAACCGCCGCTCGTGGCTCTACCGTATGCGCCCTACGGCCGAGCATCCGCCGTTCGTTCGTTACGAGGCGGCAAAGCGGTTCGCTCCCGGCACCATCGACGAACCGCTTTCCCCCAACCGCCTGCGCTGGGATCCGATCGCCGACACAGCGCCGGGCACCGACCTGATCGACGGCATGACGACGATGCTGGCAAACCGCGATCCCGCCGATCTCGAAGGCGTTGCGCTTCACCTTTATGCGGCGAACCGCGACATGATCGACCGGGTGTTCTTCGACGCCGACGGCGAACTTCTGTTCGTGCCCCAGGAGGGTCGCCTCGAACTCCTGACCGAACTCGGTCGCATCCAGATCGCACCCGGTCAAATCGCGCTGATCCCGCGCGGCATTCGTTTTCGCGCCCTCCTCCCCGATGGCGCCGCGCGCGGCTATGTCTGCGAGAATCACGGCAGTCTCTTCCGCCTTCCCGATCTCGGGCCTATCGGCGCGAACGGACTCGCCAATCCGCGCGACTTCGAAACCCCGATTGCCTGGTTCGAGGATCGCGACGAACCGTGCGAGGTGATCCAGAAGTTCATGGGCACGCTCTGGACGACGACGCTCGACCACAGCCCGCTCGACGTCGTCGCCTGGCACGGCAATCTGGCGCCCTGGCGCTACGATCTTGCGCGCTTCAACACGATCGGCAGCATCAGCTTCGATCACCCCGACCCGTCGATCTTCACGCTTCTCACGTCCCCAAGCGACGTTCCCGGCCGCGCCAACGCTGATTTCGTCGTCTTCCCGCCCCGCTGGATGGTCGCCGAGGACACGTTCCGTCCGCCCTGGTTCCACCGCAACGTCATGTCCGAAGCCATGGGCATCATCACCGGCGCCTATGATGCAAAGGCCGAGGGGTTTCAGCCCGGCGGCCTGTCGCTGCACAACCTCATGGCGGGCCACGGCCCCGATCTCGCCAGCTGGCAGGGCGCATCCGCCGCGGCATTGAAACCGCACAAGATCGACGGCACGATGGCGTTCATGCTGGAGAGTTGCTGGCCCTACAAGCCGACCCGCTTCGCGCTCGACTGCGCCCAACTCGACTATGACGACGTGTGGTCCGATTTTCCCAAGGCGAACTTGCCTGGATGAGCGACGCCAATGCGAGCGATACACGCCTGACCGCCACCCCCGCAGGCGTGACGCTCGGCCCGCTCGACGCGATCGCCGACGGCGCAGCGCGGGGATATGTCCTTCAACTGCGCGCCGGCCGCTTCCA
This sequence comes from Sphingomonas sp., assembly GCF_036387595.1. Lineage (GTDB taxonomy): Bacteria > Pseudomonadota > Alphaproteobacteria > Sphingomonadales > Sphingomonadaceae > Sphingomonas. The sequence continues at coordinate 37,402 of NZ_DASVTL010000115.1, forward strand.
CGGTTTCGTCGTGCGGCGGGGCACGGCGGTATTTGGCTATGTCGATCGCTGCCCGCATATGGGGCCTGTACTTGCCCAGGTGCTCGACGGCTATCTCACCCCGCGTGGCGACCTTATCGCGTGTAGCTGGCACGCCGCATTGTTCGAAATCGACACCGGCGCGTGTGTCGGCGGCCCCTGCCATGGGCAGAAGCTGATCGCCTGGCCGGTGGCGACCATCGACGGCATGATCGTGACCCGTTGATAACTTAGGAGCGTCAGCGCCCGCGCATTAACCAATCCTCATAGCTTGATGCATATCAGCCTTGCTCGTCAAGATTGAGGGGCAAGGCGTGCGTAAAAGAAATTACCTGCTGTCCGCTGCGGCTGTCGTCGTGGCAGCGTCACCGGCTTATGGTCAGGATCTGCGCGGAGTAGAGTCGCGCGACAAGCCCGATAGCACTACCGCCACGGCAAAGTCGCCGGCGGCACCGCCGTCCAACAACACCGCCGACATCGTCGTCACCGCCACCCGCCGGTCCGAGCGGCTGTCCAGCGTGCCGATCGCGGTGAGTGCATTCGGCGCGGCGACGCTTCAGAATTCGGGCGCCACCGACATCCGCCAGATGACGCAATTGGCGCCTTCGCTTCTCGTCTCCTCGACGGGGTCGGAAGCCAATGCCACCGCGCGCGTCCGCGGGATCGGCACGGTGGGCGACAATCCCGGTCTGGAAAGTTCGGTCGCGGTGTTCATCGACGGCGTCTATCGCAGCCGCACCGGCTCGGGGCTGAACGATCTGGGCGAGGTCGAACGAATCGAGGTACTTCGCGGGCCGCAGGGCACGCTGTCGGGTCGCAATTCGTCAGCCGGCGCGATCAGCATCTACACCAAGTATCCGTCCTTCACCTTCGGCGGCTATGGTGAGGCGACCTATGGCAATTACAATGCGGTTCGCCTGGCCGGCGCACTGACGGGGCCGATCGTCACCGACGTACTCGCCTTCCGCATCGACGGCGTCTTCGGCAAGCGCGACGGCTTCTACCGCGACGTCGTCAACAATACCGATTATAACGACCGCAACCGCTATTTCGTCCGGGGCCAGCTGCTGTTCAAGCCGACCGCCGACTTCTCGATCCGGTTTCTCGGCGATTACACGCGGCGCGACGAGAAATGCTGTGGCGCCGTGTATATCGACACGCGCGAGAAGACCGATCCGACGCCGGGTGTTGCAGGCGACTTTGCCGTCGCCGCCCAGAACCGCGTCGTATCGGTCTTCAAGAGCCTGGGCGGGGTACTGCCCAGCGATGGCGATCCCTACAACCGCCGCACCGCCCACACGCTCGGGCGAGCCTATTCGAACCTGACCACCGACTATGGCGTGTCGGCGCGGGTAGGATGGAACATCGGCAACATGCAGCTGATCTCGATCTCCGCCTATCGCGGATACAAGGCGGGGGGGGCCGCCGACATCGACTATGGTAGCCTTGATATTGGCTACCGGCCCGACGACGGCAAAGCCTATCGCCGGTTCCGCACCTTCACGCAGGAGACCCGGCTCAGCGGATCGCTGTTTGACAGCCGCTTCGATTGGCTCGTCGGCGGCTATTATGCGCAAGAGGATTTGCAGGTCTCGGACAATCTGCAGTTCGGCAGCCAATATGGCGCGTTCTCCTCATGCCGCATCGTCGCGACGATCAACCCGGCCGCTGCCCTGCGGAATCCGGCCAGCCCAGGTTGCCTCGGCACGAACCTGGTCGCACCCGGAACCACCGCGCGCGCGGCCGTTCTCGGCGGCCTCACCCAGGCCCAGATCGCTGCCGGCATCGCCCCGACGGCGGCAGTTGGCAATTCTACCCTGCTGGGCCTCGGAATCGACCGGTTGGGCACCGTCAACAACATCGGCAGCACGCGCGACATCTACGACCAGACCAGCCGCAACTTCGCCTTCTTCACCCACAACATCTTCAAGCTGACAGAGAACCTGCGCATTACCGGTGGCGTGCGCTACACCAGCGAGCGCAAGCGACTGGACGCTCGGTTCGACAATAACAACACCATCTGCCCCGCTCAGCAGGCAGCTCTGCGCCCGCTGCTGGCCAATCCGGCGCTGGCGGCGCTCGCGGGCGGCGTCATCACGCTGACCTGCACCGGCAATTCGACGTCGGCGCTCACCGGGGTGCCGATCAAGGACGGAATCGACGAAGGCCAGTTCACGGGCACCGGCGTCGTGTCCTGGAAAGCAAGCGCGGCGCTGTTATTCTATGCCTCCTACGCGCGCGGGTACAAGGCGGGCGGGTTCAACCTCGACCGGTCGGATCTCAGCACCACCGTGTTCGTGACCCCGACCGCCGCTGCGGCCAGCAACCTGCGCTTCGACGCCGAGACGGTGTCATCCTACGAGGGCGGGGTTAAATTCACCTCCCGCGAATTTACCGCCAACCTCGCGGCCTTTCGCTCGGAATTCACGAATTTCCAGCTGAACACCTTCAACGGCGCGAACTTCATCGTGCAGAACATCGGGGGATGCAGCACCAGCCTGAATGGCGCCGATCGCGACAATTCCTCGACCACCGGCGCCTGCACCGGCAAGGTACAACGCGGCGTCGTTACGCAGGGCGTGGAGATTGAGGCCGGCATGTATCCGGCGCGCAACTTCAACGTGAACATGGGCTACACCTATGCGCACACCCAATATGCCCGCGACCTGGTGGGTAGCGATGCGGGCGAACCGCTCGATGCGCAGCTGTTCCTGCTCTCGGGCAACCAGATGGCCAACGCACCGCGCCACACGATCACCTCATCGGCTACCTGGTCGCCGGATCTGGGATCGGGGCTTACGGGCCTGTTCTATGTCGATGGGCGGATGACCAGCGACTACAACACCGGGTCCGATCTGTTCGTCGAGAAGAACCAGGACGGGTTCTTCCTGATGAACGCGCGTATCGGCATCCGCGGCCCCGACCAGCGCTGGGCAGTTGAACTGTGGGGGCAGAACATCCTCGACACCAACTACCAGCAGGTTGGTTTCTCGGCCCCGTTCCAGGGCGCGGGCAGCCAGGCTCAGGTCCAGGCTTTCGGAGCGCCGGCTTTCGCCACCGCCAACACCATCTTCTCGACCTTCCTGGCCGAGCCGCGAACATACGGCCTGACGCTGCGCTCGCGCTTCTGAGGTCGCGAGGGGCGGCGATGCCGATCTATCGCCGCCCCAGGGCACGCCGGACCGCCGGCAGGATGTTGCGCACGATGATCCTTACCCCGCGCGCATTTGGATGCAGCCCGTCGCGCTGGATCATCGTGCGCTTGCCCGCCACGCCCTCCAGGAAAAACGGATAGAGCGGTACGCCGTGGCGCCTGGCAAGCGCCGGGTACATCGCCTCGAACTCGCGCGCGTAGGCCGGGCCGAGGTTCGGCGCCGCGCGCATCCCCGCCAGCAGCACCGGAATCTTCCGCCGCCGCAGTTCGCCGAGGATGCGGTCCAGATTCGCGCGCGCCTGTGCCGGCGGCAACCCGCGCAGCATGTCGTTCGCGCCCAGTTCCACGATCACCAGGTCCGGCGCCCGCCCCAGCCCGCGCAGACCCCACAGCAGCCGCGCCCGCCCCTGCGCCGCGGTGTCGCCCGCCACGCCGCCGTTGCGCACCGCCGCCGCCACGCCCTGCGCGCGCAACGCCGCCTGCAACTGCGCGCTAAACCCTTGCGCCGGCGGCAGACCATAGCCCGCCGCCAGGCTGTCGCCGAACGCCCAGACCAGCTTTGCACGCGGCGGCGCCGCCGCGCCCGCCGGTGCCAGCCAAATTCCCAAGTGGACAAGCAGGGCAAGCGCCCCATATCGCATCGACCGTGCCATCATCCACAATCCATAGACCCGTGATCGCCGCGCGCAACGTGCGGCTGTCGCTCGGCAAGCCGCCCGCCCGCGTCGACATCCTCCACGGCATCGACCTGGACGTGACGGCCGGCGACAGCGTCGCACTGCTCGGCCCGTCGGGGTCGGGCAAATCGTCGCTGATGGCGGTGCTCGCGGGCCTCGAACGGCCGAGCGCAGGGTCGGTCGAAGTCACCGGCCTGGATTTCGCCGCGCTCGACGAGGATGCGCTGGCCACCGCACGCCGATCGCGGATCGGCATCGTGCTCCAGGCCTTCCACCTCCTGCCGACGATGACCGCGCTGGAGAACGTCGCCGTCCCCCTCGAACTCGCGGGCGAGGCGGACGCCTTCGCGCGTGCCCGCGCCGAACTCGATGTGGTCGGGCTGTCGCACCGCACCGGCCATTACCCCGCGCAACTCTCGGGCGGCGAGCAGCAGCGCGTGGCGATCGCCCGCGCGCTCGCGCCGCGCCCGGCGCTGATCTTCGCCGACGAACCCACCGGCAATCTCGACGCCGCCACCGGCAATGCGATCATGGACCTGATCTTCGCGCGCCATGCCGGTGCGGGCACCACCCTGTTCGTCATCACCCACGACGCCAGCCTGGCCGCACGCTGCGCCCGCATCGTGACGCTGGCGGACGGCCGCATCGCGAGCGACAGAACCAGCGACAGGGCCAGCGCTTGAGCCTCGCCTGGCGGCTCGCGCTGCGCGATCTGCGGCGGGGCGGGCGCGGGCTGCTGCTGCTCGCTCTGTGCCTCTTCCTCGGCACCGCCGCGCTCGCCGGGATCGGCAGTCTGTCGGCCAGCATGATCGCCGCGCTCGATGCGCAGGGCCGCCGGATGCTCGGCGGCGACCTGGAGATGCGGGTCTCGCAACGCCGCGCCACCGTCGAGGAAACCGCCGCCTTCGCCGCCACCGGCAGGGTGTCGGAGACGGTGACGATGCGCGCGATGGCCGAGCCGGCCGGCGGCGGCACCCCCGCCCTGATCGACCTCAAGGGCGTCGACGCCCGCTGGCCGCTCGTCGGCGCGCTGACGATGGCGCGCGGCGCCCGCCCGCGCGGCGCGCAGGTCGCGGTCGCCCCCGCGCTCGCCGATCGCCTGGGCTTGCGCGTCGGCGATGCCCTGCGTGTCGGCAGCGCGCGGCTGACGGTCTCGGGGGTCATCGCCGACGAACCCGACGCGCTCGGCGAAGGCTTTTCGCTCGGGCCGCGCGCCATCGTCGATCTCGCCGGGCTGGACGCCACCGGGATCGTCCAGCCCGGCAGCCTCTACGCAGCGCGCTATCGCATCGCGCTGCCCGGCGGGTCTGATGCCGCCGCGATCGGTGAACGCCTCGAACGCCGCTTCCCCAGCGCCGGCTGGTCGGCGCGCACCACCGATCGCGCCGCGGGCGGCCTGCGCCGCGGCATCGCGCAACTCGGCCAGTTCCTGCTGCTCGTCGGCCTCGCCGCGCTGGCGATCGCGGGGGTCGGGGTCGGCAGCGGCGTCGCCGGCTATCTCGCGGGCAAGACCCGGATCATCGCCACGCTGAAGGTGCTCGGCGCCCGCTCGACGACGATCGCGGCGATGTTCCTGGCGCAACTCGGCCTCGTCGCAGCCGCCGGGATCGCCGCCGGACTGGCGCTCGGCGTCGCGGTGCCGTGGCTGGTCGCCGGGGTCGCGGGCGGCGCGCTGCCGGTGATGCCGCGCCTCGCGATCTATCCCGTGCCGCTCGCCACCGCCGCCGCGCTCGGACTGCTCGTGGCCTTGCTGTTCGCGCTCCCCGCGCTCGCCCGCGCGCGTGCGATCCCCGCCGCCACGCTGCTGCGCGACGCCTTGGCCGAGCGTCGGGTGCCGACATGGCGCGTCGCCGCGGCGATGCTCGCCCTGCTCGCCGCGCTCGTCGCGCTCGCGGTGCTGACCGCCGCCGACCGCCTGCTGGCGCTGGGCTTCGTCGGTGCGGTCGCGGTGCTGGTGCTGCTGCTCTGGCTGATCGGCCTCGGCATCCGCCGCGCGCTCGCCGCGCTGCCGCGCCCGCGCCGCCCGTTGCTGCGCCTGGCGCTCGCCAACCTCCACCGCCCCGGCGCGCAGACCGACCGGCTGGTCGTCGCGCTCGGCCTCGGCTTCTCGCTGTTCGTCGCGCTCGCCGCGATCGACACCAGCCTGGGCGCGGCGATGACCGGCACCGCCCCCGCCAAGGCGCCGCGCTTCTTCGCGATCGACCTCCAGCCCGACGATGCCGCCGCCTTCCGCCGCGCCGTCGCCGCCGCTGCCCCGGCCGCGCGGATCGAGACGACGCCGTCGCTGCGCGGTTCGATCGTAGCGCTGGGGAACCGCCGGGTCGCGGACATGAAGACCCTGCCCGAAGGCGCCTGGGTGCTGCGCGGCGACCGCACGATCACCTGGGCCGCCACAGTCCCGCCGCGCAACGAGATCGTCGCCGGCCGCTGGTGGCCGCGCGACTATCGCGGCCCCCCGCTCGTCTCGATCGAGGATCGCGCGGCACAGGCGCTGGGCCTGAAGATCGGCGACGAGATCACCGTCGCGGTGCTGGGCGTCGACGTGCGCGCGCGGATCGCGGCGCTGCGCAGGATCGACTGGAGCGGCCTCGGCCTCAACTTCGCGATCGTCTTCTCGCCCGGTCTGATCGAGGAGGCGCCGCATGCCTTGCTCGCCGGGGTCTATGCCCCGCCCGCCAGCGACGGCGCGGTCTCGCGCGCGGTCGCGACCGCGCTGCCCTCGGTGACGATGATCCGCGTCGGCGACGTCATCGGCCAGATCGGCGAGTTGCTCGGCAAGGTCGCGCTCGCGGTCCGCGTCGCCGCCGCGGTGACGGTGGCGGCGGGGATCGCGGTGCTCGTCGGCGCGGTCGCGGCCTCCGCGCGCGAACGCCGCGCCGACGCGGTGATCCTCAAGCTGGTCGGCGCCCGCCGCGCGCAGGTGCTCGGCGTCCAGGCGATCGAATATGCGCTGCTCGCCGCGGTCCTGACCGGCGTCGCGCTCGCCGTCGGCGCGGGCGCGGCGTGGTATGTCGTGACGCGGGTGTTCGCGCTGCCCTGGGCACCCGATTGGGCCACCATCGCCGCGACCATCGCCGCATCGGTCGCGGTGACGATCGCGGTCGGCGTGCTCGGCAACATAGGCACCCTGCGCGTCCGCCCCGCCGAGGCGCTGCGCGCGGGTTAGGGTTTCGTCATGCCGGACTTGGTCCGGCATCCATGATGCGCAAGCGCATCGGTCCGTTGCTCGACGGATGCCGGAACAAGTCCGACATGACGGATGAGCAAAGATGGCAGCGCGATCCTAGAGTCGGATGACATCAGGCTGACCCGTATCCGGAGTTGACGAGATATTTTCGGCATTCTGAGGCGGAGAATGTATCGAGGAGTGTGCCGACGCGGCGCCATGTCGCCTCGTGGGATCGCTCGGCTGCCTTTCGCATC
>NZ_DASVTL010000116.1:0-3206 GCF_036387595.1 Sphingomonas sp.
GGCCTCGTCCCGACAAGTATCCGACCGGGTGGCCACTGCCCCGCCATAGGCTTCGGGGGTCCGCGCGTAGGGCTTAAAACAGGCATAGAGCTGCCGCACTCTCGCCGCCGCTGCAGGGTCGCGGCCTTCGAGATACGCGACAACCTGATCGGCGGCGTCGTACAGGTCGTACACATCCATGCCATAGATGCCGACCCGTTGGGCGGGCGGGAGCGCGAGATTGCGGGTGCGGAGCCGCTCGACGAAGTCGCGGAATTCCACGTTGCGCCACATCCAGCGCGGAAAGCGGGCGGTGTAACCGGATAGCGCCTCGGTAGCGCTCAGGTCGCTGCCCAGTCCGCGCACATAAAGGTTCACTCGGAACGTGGGGCTCCAGTCACCCTCGATGGTCACCGCATTCACCCCATGCTCGGCGATCAGCCGCTCGGTCAGGCGTCCGCGTTCGCGATAATAGTCGCTGGTGCCATGCGAGGACTCGCCCAGGAGAATTCTGCGCGCGGTCGCAGCAGCGGCAAGGATATCGGCGTAATCGTCCGTACCGCCACTGATCGGCTTGGCGGCGGCGGCGATGAGCGGGACCACGCCCGTCGGGGCTGAGGGCGAGGGCTGCGCATCCGTGGAGGCGGGAGCCGGTACGGATGCGTTGTCGTCATTGCTACCGCACGCCGACAGGCATGCGAGCGCCGCACCCGCGATCGCGGCAATGGGAGATAATCTGAACGTCGACATGGCGTCCTCGGCGATCGTGCCGCTGTGGCCGATCCGCGCTTTCAGATTGGTGTGGCCGGAAGGCCTTCAAGATGTTGAAATATAGTAATTTCGATCACCTATGTTGCACGTGCAGCCTCGATGGTGGCCTGCGCGTCCGCGATCCTGGACGACTGCACGATCTCGAGTCGTCGGCGTCCGGCGGCAACGGAGCGGGATGGCATTCGGTCCGTTCGGACGATCATAGAACTAGAGTCAGGCAGGCACTCGCATGAGGACGTCGATTATCACGGTGAGGCTTGTTGCGACGGTCCTGACCGCCGTCATCGTCACGGTGACGGCAATCGCGATCGAGCAACTCGGTATAGTCGCGGCCTTGCCGACCTTCCTCGATGATCTTGGCCATCCGTGGCGACGGCAGTTCTATATCGATCTCGAAATCCACCTTCTGCTCGTCGCCTGCTGGATGATCTATCGGGAACCGTCGAAGATGATCGGTCTGTTCTGTGGGCTGGCCACGATCGTCCTCGGCGCGCTTGTGACGGCACCCTATCTCCTCATCACGACGTTCCGCACGAAGGGCGATCTCGTCGCACTGCTGATCGGGTCGCATCGCGTGGACCGCGCCGGCGCAGCACCTCCACAATCGCACTAACCTGCATTGAGACTCCTGTTCTTACAGCAACTTAGCGGCCCGCTCGGGGTTGTGCCGGTCATGCCTCGATCGCCGCTGCGGCCTCCGCCAGCGCGATGGGTGGCGCCTTCGCGACGCGGGTGCCGGGCACCATGCGGACCGTGATCGCTGCGCAAGCAACGGAGAAGTCGATGCCGGACAAACAACCCATGCAGGCGATGAGCACCTCGCACGACGGCGCGCATGACGGCGTCGCCGATCGCCCCGACAAGGACGGCGGTGTCGACGCCGGCGGCAAGGGCGAGAGCGACGGCGGCGCCTATCCCAACCCGCACACCGGCAAGAAGGCGCCGGGTGGTTTCGGCAAGTTCCTGGGCCATGGTGGTCAGACCGAGCAGGGCTATTATGGTGGGGGACAGGCAGGCGCCGATGTCGACGCCGACAACCCCAACGTCAACGCGACCTCGCGTGAACCTTGACCGCGCCGCTTCCCCGAACGGTGGAGCGGGCAATCCCGCCGGAACCGCACGTGGTGATCGTCGGCGCCGGCTTTGCCGGGCTGGCGCTCGCACAAGGGCTCGGCGGCACGGCGGCGCGGGTGACGGTCGTCGATCGCAACAACTATCATCTGTTCGTGCCGCTGCTGTATCAGGTGGCGACCGCCGCGCTATCGCCCGCCGATGTCGCCGCACCGATCCGCAGCGTCCTGGCTCGTCACCCCAACATCGAGGTGATCCACGGGGCGGTCACGCGGGTCGACACCTCGGCGCGCACGGTCCAGCTGCACTCGGGCGAGCGCCTTGGCTATGACGTGCTCGCTCTCGCGACGGGCTCCACCGCCAATTACTTCGGCCATGCCGATTGGTCGCGCGCCGCGCCGTCGCTGAAATCGATCGCCGACGCACGCGCGATCCGTACGCGCGTGCTCTCCGCGTTCGAACGGGCCGAACGCGCGGCGCCGGGCGCACGCGATGCGCTGTTGACCTTCATCGTCGTCGGTGGCGGGCCGACCGGGGTGGAGCTGGCGGGGTCGGTCGCTGAATTGGCGCGTCACACGCTCGCACGCGACTTCCGCCATGTCCGCCCGGGCAGCGCGCGCGTGGTGCTCGTCGAGGCCGGGCCGCGAATCCTGGCCGCCTTTCCCGAAGAGCTGGCCGACTATGCCGTCCGCGCGCTCGGGCGGCTGGGCGTGGAGGTGATCACCGGGGTGCCCGTCGCCCACATCGATCCCAGCGGAGTCTGGATCGACGGAGATCTGCTGCGGGCGGCAACGGTGTTGTGGGGCGCAGGCGTGTCGCCAACCCCGGCCGCCGCCATGCTCGGCGTCGTGCCCGCGCGCGGCGGTGGTGTGCCGGTCCGCCCCGATCTCTCGGTCGCCGATGTGCCGGGTGTCTTCGCGCTCGGCGACATCGCGCACTTTCCCGACGCCTCCGGCAAGCCGCTCCCAGGCCTGGCTCAGGTCGCCCAACAGCAAGGCGAGCATCTCGCGCGCGCACTGCGTCAGGCAATGCGCTACGGCACGCCGCTGCCGCCATTCCAGTTCAAGAACCGTGGCAACGCCGCGATCATCGGCCGCCACGCCGCCGTCTTCGATTTCGGGCCGGGCCGACCGCGGTTGCGTGGCGTCCCGGCCTGGCTGTTGTGGGCGCTCGTCCATGTGTTGCTGCTCGTCGACTTCGACCAGCGCGCCCGCGTCAGCCTGCAATGGCTGAGCCGCTATCTAACCTACCGGCGCGGCGCCCGCATCATTTCCGACCCCGAACCCGCCACCACGCAAGGAGCGAAGATGACCGAAAGCCCGAACGAACAGGATCCCGCACCACTCGAACCGGCCGAGCGATCGACCACTGGCAACCCGCCCTTC
>NZ_DASVTL010000117.1:0-282318 GCF_036387595.1 Sphingomonas sp.
GCGCAGATGTCCAAGCACAACCCCGTCGCCAAGGCGATGGACTACATGCTCGGCCGCTGGCCCGCCTTTACCCGCTTCCTCGACGACGGCCGCATCTGCCTCACCAACAGCGAGCCTTTGTCCGCCATTGGTCCGAGGACAATGGCGAGCGCCGAGCGCGCCCTGCGGGGCGCGGCCCTCGGCCGCAAAACCTGGCTCTTTGCCGGCTCGGATCGCGGCGGCGAACGCGCCGCCTTCATGTATTCCCTGATCGTCACCGCCAAGCTCAACGACGTCGACCCGCAGGCCTGGCTCGCCGACGTCCTCGCCCGCATCGCAGACATGCTCCAGCACCGCCTCGCCGAGCTGCTGCCTTGGAACTGGCTAGCGTCTTCCGCCATGCTCAAGGCAGCATAGCAGCGCCCCTCACCGAAGGCTTACGCTCCAGGCGTGCCTCGCCTGCCGCCATCTCGGGCGCGTTTAATGCCTCGGCCAGCTTCTCGACGTTGCGCCTGTACGCCTCCGCCAGGTTTGGTTGCAGCGCGATCGCGGGCGCGACCTCGATGTCCTCCAGCCGCCGGTCTATCTCGGCGCGTTCTGCGAGCGCAGCCTGCAAGCGCCCCTTCATCTCGATGTAGTCGCCGATGCCGTCCGCCATCATGTCCGTGAGCCGCTCGATCCTGCCTGTCACTTTAGCGCGGGAGCGCTCGACCTTCGTGCGCCCGGCCGCGGTGGCCATCCGGCTCTCCTCACTCGCTTGCCTGTACTCCCGACGAAGGCCTCAACGAGGTCTGGCTGGAGGAGGCGGTGGCGAAGCGCATCGAGCACGCGGTGCTCGAGTTGCGGCGTGCTGATCGTGCGCGTGTTGGCGCAGGTGCCCGTTGCGCGGGCGGTGCTGCAGCCCCAGCGCTCGGCGCCGATGACGGTGAACGTTCCCCCGCAGACTCCACACCTGAGCAGTCCGGGAAGCAGTCGCTTCGATGGGGTCCGCCGCAGGCCGACCGCGTGCTCGGGCGCGCCCTCGATGTCGGCGACCGAGTTCCAGAGCGTCTGATCGACAACTCGTAGTTCCGGCACCTTCTGCACCTTCCACTCGCTCTCGGGGTTCGGGCGCGATACGCGGTTGCGCGTCACCGGGTCGCGGATGAACCGCTGCCGGTTGAACACGATTCTGCCAGCGTAGAGCTCGTTGTGGAGGATGCCGTTGCGGCGCTGCCTACTCCCGCAGATGGTCGATATCCGCCATGCGCCGCCGCTCGGGCCGGGGGTGCCCTCGGAGTTGAGCTGCCTGACGATGAAGCTGACGCTGCGCCCTCGGCGCGCCACGCGAAGATACGGCGGACGGTCTCGGCCTGCCCCGACACGGTCCGCCGCCGTCCGCGGTCTATTTCGCCGTTCGCCAGCACCTCGACGTCTGTCTCGTAGCCGTAGCAGAGGCCGCCTGGGATGCTGCCCGCCACGACCCGGCCCACCTCGCCCCGGCGGGTCTTCTCCCCCAGCCCCTTCAGGAACACGGCGGACATGGTGCCGGTGAAGCCGATCTGCAGCTCGCCGATCGCGCCTTCTGACACGGTCACCAGCTTGCAGCCGGCGAACTCCACGCGCTTCCAGATCGCGGCCACGTCCTCTTGGTCGCGGCTGATGCGGTCGAGCGCCTCGCGAGTATGACGTCGAACTCGCCGACCCGCGCGAGCATCGCGTTGAGCCCCGGGCGGTCGCGGGTCGCGCCGGACAGCGCGAAGTCAGGGAAGACGTCGACGACGGACCAGCCTTCGCGGTCCGCGCGCTCGCGGCAAAGGCGGACCTGGTCCTCTATCGAATGTTCGGATTGGCGGTCCGAACGGTAGCGGGCGTAGATGGCGACCTTCTTCATCGCCGTTGCGTGTCGGTCGAGTGCGCGGCGGAGGCTGTCTTTTGCGGACATGCGCTGTCCTGCAGATCCGGATTGCGGGTGCGACGTGAGTCGGCGGCAACATCGGCTCGCGCCAGGTCGCGCGCAAGCACCTTCACAAACGCCAGCAGATCGGGCGAGCCGGTGCACGCGTACGCCGGGCCCGCTCCCTCCTGGGTAGGCTGACGTAGCTGTCCCCCGTCATCGGGCACATCTTCGAAATGCTCGTTTAGGGTTTCCATACCTGGCTTGTGGGATAGCCGCGTCGGTCATGCCACAGCGATACTGTTGCCATAGCCGATGATTATCGTCGCCAACACCAGCAGGCCGATGCCAGACCATACCATCGCCCGCACGCGAGGTCTGGCGTCCTTCCACTCGCGAAAGGCGAATCCCCATAACGTCCCGAATATGATGATGCTCGCCATATGCAGCGTCCAGCTCGAAAAGCCGAAGCTACCCATCTGGCTCTCGCCCATGGTGTAGAAGAAGAACTGGAAATACCAGGCGATGCCGGCCAGCGCGCAGAGCAGGAAATTCGCGAGGAGCGGCGGCCGCTCGATGCCTCGCCCGATCCACTGCCCGGCGCTCCGGTTCCGCGCGATCAGCCAGGTGCACCATATCCCGTTCGTCACGAGTCCGCCGAACATCACCAGGCACAGTACCGGCAGCCCGGTCCACAGCGCTCCGGTGCCGGCGGCGGCGGACAGGGCCTTGATCGGTTCGCCTGCCGCCAGCCCGAAAGCGAAGCAGCTCGACATGACGCCCGAGAAAATCGCGACGGCGATGCCCTTGCGCAGATCGAATTCGGCGATCGTGGCCTTCACCGTCGTTTCGGGAAGTTCGGCGTCCTTCTTCGCCCCCGCCAGCGCGACGACCACGATGCCGAGCAGGGTGACCGCCAGGCCGAGGAGGACCGTTCGACCCGAGGCGGTGTCGAGCAGCTGGGCCGCGAAGTCGCCCTGGAAGATAGGCGGTATCAACGTGCCGAAGACGGTGCAGAGCCCCAGCACCACCGCCATGCCGAGCGACAGCCCCAAATACCGCATCGTGAGGCCGTAGGTCAGGCCACCAAAACCCCATAGCATGCCGAACAATACGCACCAGCCGGCGGTGCTTGCCGGTGTATGCGCCAGTACGCCGGCAAGGTCGCTGGTCTGCACGCTGGCGAAGAACCATGGCGCCAGCAGCCAGGAAAAGATTCCGCCGGTCAGCCAGAAAATTTCCCAGTTCCACCGCCTCACGCCGCGATAGGGCACGTAGAAGCTGGCCGACGCGAACCCGCCGAGCCAGTGAAACAGGACGCCGAGAAGCGGATTGGCCATGCGCGTTCCCTAAAGTTCGAGGCCGAGGCGATAGAGTCGATTGGCGTTTCTACCCCACATCGCGCGCCGTTCCGCCTCGCTGAATCCGGCGATGATGGTCGCATATGCGTCGAGCGTCGCGTCGAAGCCGGCGAACAGGCGATCGGTCGGGAAGTCGCTCGCGAACAGGCAGCGGTCGGTGCCGAACATGTCGATCACCTCCAGCACAAAGGGGCGTGCATCCGCCGCACTCCATTGCCGTGCGACGAAGCCAAAGCCGGATAGCTTGACGGCGACGTTGGGCAAAGCGGCGAGCGCGGTCATGCCCGCCACCCACAGCGCACGTCCCGCGACCCCGCCATCGACCGGCATGCCAAGGTGGTTGACGATGATCTGCGTTTCCGGATGACGCGCCGCCAGTGCCGCCAGCACAGCAAGTTGGCCCGGATACGCTTGGAGATCGAACGAAAGGCCGTAGCGTGCCAGCAGGCCAAAGCCCCGCTGCCACGCCGGATCGCCGGTCACGTCGCGTGGCGTGTAGGTGCGGGCAGGATCGGCGTGCCAGCTGACGATATGGCGTATGCCGCGCACCGCACCGTGCGCGGCATGCCGTTCCAGCAGCGTTTCAACCGCCGGACCGTCGAGCGCGGCAAAGGCGACGATACCGTTCGGTAGCCCGCGCGCGTCGGCCATCGCCTGGAGCCATTCGGTCTCCGCCAGCGCGTCTTCGGCATGCGCGCCGGCATCGACATGGACGAGGCCGGCGACCCTCCACGCGGCCGCCTCGGCCAGATAATCGTCCAGCAGATAGGTGCGGGCGATCGGCGCGACGCTACCGTTGGGACCGTCCTCGGCAAAGGGGGGGGTCAGCCAGGGATAGCGCAGCCGGCCAAGATCCCAGAGATGGACATGGGCATCGACGAAAGGGATGTCGCGCATCAGCATGTTTGGCCCTGCCGCGGTCAGAAGGTCGTCCGGCCGCCCGACGTGTCGAAGGTCGCGGCGGTCGTGAAGCTGCACTCCTCGCTCGCCATGAAGCACACCATCGCCGCAGTTTCATGCACCTCGCCCAGCCGGCCCATCGGAATCTTCCCGCGCATATAATCGACCTGCGTGGGCGGTAGCTGTGCGAGGATCGGGCTTTCGAACGTGGCCGGGGTGATGGCGTTGGCGATCACGCCCTTGGTCGCCAGTTCCTTGCCCAGCGACTTGGTGAACCCGATCACGCCGGCCTTGGACGCGGAATAGGCCGAAGCGTTGGGATTGCCCTCCTTGCCGGCGACGGACGAGACGGTGACGATGCGGCCATATCCGTTCGCGACCATGTGCGGCACGATCGCCCGGCAGCAATAGAACAGGCCGTTCAGGTTGACGTCGATCACCCGCAGCCAGCTGTCGATCGGGAATTCCTCGACCGGAACCGTCGCCCCGGTGATGCCCGCAGAGCAGACCAGGATGTCGACCTTGCCGAGCACCGCGGCCGTCGCTGCCGCCGCGGCACTCACCGCGCCCGCGTCCGACACGTCGAGCGCGGCGACATGGACCGCGCCGGTCTCGCGCTGTGCGATGGCCAGCGCGTCGGGATCGAGATCCCACAGGGCGACGGTGCCGCCCTCGGCGGCAATGCGGCGCCCCACCTGCGCGCCCAGCCCCGATGCGCCTCCGGTGACGACGGCGGTGCGGCCGGCGAAGCGGCCGGCGAATGCGCTCACGCCAGCACCTCGTCGCCGAGCGAGTGCCACGCGACGACCTGCTGGATCTGAGTGCCGAGCTTCGCGATCGACAGCCGCATCTCGTCGCCGGCCTTGAGGAAGATCGGGTCGGGCTTCTTGCCCTCGCCGACGCCGGGCGGCGTGCCGGTGATGATGAGGTCGCCGGGAAAGAGGGTCACATAACGGCTCAGATAGGCGATGATCTCACGCACAGGGAAGATCATCGTCCGGGTGTTGCCGGTCTGCATCCGATCGCCATTCAGGTCGAGCGTCATGTCCAGATCCTGAGGATCGCCAACCTCGTCGGGCGTCACCAGCCAAGGGCCGACCGGGCAGAAGGTGTCATGCCCCTTGCCCTTGGACCATTGCGAGCCGCGCTGCTTCTGGTTGAACCGTTCGGAGACGTCGTTGGCGAGAACGTAACCGGCGACATGATCCAGCGCGTCGGCTGCCTCGACATAGCGGCAGGTCTTGCCGACGATCACGCCCAACTCGACCTCCCAGTCGCCGTGGGTCGCGCCCTTTGGCAGCATCACCTCGTCATTCGGCCCGGTCAGGCTGGACAGCGACTTCATGAACATGACCGGTTCGGTCGGGATCGGCAGGTTGGATTCGATCGCATGGTCCTCGTAATTGAGGCCGATCGCGACGATCTTGCCAATGCCCTTCAGCGGCACGCCGTAGCGCGGGCTGCCCGTCACCACCGGCAGCGCCGCGGGATCGGCCGCCATCGCTGCGGCCAGCGTCGCGGGGGTGATGTCATCGACGAGGGCGGACAGGTCGCGGATGCGGCCGTCTGCATCGACGATGCCGGGCTTTTCGGCGCCACGCGGGCCATAACGGCAGATCTTCATGGTGGTGATCCTCAGCGAGTATAGGGGCGGTGCAGGGCCACGTCGGGATTGAGCTCGACACCGAATCCGGGCTTGTCGAGCGCGGAGACCTTCATCCGGCCGTCGACCGGAACCGGCTCGCCGAGCAGTTGCGGCGCGAACATCGGCACGACCTCGGTCGGCCCCGGATGCATCATCAGGAACTCGGCGAACGGGCTGTTATGGCGCGTGATGACGAAATGATAGGAATAGACCGACGATCCGTGCGGCACGACCATCTTGCCGTGCGCGTCGGCCAGCGCCGAGATCTTCAGCAACTCCGTGACTCCGCCGCACCAGCCGACATCAGGCTGAATGATGTCGCAGCAGTCCATCTCGAGCAGCATGCGGAAGCCCCAGCGCGTCGCCTCGTGCTCGCCGGTTGTCACCAGCATGCCGCGCGGCACGTTGCGCTTCAGCTCGGCATAGCCCCAGTAATCGTCGGGCGAGAGCGCCTCCTCGATCCATTTCAGGCCATGTTCGTGCGCCGCAATGGCAAGGCGGGTGGCATAGTCGAGATCGAGCGCCATCCAGCAATCGAGCATCAGCCAGAAATCGTCGCCCACCCGGCCGCGCATCTCCGCCAGCGCGGCGATGTTCTTTTTGAGCCCGTCCAGCCCCTCGGCGGGGCCATGGTGCAGCGGCAGCTTACCGCCGATGAAACCGAGATCCTTGGCGATGTCGGGTCGGGCGCCGGTGGCGTAGAATTGCAGTTCATCGCGCACCGCGCCGCCGAGGAGCTTGTAGACCGGTTCCTGCCTGAGTTTGCCGAGCAGATCCCACAGCGCCAGATCGACGCCGGAGATGGCGTTCACGACCAGCCCCTTACGGCCATAATATTGCGTCGAGAAATACATCTGGTCCCAGATGCGCTCGTAGTCGGCCGGGTCTCGGCCTTCGAGGAAGCGTGCGAGATGCTTCTCGACGATATAGGCGGCTGGCTCGCCGCCTGTGGTAACGGCAAAGCCAACGGTGCCGTCTTCGGCCTCAATCTCGACGACGAGGGTGCCCAGCACGTTGATGCCGAAGCTCTGCCGGCTCTGGCGATATTCGGGATAGCGGCTCATCGGGGTCGCGATGTGATCGTCGATCCAGTGGCCGGCCGCCTGATCGTGATAGTCCGCCCCACCGCCCCGCACGACGAAGGCACGTACATGCCTGATCTTCGAGAGCGCCATGCCGCCTGCCTCACCCCTCATGCAAACATCGTCCTCAGCGACATCCCGCTTGCAATATGTTCCATCATGTGGGACTATCTTTTAGATTATGGGAAAGCTTCCGTCAATAGCCCAGCCGGGCAGCCAGACCCTGCTGCGCGGCCTCGACGTGATCGAGGCCGTGGCCGGCGGCAGCCTGCCGCTGGCGGAACTAGCGCTCCGCCTCGGCTTTACCCGCAGCACGACTCACCGGCTCGCAAGCGCCCTGGTCGAGCGTGGTTATCTGCAAATGGCGCCGCGGATTGGCTATCGCTTGGGGCCACGTTTGCTCGAACTCGGCCATGCCGCGCAGCTCCAGGTCGATCTCGTTCAGGTCGCCCGGCCGCATATCGAAGCGTTGTCGGCGGCGACCGGCGATACCATCCATCTCGGCGTGCTCGACGGTAATCAGGCTTATTATCTCGACAAGATCGCCGGGCAGCGGCGGATCACCATTCGCAGCCATGTCGGGGATCGCCACCCGCTGACCTCGACCGGCCTGGGCAAGGCGCTGATCCTCGATCGCCCGGTCGGCTATTGGGCGGAACGCCACCTCTCCGATGGTACCGGCGGCTCTTATGCCGAATGGGAGCGGCGCATGCGCGACTATGCCGCCTCCGGACATGCCTTTGATCTGGAGGAGAATGAGGATCAGATCCGCTGCGTCGCCGCGCCCGTGCGCGACGCGGGCGGGCGCATCGTCGCCGCGATCAGCGTGTCGAGCGCCGCGCAATATATGGACGACGCGCGGATGTCCTGCCTCGCGGGCGACGTCCGAACTGCCGCAGCGGCGATCAGCCGCGATCTGGGCGCCCCCGCCCCGCCCGAATCGAAAGGATGACCGTGCTGCTCGAAGGGAAAAGCGTTCTCGTCACCGGCGCATCGGCCGGCATCGGCCGTGCCGTCGCCATCGGCGCGGCGCGCCAGGGTGCCGATGTCGCAATCAACTATCATGGCGATGATGCCGGAGCGGACAGCGCGGTGGCCGAGATCGAGGCGCTCGGCCGCCGCGCGATCGCGGTGAAGGGGGACGTGGCAGAGCCAGAAACCGCGACGGCGTTTGTCGCGGCGGCGGTGGCCGCGTTCGGGCGGGTCGACGCGTTCGTCAACAACGCCGGTATCTGCCCGTTCCATGCCTTCCTCGACATGCCGGTCGCGACATTCGAACGGACGATGCGAGTCAACCTGCACGGCGCCTATTTCATGGTCCAAGCGGCGGCCAATCGGATGGTCGAGCAGGGCAACGGCGGCGTGATCGTCGCCGTATCGTCGATATCCGCGCTGGTCGGCGGGGAAAACCAGACGCATTACACGCCGACCAAGGCGGGCGTGCATTCGTTGATGCAATCGACCGCCATCGCGCTCGGCCGGCACGGCATCCGCTGCAATTCGGTTCTGCCCGGTACCATCCTGACCGATATCAACAAGGATGATCTGGCCGACGAGACGAAGCGCCGCGCGATGGAGGCCCGCGTGCCGCTGGGCCGCCTGGGCCAACCCGACGACCTGGTGGGGCCGGTGGTGTTCCTGCTCTCCGATCTCGCCCGCTACGTGACGGGTGCGGCACTGCTTGTGGACGGCGGCATGTTCGTCAACCTCCAATGAGCCGTGCCGCGTGCGCGCTCGACCATCGCGCCTGGCGCGCAGCCGGCTGCCGCACTTCCTCTTCGAGGATATGGATGACGGCACCTATTCCGAGGTGATGCTGCGCCGGACATTGCGGATGGAACAGGCGGCATTGCGCCAGCGTGTCCGAGCGATGTCTCCGCGCCTGATCTGTCAACCGAACCGTTGGCCGGCGACGTTCCGCCAGGCTGTCAGCGTCGGGGCGGTCCCACCGAGTCGCGCCGGATCAGCCGGTATTCGGCGATATGATCCTCGATCGGGCAACCCCCGCCGGAGGTGTGAGACCGGCGGATCGCCGCCAGCATCTCGACTCCTTTCTCCGCCATCGCGGTGACGTCACGGCCGACCGTCGTCAGCGTCGGCCACACCTGTGTGGCGATCGGCGTGTCGTCGAAGCCCGCGACGGAAAGATCCCCGGGAAGGTCCAGCCTGCGGCGATGGGCGAGCGCTATCACGCCCGACGCCATCGCATCGTTACTGGCGAAGATCGCGGTCGGCGGGTCGGCGCTGTCCAGCAGCGTCGCAGCCCCGTCGATGCCGGAGGTGAAATCGAAGCTGCCTGGAACCGCGAGACTCGGGTCGGCCGTCAGGCCGCGTTCTGCGTGCGCGGCGAGATAGCCGTCCAGGCGCGCCTGGCTGGCGCTGTGCGACGGCGGCCCCGTGATGATCCCGATCCGTCGGTGTCCGTGATCGAAGATCAGCGATACCATATCGCACGCAGCCTGACGCTCGTCGTTCCTGACGGCCGCAATACCGGAAAGGCTGGCACCCGGCGCCACGGCGACGGCCGGCATGTCGCAAGCCCGCCAGAGGGGACTCACGGCAGCATGTTCGCCCACGGGCGGCGGCAGCAGCAATGCGTTGGCACCTGCCGCCGCCAGCCGCTCGATCGACGCGACAAGCAGATCCGGCCGTCCCGGATCGAATTTCTCTAGATGAATCTGCAGGCCAAGCCGGCTCGCGGCGTTGAGCGTGCCGGTCAGGAGTTCGCTCAGGAACGCGTTCGGTACGTTCGAATGGAGCAAGCCGATCCGCATTTCTTCGGCGCTGGCAAGACTACGCGCCGCTCGATTGGGCACATAGCCCAGCGCCTCGATCGCTTCGCGGACGAGGTGGTGCGTCCCGCTGCTGACGTTCTTGGTGCCATTGACGACGAAGGATACCGTCATCTGCGATACGCCTGCGCGCAAGGCGACGTCGCGCATCGTTGCGCCCTTGCCGCCTCGCCGGTTCGATCTGACGCGCGTCGCTTCGGTCAAGCCTTCACTCTGCAAAAAAACAACCTGTCCACGGCCGCCACAAACACCATTGACAGCAGGAACGCAACGGCTAGGTATAGCGCTATACCGACACTAGATCGATAGCAGACTCGCAGGTGCCATGCCTGCCTGATTGGGGAGGATACCGATGAAGCGTCTTTCACTCGCCGCGGCCGCATCGCTGGCCGCGCTCGCTGCAGCATCCAGCGCATCGGCGCAGGACGCCACGACCGGCACCACGGCCCAACCCGCGCCGACCGCCGACCCGGCCTCCGCCGCACAGGACGACATCGGCAGCGGCGACATCGTGGTGACTGCGTTGAAGCGCGCCGAAAACGTGCAGCGCGTGCCCGTCGCGATCAACGTTGTCGGTCCGGCCGCACTCGCCAACGCCGGCGCCACCAAGCTGGAGGATCTCACCAAGCTCGCGCCATCGGTGTCGTTCACGCCCGCCAGCGGCCAGATCCACAGCACCATCTCGATGCGCGGCGTCTATTCCAACAACCTCGCCCCCGGCATTCCCGCGGCGGTCGGCGTGGTCGTCGATGACATCGCCCAGCCCCCGGAGGCGCAGGGCTTCAACGAGCTCGCCGACATCGAACGGATCGAGGTGCTGCGTGGGCCGCAGTCGACAATCTCCGGGCGCAACGCGTCGGCGGGTCTGATCAACATCGTGACCCGTGCGCCCAGCGACGTGTTCACCGCCAAGGCCGATCTGACTGCGACCAGCGACCAGGAGTTGCGCAGCCAGCTTTATGTGTCGGGGCCGCTCGGCGAAACGCTGTCGGCCAGCGCCAGCGGCTATGCCAACACCTTCCGCGGAGTCGTCAGGAATATCGTGACCGACGATTACTACGGCCGCCGATCCTATGGCGGTCGCGTCAAGCTGCGCTGGCAGCCGTCCGCTGCGTTCGAGGCGACGCTGACCGGCTTCCTCCAGCATCTGAACGACCAGAGCGCGGCGCCGATCACCCAGTCCTTCTCGCCCAATGCCAACCGGCTGGGCCTGCCGTTTCAGCAGGCGGCAGGCGCCGGCATCGTTTTTGACGGGACGAACCGCTTCATCGCGTCGCCGGTACGGGGTTACCAGCGCTCGGACTCGCGTGCGGCGTCGCTGCGCATGGCGCTCGATGTTGGCGAGAACCAGCTGTTGTCGATCACCGGCTACCAGCACGAGGACATCGACCAGGTCCAGGACGTGCTCGGCGTAACGCAGGCGGCGATCTCGCGCTCGGCCGGCTTCGATGGCACCCAGCGTGCAACCTTGCCGACCGAGACGTTCAGCCAGGAGTTCCGCTTCGTCTCGTTGGCGGATCAGCCATTCTCCTACATCCTGGGCGCATACTATCTCGACACGACGGCCGACTACAGTTTCGTCAGGGCTGGCGTCGCGCCATTCAGCCGCCAGCGCGACACCGGCCTGCGCAACTACGCAGCCTATGTTCGCGCGACGTTTCGCGCCGGCGATGCGCTGACGGCCACCGGCGGACTGCGCTACAATCGTGAGGAAATCCGTTATTCCTTGCTCGATCGCCTGACGCCCACCAACAATTCGGTCGGTAACGACAGCGATGACGTCGTGCTCGGCGACGCCAGCCTGCAATATGAGGTACAACCCGATGTCAGCGTCTACGGCCGGTACGCACGCGGGTATCAGGGCAAGGCGTTCGACACCGACGCGCCGACGGTGCGGCCCAATCCCGCGCTGCCGTACAATGCGGCGACCAATCCGACCCTGCCGTTCGCCGCGCTGAAGCCCGAAACGGTCGACAGCTTCGAACTGGGCCTGAAGAGTCAGTTCCTCGACCGGCGAATCACGTTCAACGTCGCACTGTACCGCGCCCATTACCAGGATTATCAGGCGCAGACGCGGGTCGACGACGGCAACGGCTTCTTCATTTTCCGGCTGGCTTCGGCGGGCAAGGTGACCACGCAGGGTGTCGAGGCCGAACTGGTCGCGCGGATCGGCGACGCGTTGCGGCTCGACATGGCTGGCGCCTATACCGACGCCGAATTCAAGAACTTCACGACTGCCCCTTGCTACGGTGGCCAGACTGCCGCGCAGGGCTGTGTCGGCGGCATCCAGAACCTCTCGGGCCAAGGGCTCGGCTATACGCCGAAGTGGCGCGGCAATCTGGGTGCCGAATACAGGCTGCCGATCGATGCGGTTCGCGTCAGCCTGCGCAGCGACGTGACCTGGCAGAGCGCGGTCAATTTCGACGTGCTGGGCGACCCGCTGCCGGTGCAGAAGAGCTATGCGCTGGTCAATTTGTCGGCCGCTTTCGCGAGCCCCGATGAGAGATACAAGCTGACCGTGTTCGTGAACAACGTGTTCAACCAGCAGTATTTTACACAGCTGACGGACAATACGACGTCCTTTTCGTTCGGAGCGCCGGCCGGCACGGTCAATCGCGTGCTGGCCACTCGGTATCTGCCGCGCGATTACCGGGCCTACGGTGGCGTGCGTCTCAGCACGAGCTTCTGAAGCCGCGTGGCAAACGCGCCGCTGCTGGGGACGCAATGATGGACGGAGCCGCCCGCCGCGACATATTGAAGCTCGCGGCGGCGGGGGTGGCGGTCCCTTGGTCGCTGGCGGCGGGCGCGGCGACCGAGCGGGGCGGAGCAGGGGAGGTCGGGTTCGCCGACCTCGCCCAAATCTTCGCTGCGCCGCCGCCCGAGGCACGGCCCGGCATCTTTTGGTATTGGATGAACGGCAATGTCAGCCGCGCCGGCATCACGGCCGATCTGGAAGCGATGCGCGATGCTGGCCTGCGCACCGTCATGCTGTTTTCGATCGGTGGGCCGGGACCGGAGACGATCGTCAAGCCCGCCGCGCAGAGCCTGACGCCACAATGGTGGGAGTTGGTGCACTTCGCCGTAGCCGAGGCGGGGCGGCTCGGCCTCGAAATGGCGATGAACGCGTGCGATGGCTGGGCGACGGCGAGCGGGCCGTGGATCACGCCCGAATTGTCGATGCAGCGGCTAACCTGGTCGGAGACCGAGGCGGCCGGCGGCGCAGCGGCGATCCGGCCTGCGCAGCCGCCGACCGTGGCGGGTCATTACCGTGACCTGCGGATCGTCGCCTATCGCCATCCCGCCGCCTGGGAGGAACCGACCGGCATGCCGCGGGTCTCCGGCAGCCTGGCCGGTGCGGACGCCGATCGGCTGGCCGATCCGGCCAATACGCAGATCGTGATCGATAGCGCCGCGGCCGGGGACATCGTGCTGCGTTACGACCGGCCGTTCACGCTGCGATCGGTGACGGTGCGGACGCCGCCTTTCCCTGGTCCGTTTCCCGGCGTGCAGCGCGCAGCCAACCGGTTGATTGTCGAGGCGAGCGATAACGGCGCCGCGTGGCGCCCGGTCGGCCGGCTCGACTATCCCCGCCACGGCTGGGAGACGGGGCTGACGAGCGCCACCCACGCGCTGCCTGCGACCCGCGCGCGCGCCTTTCGCTTCCGTCACGTGCCCGAGGCGGCGGCGGCGCATGGTGAGGATCTCTACCACGCCGGCGATCCGCGGCTGCGGTTGAGCGGGCTCCACCTGTCCGGCCGCGCGCGGGTGCCACTACTGCCGCTGCGCACCGGCGAATCCTGGGGCGCCGCCGACCGGCTCACCGATCGGGTCCTGCCGCCGGAGGCATGCGTCGCGGCGGACGCGATCGTCGATCTGACCGGCCGGCTCGGCACCGACGGCCTGCTCGACTGGCGGCCGCCGCCGGGGCGTTGGACCGTCGTCCGGATCGGCCACACCTCGACCGGCAAGGCCAATTCAATCGCCGGGGGGGGCAAGGGCCTGGAATGCGACAAGCTCAGCCGCGTGGCGGCGCGCGTGCAGTTCGCCGGCTGGTTCGGCCGCGCGTTGGAGACTGTCGGGCCGGAACTGGCCGGCCGCGTGCTTCACGTCTTCCACGTCGACAGCTGGGAGGCTGGCAGCCAGAACTGGACGCCCGCTTTCGCCGCCGAATTCCAGATGCGGCGCGGCTACGGCCTGATGCCGCACCTTCCGATCCTGGCTGGCGTGCCGATTGGCGGCGCCGACGCGATCGAACGCATCTTGTTCGACGTCCGTCGCACCATCGCCGAACTGGTCTCCGACGCCTTTTTCGGGGAGATGGCAGCACAGGCCAAGGCGCATGGCTGCCTCTTCTCGGGCGAGACGGTCAACCCAACGATGATCGCGGACGGACTCGATTACGGCCGTCACGTCGATGTGCCGATGGGCGAGTTCTGGCTTCGCTCGCCGCAGAACCTGAAACCGCACGACATCGCCGACGCCGTATCGACCGCCCACATCCACGGCCGCCGGATCGTCGGCGCGGAGGCGTTCACCGAATGGGATCTGAAATGGGACGAGACGCCGTGGATGCTGAAAGCCCGCGGCGACCATCATTTCGCGCAGGGGATCAACCGCTTCTACCTGCACGTCTATGCGCACCAGCCGTTCCTGGATCGCGCGCCCGGCGTCACCCTGTCCGGGGTCGGCACCTTCTTCGGCCGGACGCAGACCTGGTGGAAACCGGGTAAGGCGTGGATCGACTATCTCGCGCGGTCGCAGGCGCTGCTCCAGGTCGGGCAACCGGTCGCGGACGTCGCCATGTTCATCGGCGAAGATATCCCGGCCCGATCGATCCTGGCCGATGCGTTGCCGGTGGCGCTGCCGCCCGGCTATCGTCACGATTCGATCAATCGCGACGCGCTGATGCGGCTGGCGCGGGTCGAGGACGGCGCACTGATCCTGCCCGGGGGCATGCGCTATCGCGTGCTGATCCTGCCCGATGCGGATCGGATGACGCCCGAACTGACGGAACGGCTGGCGGCACTGGGGCAGGCGGGGCTGGCGATCGTCGGTCGCGCGCCGACCCTCTCGGCGGGGGGCGCGGACGGCGGGGCGACGGACGCTCGGCTGCGCAAGGCGGCGGGATCGATGCGGCTGCTGCCGTATAGCGCGCTGCCGGCGCTGCTGGCGCGGACCTGTTCGCCCGACGCGCTGTTCGAGGGCGATGCCGCGACGACGATCGAATGGACGCATCGCTCGGCGCCCGGGGGCGACCTCTATTACGTCAGCAACACGAGCGACCGCGCGGTGGCGGTTACGGCGGACCTGCGCGCGCGCGGACGTCCGCACGTCTGGCGGCCCGACGACGCCACCACCGAGCCTTTGGTGGCGTGGCGTAACGACCTCGGTCGAACGCAATGCACGCTCTCGCTGGCCCCGCGCGACGCGATTTTCGTCATGATCGAACCCGGCGGGGTGGGCGATCCGGTCGTCACGGTCGCGGGGCCGGCCCAGGCCCGACTGGCGGCGCATGACGGCCGCGAGTTCCTGTCGAGCGATGCCGCCGGTGCCTGGACCGCTCGCCGCCTGTCAGGCCGGACCGTCCCGCTTGCCGTGTCGCCGCTGCCGCCGGCGCCGTCGGTCATCGGCTGGAGCGTGGCCTTCCCGGGCATCGGCGAGCGCACCTGGCCCGACCTTGCGCACTGGGACATGAGTGCCGAGGATGATATCCGCCATTTCTCCGGCACCGCGGTTTACACCGCGCGCTTCCGGCTGCCGCGGGATCGCGGTGTGCGCTGGCGGCTCGATCTCGGCTCGGTCGCCGATCTGGCTGAAGTGACGGCCAACGGCCGCCGGCTCGGCACGCTGTGGAAGCCGCCTTTCGCGATCGACGTGACCGACGCAGTCCGCCCCGGCGAAAACCGGCTGGTGATCGCGGTCACCAACACCTGGCTCAATCGCCTGATCGGTGACGCGGGCAGGGCCGACCGCACCAGCTTCGTCACCCCCGAACTGCATTTCGGCAAGCCTTGGCAGCCGCGCGCCGGTGATCCTCTCCTCCCGGCCGGGTTGATCGGGCCGGTTACGTTGCATCCCTATAGAGAGGTCGCGATTCCATGACCGGACGACCCGACGATCCCGCTGGGCATGGAGCCTATGCCTGGTACGTGCTCGCGATCCTCACCCTGGCAAACAGTTTCGCCTTCGTCGATCGGCAGGTGCTGGCACTGCTGGTCGAGCCGATCCGCCGCGATCTGGGCGCAAGCGACACCGTGATGAGCCTCCTCTACGGGATCAGCTTTTCGCTCTTCTATGTCGTCGTCGGCCTGCCGATGGCGCGGCTGGCCGATCGTTCGAACCGCCGCAACATCATAGCCTGGTCGATTCTGGCTTGGAGCTTCATGACGATGCTGTGCGGCATGGCCCGCAGCTTTGCGATGTTGTTTGTCTCGCGCATCGGAGTCGGTGCGGGGGAGGCGGGGCTGACCCCTTCGGCACAATCGATGCTGTCGGATTATTTCGGCCCCGAACGCCGCGCGCTGGCGCTCGGCATCTTCGCGATGGGCATCTATATCGGCGGCGGCATGGCGCTGGTCATCGGCGGCTATGTGATCGTCTGGCTGGAGGGTCTGTCGCCGCTCTCGCTGCCGCTGCTGGGCGCCGTGAAACCCTGGCAGGCGACCTTCCTGATCGTCGGCGCGCCCGGTCTGCTGCTCGGCCTGCTCGCCTTTTCGATTCGGGAGCCGGCGCGCCGCGGCAGCGTCGGCACGCCCCGGGCCGTGCCATTCGCCGAAATGGGCGCACATCTCCGCGCCCGCCGCTGGAGCTATATCGGTATCATCGGCGGCCTGTCGCTGATGATCCTGGTCGGTAACGGCACCGGCGCCTGGATCCCGGCGTTCTTCGCGCGCAAGTTCGGCTGGGGCCCGGCCGAGATCGGCTTGCGCTACGGTCTGGTCGTGTTCCTCTGCGGCACCGCCGGCACGGTGTGCGGTGGGCTGTTGGCGAGCACGCTGCGGCGTCGCGGTTACCTGCGCGCCAACCTGTGGGCGGCGACGATCGGTTTCGCTGTGCTGATTCCGGTGACGATCGGTTTTCCGTTGGCGCCGACGCCCGAACTCGCGCTGACGCTGATCGGCGTGATGAACTTCTTCGCCGGCTTCCCGTTCGGTGGCGGCTATGCAGCGCTGCAGGAGATCACCCCCAACCGAATGCGCGCGCAGATCGCGGCGGTGATGATGTTGTTCGTCAACCTGATCGGCGCGGGCCTTGGCCCCACGCTCGTGGCGCTCGCGACCGACCGGCTGTTCGCCGATCCCGCCGCCCTGCCGCTGTCGATCGCGCTGGTTTCGGCCGTCATGTCGCCGCTGGCGCTCGGCTTCATCGCCCTCGCCCTCATCCATCACCCGCGCGCCATCCTGCCGCGCGAGGCGGCCGCATGAGCCTGCCTCCGCTCCCGCCCGCTGACGCCGCATGGGTGGCGCGGACCCGCGACGGGCTTTCGACCGACGCAAAGATCGCGCAGCTGTTCAACTTCGCCGTTCGCGACAGCGAGCCCGCGGAGGTGGATGCGCTGATCGCGCTCGGCGCGGGGGCTTATCACCGCTTTCCGGAATCGGACCTGGCGACCGCGCGCGACGTCACCCGGCGGCTGCTCGACCATAGCGTCGTCCCGCCGCTGGTCAGCGGCGATATCGAGGGCGGCGGCATCAGCTTCGGCTTCGCCACCGCCTTTCCCAACCAGCTCGGCATCGCCGCATGCGACGATCTCGCGCTGACCGCCGAGATCGCCCGGATGGTCGCGCGCGAGAGCCTGGCGATGGGCTTCAACTGGTCGTTCGCACCCGTGGTCGACGTCAATGCCGCCTTCCGAAGCACGATCGTCGGCACGCGCTCGTACGGGTCCGATCCGGCGCGCGTGCTGGCGCAGGCGCGCAGCTACGTCCGCGCGCTCCAGGCCGAAGGGGTCGCCGCGACCGCCAAGCACTGGCCAGGCGAAGGCTATGACGATCGCGACCAGCATCTGCTGACCACCGTCAACCCGCTACCGATGGAGCGCTGGCGCGCGGTGTTCGGCACGATCTACGGCACGCTGATCGACGACGGGCTGCTGTCGATCATGGCCGGCCACATCGCGCTGCCGGCCTGGGATGTCGCCATCGGCCGCGACGCGTTCGTTCCCGCCTCGCTCTCACGCGCGCTCAACGTCGATCTGCTGCGCGGCGAGCTCGGGTTCGACGGCCTGCTCGTCAGCGACGCCACCGTCATGGCGGGCATGACCACGTGGATGGACCGCGGTCATGCCGTGCCCACGGTGATTGAGAATGGCTGCGACATGTTTCTGTTCAGCCGCGCCCCGGCTGCTGACATCGCGCATATGAAGGCCGGGCTGCGCGCCGGGCTGTTGTCCGAGGCGCGGCTGGAGGAGGCGGTCACGCGCATCCTGACGCTGAAGGCGCGGCTGGGGCTGCACCGGACGATAGCGGCCGAGCGCCTGCCCGACAATTCGCCGGCCCTGCGCGCGCCTGAACATGTCGCGCTTGCCGCGCGCACCTCTGCCCGCTCGCTGACACTGGTCAAGGACGTGGCCGGGCTGCTGCCGCTCGACCCGGCGGCATTCCGCCGCGTTGTGCTGCTCGACGAGGGCGAAGAGCCGACCTTCATCGATGGCGCGCCGAAGCGATCATTTGCGCCATTGATCGCCGGGCTGGAAGCGGCGGGGTTCGTGGTGCGTCGGTACGATCCCGCTCATCCGCCGACCCGCGAAGACACTGACCTGCTGCTCTATTTCGTCGGCCACGAATCGACACCGGTCGTCGCGTCCAACCGGATCGACTGGGTCGCGCTTCATGGCGGCGCGAAAAAGGCGATGACGCGCTTTTGGCCAGCCATCCCGACGGTGATGGTGTCGTTCGGCTATCCCTATCTACTATACGAGGCGCCAGACGTCCCGACCTATGTCAATGCTTACAGCGCGATTCCGGCGGTGCAGGCGGCGCTGGTCGCTGCCCTGACTGGCGAGGCCGCGTTCCCCGGCGTGTCGCCGGTCGATCCTTTCTGTGGGCAGGCGGCCGCGCGCTTTTGACGATCCCGGCCGTCCTTGCCCTCGCAGCAGCGCCCGTCACGGGTCCGACGTGGTAGAGACATCAGCCCGCGCCGTCGTGCCTTTGCTGACGCATGCCTTCGATTTGATCGTAACGCTCGGACCGCCGGTCGAACTCGGTACTGTCCCCGCCGGCCGGCGGCGTTTCATCCCGATTACCGGCGGTACGGTGTCCGGTCCAATGTTAAGCGGCATCGTCCTGCCCGGCGGCGGCGACCGGCAGACGATCGGCTCGGATGGCACGACCGGAATCCACGCGCGCTATGCGATGCAGGCGAGCGACGGAACCGTGGTCGAAATCGACAATCCCGGCGTGCGGGTCGCTTCGCCAGAGATCATCGCTCGGCTTGCTGCCGGCGAAGTCTTGGACCCCGGTCTGTATTATTTCTGCACGACCCCGCGCTTCGCGTTGCCCGCCGGGCGGCATGACTGGCTGCGCCAGCGTGTATTCGTCGCGATCGGCATGCGTCATCCGGAGATGGTCGAACTCAGGATCTATCGCCTCGACTGAATTCCCAGGCAGGGACCGGGGAACGGCGCAGTTCACTGCGCCTCGACACGGCCTTACCACATCCTTGTCGACGCCGGGGCTGTTCAGCGATGTCCGCCGACCCGACCTGGCGAGCTACCGGGCGGATCATATTCCGCCGATTTACGCCGATCGCCTATCCGGCGGCGAGGACAATGGCGCGATCTACATCCGTCGCGCGCGCTGAACGGGGTGCAGCTGACCGAGCCGTTCCTCGCTCGAATCCGCGATCATGAACGGCGGCGTTCTGGAACTGTGGTGGCGACGCGAGCGGCTCGATGGGGGTAGGGCTGGCTGAGGTGCCTTATCAGGTAGAGACGCGCGTTGCGCCGCGTACCGCAGCATCTTCTAGGCTTGCCCTCCCTAGACGAACATCGCCAGCACACCGGCTTCGGTCGGCGGGCGGGGGATCGTGAAGGCAATCGGCTTCCAGTCCGCCGCCGCTGGACGCTGCAGGCATATGTCGAGCCATCGGCTCAGCGCAGGATAGAAGGTGATCGGTACGCCTGCGATCGGCACCAGCGTCATCACCGCCGCCACGTTGAGGTCGGCCACGGTGAAACGATCTCCGAGCAGGAACGGGCGCGTCGCCAGGTGCGAGTCGATAACGCGGAACGGGCGATCGAGCTTGCCGCACGCCATCGTCGCCTGCGCCGGGTCACGGCCGCTTTCCGGGAAGAGCAGCAGGTTCGCCGCTGCCAGCAGCAGGGGCTTTTCCACTTCCGTTGCGACCCAGAAACTCCACTGGGTCGCGTGAGCCTCCTCGACCAGATCGCGCGGTGCGAGGGCGCCTGCGAACTTGCGCGCCAGATAGAGGTTGATCGACAGCGATTCGAAAAGCACCAGTCCATCGTCGACCAGCGCGGGAACCCGTCCGTTGGGGTTGATCGCCAGATACGCCGGTGTCCGTGTCGCACCGCCGCGAAAGTCGATGGGGACATGCTCGAACGGTAGCCCCAGTTCTTTCAGCATCCACATGACGCGGTGCGCCCGCGAGAACGGGTGGCCGTACAAGGTCAACATCGTACCAGGCCCGTCAGAAGCGGAACCCGGTGCGAATGCCATAGGTGCGCGGCGGGCGCAGGATCACGATCGCCTGACCGATCGCGGGCTGGACGAAGCCCGACGCGCGCACCGCCTCGTCCTCGATATTCTCGATGTACGCACCGACCGACAACCGGCCGTCGTCGGTCCGGTAGGTGAGCGAGGCGTACGATACCATCGTGTCGGGCTGGAACTCGCCGGGCAGATATTCCTCCGCGACGAAGTATTCCGACTGGAGCCGCGTGCCGAGGATCGCGTCGATCCCGCCGCGCCCTGCGCCAAGCTCGAACGTCCGCTGATAGCTGGCGTTGAGCACCCATTTTGGCGTCTGCGCCAGCGGATAGCCCGCGCAGTTCACCGTTGCGAACCGCTGCCCCGAAACCGGATCGACGCCCGGCGTCTGCGGGCAGCTGACCGCCGCCCGGCTTCCCGGCGCGCCCGGCAGCGAGACGTTGTAGACGAGTTCCTGGAATTCGCTGAACACATATTGCAGGTTGACGCTCAACCGATCGTTGCGCGTCGGCCGCCAGAGCAGGTCGGCCTCGGCCCCGTAGATCTTGGCTTTGCCCGCATTTTCGGTGATGATGGAAAACCCCGCCGGGCGGATCGGCCCGAGATGGGTGATCTGCTTGTCGTTATATTTCCAGTAGAACGCCTCGACGTTGAGCTGGAGCGTATTGTCGAAGAACCGGTTCTTGGACCCAAGGGTGAATGCCCGGATCGTTTCGGGGGCGAAGGTGTTCGTGGGCAGCGAGGGATAGAAGCCACCCGCCTTAAACCCCGTCTCCACGCTGGCGTAGAGCAACGACGCATCGCCAGCGTCGAATTCGACGCCCGCCTTGTAGGTTAGCTTGTTGAACTCGAGATCGCCAGAGAATGGCCCGGTGCATGTGCCGGCCGGAATGTTGAACGTGCCCGGCGTCGGACAGGTTTGCGCATAGAAGGCGGCCGCCGGTCCGGGGAAGCCCGCCGGAAGCGCTGGCAGGCGCGTGATGTTGACGCCCGTCTGCGACTTCTTCTCGTTGGTATAGCGAACGCCGCCCGTGGCGCGGAACCGCTCGGTCAACGGAACGGTCACCTGCCCGAAGGCCGCGAGGCTGCGAACGGGCAGCCCGGGCGAGGTCGTGATCGTCCGGGTGATCCCCTGGTTGGCATCGACGAACAAGGTCGAGTTGTCATCGAAATAATAGCCGCCGACGACCCACTTCACCGCCGAGCCGCCGGGCGATGCCAAGCGAACCTCCACCGACGTTTGTTCCGACCGCTCGGTCGAGGTGAGCGGGAAGCCGCCGGCATAGGCCTTGAAGTCGTTGCGGGTGAACCGATACGCCGGGATCACGGTCAGGTTGGCGAATCCGGCGTCGTAATTGATCGTCGTGTTCACCCCCCATGCGTCCAGATCGACAAAGCCGTCATCCGCGATCGGCGGCAACAGCGTCGGGTTGCGTCCGCCGCTGATCCCGAGTGAGGCGTTGCGCAGGAGCGCGTTCGATTCGGGCGAGGTCGGCCCGCGATAGGGGTCGTCGTTGTCGAGGAACCCGTTCGGGGTCGAGAACACCGCGCCGGGTCCTTTGCCGCCCTGATGGATATAATCGGCGGACAGGTTGATGCTCAGGGCGTCGGTCGGCTCGAGCAATAGCTGTGCGCGGACCGCCTGTCCGATGTCGTCGAGATAGCCGTCGCTGAGATAACCGTCGCGATGCACCACTTGCGCCGCGACCCGCAGAGCCGCCTTGTCGCCGATCGGAAGATTGATCATCCCCGATGCACGAACAAGGTCATAGGTGCCGACCTCCATATCGACGTTGCCCGCGAGCGCGCCCAGCTGCGGCCGGGCGACGATCACGTTGATCGCGCCACCGGTCGCGTTGCGGCCGTACAGCGTGCCCTGAGGGCCCTTCAGCACTTCGACGCGCTCCAGGTCGAAGAACAATCCGTTGGGCGCGGCCGAGCGGGCGAGATAGACGCCGTCGAGATTGATCGCGACCGCGGGTTCGGAATAGATGAACGGCGCGAAATTGCCGACGCCGCGGATCGTCACCTGAGTCCCACCTGCGCCGAGCGGCGACAGCTGGAGGGCGGGGATGAGCTTGGTGAGATCCTGTGGCTGGCTGACACCGGCATTCCGGATAGCGGCGCCGTCGACCGCGCTGATCGCGAGCGCGGTCCGCTGCAGGCTTTCGGAGCGGCGCTGCGCGGTGACGACGATATCGCCGATGCCGTCGGCCTCGGGGGTCGGGATCGCACCGACCGCACCTTGCTCTGCGGCTTGCGCCGGGACGCCCGTCGGTGCCGCGGCGTCACCTGGAGCCTGCGGCGCAGTCTGCGCGTGAACGCCAACCGATGAAAACGCCAGCGCAGCGATGCCAGCCCGTGTCAGAAATCCGTTCATGCCATCCTCCTCCGGCCTCAGGCCTAAGCCGATCCCTTGCGTTCCCGATCGAAGTGTCGGCAGGTTTGCCCTCGAAAGGCACCCGGATGATCGCTTAAAATCCTGCTCCGTCATTGCCAATAAACCGTAATGCGGTCAAGCCGTATCGTGATACGGTGCAGTCTGAAATTTTTAGGAGAGCAACGATGGAATTTTCGGACTGTGCCCGGCTCTTGGACCCCGCCCCTATGGCGCTGGAAATGGGTTTCGAGCGCCTGGGCGACGGCGTGCTTCACGTCGCCGCCAGAACCGACATGCGTGGCTGCACGGGCGCCATGTTGGAATGGTGGTTCGGTTCGCGTCCCGGGACGCGCGAATACCTCTGGTGGCATCCACTGGATCATGTCGCCTCTGCTTGGTCGGAAACGCGGGAGGGCACGCACATCGGCTCGATCCATCATGCGACCGAACGCTTCACGGGGAGCGAACCGGAGCAACTCGCCATTCAGTTTCGTGAACCGGCGGAGTTCTTCGACGCCGGGGAACTCGCCGCTGCACGGGCCTCGGGTGCTGTTTCGGCGGTGATCTGCGCGCATGGTGGCCCCGGCCCGGAACCACGTCGTCGCCCGGACGGCGCGGTGATCGGCACGCGTCTGATCCATCTATGCCGCGACACGCCGTGGGGGATGGTGCTGCGCACGCACTTCTTCCTGGGCTACGATCTTCCGCGCTTGGGAATGCCAAGAGCGATGATGGACGAGCAATTCCCCGATCACCTCGCCCCGAACCTGCTTCAGCACTGCTATGACGAGTTCACCACCCTGTCGCGCTTCCTCCCCTCTCTCTACGAAGCGGAAGCGGGCGGTGTGCGTCCGCCGCGTCGGTCGTGGTAGCGTCGCCGTACCCCGGACAGTAGGCAGACAGCGCACTTGGCAGGACGTTGGCAAGACAAGCCCGGCGTATGAAGTGCGTCCTGTACAAGCCAGCCGGGGGAGGCTTTTCCGCCAATCTTGCACCGCAACGTGGGACGATATCGCTCAGTCCGTGACTGCGCCCATGGCGTCCGGTACATCGTCCAACTGGCCAAGAGTGCGGAAAAGGGCGCGTAGCCCATCGCGCTCGGCGGCCGTGAGATGGGGGTTCCACACGTCCAGGATCAGCACAGCCCGCACGGCGTCGCTGTCGTTCCAGGCTTCGTGCTCGATCGTGTCGTCGAAGGCAAACGCTTCGCCCTCCACCCATTCTCGCGTTTCACCCCCGACGCGAAAGCCGCACCCTGGCGGCACGATCAACGGAAGATGCACGACCGCACGCACGTTGCTGACCCCGGTATGCCCTGGAAGCCGGGCGCCAGGCTGAAGGATCGAAAAGAACGCCGTCGGCCCCTTGCCCGGCATGTCGGCCAGCGGCACCCGGTCGAGCGCTGCGGAAGTCGCCGGGCATCGCGCGCACACCTCCGCCTGTCGTTCGCCATAACGCCATAGATAGCGCGCGCTCCACGCACGCGAGCCGTCAAGCGGGGTCCATTTGTTGGTCGGCGTTCCGGGCGCCTGATCGACATAGGGCGCAAAGCCGTTGTCGGGTGCCGTCAACAACGCGTGCAACTCGCTCCGGATTGCAGGGGCGGCCGCTTCCAGTTCGTCCATCCAGGGGAAGTGCCGCCGTTCGAAGAATTCATCGGCGGGCAGGAAAGGAAAGTGCAGCCCATGCGGCTCGTTATGGAAAACCCGTCGGCGTCCCAGCATTGCATCGACGCACGCATCGAATCGTCGCGCGTGCGTGCTCAGTTGCCGGCGTGCCTCGACCAACCCGGTATCGATCTGGGCGCCCATCCGTGCGGCTACTACCGCAACGCGCCCGCGTGCGTGGGCGAGCAGATCGACCATCGCTTCGGAAGCGTCGGGCATTGCCTCGATCATGCTCGCGACGCCGCCCCAGCGGAATGCGGCTGCGTTTGACTCGCCCAACCGCTCGTGGAGTTCGGCAATCCGAACATTGGCCATCAAATGCCGCTGATCGAGTGCCAGCGCGCGCTCCAAGGCAGCGCGCTCCCCGCTCGAATCGTCGGCAAGGCGCTGCGCCTTTGCCAGATTCATCCACAACGGTGCCGCGCCAGGATCGGCCGCGGCCGCACGCGCGAAGTGAGTGGCAGCGGCGAGGGGGGCATCATCCCCCAGCGCCAGCAATCCCAAAGCGTTCCATGCCGCGGCATGCTGAGGATCGCTGGCGACAATCCGCGCAAACAGCCCTGACGCTTCCGCCGGCTGTCCCGCTTGTCGTGCCGCCTCAGCTTGCCTGAGCAACGCGGCAATTTCAGGCGCGCCTGCCTTGATCTCGGTCATCGACAAACCTCGGCTTACTGACGGCAGGGGAACTGCCGATCAACCGCCGCCGGCAACCGGCTGATCGGTCAGCGCGAATCCAACATTGCGCGCCCGCCGCGGCGCGTGCGCGACCGCTTAACTACCACCTTGCGGAATGCCGGCGTTGCGCTCCTGCATCTCGCGGCCGCCCGCTTGCGCGGCTTCGGAGATACGTCGCCAATCGGTGGCCGAGAAGCAGCGCTTCTTCCGAGATACCAGCGAGCCGACGACCAGGTCGGACTTGCAGATCATTTTCGGTGCGGGCGGCGCCTGCTCGGGCTTCTTTTCCTGAGCCAAGGCTGCGCCAGGTGTTGCGAGGATCGCCAGCAACAACCCCACATTCACAAATTTCCGCATATTACCCTCCCTGACGTATCGCTGCACAATATGCCCTAATGGTTTCGGAAAGTGAAGCGCACCGCGATCCAGGTTGCGGGAGCATATATCCCCGTGCACAGAGCGGGGATGATCCCGCCTCCACCCCGTGCCGGCTTGGTCGCCGGAGATCCGCTCTGGTTGCCACATCGTTATGACCCGATCGCCGACGCGGTACATTTCCGTCACGTTTCGCGCGCGGATCACAGCGCCGCCACGTTCCTGACGGACGAGGAACTCGGCCCCGCTGCTCCCACCGTAGAGAAACGCGCGGACGCGATGACGAATGCGCCCGCCGCGGCGCCCATCCACTTCATCTTCCACTCGGCGTTTTGCGGCTCGACCCTGCTGGCGCGTGCCCTCGATATCGAGGGCGTGGCCATGGCGTTGAAGGAACCAGTGATCCTCAACGATCTCGTCGGCTGGCGGCATCGCGGCGGCGATACACGGCAGATCGCGCGCACCCTCGATCATGCGATGGCGCTGCTTGCCCGTCCCTTCACGCCGGGCGAGTCGGTGATCGTCAAGCCTTCGAACGTCGTCAACGCCTTCGCCCCCGCCATGTTGGCGATGCGGCCGACATCCGGCGCGCTGCTGCTGTACGCACCCCTCGAAACCTATGTCGCGTCGATAGCGAAGAAGGGCATGTGGGGGCGTCTATGGGTGCGCGACCTGCTCATCAAGCAGATCAAGGACGGGTTGATCGATCTGGGGTTCACGCAAGACGATTACCTTGCCCACACCGATCTGCAGGCCGCAGCGGTCGGGTGGGTTGCGCAACATGCGCTGTTCGCGCGGCTGATAGAAGCGCATGGCCCGCACCGCATTCGGACACTCGACAGCGAAACGCTGGTTGCGCAGCCGGAGCGCGCGATGGCGGCGCTGGCCGACCTATATGGGCTGACGCTCGACGCTGCAGCCGTCGCGTCCGGCCCGGTCTTCACCCGACATTCCAAATTCGGGACCGTGTTCGGGGCGTCCGAGCGTGAGGCCGAACATCGCGCTGCCATCGAGGCGCATGGCGACGAAATTGAAAAGGTGGTGATCTGGGCGCAGGCAGTCGCCCGCGCTGCCAATGTGTCACTCGATCTGAAAGTGCCGCTGCTCGCGTGACGCGCGCCTTGCGAATTACTTCACGCAAATAAAAAGGGGGCGGGCACGCATGCCCACCCCCATTCAGATGCTCGCCTTCCGAAGAAGGCGTGCCCAGCCTAGAAACGCAGCCGCACGTTCGCGGTTACCCGGCGACCAACCGCGTCATACGTCGACGGGAAGGTGTTGCCGCTGTTGAACGCGGTCGATCCAGCGCCCGCGCCGACCAGTGGCGGCTGCTTGTTGAGCAGGTTCTCCGCCGTGAACGTCAGCGTCATGGTCTCGGTCACGCCGAAACGGGTCGTCAGATCGAAATAATGATAGGCGGGGATCGTTCCGAGATTCTGGTTGCCGAAGCCGGTGATCAGACCCGAGTAATAGGGTCCGTTGCCGTTCTCAATATCGTCAGGCTCCTGCGTGACGGCATCTAGGTAGCGCCAAAGGAGCGAAACATCGACGTCGCCGATCGTCAGGGTTGTGCGCTGCGAGAACTGGAACTCGGGCTGAATGGAGCCACAGTTCACGCTGTAGAAGCCTACGCAGTCACGATCGAGCGCGGTCGGCGTAGCCTGGAAGCGCGAATTGTTGTTCCAGGTTCCGATGAAGCCCAGATTCAGGCCCGCAAAGCCGAGATCACGGCGATAGTTGACCGTGAGATCGACACCATCGTTGTACAGCTTGCCCAGGTTCGACGAGGCCAGGAACAGGCCAGGCGTCGTCGCAGGGTCACCATCCAGCGCACCGGTTGCCGGGTTGCGCCGGATGATCGTGCAGGCATCGGTCGTTTCCGCCCCAGCGGGTGGCGCAAAGACGTTCGCACCGAAGCACGCCGCGATCGCGTCGCCCGGCGTCGGGCTGGAAACGGCGCCCTTCACCTTGATGTTGAAGTAATCCACTGCGATCGACAGACCCGACACGAAGTCGGGCGTGAACACGCCACCGATCGTGTAGGTGTTGGCGACTTCCGGACGAAGGTTGACGTTGCCGCCGCCGGTCGAATTCGCCTGCTGCGCCGTCGGGTCGTTGATCGAGTTGATGTTGCCGACAGTCGCCCCCTGCGCAAGGCAGACCGCGCGAAGCGTGCCGGTCGGATCGGGGCGGCCGTTGTCCACGCCCGATCCGTCCAGGGTGGCGCACGGATCGATACCCAGGTTGGTCAGACCGGTGCTCACCGGCGCGAATAGTTCGCCGATGTTGGGTGCCCGAACCGCACGCGTATAGTTGCCGCGGATCTTGAAGCCGTAACCCGGCTCCCACTGACCGCCGACCTTGTAAGTCGTGGTGTTGAACGTGGGCGAACCAGGCGCATCGACCTTATAGTCGGAGTAGCGGACGCCTGCTTCCAGCGTCAGTTCCTTGAAGAACGGACGGTTCTGGATCAGCGGCAGCAAAAGCTCGCCAAACGCTTCATAGACTTCGTAGCCGCCGTCGATGTTCGGTGCAGCGCCACCCGAGCCGCCCAGTTCGCCTGCGGTCTGTGCCAGCGTGTCCGACCGCTGCTGAGCACGATACTTGCGATACTCGCCACCGACCGCGAAACCCAACACGTCGTCCGCGAACGGCGAAGCGAAGCCGAAGTTGCCGCTGATCGTGCCACGTGCCTGCGCCAGGGTGGTGCGGACCGTCGTGGTCGATTCACCCGTGATGTAGGGAATCTGGTTCGGCAGGATCGAGCCCTGCGCACCGAACAGGTTGATGGGGACGCAGCCCGCGCCCGCGCCAATGTCCGCCCCACCCGTCGCGCCGCCGAGGCAAGTCGTGGTGTTCGTGGCATAGACGGCAGAACGGAGGCGCGAAGTGAGCGTGTAGCCCTGCAGCGTCTGCTGGTTTTCGCTCTCGCCATAAGCGCCGTTGACATCGAAGTTGATGTTGCTGGTGATCGCACCGCGCAGGCCGAGGCGATAATCGAACACCGTGCTGGTGAACTGGCTGATCCGCGGCCCGACTTCGACCGCACGGCGGCTGATGTTGACCGCCGGGTTGAGGTTCAGGGTCTCGCCCGCCTCGATCGTGCCGTTGCCGTTGACGTCGAAGGGAACGGGGGCGCCGTTGCCCACTGCGCGGAAGTTAGGGTCCGCCGGCGACGTCGCGGTTGCGGCCGCGTTACATTCCGCCACGGTGAAGCGCGGACGATAGACTGCGGCAGAGGGATTGACGTCGAACGCGCAATATTGCGCGCGCAGACCGGCCGGCAGATATGGGTTGCTCAGCGGGACGACAAACGACGAGCCGAATGAACCCGAAGGCGCAACGAGGGTGCTCACGGTCTGCTTGGAGAACAGGCCACGGGTATAGACCTCAAGACCGTCCGAAACCTCGTACTTCGCCTGACCGAACATGTTGAACCGCTCGAACGGGGTCTGGAAGATGTTGTCCGGGTTGAAGTTGAACGCCTGGAATGGCGTTACGGCGTTGCCGGTCGCCGGGTTGATCTGACGACCGCCGCCGTTCCCCGTGGCGGGGTTCGTGCTGGGCAGACCGGTAGCGGGGTCGATCGGACGGGTGCCCGTGAAGGTCGAGGGAACCGAGGTGCCCGAACCACCGCCAACGGCGCCGGTGAATGTATCGACGTTCAGCACCGAGATCTTGCGATCGCCCTGGAAGACCGGATCGACTTCCTGATAGCCGACGCTGAACACGGCGTTGCCGCGGCCGTCGTCGAAATTGGCGCCGATCGTGACATCGGCGCGCAGGCGGTTGCCGTCACCCTTTTCGCTGATGCCTTCGCTGATGTTGATCTCGGCGCCCGAGAAATCCTGGCGGGTGATGAAGTTGACCACGCCGCTGATCGCGTCCGCGCCATAGGTGGTGCTGGCACCACCGGTCAGCACTTCGACGCGCTCGACGAGCGCCAGCGGAATGTTGTTGAGATCGACGACACCGGCAAGGTTGCCGGGAACCGGACGGTTGCCGTCGAGCAGCACGATGTTGCGGTTAGTACCCATGCCGCGAAGGTTGACGAACGACTGGCCGCCGTTGCCGTTGTTGACGGCCGAACCGATGGACGGAACCGCGCCGGGCAGCTCGCGCAGCAGCTCTTCGGCGACGTTCGCTGCCTGCAACTCGACTTCATCGCGACCGATGACCGAAACCGGGCTGGATGACTCCAGGTTCGGGCTGCGAATCAGCGAGCCGGTGACGACGACGTCGGCTGAAGGACTCTCTTCGGCGGCCGAAGACGCACCGGTGGTCGACGCGTTCTGCGCGTCCTCGGCAGGCGCTACCTGCGCCGACAGAGGAGTGCCAAGCATGGCGGCACCGGCGAACAGCGTTGACGCGAGAAGCCGCGAGCGAACAGATTTCATTGCAGAACCCCTTGAGTGCCAGCCTGTTAGCCGGTCGGTTTCCCCATTCGAGACGAAGCGAACAACGGCCCGATGAACCCCATCTTTACGGAACCTCCATCCCGCTTCGCAATGCACAACGCGACCGTTGGGGCGCAACACGCGGTTTTTGCGACGCGTTGTGGCAAAAGCGTCACAATCGGTGACGGCTCGGTGCTGCATGCTTGCCGGGCTGGGCGATGGCAGTCAGTAAGGGCCGATGGGGTCCAGCCGCTCGCTGCGCGATATGAGGAAAACGAATGTACGTTCTGATCGCCATTGCCGGATTTGCGGCTGCGGTGCCTGCCGCAGTTGCTGATTCCGATTCCTCGAAGGCTTTCGACGTCGTGACGGCCTGCCGCGCGATTACCGAGCCGAGCGAACGGCTCGCGTGTTTCGATCGAACGATCGCCGCATTCGCCGACGCGCGATCGAAGGGCGATGTCGTCGTGGTCGATCGCGCGCGGGTCGTCGAGCGCAAGCGCGCGCGCTTCGGGCTGGCCATGGAAACCGACGATCTGTTTGGCGGCGGGGCGGAAGATCGGGCCACGGCCGTGCGACAACTGGATACCACGATCCGCAGCGTTTCGCCGGGGCGGGGCGATTTGTGGACGATGGAATTGGCGAACGGCTCGGTCTGGCGCGCTGTGGAGGCGTTGCGCTTTCCGCCCAAGCCCGGGCAGACCATCCGGCTGGTCACTGCTCCCCTCGGCGGCTTTCGTGCATCGGTTGGCGGACGCTCGTCGGTGCTGGTCAAGCGCGTCCGTTGACCGCCTAAAACGCCGGCATGCCCTCCGCCACCAGCAGCGGATCGAGTTTGGCGCCGAGCCATTGCAGGCTCCAGTGAAGGTGAGGGCCAGTCGCACGGCCGGTCGCGCCGCTCAGCGCGATGAGCTGCCCGCGGCGCACGTGCTGGCCTGGTGTCACGTCGATCCGCGACAGATGCAGGAAAGCGCTGTTCAGCCCCATGCCGTGATCGAGCATCAGCAGCCTGCCTTCGAGCGTGAAGGGGCGGTCGGTCGCCAGCGTCACCACGCCGTCGGCGGGCGCGGACACCGGCGTACCGGTCGGCACCGCCACGTCGGCACCGGAATGATAGCCGCCCGGCTTCCCTTGGTACACACGCTGCGCGCCGAACAGGCCCGACAAGCGCCCGATCGCGGGCCATCGTAGTGGTTCGCGCCAGCCTTGCGCATCCGTCGCCACCGCGCGCGCAGCGGTTATCGCGGCGCGTTCTGCCGGGCGCGCTGCTTCGAATTCGGCATCGGTCTTGCCCGCGCGGTAGGGCGCATCGACCCGTTCGATCCGCCAGGCCCGCGGGGAAATCGCGATGGGCACCGTGTCGCTGCCGCCGGCATGCGTCTGAACAAGCTGGGCGTTCGCAGCCGCATCGCGATCGAAGCCGAGGATGAACCGCCCGTCTACTGCGATCGGCACCGCATGTCCGTCGATCGTCAGCGCCGTCACTCCGGGCGATACCTGCCCGCGGACCAGCCCGCCCTGGATCGGCGTACCGGAAAGCCGCGGCGGCAGCGGCACCGGCTTGGTCGGGGGTGTAATCGCAAATGTGACCGGGGGCGCAGCCGGCGGCATGGGTGCCGCGCACCCCGCCAGCAGCAATGCCGCCGCCATCGCCTTCATCTGGGGCTTAGAGCTTGGCTGGCTATCGCTGCGGAGGCATAGGCTTCCTGCGCCGCCACGTTCCAATAGCGCAGTTCCTCCATCGCGATCCGCGCACCCGATACAGCGCAGATCACATGATCGCCCGGACTCAGCACGCGAAAGCCGTTCGCCATATAATGGAGCCGCGCCGGGCGATCGGAATTGGACATCAACATGGGTGATAGCTCGCGTCAGAACCGAGGCCTCACAGCAACGTCGGTTGCTCGCCGGGTGACCGATCATAGGTGCGTGCGGTGCCGCGCTCAACCCGTGCATCCGTGGTCCCGTCGGCAAAGCGCAGGGTCAGCGCCCCGGCGGTGCGCGCTGCCTCGGCGGTGGAAAGCGTCGCACCGCCGATGCGCGCGGTGACGCGGGCGTAGCCGCGCTCCAGCACCCGATCGGGATTGAGCGACCCCGCGAGCCGCCACGCCGCATCCAGCCGCGCGCGGTCGCGCTCCAATTTTCGCATCAGCATCGCCGGCCTGAGTGCGCTGCCCGCGCGATCGAGCGCCCCGCGCGCGCTCGTCGCCCGCCGCTCCAACCCGCGATCCAGCCGGGCGCCTGCATCGTCGGCACGCTGGCGCTGCGGCCCGAGCAGCGCGTCGCGCTTGGGCATCAGCCGCGCAAGCCCCTCCAGTCGTTCGCGCCCGCGCTCGATATAACGGCG
Source organism: Sphingomonas sp. (assembly GCF_036387595.1). GTDB lineage: Bacteria > Pseudomonadota > Alphaproteobacteria > Sphingomonadales > Sphingomonadaceae > Sphingomonas. Next base: position 32,147 of record NZ_DASVTL010000117.1, read on the forward strand.
GGCACAGCGTTCGGTGCGAGTGGCCTGAGCGGTGATCGTCAGCCGCAGGTCGGCAAGCACCGGCACCGCGATCTCCGCCGCCGCAGTCGGCGTCGGCGCACGCAGGTCGGCGGCGAAATCGCACAAGGTGGTGTCGGTCTCGTGCCCCACCGCCGAGATGATGGGGATGGTGCATTCTGCGACTGCGCGCACGACGATTTCCTCGTTGAATGCCCACAGATCCTCTATCGAACCGCCGCCACGGGCGACGATCACCAGGTCCGGGCGCGGCATCGCACCGTCTTGCGCCAACGAGTCGAAGCCGCGCACGGCGGCCGCGATCTCGGCCGCGGCGCCTTCGCCCTGCACCTTGACCGGCCACACCAGAACATGCGTCGGACACCGGTCCTCCAGCCGGTGGAGGATATCGCGGATCACCGCGCCGGTGGGCGAGGTAACGACGCCGATGACCCGCGGCAGAAAGGGCAACCGCTGCTTGGCGGATGCGTCGAACACTCCCTCGGCCGCCAGTTTCGCTTTCAGCTTGTCGAGCAACGCCATCAGCGCGCCCGCACCCGCCAGTTCCATCCGCTCGATGACGATCTGATATTTCGAGCGGCCGGGATAGGTGGTCAGCTTGCCCGTCGCGATCACTTCGATGCCGTCCTGCGGCGCGAAGGCCAGTCCACCGGCCTGCCCCTTCCAGATCACGCCGTCGATCACCGCTGCATCGTCCTTGAGGCAGAGGTAGGCGTGGCCCGACGCAACCCGCTTGTAGCCGGAAATCTCGCCGCGCAGCCTGACATGGCCGAATTCGCCCTCGACCATCCGCTTCAGCCGGCCCGCAACCTCGCTCACGCTTTGCGCGGGTGCGTTGTCGCCGGGCACTGCCTCGGCTACCAGCCGGGGATTGTCGAAGGGGGTGGCCATGAACGTCCTGCTGATCGGTGGAGGTGGGCGCGAACATGCGCTGGCGTGGAAGCTCGCCCAGTCGCCCGCGCTCGATACGCTTTACGCGGCGCCGGGCAACCCCGGCATCGCGCATCATGCGACGTGCGTCGCGCTGGATGCGACGGACCACGCGACCGTGGTGGCGTTCGCCATGAAGCATGCGGTCCGCCTGGTCGTGATCGGGCCGGAGGCGCCGCTGGTCGACGGCTTGGCGGATACTCTGCGCGATGCGGGCTTAGCTGTGTTCGGACCGAGTGCGGCGGCGGCGCAGCTGGAGGGGTCGAAGGGCTTCACCAAGGATCTATGCGCGCGAGCAGGCATCCCCACCGCGGGCTATATACGTTGCAATGACGTCGACACCGCGCATGCCGCGCTCAAGGGCACGTTTGGGCTACCCGTCGTCGTCAAGGCGGATGGGCTGGCGGCGGGGAAGGGCGTCGTCGTCGCCTTCGACCATGCCACTGCCGCCGCCGCGGTCGATTCGATCTTCGCAGAACCGGGCGCGCAGATCGTGATCGAGGAATTTCTGGAGGGCGAAGAGGTGAGTCTTTTCGTGCTCACTGACGGCCAAGCCATCCTGTCCTTCGGATCGGCGCAGGATCACAAAAGGGTCGGCGAGGGGGACGTTGGCGCGAATACCGGGGGCATGGGCGCCTATAGTCCTGCGACCGTGCTGACGCCCGAACTGGAAGCCCGCGCGCTCGCCGAGATCGTGCTGCCGACCGTTGCGGCAATGCGCGAGTCGGGTACGCCGTTCTCGGGCGTGCTCTATGCCGGGCTGATGCTTACGCCGCGTGGCCCGCAGTTGATCGAATATAACGCGCGCTTCGGCGATCCCGAGGCGCAGGTGCTGATGGCGCGTTTTTCGGGTGACCTGCTCCACACGCTGCTGGCCGTCGCGGAGGAGCGATTGGCGATGCTGCCACCGGTTGCGTTCGACGACGCGGTGGCGCTGACGGTGGTGATGGCGGCCCAGGGCTATCCCGGAACACCTCGGACGGGCGGGCGCATCGCGGGGCTGGCGGACGCCGAGGCGACCGGCGCGATGGTCTTTCAAGCGGGAACCCGGATGACCGGCGACGGGTTGGTCGCAAGCGGTGGCAGGGTGCTCGCCGTGACCGCGACCGGCACCGACGTCGCATCGGCGCAGGCCGCGGCGTATCGCGGGGTCGATGCGATCGATTTCGAAACCGGCTTCTGCCGCCGGGACATCGGCTGGCGTGAAGTGGCGCGAGCAGGCTAGGGTATGGCAATGACCGACGGAACCAGCGCGATCACGGGTATCCACATCGCGCTTATCGCCGTGCTGGCGGTGCTCGCTATCGTCGCGATGATCTGGGGCGTGCGCCTGAAGGCGAGGCGGGTGCAGGCAAAGAAGGAGGTTGAGGTCCACGCCGAGGAAGCGGGCGTGGAGATCATCCCCGCTGATGCGCAGGTTCCGCCGGAGCCACTGCCGGTCGCGCCGCTTCCTCCTCCGTTCGCCGATCAACCCACGCCGGGCATGCCGCGAGCGGTCAGGGCGCACGTCGAAGGCGCCCCCGCTCCCGAGCCGCTCGCCGATGAGCCGATCGCTGCTGCTTCGGCGCCCGAGGGCGTGCCGGCCACGCTGGCGACCGACGCGGTCGTCGCCGAACCTGCGTTCGATCCGGCCGACGGCCCCGTCACCCAGATCAAGGGACTCGGGCCGCGCGTAGCGACGCGGCTCGGCGAACTGGGGATCGACCGGGTCGGACAACTCGCCGCGCTCGATGCCGCCGGTGCGGCAGCGCTCGATGCGCAGATGGGACCGTTTACCGGGCGAATCACTCGTGATCGCTGGGTCGAACAAGCGCGCCTGTTGGCGTCTGGCGACCGCGAAGGGTTCGAGCGGGTTTTCGGCAAGCTCTGACGGGATCGCCAAAGCCACTACTCTCGCCTTGCATCGCAGCAACGAAACGTGGACGCTGACGTCCGCATGACAGGGAACATCGCCATCGCGACGCAGACCGGGCAGATACCCCTCTTCGACGCATCAACCCACGCGCGCCGGTGGATCGCCGATTATTGCGTGCGTCGGGTGTCGGGCGACGTGCTGTGCGACAGCGACGATCCGGCCTGGGCGGCGATGTTCGAAGAACTCGCGGTGGTCGCCTCGGACGATCTCGCCCATGCGCGCGAACGCGTCCAGCGTCATGCCGCGGATATCGGCACCGGCTTTCGCATCGTTGGTGAGGCGGACGAGCGACCCTGGCCTGTCTCACCCGTGCCGCTGCTGATTGCGGCAGACGAATGGGCGGAGATCGCACGCGGCATCGTCCAGCGCGCCGAGTTGATGGAGACGGTGATCGCCGATCTCTATGGGGAAGCCAAACTGGTCGAGCGCGGCCTGCTGCCCGCCGCGCTGGTCGCGGGCAGTCCGCTGTTCCTGCGGCCGATGGTCGGGCTTGCGCCGCCCGGCGGGCGGCATCTGCAATTCGTCGCGATGGACCTGGGACGCGGCCCGACGGGAGAATGGCGCGTTCTGGCCGACCACCTGCGCGCGCCTGCGGGGGCGGGCTATGCGCTGGAAAACCGGCTGGCGCTCAGTCGCACGCTGGGCGGATTGCAGGCACGATTGAACGTGCAGCGCCATGCGCCCTTCTTCGCGGCCATGCGCGCCGGGTTGGCGGCGGCATGCCGGCGAACCGACCCGCGCATCGGACTGCTTACGCCCGGCCGCTTCAATCCCAGCTATCCCGAACAGGCGCATCTGGCGCGCTATCTCGGGCTGCTGCTGGTCGAGGGCGCCGATCTGGCGGCGCTGGAGGACAAGGTGTACGTCCGCACCATCGCCGGGCTAAAGCGGATCGACGCGTTGTGGCGGCGGGTCGATCCGCGGATGATCGATCCGCTGGCGTTCGATTCGCATTCGCAGATCGGCGTGCCTGGGCTAATCGACGCTTATGCCGCGGGCAACGTCGTCATCGCCAACGCGCCCGGCTCGGGCGTGCTGGAGGCGCCCGCATTTTCGGCCTTCCTGCCGATGATCGCCCGCCGGCTGCTGGGCGAGGATCTGCGCCTGCCCAACATCGCAACCTGGTGGTGTGGACAGCCGCACGAGCGCGCGCGGGTCGAGGAGGATTTCGAATCGATGATTATCGGCCCGGCATTCGGTGCCGCGCCGCTCGGCCTGCCCGGCGGCGTGGCCGTGCCGGGTGCCGATCTGTCGGCGCCGCTCCGCCGCCGCCTGCTCGACGATATGACCCGGCGCCCGCAGGATTACGTCGGTCAGGAAATCGTGCGGCTGTCCACCATGCCGGTGGTCAGCGGCGACGCGTTGGTTGCGCGGCCGTTCACTCTCCGGGTTTTTGCAGCACGGGGTGCGGACGGAGGCTGGACCGTGCTGCCGGGTGGCTTTGCGCGGATCGGCGAGCATGCCGACGCGCGCGCCGCGGTCATGGGCGAGGGCAATTGGTCCGCCGACGTGTGCGTCCATGGGGCGGATGCAGTGGCGCCCGTCTCGCTCCTCCCCACGACCGATTCGCTTGCTGTGCGGCGCAATCCCGGAACCTTGCCGAGTCGGGTGGCCGACAATTTCTACTGGCTCGGTCGCTATCTGGAACGCGGTGAGGCGCTGCTCGGCGCGATCCGGGTGATGCTGGGCAATTCGATCGACGTCGATCGCGGTGCCGCCCTGTCGAGCGAAACGGTGGGGCGGCTCGTCGGTCTCATCACCGGCGCGGGTGCTGCGCCGCACCCGCCGTCGCTGCATCGCACCGATCTGACCGCCTTGGCGCGCACCGCGATGGAAGACGAGGCCGGGCAATCGGTCGCCACGATCAACGCCCATGCGCGTGCGATCGGCGACGGATCGCGCGACCGCCTGTCGGCAGACATGACGCGGCTGCTCGATGCGCCTTTTCCGCGCCACCCCGGCATGCTCGATCGCGCAGGGTCGCTCCACCGCCGCTACGCCGCGATCCTGGGGCTGTCCGCCGAACATATGGTGCGCACCGCATCATGGCGTTTCCACGATCTCGGGCGGCGGATCGAACGCGCGGTCGGGATCGCGCGGGCGGTGCGGGTGTTCGGCATGCCCGGCGCGTCGGCGGACGACCTCTCGACGCTGCTCGATTTGGTCAATAGTCAGATCAGCTATCGCCAGCGCTATCCAACCGGCATCGCGCGCGTGCCCGTGGTCGATCTGGCGGCGCTCGACCCCGGAAACCCGCGCGCGCTGGCGTTTCAGATGGAGCGGATCGTCGAGCATCTGGCCGCGTTGCCGGTGCTGGCCGACGACGGCATGGCCGAGGCGCAGCAGGCGCAGGCCAATGCGCTTGCCGCGCGCGTCGCCAATGCGACCGCGCATGGCTTGGACGCCGATCTGCTGGGCGATGTCGAATGGCGGCTGAGCACCTTGTCAGATGCGATCGCGCGCCGATATTTCCTCCAGGGCGCCGAACCCCTGCGCGCGCCGGGATTGACACTGGCATGAGCGATACGGTGGATGAAGTTCTCGATTTCAAGCCGATGGTGTACGATATCCGGCACCTCACCCGGTTCGATTACGGCGCGCAGGTCAAGTTCGCGCGGTGCAATCTCAGGCTGAAACCAATCGACTGGCCGGGGCAGCGGCTGGTTTCCTATACGCTCGACGTGGAGCCGGTCGGCCGCACCAGCCCTGCACGGGCCGAGGCAGGACGCGCGAATGTCACGCGCCTGGTGGTCGATCAGCCGGTGCGGACGCTGACGATCGAGAGTCGCGCGCATATCGTGGTGGATCGGCTGGTGCCGGTGCCTTCAGCGTCCGATCCGACGCTGGCCGAGGTCGCGGCGATGGCGCGGGCAAGTCGCGATCTCTCGCCGGGCTGCCCCGCGACCTATCTCTATCCTTCGCCGCTGATCCCGTTAGACCGCGACATAGCGGACTATTGCGCCGCCGATCTCGCGCCGGATGCGCCTGCGCTCGAAGCGGGGATCGCCCTAGCGCGGCGCATCCAGCGCGACTTCACCTTCGATCCGACCGCGACGCTGGTGGATACGCCCCCGCACGAGGCGTTCCACCGCCGCGTCGGGGTGTGTCAGGACTTCGCTCAGATCATGATAACCGGCCTGCGCGCTGCCGGCCTGCCCGCCGCCTATGCCTCGGGCTACATCCGCACCATCCCGCCATCGGGCGAGCCGCGACTCGTCGGCGCGGACGCGACGCACGCGTGGGTCTTGCTCTGGTGCGGCCCGGTCCAAGGCTGGATCGGGCTCGATCCCACCAACGGCATCTGGATGGCGGGCGACCATATCGTCGTCGCGGTGGGACGCGATTATGCCGAGATCGCACCGGTAGACGGCGTGGTCCTTGGTTCGGGCGCCCAGGCGATGGAGGTCAGCGTCGATGTCGCCCCGGTGGAGTGATTTTCCGCCCGACCGACAGGCACGTTCCTACCGGGTGGCGGCGTTCGGCTGCTCGCCGTCCTTCTCTGGTCCGCTGTACGCCTGTTCCGTCTGCCCGCCGTGCCCGAAGAAGCCGCCTGCGCGCTTGTCGGGTTTGACGCCGTTCGGATAGGCACCCGGGCTGCCGCCGTCGCCGGGTGCGTTGTTGACGCCATCGGGCTGGTGCGCATTGCCGCTGCCACCGTCCGCCTGCATCTGCTGCTTGTCGCTCATGGTCGTCTCCTTCACACCGCCCAACGCGCGAAGGCGGCCAAGCGTTCGATTGCACAAAGCGCAGCCCTGCCCCACATAGTCGCGTAACACACCAACCGGGGATTACATGGCCGATCCGTATCAGACGTTGGGGGTAGCGCGCAGCGCCGACGAGGCTGCGATCAAGAAGGCGTATCGCAAGCTGGCGAAGGAGCTGCACCCCGACCGCAACAAGGACAATCCCAAGGCTTCCGAGCGGTTCAGCCAGGTCACCAACGCGTACGACCTGCTGAGCGACAAGGACAAGCGTGCACGCTTCGATCGCGGCGAGATCGACGGCGACGGCAACCCCGCTGCGCCCTTCGGCTTCGGCGTCGGACAAGCGGGTACGCGGGCAGGTCCAGGCGGATTCCGCGCGCAGAATTTCGATTTCGGCGGGGGTGGCGACGAAACGCCCGATATGAGCGACATCTTCGAAGGGCTCTTCAATACCGGCGGCAAGGGCGGCTTCTCGAGCGGCTTTGGTCGCCGTCCGCAGCCAAAGGGCGCTAACGCAGCCTATCGCCTGCAGGTGCCCTTCGTCGATGCCGCCACGCTTAGTCCGCAGCGCGTAACGCTGGCCAACGGTACGACGATCGACCTGAAGCTGCCTGCAGGTGTCGAGACCGGCACCCAGATGCGGCTGTCGGGCAAGGGCGAACCCGGGCCCGGCGGCCCCGGCGATGCGATCGTCACGATCGAGGTCCAGCCGCACCGCCATTTCGTTCGCGATGGCGACGACGTCCGCCTGGACCTGCCGATCACGCTGACCGAGGCGGTGCGCGGCGGCCAGGTGAAGGTGCCGACGGTTGACAAGCCGGTCATGCTGACGATCCCGCGCGGCACCAGTTCGGGGCGGACGCTGCGCCTGAAAGGCCGGGGATTTACCCGAAAGAACGGCGAGCGCGGGGATCAGCTCGTCACCTTGATGATCGCGATTCCCGCCGACGACGGCGACCTGAACCGTTTCGTCGAGGGCTGGAGCGGCGACGGTGGGAACCCGCGGGGTGCGATGGGCGTCTGATGGCGCATGACCGACACCAGCGGGCTGACGCCTGAAGATCGCGCGCATCATCACGGCCGGACGCGGCAGCGAATAGACCGCGGCTTCGCCAAGGTTCGGCCGGGCAGCGCTGCGTTCGAGATCGCGAAGCGGGCCGCATTGGGCGTGTACAACGACGGCTTCATCCACGCGGGAAATCTGGCCTACCTCGCGTTGATGACGCTGTTCCCGTTCTTCATCGTCGCCGCTGCGATCCTGTCGCTCGTCGGGCAGAGCGGCGAGACGCAGCGTACCGTGATGTCTTTCCTGCGCGTGCTGCCCCCCGATGTGTCGGAACTGCTGCGCAAGCCGATTTCAGACGTGATCGCCGCGCGCACGGGCTCGCTGCTGTGGCTGGGGGCGCTCGTCGGGCTGTGGACGGTCGGCGGGTTCATCGAGACGATCCGCGATATCTTCCACCGCGCCTATGGCTATAAATCGACCGCGCCGTTCTGGAAATCGCGTCTTGGCTCGTCCTTCGTCATCATCGCCTCGGTCGTGCTCGCGCTGATGGCGTTTCTGATCCAGGGCATCCTGACCGCGGCTGAGCAGTTCATCTACCGCCTGCTCCCGTTCGCGCAGGATGTCGCCGGATGGGTCGGGCTGGCTCGGTTCATTCCTGGATTGGTGATGTTCGGGGCGCTCTACATGCTGTTCTATGCGGTGACGCCATCGAAATACCGTTACAGTAAATGCCGCAAATGGCCGGGCGCGTTGTTCACCGCATCCTGGTGGGTGTCGATGACCGCGCTGCTCCCGGTGATCCTCGCGCAACTCGGCGGCTACGATCTGACCTATGGCAGCCTGGCCGGCGTGGTCGTGATGCTGTTGTTCTTCTATCTCATCGGTCTGGGCCTCGTCTTCGGCGCGCACCTGAACGCGGCACTGGCGGAACCGCCCGAACCGCATGTAGAGGGTGCCGGCACGGCGACGCCGCCGGTCGCAGCATAAGGGTTTCGCGTGAACGATCTGATGGCAGGCAAGCGCGGGCTCATCATGGGCCTGGCCAACGACAAGTCGCTCGCTTGGGGAATAGCCAAGAAGCTGTCCGATGCGGGCGCCGAACTCGCGTTCAGCTACCAGGGCGAGATGATGGAGAAGCGGGTGCGCCCGCTCGCCGAGCAACTGGGCGTCGCGCGGCTGTACGAATGCGACGTGTCCGACATGGGCGCGCTCGACGCGACCTTCGCGGCGCTGGCGAAGGACTGGCCGACGATCGACTTCGTCGTCCACGCGATCGGCTTTTCGGACAAGAACGAGCTGCGCGGCGGCTATATCGGCACCAGCCTCGACAATTTCCTGATGACGATGAACATCAGCGTCTATTCCTTCGTCGCGGTCGCCAGGCGTGCGGCAGCGATGATGAATGCCGGCGGCAGCCTGCTGACGCTCAGCTATTACGGCGCGGAAAAGGTCATCCCGCATTACAACGTCATGGGGGTCGCCAAGGCGGCGCTGGAGACGAGCGTCCACTATCTGTCGGTCGATCTCGGCCGGCAGGGCATCCGCTGCAACGCGATCTCGGCGGGACCGATCAAGACGCTGGCCGCCAGCGGGATCGGCGATTTCCGCCTGATCCTGAAGTGGAACGAACTGAACGCCCCGCTGAAGCGCAACGTCACGATCGACGACGTCGGCGGCGCCGGCCTTTACCTGCTTAGCGACCTGGCGAGCGGGGTGACCGGCGAGATCCACCACGTCGATGCCGGGTATAACGTGATCGGCATGAAGGCGGAGGACGCGCCGGATATCGCGCTGGTCTGAGGCAGTGGTCGTCGTTCACCGGGAAGCAGGTCTTCGGGTAATCATTTTTCGCGATGACCATGATCCGCCGCATGTCCACGTCTTTGGCGATGGCGAAACCAAGATCGAACTCGGCGACAATCCCGGCGAGATCAGGATCGCCTATTCGATCAACGCGAAGCGCAACGAAAAGCGTCGTGCGGAAAGTGCCGTGCGTGCTAATCATGCAGTGCTGCTTGAGCGATGGAGGGAGTTGCATGGCTGAGATCAGCGATGCGGAGTGGTCGGCTGCGGAAGAGCGTGGCCGGATCGAAATGGCGACCAAACCTCGAGCGCGGTCGGCCCTGTACGACGTAGCGTCGCAGCGTCTGATCGTGGAGCTTGTGAACGGCAGCACGTTCATTTTTCCGCCCAGATTGGCACAAGGTCTGGAGAATGCGACCGACGCGCAGCTTTCTCGCGTCGAGATATTGGGTGTCGGTTTCGGCCTCCACTGGGAGGAACTGGACGCCGATGTCAGCGTGGAGGGCTTGCTCGCGGGGCGTTTCGGTTCGCGGCGCTACATGGCCGAGCGATTCGGGTCCGGCTGGGAGGCCGCAGCCGCCGAATGAGCTACAACACCTTCGGCCGCGTCTTTCGCTTCACGACCTGGGGTGAAAGCCACGGGCCGGCGCTGGGTGCCGTCGTCGACGGCTGCCCGCCGGGGATCGCGCTGAACGAAGCGGATATCCAGCCCTGGCTCGATCGGCGCCGCCCCGGCACCTCGCGCTTCACCACGCAGCGACGCGAGCCGGATGTGGTGCGCATCCTCTCCGGCGTGTTCGAGGGGCGGACCACGGGCACGCCGATCAGCCTGATGATCGAAAACGTCGACCAGCGATCGAAGGATTATTCCGAGGTCGCGCAGGCCTATCGTCCGGGCCATGCCGATTACGCCTATGACGCCAAATACGGCTTTCGCGACTATCGCGGCGGCGGCCGGTCTTCGGCGCGCGAGACCGCGGCGCGGGTCGCGGCGGGCGCAGTGGCGCGCGCGGTCATCCCCCAGGTGCGGGTGCGCGCCTGGGTGGAGGCGATCGGCGGCGACGCGATCGACCCGGCCGCCTTTGACGACGCGCAGATCGACGCGAACCCGTTCTTCTGCCCCGACGCCGCCGCCGCGATCCGCTGGGAGGCGATGATCGACGCCGCGCGCAAGGCGGGATCGTCGCTCGGCGCGGTCGTCGCGTGCGAGGCCGTCGGCGTGCCCGCGGGATGGGGCGCGCCGCTCTATGCCAAGCTCGACAGCGGACTCGCCGCGGCCTGCATGTCGATCAACGCGGTCAAGGGCATCGAGATCGGCGACGGCTTCGCCGCGGCGGCGCTGTCGGGTGAGGGCAACGCCGATGCGATGCGGCCGGGCGACGGCGGGCCGGTGTTCCTCGCCAATCACGCCGGCGGCATCGCGGGCGGGATCGCGACCGGGCAGCCGGTGACGCTGCGGGTGGCGTTCAAGCCGACCAGTTCGATCCTGACCGCGGTCGAGACGATCACCCGCGGCGGCGAAGCGACCGAGATCGCCACGCGCGGGCGCCACGATCCGTGCGTCGGCATCCGCGGCGTGCCGGTGGTCGAGGCGATGGTGGCGCTGGTCCTGGCCGACCAGGCGTTGCTCCACCGCGCCCAATGCGGGGAACGCCGAAGCGTCTAGGCCGTTGTGACTGCATGAATTATCAGGAGAAAGTTCATGCGCATCCTTCCTATCGCCGCCGCCTTGCTGCTCCCTGCCGCTGCCGTATCCGCCCAGGTCGGTGGGTCCACCGCCGGTAGCGCCACCGGAACCGTGGGTGGCACCGTGGGCCAGACGACCGGTTCGGCGGACACCACCGTCACCGGGCAGACCACCACCCCCTCGACCACGACTTCTCGGCCTAAGACGGGCACGCGTGGCCGGACGACGACCCACACCGGTACGCATGGCGGCGCCCATACGGGCACGACCGGCGGAACCACCGGAACGAGCACCGGTACCACCACGTCGACCGACGCACCCCTCTCGACCGGTTCGTCGGCCACGACCGGGGTAAACACGGGCACCTCGACTCCGGGCGGCACGTCGATGACGGGCACAGCGGGCACGTCCACGACGGGCAACACCGGCGCCTCGACGACGGGCACCACCACCCCGCAATAAGGATTCGGACGGGCGGCTCGAAAGCCGCCCGATACCGTCAGTCCGCGAAGGGGTCGCGGACGAGGATCGTGTCCTCCCGCTCCGGGCTGGTCGAGACCAGCGCCACCGGGCAGCGGATCAGTTCCTCGATGCGGCGGATGTATTTGATCGCCTGTGCGGGCAGATCGGCCCAGCTACGTGCGCCCGCGGTCGATCCTTCCCAGCCCGGAATCGTTTCATATACCGGCTCTACCGCCGCCTGATCCGCGGCATGCGACGGGAAATAGTCGAGCGGCTCGCCGCGCAGGCGGTAGCCGGTGCAGATCCGTACCTCCTCGAAGCCGTCGAGTACGTCCAGCTTGGTCAGCGCGATACCGGTGACGCCGCCGACCGCGACAGACTGGCGCACCAGCACCGCATCGAACCAGCCGCAGCGCCGCTTGCGGCCGGTGACGGTGCCGAACTCATGCCCGCGGACGCCCAGCCGCTCACCGGTCGCACCTTCTTCGCAGTCGGGCGCAAGTTCGGTCGGGAACGGGCCTGATCCGACGCGGGTCGTATAGGCCTTCGCGATCCCCAGCACGAAGCCGACGCCGCTTGGCCCCAGCCCCGAGCCGCCTGCCGCGGCCCCCGCGATCGTGTTCGACGAGGTGACGAACGGGTAGGTGCCGTGATCGACGTCGAGCAGCACGCCCTGCGCGCCTTCGAACAGGATGCGTCGTCCACGCGCGCGCGCTTCGTTCAGGTCGCGCCACACCGGCTTGGCGAAGGGCAGGACGAAGCCGGCGATCGCGCGCAGTTCGTCCACCAGCCGCGCACGGTCGATCGGCGGCTCGCCGAAGCCTGCGCGCAGCGCATCGTGGTGCGCGCACAGGCGGTCGAGTTGTGCATCGAGTTCGTCCAGGTGCGCCAGGTCGCACACCCGCAGCGCGCGCCGGCCGACCTTGTCCTCGTAAGCGGGGCCGATGCCGCGCCGGGTCGTGCCGATCTTGCCGACCCCACTAGCATCCTCGCGCAGCGCATCGAGGTCGCGGTGGAAAGGGAGGATGAGCGCGCAGGTGTCGGCGATGCGCAACGTCTCCGGCGTGGCGGAGACGCCCTGTTCGGCGAGCCGGGCGATCTCGTCGCGCAGCGCCCAGGGATCGAGCACCACGCCGTTGCCGATCACCGAAGGCGTGCCACGGACGACGCCCGAGGGCAGCAGCGACAGCTTGTACACCTTGTCACCCACGACCAAAGTGTGCCCGGCATTGTGCCCGCCCTGGAAGCGCACGACCATGTCGGCCTGGCTGGCGAGCCAATCGACGATCTTGCCCTTGCCCTCGTCACCCCATTGCGCGCCGATGACCGCCACATTGCCCACGCGCCTGACCCTTTGCTTGTTGCGGGTGCCGCTTAGGGGCGACTGGCCGGTGGGTCCACGGGTTTGTGGCTGCGAGCCGCGTAACTTCCCTAAGGTCGCGCATAGAAGGCATGACAGCGGTGGTAAGTTTGCGCCGATCGCCGGGCAAACTTGACTGCTTGCTATTGCTACTAAGTCGCATTATGCGCACCCCGATCGAAGGGGTTTCTGATGAAGCTGATTAATCCACTGCTCCTGGGCGCAGCGCTCTATGGCATGCCTGCGACCGCTCAGACGGTGGCGCGCGCCGACGACATCGTCGTTACCGGGCAAAATATATCGACCGGCGCCGCCACCAAGACGGACACGCCGTCCATCCAAGTGCCGCAGCCGGTGACGGTGATCCCGGCGGACCTGTATGAGGCGCAGGGCGCCGTCTCGATCTCCGACACGCTCAACTATGTCGCCGGTGTGCAGTCCAATCCCTACGGCCCGGACAGCCGCGTCGACGGCGCCACGATCCGCGGCCTGAACGCGCTCCAATTCCGCGACGGCATGCGCGACATCTTCAGTTTCTACGCCAGCATCCGTGCCGATCCGTACAATTTCGACAGCGTGCAGGTGCTGCGCGGTCCCTCGTCGATGCTCTTTGGCCAGGGATCGCTCGGCGGCCTCGTCAACCTCAATTCCAAGCTGCCTTCCGCGACCGCCGCGGGTGAGGTCGCGGTCCGGTACGGCAGTTTCGATCGCAAGGAGGCGCTGTTCGATTTCACCGGGCCGATCGCGAGCGGATTGGCGGGGAGGATCGTGGCGCGAGTGCGGGATGCCGGCACGCAGACCGACTTCGTTCCCGACGACCGCGTGATGATCGCGCCGTCGCTCACCTGGTCGCCAGGCGGCGATACCGACGTGACGCTGCTGGGGCTGTATCAGCAGGACGATGGCGGCTCGACCGCGCAATTCCTGCCGCTGGTCGGCACGATCCTTCCCAATGCGAACGGCCAATTGCCGAACGACCGCTTCATCGGCAAGCCGGGGTGGGATCGCTATGACGGTCGGCTGTTGCAGGGCACCGCACTGGTGACGCACCGTCTCGGTGAGCAAGCCAAGATCAGCCTGAAGGCCCGCTACATCGACAGCGACCTGACCTATCTGACGCATTATCCCAACAGCTATTCGAACCCAGCCAATCCCTATGTGCTGCTGGACCCGGCCACGGGCATGCCGGTGGTCGATCCGCTCACCCGCGTGCCCGCGCGCGATCCCGAACAGCGGACGATCGGACTCTATGCCGACGGCAGCACCGCGCGGATGGAGATATTTTCGAGCGACAATACCGTCCAGCTCGGCTTCGCAACCGGCAGCGCGATCGATCACGTCGTCCTCGCCGGCCTGGATTACAGCTGGAACCACGTCCGCAAGACCGGGGGCTTCGACCTCGAATATATCGACATCTACGACATCGATTATGGCGCGATATCCGACTTCGGCGGTGGCTTGCCGCAACCTGCGGCGCCGTCGGCGGATGTCGAGCAGGATCAACTGGGTTTCTATCTGCAGGATCAGATCCGGCTTTGGGACCGGGTGTCGGTCGTCCTGGGCGCGCGGCGCGACCGGGTGTCGACCAGTTCGTTCGGCGGGCCGCGCGTGGTGCAGAGCGCCACCACGTTCCGCGCCGGAGTGATCGGCGAGATCGTGGCCGGCATCTCCCCCTTCTTCAGCTACACCGAGAGTTTCGAGCCGATCGCGGGCGTCGCCAGCAACGGCAATCCCTTCGTGCCCAAGGCGGGAAGCCAGTATGAGGTCGGCATCAAATACCAGCCGAACGATGCGAGCATGATTACGGTGACCGGCTACCGCATCAAGGAAACCAACCGGCCGATCGACGATCCGGCGACGGCGGACCCGTTCGACCAGCGGCAGGCGGGCGCGCTCACCTCCCGCGGTGTCGAGTTCGAGGCGCGCACGACGCTGCCCGGCCAGGTCCAGCTGATCGCCAATTACAGCTATAACGAGGCCGAGATCGACGGCACGAACCGTCAGCTCGACAACGTGCCCAAGCACAATGCGTCGCTTTGGGCGGCACGACCCTTCATGCTGGCGAGCGGCGTGAGCCTGCGGATCGGCGCGGGCGTGCGCCATGCCGGTGAAAATCGGTCCTTCGGGCCTGCGTTTCCCGACGGTATCGCGACGCCCGACTATACGCTGGTGGATGGCTTTGCAGAAATACGCTGGCGCCGCTGGGGCTTGGCGCTCAACGCCACGAACCTGCTCGGGAAGGATTATTATTCCGCCTGCCTGGCGCGGGGCGATTGTTTCGTCGGTGCCGAGCGCAATGTCTTCGGCACGCTGCGCTACCGGTTCTGATGGAATATGGATCGGCTCTGTTGTGGGTAGCCGGTGCGCTGGGCGCCGGCGCGGTCGGCGTGCTTCGCTACGCCTGGTCGCAGCCGCGCCGCGTCCGCGCCCTGAACGTCGTCGCATGGGCGATGCTCCTGGGCGCATTGCTCTGCGGCGGGTGGCTGGAGGGGGCGTGGGGAATTTCGATCGTGTCGCTGGCGATCATCGGCGCGGCATTCGTGTCGCTGGCGATTGCAGGCATCCGATCGCCGTCGGGGCGCCGCGTTCAATCCGATCGCCGTTCGGGCATGACGCCGCAGCCCGCTGCGCCGCGCCGCGTCGGTCGCCGCTTCGCGACCTTCCTGCTAGTCATGCCCGGCGGACTCGCTGCTTCGATCGCGCTGGGTCTGGCGATGCGCGGATCGGGTATGGCGCTGGAATGGGGTGAGGCGAATGCCAATGTCGCGGCGCTCTATACCGTCCCGCTGGCCTGGGCGATGCTGGCCACGATCGTGCTGATGCAGGCCGATCGTCGCCGCCAGATCGCGACGCTGCTGGCATGCGGCTTGGTGGGCGTGCCGTTCCTTCTGACAGGATTCGGTTCATGACGATCGCGCCGAACGCCGCCACGGTAAGGAATGCGCTGTCCGCGCATGCCGCCATCGGCCTGCTGGCCGGCGCGCTGCTGTATCTGGTCTGCCTCAGTGGTACTCTGCTGGTCTTCCACGAGGAATGGCAGCGGATCGAACAGCGCGATGCGCCGGAAATGGCGCGCGTCGATCCGCAAGCCGTGCAGCGCGGCCTGACCGCGGTGCTGGACCGCGAGAAGGGCAAGCCGCCCACCACCCACCTCTACGTACATCTGCCGACCCCCGCACTCCCGCGCCTGACCGTCACCACCGATAGCCAGGCGGTGCACCTCGACGCGCAGGGCAGGATCGCCGGTCCCGAGGAGAACAGATGGTCGGAATTTCTCTATGCCCTGCATTATACGCTGCACCTGCCGGGGGTGATCGGCATCACGATCGTTGGCGTGCTGGGGATGCTGATCGTGGCGCTTTCGATCACCGGGCTGATCGCGCACCCGCGCATCTTTCGCGACGCATTCCGCCTGCGCACGCGGCACAGCGGCGGCGTCGCGCTTGCCGACTGGCACAACCGGCTCAGCGTCTGGACGCTGCCCTTCGGCCTGGCCATCGCGATCACCGGCGCGGCGATCGGGCTTGCCAGCATCACTGCCTATGCCGTGGCGCAGCGTTATTACGCGGGCAATCTCGCGGCGGTCTATGCGCCGATCTTCGGTGGCGAAGCCAAGCCGAACCCGGCGAAGGCGCCGGTCGCCGACGCGGCGGCGGCGCTTCGCCAGATGCAGGTCCGCTATCCGGCGGTGCAGGTCACCTATGTCACGCTCCACGATCCCGGCACGCTGGGCCAGCATGTCCAGATCGCCGGCGGCCATTCGCGGCGGCTGATCTTTGGCGAATATTATATGTTTGACGCGGCCGGGCGGTTCATGGGGGCGGCGGGTCTGGCGGACGGGGCGCTGGGGCAGCAGGCGGCGGCCTCCAACTACAATCTGCACTTCGGCAATTACGGCGGGCTGCCGATCAAGATCGCCTATTGCCTATTCGGCCTGGCATTGACGATCGTCACCGCGACGGGCGTCTATATCTGGCTCGGCAAGCGGCGGCGCAGGGGGCTGTGCGAGCCGCGCCTGCTCGGCGCCTGGCACGGCCTGGTCTGGGGCGCGCCGGCCGCGCTGGCGGTGACGCTGGTCGTGCGCTTTCTCATCGGCAACGCCGCGCCGTTCACCGCCATCTTCTGGTGTGGCCTGCTGCTCGCGATCGTCTTTGGCGTATTGCAGCACGGCAGGCCGTTGGTGCGATGACCTCGGCCCGGTCTGAGGATGCAAGATCACCGCCTCCCCGGCGACGGCAGGGGCCCAGGCTGGCGTACGTAAATGGCAGGGTTCGTCCTGACCTCGCACGACCTGTGCGCCTGGGCCCCGGCCTTCGCCAGGGAGGCGGTGGCTATTCAAGGCGTATCAACTTGGTCGCGAACGGTTCTCAAGACGAACGGGTTGAACTCGGATCACCGCGCTAAGCGCCGCCTCCATCGCGGGCGAACCGGCGCATGGCGTCCAGCGTCTCGGCGCTGAGATGATGTTCGAGGCCCTCGGCGTCAATCTCCGCGATGTCGCTCGACACGCCGAGCGTGGTCAGGAAGCGGACGACGACTTCGTGGCGTTCCTTCGATTCGGCGGCCATCGCTGCACCCTGCGCGGTCAGGAAGATCGACCGATAGGGCCGCATCTCGATGAGGTCGTCGCGCTTCAGGCGGTTCAGCGTGTTGGCGACGGTGGCGGGCGTCACGCCAAGGCGCTCGGCCAGGTCGGTGGCGCGCGCCTCACCCGTTTCGGCGATCAGATCGGCGATCAGTTCGACATAATCCTCCTGCACCTCGGTACGGTGCGCCAGGCGGACGCGTGCGAAACGACGCGCCTGTTCTCCTGCATCCGGCAACGCCACGCGGCAATCTCCTCTAGATGTCGGTATCTCGCACAACCCAGTATAATAACCAAACATTAGCACTGGCTAAACTTACGAGCATGTGCATAAGGCTCGTCCGAAAGCCGCGGAGGTGTGAATGGACAAGCCTGCTCCCCCCACGCGCGCGTGGCGCACGCAATCGGGATCGAGCCTTCCGGAAGTGTTCCGCACCATCGCGATTCCCCGCGACGCGCGCTTCTGGACCAAGCTCGGCGCGTTTTCCGGCCCCGGCTATCTGGTCGCTGTCGGCTATATGGACCCCGGCAACTGGGCGACCGATCTGGCGGGCGGATCGCAATTCGGCTATACGCTGCTCTCGGTCATCCTGCTGTCGAACATCATGGCGATCGTGCTTCAGGCGCTGTCGGCCAAGCTCGGCATCGTCACCGGCCGCGACCTGGCCCAGGCGTGCCGCGACCATTACAGCCGCCCGGTCGGCTTCATGCTGTGGGTCGCGTGCGAACTGGCCATCGTCGCGTGCGACCTGGCCGAGGTGATCGGCACGGCCATCGCGCTGCAGCTGCTGTTCGGGATTCCGCTGGTCTGGGGGGTGTGCCTGACCGCGCTCGACGTGCTGCTGATCCTGCTGCTCCAGCAACGCGGCTTTCGCAAGCTGGAGGCGTTCATCATCGCCTTGCTCGTCATCATCGCGGGCTGTTTCGTGGTCGAATTGGCGCTGTCGCAGCCTGCGATCGGCGACGTGCTGCGCGGCTATCTGCCCACCGCGCAGGTGGTGACGAACCCCGCGATGCTCTACATCGCGATCGGTATCCTGGGGGCGACCGTCATGCCCCACAATCTCTATCTCCATTCGTCGATCGTGCAGACCCGCGCGTTCGAGCGCGACGATGCCGGGCGGCGCGAGGCGATCCGCTATGCCACGCTGGACAGCACGGTCGCGCTGATGCTGGCGCTGTTCATCAATTCGGCGATCCTGATCCTGGCCGCATCGACGTTCTACGTCGCCGGGCGCACCGACGTGGCCGAGATCGGCGACGCCTATCAGCTGCTGACGCCGATGCTCGGCGCAGGCATCGCGAGCACGCTGTTCGCGGTAGCGTTGCTGGCATCGGGACAGAATTCGACGATCACCGCCACGCTGGCCGGGCAGATCGTCATGGAAGGATTCCTCAAAATCCGGCTGCCCGCGTGGCAACGGCGGCTGATTACCCGCCTGCTCGCCATCATCCCGGCGGTGAGCGTGGCAATCCTCTATGGCGACCGCGGGACCACGCAATTGCTGGTGCTCAGTCAGGTGGTGCTGTCGATGCAGCTTCCCTTCGCCGTCATCCCGCTGGTCGCCTTCACCAGCAACCGCGCCAAGATGGGCAAGTTCGTCAATCCGGGGTGGCTGAAATGGTCCGCGTGGATCATCGCGGCGGTGATCGTCGGACTGAACGTCAAGCTGCTCGCGACCTTCGTGGGGCTGGTCTGATGCGCGCGCTGATTGCGCTGTGTCTGCTCGCCGCGCCGCTGCCGGCGTTCGCGCAGGCGGGCACGCAAACCCGCCGCGAGATGTCGACGGACCGCCCGGACAAGACCGAGTCGCCCTATACCGTGGATGAGGGCCGCTTTCAGTTCGAGCTGGATTTCGCGACCTATACGCGGGACCGGGCGGAGGGCGTGCTGGACGAAACCTACGCGATCATGCCGGTCAATCTGAAATATGGCATCGGCCGCGATACCGATCTGCAGGTCATCGTCGAACCGTATCTGCGCCGGATCGCGACGGACGGGCGCGCGGGAGCGCGGGATACCACCGACGGGTTCGGCGACGTCACCGTCCGGCTGAAACACAATCTGTGGGGCAACGACGGGGGCGGCACCGCATTGGGGATCATGCCGTTCGTCCGATTGCCGACGAACAGCGCGGACCTGGGGAGCCGCAAGGCCGAGTTCGGCGTCATCGTCCCGCTGGCGATCAAGCTGTCCGAGAGCATCGACCTGGGCCTGATGACCGAAGTCGATATGGTGGAGGACGACGACGCGCGGAGCTATCGGGCGAGCTTCGTCAATTCGGCCACGCTCGGCTTCTCGCTCACCGATCGGCTGGGTCTCTATACCGAATTGTTCACCGAACGCGGGGAGGATTGGATCGTCACCGGGGACGTCGGCGTGACCTACGCCCTGTCCGATTACACGCAAATCGACTTTGGCGCGAACATCGGCATCACGCGGGCGGCCGACGATCTGGGCATCTTCGCCGGATTGTCGAGGCGGTTCTGAGCGGCGGTGCGGTATCCATGCGGACGTGCCTGATCCTGGGCGGCGCGCGATCGGGCAAAAGCCGGCGGGCGCTGGAGATCGCGGAGACCTGCTCGGGCGCGCTGCATTTCGTGGCGACCGCGCAGGCGTTCGATGCAGAGATGGCCGAGCGCATCGCGCGACACCGGGCGGAACGCGACGCGCGTTGGACGACGACCGAGGCGCCGATCGATCTGCCCGATGCGATCGCGGGCGCGAGCGACGGCCATGCAGTGCTGCTGGTCGACTGCCTGACCTTGTGGCTGTCCAACCTGATGCTTGGCGGCCACGACGTCGATCGGGCGACGCGCAGTCTGCTCGATCAGGTGGCCGCACCCCGGTCGGCCATGCTGCTGTTCGTCTCGAACGAGCTCGGCCTGGGGCTGGTGCCCGAAACGCCGCTGGGGCGCCAGTTCCGCGACGAGCAGGGCCGGCTGAACCAGCGTATCGCCGCGCTGGTCGGTCGGGTGGAGTTCGTCGCGGCGGGATTGCCGCTGGTGCTCAAGGGGTAGATTCCAGCGCCGCTGCCAGCCGTGCCAGCGCGGCCGGGCCGGCGGGCAGGCCGATGCGCAGGCGATCGGGCGGGTCGGCGAAGCGGCGGACGTAGATCCCGGCGGCGGCAAGCACCGCCCAACGCCGGTGCGCGTCCCCAACCGCGACGAAGCGGAACAAAGGCGTCCCGCCTGCGACCGTCAGTCCATTGCCCGCCAGCACCGCGTCGAGCGCCGCGGTTTCCCGGGCCAGCCGGTCTAGGGTCTCGCGCCGCCAGTCCTCATCGGCATAAGCGACGCTGCCCAGCTTCAGCGCCGGTCCCGATACGCTCCATCCGCCGAGCAGCATCGCCATCGCGTCGAGCGTCCCCGCAGACCCAAGTAACGCCGCCAGCCTCAGCCCCGCCAGGCCGTAGAACTTGCCAAACGAGCGCAGGACCACCAGCCCGTCCATGCCGGCCCGCGCGGCGATAGACAGGTCGGACGCGACCTCGGCGAAAGCCTCGTCCACCACCATCCATCCGCCCCGCGCAGCCTGAACATCGGCTGCGGCGCACACCATGTCGGGCGAAACCGTCCGGCCATCGGGGTTGTTGGGGTTGCACAGCACGATCGCCCCCGCCCGTGTATCGAGTGCGGCCTCCAGCGTCGGTACGGCGACGACCGTCCGGCCCGCGGCAGTCCAGGCGCGCGCATGGTCGCCATAGGTGGGCGACACGATCGCGACGCTCGCCGCGCCCAGGACCAGCGGGAGCAGGCGGATCGCGATTTCGCTGCCCGGCACCGGCAGGATCGCCGCCACGTCTGCCCCGAACGCGGTCGCCATCGCGTGGGCGCATGTCCGACGGGCTTCGATGGTCGGCAGCCGCGTCCAATCCGCGCCGGTAATCGCGTCGAGCGGATAGGGCCGGGGGTTGATCCCGGTGGACAGATCCACCCACGGTTCGGGCGCATCGGGAAAGGCGCGCCGCATCGCGTCCAGCGCGCCGCCGTGGACGAGGTCGTCGCTCACCGGATGGCGGCCAGCGCCAGTATCCCGGCTGCCAGCAGGATTGCCCGCACCGCTACGGCCAGCGCTCTGCCGATCGCTGCCGCTTCTGGATCGACGCCCGCAAGGTTGAGCCAGGGTTCGTCCGCCATACGCGCGGCGTAATGCCGCGGTCCCGACAGGCGGATGCCGAGCGCCCCCGCCATCGCGGCCTCCGGCCAGCCCGCGTTGGGCGAGCGATGCCGCCGCGCATCGCGCCACGCGGTCTTGGCGGCGGTCCACGACCAGCCGGCCACCGCGATCAGCCCCGCCGTCAGTCGTGCGGGCACCAGGTTGGCGACATCATCCAGCCGCGCTGCGAAGCCGCCAAAGGTTTCGTGCCGCGCTGTCCGGTGTCCGATCATCGAGTCGAGCGTGTTGATCGCCTTGTACGCCGCAAGTCCGGGCAGACCGGCGACGGCACCCCAGAACAACGGGGCGATGACACCGTCCGAAAGGTTTTCGGCGAGGCTCTCGATCGCGGCGCGTGCCACGCCCGCCTCATCGAGCCGGGTCACGTCGCGCCCGACGATCCGGGCCACCGTTGTTCGCGCCGCAGCTAGGCCGTCGGTCGCAAGCGATCGGCGCACCGCATCGACATGCTCGTACAGGCTGCGTGCCGCGACGAGCGTGGCGGCGGAGACGACTTGCAGCACGACGCCCACCGGACCCGGCACCGCCGAGATCGCCATTGCTACGGCGATGGCGACGCAAAGAACACTCACGGTCGCGGCCATTCCCAGCAAATAACGTGGTGCCGATCCGAAATCGGAGCGGTTCCATGCGTGATCGAGCCGGTGGATCAGCGCACCCAGCCACGTCACCGGATGGCCGATCCGGCTGTGGATCGCGTCGGGCCAGCCGATCGCCGCCTCCAGCACCAGTGCCGCCAGCATCGTCGCGGCATGCGAAGTCACCCACCGATCCAGCCGGGTGCGCGCGCGGCGGCGATCACCGCATCGACGTCCAGCGCGGCCTCGATCCCGTCGGCAAGTTCGTCTAGCGCCGCATCGACGGCACCGTCATAGGCGAGCGGCGAGGTCGGAACGCCGAGGCGCTGGAGCCATGAGCGGCGGAATGTGTCGTCGGCGAACAGCCCGTGGACGTAGGTGCCCTCGACCAGGCCATCGACGGCGCCGTCGGGGCCATCGTCCAGCATCAGCATCGGCCGGGCCAGCGCGTCCCCCGTCGTGCGGCCCGAATGGATCTCATACCCCCTGACAGGCGCATCCGTTCTGGCGCAGCGGCCGGCGACGACGCGAACGTGCTTGTCGGCGAGCATCTGCGTGTCCATCGCGAGCAGCCCCAGTCCGGAGGCGTCGCCCGCTGGTCCTTCGATCCCCAGCGGATCGCGCACTGTGCGGCCGAGCATCTGGAACCCGCCGCATATACCCAGCACACGCCCCCCGGTGCGCGCATGCGCCAGGATGTCGTGATCCCATCCCTGGGTGCGCAGAAAGCGCAGATCTTCGATCGTCGCCTTGGTTCCGAAAAGGATCACCGCGTCCGCATCGCGCGGGATCGGCTTGCCCGGCGGAATGAAGGCGAAATCCACCCCCGGCTCCATCCGCAGCGGATCGGCGTCATCGAAATTGGCGAGCCGCGACATCATCGGCGCGACGATCCTCAACCCGGCCGTGCGCGAAGCGGCGGGTCGATCGAGCGCGACCGCATCTTCGGCGGGGAGACGTGCGGCGGCGGCGAGCCAGGGGATCACGCCGAAGCTGCGCCACCCCGTCGCGCGCTCGATGGCCACAAGGCCGTCGTCGAACAGCGCAAGGTCGCCCCGGAATTTGTTGATCGCGAAGCCGACGATCATCACGGAATCGGCGGCGTCGATCACGGCATGCGTGCCGACCAGCGCGGCGATGACCCCGCCGCGGTCGATGTCGCCGACCAGCAGCACGGGCACGCCGGCTGCGCGTGCGAACCCCATGTTGGCGATGTCGCGCGTGCGAAGGTTCACCTCGGCCGGGCTGCCGGCACCCTCGACGATCACCAGGTCGTGCGCATCGGTGAGGCGCGCGAAGCTGTCGAGAACGGCGGGGAGCAGGCGGTGCCGCCCCGCCATATAGGCGGCCGCATCCTCCGACCCGATCGCCCGGCCGTGGACGATCACCTGCGCGCGGCGGTCGCTCTGCGGCTTGAGCAGCACCGGGTTCATGTCGACATGGGGTGCAACCCCCGCGGCGCGCGCCTGCAGCGCCTGCGCCCGGCCGATCTCGCCCCAAGACCCATCGGCGTTTGCGCAGGCCGCCGCGTTGTTGGACATGTTCTGCGGCTTGAAGGGTGCGACCGACAGGCCGCGGCGCCTGGCGATCCGGCACAATCCGGCGACGATCAGCGACTTGCCGACATCCGAGCCGGTGCCCTGGATCATGATGGCGCGGGCGATCAGACCGCTCCGTCGATCAGCACGCGACCATTTTCGACGCGTGCGGCCACGCCATAGACGGCGGCGATCCGTTCGGGCGTCAGCGTAGCGGCGGCCGGGCCGTCGGCGACGATCGCGCCGCCCGCCATCCACACCAGCCGATCGGCGTAACGCGCGGCGAGATCGAGATCGTGGAGGACCACGACCGCACCGCCGCCGGAATCGACATGGCCGCGCAGCAGGCGCAGCACGCGGTGCTGGGCGCGTGGATCGAGCGAGGCGACAGGCTCGTCCGCGACGATCATCGCAGCCTCCGCCGCGAGCGCACGGGCGCAGTGGACGCGGGCCAGTTCGCCGCCTGACAGCGTATCGGTGGCGCGACCGGCCAGCGGCGCGAGGTCGCAGGCCGCGATCGCGCGGTCGACGGCGTCCGCATCGGCTGCTCCCAACCGTCCGGGTGCCGCCCCGTGCGCGAAGCGGCCGAGCGCGACCACATCGCGCACCGATTGCGGCCAGGCGAGCGGGCGTGCCTGGGGCAGATAGGCGCAGGCGCGTGCGCGCGCGGCGGGGGACAGCTGCGCGGCCGTCTTGCCGTCGATCGTCGCGGACCCCTCGCCGGGCGAGAGCAGCCCGAGCGCGACGCGCAGCAACGTGGTCTTGCCCGCGCCATTGGGGCCGAGCAGCACGGTCAGCGCGCCGGGGGCGAAGGCCAGGGTGGCGGGGCGTAGGATGACTGTCCCCTTCACGCCATGCGTTGCGCCATCCAGGCGGAGTTCGGTCATGCGCCCGTCCTCCGCCGCGCCGCGATCAGCACGAACAGCGGCGCGCCGACCAGTGCGGCGACAACGCCCAGCTTCAATTCGCTGTCGGTCGGCAACACGCGCACGCCGATGTCGGCCACCACCAGGAACAGCCCGGCGAGCAGGGCGGAGGGAAGGAGGCTACGCGCCGGATCGTGCCCGACCCGCGCGCGCACCAGATGCGGCGCGACGATGCCGACGAAGCCGATCGTTCCCGCCATCGACACCGCGCCGCCTGTCGCCAGCCCGGCGCCGAGCACCACCGCGAGGCGCTGACGCGACAGGTTCAGCCCGATCCCGCTCGCTGCCTCCTCCCCCAGCGTCAGGGCGGACAGCCCGCGCCGGGTCGCGAAGAGAAGGGTCAGGCCCGCGATGATGAACGGCGCGGCAAAGGCGATGTCGGCAAAGCTGCGGTTCGCGACCGATCCCATCATCCAATTGACCATGTCGGCCAGGCTGAACGGATTCGGCGCCAGGTTCATCAGCAAGGCCATCAGTGCCCCCGCGAAGCTCGACAGTCCGACGCCGACCAGGACCAGCGTCACCACCGACCGGGTTCTCGGCGCGACCGCCGCGATCAGCGCGGTCGCCGCAAGCGCGCCGCCGACCGCGGCCAGCGGCAACGCCCAGGGAAATGCCTCCGCCAATCCCCAGTAGAGCACGACAGTCGCGACGAGGGCGGCCGAGGCGGATACGCCGAGCACGCCCGGTTCGGCGAGCGGGTTGCGCAGCAGGCCCTGCAGCGCCGCGCCGCTGGCGCCGAGCGCCGCGCCGACCACGAACGCGGCGAGCGCGCGTGGCAGGCGGATGGCCCAGACGACTACCGCGTCACCCGGCTCTCCGCCGCCGACAAGCGCCGCGAGCAGCCGTCCGGCTGGCAAGGGTGTCGACCCGAGTAGGCACGCGGCCACGATCGCGAGCAGCGCCGCTATACCGAGCGCGACCGAAAGCGCACGGCCGTTCATCGCCTTGCTCCTGCGTTCGCCAGCGCCTCGATCGCGTCGAGCAGGAACCAGCCGCCGCACGCGGTCCATGCCCCCTCGATCCCGACCACCGGCCGGTCGCGGAGCTGCGCGCGCGCGATCGGGTGGCGCGCGGCGCTCCACCGATCGGGATGGTTGGTCCTGGAGCCGAAGAAGGCCGCGGCCACCACGTCCGGGCCGCCATAGGCCAGCCGTTCGAGCGGCAGCGGCTGCCATCCAGAGTCGCGCTGAAAATTGCGATAGCCCGCGGTTCGCAGCATCTCGTCCACCAGCGTACCCGCGCCGGTCGTCACCCCGCCCGGCGTCATGTAGAGCGCGGTCTGCTTCATCGGCCTGCGCCGGAGCGCGGCGAGACGGGCGTCCATCTGCACCGCGACGCGCTCTCCCGCCACCGGTTCGCCCAGCCCCTCGGCCACGTCGACCAGGGTCTGCCGGACACCGGCGATGTCCGACGCATAGCCGATCTGGAGCACCGGCACCCCGGCCTTCTCGAGGAACGCGGCCACGCCGGGGCCGCCGCCATAGGAGCGGATGACGAGATCGGGGCGGAGCACCAGCACGTCCTCCGCCCGCGGCGCGACGCTCGCGACGCCGCGGGCCGCTTTGCGCATGTACGAGAAGTCGCTTTGCGCATCCGGCGACAGCGCCAGGATGCGATCGCGCGCGACCAGTTTCAGCGCATATTGGTCGGCGCAATAATCCAGGCTGACGATCCGCATTGGCCGCACCGGCAGCTGGGGCAGCGACGGGGCGGGGGCCTGTGCGCACCCGGCCAGCGCCAATGGGACGGCCAGCGCGCGGATCATATCTTCAGCCGCACGCCGGCATAAGCGGCACGCCCCAGCGTGCCGTAGCCCAGGATCGTCTCATACTTCTCGTCGAACAGATTCTCGATCCGCCCGAAGAGTTCGATTCCCTGCCCGATCGGGTAGGCCGCGCGGATGTCGGCCAGGACATATCCGTCGAGGCGGCTGGTGTTGGCGGCATTGTCGAAGCTGTCCCCGACATGCGCCAGCGTGGCGCCCGCCTGAAGCCCGAAATCAAAGGCATAATCGGCGATTACGCTGACGGTCTGGCGTGGTCGCCGGGCGAGTTGGAGCCGGTTGAGCCGGTTCCGTGCGTCGATGAAGCTGTATTGGCCCCGAAGCGTGAAGCGGTCGATCGGACGCAAGGTCGCGCTGAGTTCGACGCCTTGCGCGCGGGTTAGGCGGATGTTGTCGTAGGTGCCCGAAGGCCGGCCGACGCAGATCGCAGCGGGGTTGCGGGTGCAGGAAATGAAGTCGATCTGATTTTCGGTATTGCGGTGGAAATAGGTCGCCGCCAGGTCCACTCGGCCGCCGAACCGCTGGCCGATCCCAACCTCCCAGCTCTCCGATCGTTCGGGGGCGAGCGTGGTGTTGCCGAAGTTGCTGTAGAGCTGGAACAGCGACGGCGCCTTGAAGCCTTCGCCGTAGGCCGCGCGCAGGCGGGTCGCGCCGCCGTTGGGGCTGTACACGCCCGAGGCCGCGAAGGTCGTCGCATCGCCGAAGGTCTGATGGTCGTCGTGACGGACTCCGCCGGTCAGGACCCCGCCGGCGAACGGCTTGACGCTCGCCTCCCCGTAGACGCTGCTGATCCGCACGTCGGCGCCGGCCGGCGCCCCGCCGAAGCTGGCGGACACGTAGCGCGAGGTTTCCGTCTCCGCACCGAACGTCGCATCGACGGGATCGAGATCGACGACGCCCTGATATTCGAAGCGCTCGTTTTCGCCCTGCGCGTCGAAGGTCGTGCGGATCGCGCCATCGGGGTCGATGTTGGTCCGCTCCGTCCGGGTATAGGCGAAGGCGAAACGGTTGCGGAACCGGCCGCCCAGCAACGTCGCGTTGACGCCGCCATAGCCGACCAGTTCGCGCGTCTTTCCCCCCTCGCGCGTGTCGGCGAAGGCGAAGGCCGGGGCGGGGAAGCCGTCGACATCGGCCTCGCCGTCCGAATAGAAGCCGCGCAGGTCGATCGAGACGGTGTCGGTAAGGTCGATCAGCGCGCGCGCGTTCACCCCGAAATTGTCGAACCCGTCGCGCTCGCGCCCGCCGCTTTTTTCGTCGAGGGCTGAGATGCCGTCGGTGCGGAAATAGCCCGCGCCCGCGCTTGCCGCGACCGGGCCGACGCGCGCCGAGACGTTGCCGAACGCCTGATACGTATCGCGCCACCCGCCTTCCGCGCGCGCATTGATGCGCAGGGCGTCGGTGGGCGCGGCGGTGAGCAGGTTGACGACGCCGCCGATCGCCTGGCTGCCCCAGATCACGGATTGCGACCCGCGAACGACCTCGATCCGTTCGATGTTGCCGACCAGGAGGTTCCCGAAATTATACCCGCTGCCGGTCGAGGACGGATCGTTGAGCTTCACCCCGTCAATCAGGACGACGTTCTGGTCGCTGTCGGCGCCGCGGATGTTGACGCCGGTGGCGGTGCCCGGGCCGCCGTTGCGGGTGAAGGTGACGCCGGGCACGGTGCGGAGCAGATCGACCACAGTCTGCGACTGACGGCGGCGTATCTCGTCGGCAGCGATGACGGTGACCGATTGCGCGACCTCGTCTGCGGGCCGTGCGGTACGGTTGGCGGTCACGATGACATCGCCGGCAGCCCCGGCGGCCGAATCGAGATCGCGGCCGGTCTGGGCGGAGGCGGGGGCCGCGATGGCGATCGCCAGCGCGCCGGCGCTGGCAGGTAGAATGGAGAAGCGGAACATGGGGACGGTCCTTCACGCGTCGCCGCCGCCGAGCGGAAACGCGAACATACGACAGGAATGGCCCGCCCGCTAAAAGCGGACGCGACGACGGCCGAACTGTCGTTACGAAAGGAGCATGCTCCCCATCCCCATTGGCTGGACCCGGCCCGGGACGAACGACGCGACGGCAGGTCTCCTGACTCGCCGATCAGCGCCTCGGGCCGTCTTCCCGGAGGGTTAGCTCCAGTGACATGGTGGCCGTCGACTCCTGGCTCACAGTTGCGGGCACAGTCCCGGTATCGCACCGGGTTCCCTCTTCGCCTCCGCGTTGCCGCGGCGGAACCGTCTGTCGCGCGCCATCGCCGCCACCGCAGCTGTTGTCAACGGCGGCGGTTCGCCCGGGGTGCCCGTGCCCCCTCAGAAGTCGATGCCCTTCTGCGCCTTGATCCCGGCCTGGAACGGATGCTTCACCTCGACCATGTCGCTGACCAGATCGGCATAGGCGATCAGTTCGGCCTTGGCGTCGCGCCCGGTGAGGATGACGCTGGTGCGCGCCGATCGCGCGGCCAACCCCGCGATCACGGCTTCAACGCCGAGATAGTCGTAACGCAGCGCGATGTTGATCTCGTCCAGCACCACGAGATCGAACGCGCCCGACGCCATCATCTCTGCGCCCTTGGCGAACGCGACGCGGGCGGCGGCGATGTCGCGGTCGCGGTCCTGGGTGTCCCAGGTGAAGCCCTCGCCCATCGTCGCCCAAGTCACTTCGTCTGGGAAGCGATCGAAGAACCGGCGCTCGCCCGTCACCCATTTGCCCTTGATGAACTGCACCACGCCGACACGCTGTCCCCAGCCGAGCGCGCGGATGATGACGCCGAAGGCGGAGGACGACTTGCCCTTGCCGTTGCCGGTGTGGACGAGGACCAGGCCGCGCGCCGCGTCCGCCGATGCCTTGCGCTTCGCGTCCTGCTCCGCTTTCAGCGCCTGCATCCGCGTCTTGTGGTCGTCGGCTTCGTCCATGTATCAATCCTCAGATGGCGATCCACCCGCCATAGGCCAGCGTGAAGCGCCACGCATCATCGCGCTCGGCGGCGGCGCGCGCGGCGCGGACCACCCCCTGATGTGTCACCATCAGCGTGGACCCGGGCGCCGCGCGGGCATCGGCCAGCGCGCCCGCGACCCGCGCGGCGAAGGTCGCGATGGACTCCCCGCCGTGCGGCCGTGCATCGTGGAAGTCCGCGGCCCAGGCGTCGATCTCCGGGCGGGGTATATCGTCCCAGCGCAGCCCCTCCCATGCGCCGAAATCCATCTCGGCAAGCCGGGCGTCGATCGTCACCGGCTTGTCCGTTGCGGCGACGATCACGTCGGCGAGGCGGCGACATCGCCGCAGCGGACTGGTGATGAGACGATCGAACGCGGGCAGATCGGGCAGCAGCGCGGCGGCTTCCTGCGCGAAGGTGTCGGCGCAATCGAGGTCGCTCGCACCATAGCAGACGCCGGCGGCGACCGCGGGTCGGGTGTGGCGCAGCAGGATCAGGCGCACGCCAGCAGCCCGAGATACAGCCCCACCTCGCTCAACTGCTGGACCGCGCCCAGGCAATCGCCCGTATAGCCGCCCAGCCGCCGTTCGAACACGGCGCGCCCCCCGAGATGCCCCAGCGCAAGCCCGCCCAATGCCCATGCGAGAACCGCGCCGCCGAGCATCCAGCCCAGTCCGCCTGCGAGCAGAGCGCCGGTGGCGAGCGCAAAGGTCAGGCTGCGCACGGACAGTCCGCTGGCGGTGAACTTGCCGGTGCCTTCGTCGCGCGCATAGCGGGCGGTCGCGATCACCAGCACCGCCGACAGCCGGCTCAGTCCGTGCCCGGCGACCAGCGCGACCGCCGCCGCCGCGATCGGCAAGGCGGCGAGGCTCGCGATCTTGAGCGCCAGCACGATGGCCAGGGCCAGGGTGCCATAGGTTCCGATCCGGCTGTCGCGCATGATCTCCAGCGTGCGAATACGATCCGCGCCGCCGCCGATGCCGTCGAATGTGTCGGCCAGCCCGTCCTCATGGAAAGCGCCGGTAAGCAGGAGGGTGGCGCCGGAGGACAACAGCATGGCGACGAGCGGCGTGAACGCCTGGTCCGTCACCAGCAGCACGGCCGCCGCGAACGCACCGACCAGCGCGCCCACCAGCGGGTAATGGCGCACCGCGGCGCGTAACCGCTCGGGTGTGTACGCGCCTGCGGGAACCGGCACGCGGGTCAGGAACTGCACGGCGACCGCGAAGGTCGCGGTTTCGTTTGCCAGCCGGCGCCTCACGCGGAACGGCTCATTCGTGCCCGCTCACGCCCGCATCCGCAGATGTGGCCATCTCGCGCAGCATCGCGGCGGCGGCCTTCACGAGCGGCCATGCGAGCAGCGCGCCCGTTCCCTCGCCCAGCCGCATGCCGAGGTCGAGCAGCGGCTGTGCGCCGAGACGGTCCAGCAGGAGTGTGTGCCCAGGTTCGGCCGAGCGGTGCGCGAATACCAGCGCGTCGCGGCTCGCCGGATTCAGGCCGGTCGCGGCCAGTGCCGCGGTGGTGGCGATGAAGCCGTCGACGATCACGATCCGGCCGCTCGCCGCGCCAGCCAGCGCCGCGCCCGTCATCATCACGATCTCGAACCCGCCATATTCCCGCAGCGCGTCTGCGGGTGCGAGCGTCGCTGCGGTGCGGGCGGCCGCTCTTTCCAGCACCGTGCATTTGCGTTCCAGTCCTGCGGCATCGACGCCGGTGCCCGGCCCGACCAGATCGCGCACCGGCGATCCCATCAGCTTGGCGGCGATCAGGGCGGCGGCCGATGTGTTGCCGATCCCCATTTCGCCCAGGCATATCGCCTCTCCCGGCGTCGCGGCGACCAGGTCGCGGCCCGCCACGATCGCGCGCTCATATTGCGCGGCGCTCATCGCGGGTTCGTCGGCCATGTTGCGCGTCCCCGGCGCGATACGGCGCGAGAGGAGATCGGGGTGAACAACCGGATCGCCGGCGACGCCCGCGTCGATGACCCGCACGTCCACGCCCACCGAGCGTGCGAAGACGGTCGCCGCAGCACCGCCGGCGAGGAAGTTCAGCAGCATCTGGCGGGTGACTTCCTGCGGATAGGCCGATACGCCTTCCGCGACGACCCCGTGATCGGCCGCGAACAGAAGCAGCGTCGCGCGCTCGACGATCGGCGACAGCGAGTGCTGCACGCTTGCGATCTGGGCCGCCAACGCCTCCACCCGCCCGAGCGATCCTTGCGGCTTCGTCTTGGCATCGAGCGCGCGGATGATCTCGGCATTTGATAAAGGCAACGCAGGCGACCTCGTTCTCGCTGGGACGATGCGCGCCCTACTTCATGGTGCTCGGAATCCAAACGCCTCCGCCGGGTTGACGCCGGCAAGGCCATGCGATTTGTTCCAGCTTTCCGCCTGAACACGCTTGTGGTAAAAGTAAGTTTGACCCATAAAAGTAGGGATTGGAGTGCGGATGCGGTTTGCGGGCAAGAAGGTGCTGGTCACGGCGGCTGCACACGGGATCGGGCGCGCGACCGCGGAGCGGCTCCGCGACGAGGGTGCGTTGGTCTGGGCGCTCGATCGCGATCGTGAGGCCCTGGACGCAATCGAGGGCGTGCGCCCCGTCTTCGCCGATCTGACCGACCCGCAGGCGATCGCCGCGCTCCCGCTCGTCACCGGGCCGATCGACGTGCTGGCCAATATCGGGGGCTTCGTCGCGGCGGGCGACATTCTGGAATGCGACGACGCCGACTGGGCGCTCAGCTTCGACCTCAACGTCAACGCGATGCACCGCACCATCCGCGCGTTCCTGCCCGGCATGCTGGCGCAGGGCGCCGGGGCGATCGTGAACATGAGCAGCATCGCGTCGAGCGTGAAAGGCATCCCCAACCGTTATGCCTACGGCGCGAGCAAGGCGGCGGTGATCGGGCTGACCAAGGCGGTGGCCGCGGATTTCGTCGGGCGCGGCATCCGGTGCAACGCGGTGTGCCCCGGCACCGTGGAGACCCCGTCGCTGCGCGCGCGCGTCGTCGCGCAGGCCGATGCGCAGGGGGTGAGCGTGCCCGAGGCCGACGCCGCCTTCGTCGCGCGCCAGCCGATGGGGCGGCTGGGCCGCGCCGATGAGATCGCCGCGCTGATCGCCTATCTCGCCAGCGACGAAGCGGGCTTCACCACCGGCGCGGTCCATGTGATCGACGGCGGCTGGGTCAATTGAGGACGATGCGATGACGCTGTTGCGCCATGGACCCAACGGGCAGAACTTACGGCTGGGCATCGCCGGGCCGGGCGAGCAGACGCAGACGATGGTGGGCGCCGCGTGACGCGGATCACCGGCCTGCGCACGATCGACCTGCGCTTTCCGACCAGCCTGGCGCTCGACGGGTCGGACGCGATGAACCCCGATCCCGATTATTCCGCCGCCTATGTCGTGCTGGAGACGGACACGCCGGGGCTGGAGGGGCATGGGCTGACCTTCACCATCGGCCGCGGCAACGAAGTGTGCGTCGCCGCGATCGTGGCGATGCGCCACCTGGTCGTGGGGCTGGAACTCGACTGGATCGCCGAGGATCCGGGGCGGATGTGGCGCTATCTGACCGGCGACAGCCAGTTGCGCTGGATCGGGCCGGACAAGGGCGCGATGCACCTGGCCACCGGCGCGGTCGTCAACGCGATCTGGGATTTGTGGGCGAAGGCGGCGGGCAAGCCCGTGTGGCGGCTGGTGGCCGACATGACGCCGGAGCAGATCGTCGCCGCGATCGACTTCCGTTACCTGACCGACGCGATCACGCGCGAGGAGGCGCTCGATCTGCTCAGCGCGCGCGCCGTGGGCAAGGCGGAGCGGATCGCGATGCTTCAGGCGCGCGGCTATCCCTGCTACACCACCTCGTCGGGGTGGCTTGGCTATGACGACGCCAAGCTGCGGCGCCTGACGCAGGAGGCGGTGGATGCCGGCTTCACCCATGTAAAGCTCAAGGTCGGCCGCGACCTGGCCGACGACATTCGCCGGGTCGGGATCGCGCGTGAGGTGCTGGGGCCGGCGGCCAAGCTGATGATCGACGCGAACCAGGTCTGGGAGGTGGGCGAGGCGGTAGACTGGGTGCGCGCGCTGGCCTTTGCCGATCCGTGGTTCATCGAGGAGCCGACCAGTCCCGACGACGTGCTGGGCCACCGCGCGATCCGGCAGGCGATCACACCCGTCAAGGTCGCGACCGGCGAGATGTGCCAGAACCGCATCCTCTTCAAACAGTTCATGGCCGCCGGTGCCATCGACATCGTCCAGCTCGACGCCTGCCGCATCGGCGGGGTGAACGAGGCGCTGGCCGTCATGCTGCTCGCCGCCAAATTCGATCTGCCGGTGTGCCCGCATGCGGGCGGCGTCGGCCTGTGCGAATATGTGCAACATCTCTCGATGATCGACTATCTGTGCTTCTCGGCGACGATGGAGGGGCGCGTGATCGAATATGTCGATCATCTGCACGAGCATTTCCTGGACCCCTGCGTGATCCGCGATGCCGCCTACATGCCGCCATCGCGGCCGGGCTATTCGATCGAGATGAAGCCCGCGACGCTCGTCGATTTCAGGCACGTCGCGTGAAACTCGGCCTGGTGGACAAGGTGGTCATCGTGACCGGCGGCGGCTCGGGGATCGGTGCGGCGGTCGTCGCCGGACTCGCCGAGGAGGGCGCGCTGCCGGTGATCGTGTCGCGCGTGGCCCCACCCGAACCGCTGGGCGAGGCACTGTACGTCCGTGCCGAACTGGCCGACGACGCAGCCTGCGCGGCGGCGGTGGCGGCGGTCGTGGAGCGGTTCGGGCGGGTCGACGGACTGGTGAACAACGCCGGCGTCAACGATTCGATCGGGCTCGATCGCGCGCCTGCCGATTTCCGCACGTCGCTGGACGCCAATCTGGTCCATTATTTCGCGATGGCACATTTCGCGCTGCCGCATCTGCGCGCCAGCCGGGGTGCGATCGTCAACGTCGCGTCCAAGACCGCGCTGACCGGGCAGGGGAATACCAGCGCCTATGCCGCCGCCAAGGGGGGGCAGCTGGCGCTGACCCGCGAATGGGCGGTCGCGCTGGCCGGAGATGGCATCCGCGTCAACGCGGTCGTGCCGGCAGAGGTCGACACGCCACAGTATAAGGAATGGCTCGCGACCTTCGACGATCCGATGACCAAGCGCAGTGCCATCGAGGCGCGGGTGCCGCTCGGCCGCCGCATGACGTCGCCGGCGGAGATCGCCGACACGATCATGTTCCTGCTGTCCGATCGTGCGCGCCATACGACCGGGCAGTGGCTGTTCGTCGACGGCGGCTACGTTCACCTCGATCGGGCAATGGCGTGACCATGCCCGGCCGCGAAACCGTGGAACCCGCCCAGTCCAAGCAGCGGGCCTATTCGGCGCCCGCGCTGGAAAAGGGCATCGACGTCCTCGAGCTGCTCGGCGGCGAGCCGTCCGGCCTGTCGATCGGCGAAATGGCGGCACGGATGGGTCGATCGATCAGCGAATTGTTCCGCGTCGTCATCGTGCTCGACCGCCGCGGTTGGCTGAGGAAGGATGCCGCGACCGATCGCTACCGGGTGACCTACAAGGTGCTGGAGGCGGCGCATCGTGCGACCCCTGCGCAGGAATTGATCCATGTCGCGGCGCCGCTGATGCACGCGCTGGCAGCCACCGTCGAGCAATCATGCCATATGGTCGTGCTCAACGATGGCACGGAAGGCGCGCGCGGCCTCGTCGTGCTGCGCCAGGAAAGCCCCGGCCAGACGGGCTTTGCGGTGCGGCTGGGGACGTCGGTCGATCTGGCGTCGAGCTGTTCGGGCCACGTCCTGCTGGCGTTCGCGAGTGCCGAGAAGCGCGCGGCCTTGCTTGCGGCGACCAAGGGCGCACCTGGGCTCTCCGCGCGGATCGATCGGGTGCGCGAACACGGCCACGAATGTATCCCCAGCGCGCGGATGGCGGGGGTATCCGACATGAGCTGCCCGATCTTCGGCTTCGACGGTCAGGCCGTGGCGGCGCTGACGATCCCGTTCCTGGAGGCGATCGACGGCGCGGCGCATGTCAGCCGGCCGGAGGCGCTGGATGCATTGAAGGCTACCGCGGCGCGCATCTCGACCGCGCTCGGCTGGTACGATCGCGGCGACGAGCCGGGCAGGGCCGCATTGCCGACTGCCGCACCGACGCGACGGCGGCGGGCAGCCGCCGGGCGCGCATGAGGATGCCCGCCGCCTCCATCGCCGACTACCGCGATCTGGCCCGCCGTCGCCTGCCGCGGTTCCTTTTCGAGTATATCGACGGCGGCAGCTATGCCGAGACGACCTTGCGCCGCAACGTCGCCGATCTGGAGACGATCGCACTGCGCCAGCGCGTGCTCGCCGACGTCTCTGCGATCGATCTGTCCACCGAATTGTTTGGCCATCGCCAGGCGCTGCCGGTCGCGCTTGCGCCGATCGGTCTGGCGGGGATGAACGCGCGGCGCGGCGAAGTGCAGGCGGCGCGCGCGGCCGAGGCCGCGGGCGTTCCCTTCTGCCTCTCGACCGTGTCGGCCTGCCCGCTCGGTGAAGTCGCGGCGGCCATGCGGGCACCCTTCTGGTTTCAGCTCTACATGATCCGCGACCGCGGCTTCATGCGCGAATTGTTGGCAGGCGCGCGGGCGGCGGGGTGTTCGGCGTTGGTGTTCACGGTCGATATGCCCGTTCCCGGATCGCGCTATCGCGATTATCGGTCGGGACTCGCCGGTGCGCCCGGGCTTGTCGGCGGCCTGCGTCGGGCCGCGCAGGCGATGGCACGTCCGCGCTGGGCCTGGGACGTCGGCGTCCACGGACGACCGCACGGGCTGGGCAACATCGCCCCGCTGCTCGGGCGCAACACCGGGCTGGAAGACTTCTTCGCCTGGATGCGCGACAATTTCGATCCTACCGTCACCTGGCGCGATCTGGAGACGATCCGGGCCGAATGGGACGGGCCGCTGATCCTGAAGGGGGTGCTCGACGCCGACGACGCCCGGACGGCGGCGAGCATAGGGGTGGACGGCATCGTGGTATCGAACCACGGCGGCCGGCAGCTGGACGGGGTGCCGTCCACGGCACGCGCCTTGCCAGCGATAGCGGCCGCCGTCGGTGATCGCCTGACCGTGCTGGCCGACGGCGGCGTGCGTTCAGGACTGGACGTCGTGCGCCTGCTCGCGCTGGGTGCGAAGGGTGTGCTGCTCGGGCGTGCCTGGGTCTACGGCCTGGCCGGTGGCGGGCAGCGCGGCGTGGCGCATGTGCTGAGCCTGATCGCCGCCGAGATGCGAGTCGCGATGGCGCTCACCGCCCGCACCTCCATCGCCGCGATAGATCGCACCTGTCTCGTGGAGGATGTCGGATGATCGCGTCAGGCGACCGCCCCGGTGGCGCCACGGATCGCCAACCCGGCAATATCGCCGACGATTGGACGCGGCGCGATATGCTGCTGGGGCTGGGGGGCGTTGGTGCGGGGCTGGGGGCCTGGGGCATCGGCGGCCTGCCCGCGCGCGCTCTGGCGGCCGACCCGCTCGCAGTCGCGACGCATATCCTGTCCTTCGACGCGCCCGCACGAAGCTGGCTGGAGGCGATCCCGGTCGGCAACGGCCGGATTGGGGCGATGGTGTTCGGTGGTATCGCCGAGGAGCGCATCCAGCTCAATCACATCGAATTGTGGTCGGGGCGTCCGGCCGCAGATGACCCGCCCGCCGCGCGGGACGCGCTGGCGGAGGTGCGCCGCTTGCTGTTCGCAGGCCGCTATGCGGAGGCCAACGCGCTGGCCCAGGCGCGGATGATGGTGCCGATGAACACCGAGACCTTCGGCTCATACCAGATGCTGGGCGATCTGCTGCTCAGCCTGGATCATCCCGGGGATGCTGGACGGTATCGAAGGGAACTGGATCTGGGAGCGGGCGAGGCGCGGGTCGATTATACGATCGCGGGCCATCGCTACACGCGGACGATCCTGGCGTCCTTTCCCGACCAGATTCTGTCCATCCACCTGACCACGACCGCGCCGCAGGGCCTTTCGTTCACCGCGCGCCTGCGCCGCAGCCGTGACGCGACCGTGGCGGCGGCACGCGATCATGTCGCCATGCGCGGCCGGCCCGTACCCAGCGGCACCGCCTTCGCCGCCGATCTCGGCTGCGTCGCGCAAGGTGGGGTGCGGATGCTGCTGGACGACGGCTGGCAGGTCACCGGCGCGCGCAGCGCAACGCTGTTGCTGAGCGCCGCGACCGACCTGTTGCAGGCCGATCCGGGAGGGCGGGCGGATGAGGCGATGAGGCGGGCGCGGGGGCGCGGCCCGGCGGCGATAACTGCACGGCACCGGCAGGATCATCGCGCGCTGTTCGACGCGGTGTCGCTGGATCTCGGCGTGCGGCGCTCGCCCGATACGTCTGCCGAGATGCTGTTGTCCACGGCTGACGGCGGCGACGAGCGGGCGCTGGCCTGTGCCTATTTCGATTTCGGGCGGTATCTGCTGATCGCCAGTTCTCGGCCGGGGTCGTTGCCCGCCAATCTGCAGGGGCTGTGGGCCGACGGGTTCAGCCCGCCCTGGAGCGCGGACTACCACATCAACATCAACCTGCAGATGAACTATTGGCCGGCCGAAGTCTGTGGTCTGGGCGCATTGCACGAGCCGCTGTTCGCGCATGCCGAACGGCTGATCGCGCCGGGCGCGCGGACCGCGCGGATCATCTATGGCTGCCGCGGCGCGGCGGCGCATTACACCAGCAATCCCTGGGGCCACACCGCGCCTGACGGGCAGCTGCAATGGGGCATGTGGCCGGACGGGCTGGCGTGGCTGAGCCTTCACTTCTGGGAACATTACCTCTTTTCCGGCGACATCGACTTCCTGCGCGCGCGTGGTCTGCCGATGTTGAAGACGTGTGCGCTGTTCACCCTGGATTATCTGGTCGCGCATCCACGCACCGGCATGCTGGTGGCGGGTCCGGCGACATCGCCCGAGAATAGCTATCGCCTGCCCGGCGGCGGCGGCAGCGGCGAGATCACGATGGGGCCGGCGATGTCGCAGTCGATGGCCTTCGCGGTGCTCAGCCGCTGCCGGGCCGCGGCGGCGCTGCTGGGCACCGAAGCGGCGCTTGCTGCGCGGTGCGACCGGGCGATCGCTCAGCTGCAACGGCTGAGGATCGGCGCCGATGGCCGTATCATGGAGTGGCCCGAACCGTTCGAGGAGACCGATCGCGGGCACCGCCACGTATCGCACCTGTTCGGCCTGTTCCCGGGCTATGAGATCGATCCTGCGACCACGTCGGCGCTGGCGGACGCGGCACGCAAGACGCTGGCCGCGCGGCTGGCTGGCGGCGGCGGGCAGACGGGATGGAGCGCCGCCTGGCTCGCGATGTTCCGAGCGCGCCTGGGTGAGGGCGATGCCGCCCGGTCGCTGCTGACCAAGCTGTTCCGCGAATCCACCGCGCCCAACCTGTTCGACACCCACCCGAGCGGGGGAGAGGTGCCGCTGTTCCAGATCGACGGCAACCTGGGCGCGACCGCGGCGATCGTCGAGATGCTGCTGCAAAGCCACGAGGGGCGGCTCCGCATCCTCCCGGCGTTGCCCGGTGCCTGGCCGGACGGTCGGCTGACCGGAGCGAGGGCGCGCGGCGGAGTGAGCGTCGATATCGTCTGGCGGAAAGGCGTGGCGCGCGAGGTGACGCTGCGGCCTTCACGCGATGTCGATTATGCGATAGTGCCGCCGCCGGGTCAGCGGCTCTCGGCGGCTTTCGCGGGTGATGGGGCGATCGAGGTGGCGCAGCCGCTGTTCGCGCTGCGACGGGGCCGAGTCTACCGCCTCGTGTTCGATGGCAGCGAGGATCGCTAGATGGCTGAGGTCACGCGGCGCGATGCCCTGCTCGGCGCGGCGGCGCTGGGGCTGCACGGCACCGCGCGTGCAGGGTCGCCGGATGGCGGCGCGGGTGCTCTGGGTGCGTCCGAGCTGCGTATCGACCACCGCGATTCCGCAGACGGGCTGAATGCGGCGCGACCGCGGTTCGGCTGGACGCTGACGGCGCGGGATCCTGCCCGCCGCGACCTGCGCCAGCGTAGGGCGCGGCTGGTCCTCACCGCACCGGGCGGCGCGATCGTGTTCGACAGCGGGCGGGTGGCGGGTACGGCGCCCTGGCTGGTGCCGGCTCGCGACGTGGCGATGCCGCCGCAGACCCCGCTGCGCTGGCGCGTGATGATCTGGGACCAGGACGACCGGCCCTCGCCGTGGAGCGCGGAGGCGCGTTTCGTCACCGGCGCGGCGCCGGACTGGCGCGGGCAGTGGATCGCGGCGGAATCCGACGGGGTGGTGACCGCGCCGGCGGACGAAGCGACCCGACCGGCGACGTCGCGCTATGTCCTGCCGCTGCTGCGCCGACGCTTTCGCATCGACCGGCCGGTGCGGCATGCGGTGGTCTGCGTGTCGGGGCTGGGTGCGCATGTCCTGAGCATCAACGGCAAGGAGCCGTCGGTGGCGATCCTCAACCCCGGCTGGACCGATTATCGCCGCACGATCCTCTATGAAACGATCGACGTGAGCGATCATCTGCGCCTGGGCGACAACATGCTCGGCATCCGCCTGGGCGGCGGCATATACGACGTGGCCGGCGCACCGGGCCGCTATTCCAAGTTCATCGCATCGTTCGGCGCACCCAAGCTGATCCTCCAGCTGCGCATCGTCCATGTCGACGGCACCGAACGCTGGATCGTCAGCGACGATGCGTGGCAGGCGCGGCCGGGTCCGGTACAGTTTTCCTCCATATTCGGCGGCGAGGATCACGACGCCCGCCGCGAGCCGACCGGCTGGAACCTGGCGGGCGCCGCGGACGGACCGGGATGGGAACCCGTGCGGCTCACACGTGGCCCCGGCGGTGTCCTGACACCGCAGGGCACGCCGGGGCTGGCGGTGGCGGAGCGCGTCGTCGCCATCGCGAGGACGCACGTCGAGCCTGGCGTGACCGTCCACGATCTCGGCCGCAATTTCGCGGGACGTCCCATAATCACGGTCCGCGGCGCGCCCGGCAGCGTCGTCCGCATCACGCCGGGCGAATTGCTCGACGAACGTGGCCGCGTCACCCAGAAGAGCATGGGCGCCAGCCCCGATGCGGCGATCCGCTTCACCTATATCCTCGGCCAAGGCGATGCGGCGCAGACCTGGGCGCCGCGGTTCAGCTACACCGGTTTTCGCTATCTGGAGGTCGAGGGCGGCGGCGTGGTCGATGTCGCGGGCGAGTTCGTCCGCGCAGCCTTGCCGGAAACCGGCGCCTTCACCTGCAGCGCACCCGCGATCACCGCGATCCACCGGCTGATCCGCGCCGCGGTGCTCAGCAACGTCGCGACCGTGCTGACCGACTGCCCGCACCGCGAAAAGCTCGGCTGGCTGGAGCAGACGTGGCTGAACGCGCGCACGATCCTGAGCACCGTCGATGCGCTGCCGCTTTATGCCAAGATGACCGGCGACATGATCGACGCGCAACGGAGCGACGGCATGGTGCCGTCGATCGCGCCCGAATATATCCGCTTCGTGGACGGTGCCGGGCGCGACACGCCGTTTCGCCACTCGCCCGAATGGGGGTCGGCGATCGTCCAGGCGCCCTGGGCCGCATACCGCTTTTCGGGCGATCCGGCGATCCTGCTCCGCGCCTATCCGGCGATGCTGCGGTACATGGCGTTTCTGGAGAAGGAGGCCAGGGGCTCGATACTGGATGTCGGATTGGGGGATTGGTACGATCTCGGCCCCAAGCCGCCGGGCGAGGCGCAGCTGACCAGCCGCGCGTTCACCGGCACGGCCGTATGGTACGACGACCTGATCGCGCTCGTGCGGATCGCCACGCTTCTGGGCCATGCGGGCGACGCCGCTGCGTTTGCGGCGCGCGCGGAACGAGTGAAGGCGGCGATCGACCGGCGCTTCTTCGATCCGGCCACCGGCATTTACGACCGCGACAGTCAGACCGCCAATGCGATGGTGCTCGCGCTCGACCTGGCGCCACCCGCGCGCCGCACGGCGGTGCACGCCCGGCTGATCGCCGCGATCGACGCGCGCG
Organism: Sphingomonas sp.; assembly: GCF_036387595.1. Taxonomy (GTDB): domain Bacteria; phylum Pseudomonadota; class Alphaproteobacteria; order Sphingomonadales; family Sphingomonadaceae; genus Sphingomonas. The sequence continues at coordinate 73,569 of NZ_DASVTL010000117.1, forward strand.
AAGACCATGTTTCGGCGGGCGATATCGGTTTCCACTATCTCGTCCGCGCGCTGGCCGCCCAGGCTCCCGACCGGCTGGCGCGCATGCTGTTCAAGCGCGATGGCGCCAGTTACGGCGCGCAGATCGCGCGCGGCGCCACCGCGCTGACCGAGGCGTGGGACGCCAATCCTGCGTCTTCGCAGAACCATTTCATGCTCGGCCATGTCATGGGATGGCTGATCGGGGGGCTGGGCGGCATCGACCTGGATTTCGCGCGCGGCGAACAAGCTGCACTCAGGATCGCGCCCGTTCCGGTGGCCGGCATCACCGCCGCGAGCGCGACGCTGCGCACTGCCGTCGGTACGGTGCGCACCCGCTGGTCGCATGACGCGCGGGGCGTGTTCCACCTGCACGCGATCATCCCGCCGGGGGTCTCCGCCGCGATCCACATGCCGGGTGCGGGCGATCAGCCGCGTCTCGTAGGTTCGGGCGCCTACGATCTGATCGGACAAGTGGCGATGCCGGCGGCGCTATGATCCGGTGACGGGAGCGTCGCGGAGTGCTGCGTCGAAGGCCGGCGAGGTCAGCAGGTGGAACACGCCCGGTGCGACCTCATACCCGTCGCGCACCCCGTGGCCTGCCAGCGCGGTAGCCACCAGCGTCCGATCGCGCACGACCAGCCGCAGCCTGCCGCGATAAACGTCGGCGGTGTGGATGTTGTCGTCTCCACCCAGCGCCCGGCGCAGCGCGGCGGGCAGCGCGTGCGTGGCTACTCCGATCTCGCTGGCGGGGGTCGTCGCACTCGGTACAGGCGCTGCCGTCCGGCCCGGCGACGCAAGTGCATCGCGGATTTCGACCGCGACCTGATCCGCGATGGGGCCGAGCACCACCTGCACCGCATGCAGCGAAGGCTTGATGATCCCGCGCGCGCCGAGCGCCTTGAGCCCCCCCGCGTCGATTGCGGCCTGGTCCACGACGATCAGCCTGAGCCGGGTGGTGCAGGCATCGACGCTGGTCAGGTTCGCCGCCCCGCCTAAGGCGGTCACGAAGCCGGCACCGCGAGAACTGGCGACGGGTGCCGCGGGGGCGGCGCCCTCCAGGGGTTCGCGCCCCGGCGTAGGCAGGTCCAGCTTGACGATGGCGAGCCGGAACAGCCCATAATAGATCGCGAAATAGGCGGCGCCAACCGGGAGCAGCAGCAATGGCCGGGTCGATTTGCCGAAGTTCAGGGCATAATCGAACAGCCCCGCCGAAAAGCCGAAGCCCAGGTGGACGCCGAGCGCATCCATCAATGCCATCGACACGCCCGTCAGCACGGCATGGATCGCATAGAGGACCGGCGCGAGGAACATGAAGCTGAACTCGATCGGCTCGGTCACGCCGGTCAGGAACGAGGTCAGCGCCAGGCTGAGCAACAGGCCGCCGACCGCCTTGCGGCGTTCGGGCAGAGCGGTCCGGTACATCGCCAGGCACGCGGCCGGCAGGCCGAACATCATCACCGGGAAGAACCCGCTCATGAATGCGCCTGCCTGCGGATCTCCCGCGAAGAAGCGGCGCAGATCGCCCGTCGTGCCGTTGTAATCGCCGACGACGAACCAGGCGATGTTGTTGAGAACGTGGTGCAGCCCGGTGACGAGCAGCAGGCGGTTCAGCACGCCGAACGCAAATAGCCCGAAGCCGCCGGCGCCGGCGATGCCCCGGCTGAGCGAGTCGATGCCGCCGCTGATCGCGCCATAGCCGAAGCCCACCAGCGCCGCGATGGCGAGACCCGCCAGCCCCGCCACGATCGGCACGAACCGCCGCCCGCCGAAGAAGGCGAGATATTCCGGCAGCTTCATCGCCGAATAGCGATTGTAGAACAGGCCGCCGACGATTCCCGAGACGATGCCGATCGGCACCTCCAGCTTGGCGATCGCCTTGCTCCGAAACGCTGCGGTAGCCAGGTCCGCCAGAGGAGCGGCCAGTCCTGCGGTCGTCTCCGCCGGCACGGCAATGAGGACGCCTGCGCCCTTGCCTGCGACCAGGAAGCAGACGACGCCTGCCAGCGCCGCGGCGCCATTGCCGTCACGCGCGAACCCGGCCGCCACGCCGATCGCGAAGAGCAGCCCCAGATTGGAGAAGATCGCCTCCCCCGCCGCGCCGACGAACGCGATGTCGAGCATGTCGGGCTGGCCGAGGCGCAGCAGCAGCCCCGCAATCGGCAGAACGGCGATCGGCAGCATCAGCGCACGGCCGAGCGGCTGGAGGATTTCGAGCGGCGACCTCATGGCTGAACCTGCTCCAGAAAATCGCCGGCGAGCGCACGGACCTCAGCCGCCGATCCGGCCGCCAGCGCGCGCGCCGCATGGTCGCGACATGCCGGGACCGACAGGCGCCGGATCAGCGCCTTGATCTCGGGCACCAGTGCCGGGGTGGACGACAGTTCCGTCACCCCCAGGCCGATCAGGATGGGCACCGCGAGCGGATCGGAGGCGAGACCGCCGCACACCCCGGTCCAGCGCTGCGCGACGGCGGCCGCGGTACATGTCGCTGCGATCAGCCGCAGCACGGCGGGGTGCAGACCATCGACACCGCCGGCGACCGCGGGATTCCCGCGATCCATCGCCAGCGCATATTGCGTCAGATCGTTGGTGCCGATCGAAAGGAAGTCGGCTTCGGCGGCGAGCAGGTCCGCGATCAAGGCCGCGGCAGGCGTCTCCACCATGATGCCGAGTTCGACCGGCTCGGCGACCGCCATCTCGATGCGCAGCCGATCGAGCACCGCGCGGACCGCACGCAATTCGCCCAGATCGGACACCATCGGCACCATGATCCGGCACTGGCCAATGGGGCGCACCGCCAGGATGGCGCGAAGCTGGGTTTCGAGCACATCCGGATGGGCCAGGCCGACACGGATGCCGCGCACGCCGAGCGCGGGGTTTTCCTCGACCGGCATCGCCAGATAGGGCGCGGGCTTGTCGCCGCCGATGTCGAGGAGCCGCACGATCAGCGGTCGTCCCGCCAGCGCCTCCGCGATCGCCTGGTAATCCGCGGTCTGCTCGGCGGCCGTGGGCGCGGCGTCGCGTTCCAGGAAGAGGAATTCGGTGCGCAGCAGTCCGCATCCTTCCGCGCCATTGGCGACGGCGAGCTGCGCGTCCGCCAGCGATCCGAGATTGGCAAAAGCCTCGATCCGGATGCCGTCGCGGGTGCGGCTCTCCTGCGCCGCCGCGGCATGAGCGGACGCCTTGGCCGCGGCGCGGGCGGTGATCTGCTTGCGGGTGGAGGCGATCAGATCGGGGGCCGGATCGACGATGACATGCCCCGCATCGGCATGCAGGATCATCGGCGTGCCGTCCGGGATCGTGTCGATGGCGGCGCCCATGGCGACCAGGGCGGGCAGGCCCAGCCCAGCCGCCAGGATCGCGACATGCGACGTCGGCCCGCCGCGCGCGGTGCACAGGCCGGCTATGCCGTCGGTGTCCATGCCGACGAGCTGGGACGGCAAGAGATCGTCGGCGATCAGGATGCACCCCGGCGGCAAAGCGACTGCCGTCTCGGCCACGCCAGCCAAGGCGCGCAACACCTGGCCCTCTACATCGTGCAGATCGGCCACGCGCTCCATCATGCGAGCGTTGCCCGATCCGGTCAGCACCGCGACCTGCGCCGCAATCGCCAACTGCCAGCCGCGGCCCGCACTTTCCCCGGCAGCGATGTGACGCATTGCTGTCTCACGCAGGGCGGGATCGTCGAGAAAGGCCAGGTGCGCCGCCATGATCCCCGAGGCCGTTGAGTCGGCCTGCTCCATTCGCCGGGAAAGGCGGGCGGATACGGTGGCGATCGCGTCGTCGATCCGGCGCTGCTCGATCAGCGCGTCATCCGCTTCGTCGGCGACGACGACCTCCGCGATGCGCAAGCGGAACGCCGTGCCAATCGCGAGTCCGGGTGCCGCCGTCACCCCGCGCAACGCGCCGTCGGGAAGCATCTTGATCGGCATCGCGAAGCCGGGGGCTTGCGTACCGGGGCGGGCAGCCGGAATGGCAGCGTTGACGCCTTCACCCATGCCGCTCTCGATCAGCGCGGCCACCGTCGCGACGGCCTCTGCACCCTCGACGCCGCCGGCCTCGATCGTGATGGTTTCGCCGTAGCCGATGCCCAGCGCCAGGAGGGCGACAGCGCTGCGGGCGTCGCCCCGCCTTTCGCCGCTCACCAGCGCGACGTCGGCGGACAGATGCTTGATGGCGCCGCCGATCCGCGCCGCCGGACGTGCGTGGATGCCATGCGCCAGCGGCACGGTGACGCTGCGGCTATGTTCCGCGAAGGCGCTTGCGGACCCCGCAGGCGCGTCATCACGAGCGGCCAGGATCATCAGCATGTCGCCGACGTTGACCGCGCATTCGTCGCAGCGTTCGACGATGCTGAAGCGATCGGGATTGGTGACGATGATCGGCGTAACGAGGCTCGGCGCGCGTGCGGCCAAAGCGTCGATGTCGAACGCGATCAGCGGGGCGCCCCGGGTCACCTGCTCCCCTTCGCGCACCAGCGGGCTGAAGCCCCGGCCCGCCAGCCCGACCGTATCCATGCCGATGTGCATCAGGATCTCGGCGCCTTCGCGCGTGCGCAGCGTCAGCGCATGACCGGCGGCGTGGAGCGTCAGCACCATGCCGTCGCACGGCGCGTGGAGAACCGATCCCAGGGGGTCGATGGCGATGCCGTCGCCCAGCATCCGCTCTGCAAACACCGCATCGGGAACGTCGTCGAGCCGGGTCGCCCACCCCTTTAGCGGCGCACTCAGGATCACGCGGCTCGCCGGATCAGCCATCGACCCGCTGCCCGCCGATCCAGGTGCCGCGCGGGTGCAGATCGGCATCGAGCCACACCCAATCCGCGCGCTGCCCCGGTGCCAGCGTGCCGTGCCGGTCGGACAGACTCAGGAACGCCGCTGGTGCCCCCGCCGCCATCATCGACGCGGTCTCCGGCGCGACGCCGATCAGCCGCACCGCGTTGCGCACTGCGGCCGCCATGTCGAGGTCGGCTCCCGCGAGCGTCCCATCGTCGTCCTGCAGGGTGCCGCCCGCGACGTTGATCGACTTGCCCTGTAGCATGAACGAATCGGCGGTGGTGCCGATGTTGGGCATCGCATCGGTCACCAGCATGAACTTGGCCGGGTTCTTGGCGCGCAACGCGATCCGCAGCGCGACCGGATCGACATGGACGCCATCGACGATCAACCCGCACCAGCTGTCGGGATCGTCCAAGGCGGCACCAACGACGCCCGGCGCCCGGTGAAGCAGCGGAGACATCGCGTTGAACAGATGCGTGAAGCCGCGCAGGCCCGCGGCCAGCGCGCGTACGACCGTCGCGTGATCGGCGTTGCTATGCCCGGCGCTGACAATCACGCCAGCGTCCGCCAGCCGGCGGATATCCGCCGGATCGCACAGTTCGGGCGCCAGCGTCAGCATCACCTTGCCCGCCCGTGGCCGGGTCAGCAGAGCCAGCGCCTGCTCGTCCAGCCGCCGCAGCTTGGCGGCATCGTGGATGCCCTTCCGCGCGACGTTGAGGAACGGCCCCTCGATATGGACGCCGAGCACGCCGGGCACCCCGGCCGCAATGGCCGCATCGGCCGCGTCGAGCGCCGCGGCGATACGATCCATGTCGTCGCTGATGAGGGTCGGCAGGAAACCGGTCGTGCCGAAGGCGGCGTGCGCCGCGCCGATCGCGGCGATCCCGCCCACGCTGATGTCGTCGTTGAACAGTACGCCGCCGCCACCGTTGACCTGCGTGTCGATGAAGCCGGGCATCAGCCATCCGCCCTCGAGATCGAGGGCGTCGCCGCCGTCGCCGGGCGCGCCGATCGCGGCGATGGTGGCATCGCGCACGCTCAGCGTCGCGGCCTCCAGCAACCCTTGCGAAGTCACGATCCGGCCGTTGGCGATGGCGAAGCGGGTCATAGCGTGTTCGTCACCTTGTTCAGGTGCGGCGGCGCATCGGGGTTCAGGCCGCGCGCGACCGACAGTCGGGCGGCCATGCGATAGAAGCTCTGGAGCATCAGGATCGGCTCGGTCGCGGGATGCGTGCGGATCGCCGGGAGCAGCGCGAGCGGATTGTCGCCTGCGGCATCCGCAAGACACAGGCCGGCGCCGCGCGCGACGAAAGCCTTCGCCATCTCTCGCACGGCATCGCCGGCCTTGTCGGACGTCGCAAAGCCGATCACGGGAAAACCGGCCCCGACGATCGCCATCGGCCCGTGCTTCACCTCCGCAGCGCTGAACGCCTCGGCATGGAGGGCGCAGGTTTCCTTCAGCTTCAGCGCGGCTTCCTGCGCAATGCCATAGCCATAGCCGCGGCCGATCACGAACAGGTTGCGCGCATCCATAAGCAGGGGCAGCGCCGCGCCCCAATCGAGCGCGAAGGCGCGCGGCAGCTGCTCCGGCAGCGCGGCCAGCCCCGCGTGCAGATCGGCATCGTCGCTCCACGCGGCGGCGAGTGCCGCCAGCCCAGCGAGCGAGGCGATGCACGATTTCGTCGCTGCGACGGACAGTTCGGGCCCCGCCATTAACGGCAGCACCTCGTCCGCCAACCCCGCCAGCGGCGATGCCGCATCGTTGACCAGCGCCACGACGAACGCACCGGAGGCGGCCTGCGCCTCGACCGCGGCAAGCAGGTCCGGGCTGCGGCCGGATTGCGATATGGCGACGCACAGCTTGGCACCCGCCGCGACCGGCGCCGCATAGACCGACGACACCGATGGCGCGACCGTGGCGGTGGGCACGCCCAGCAGCGTTTCGAAAAGATACTTGCCGTAAGTCGCCGCATGGTCCGACGATCCGCGCGCGACCGTCACCACCACCGCCGGCGGGGCCGCGCGCAGGCTGGCGCCGAGCCGCGCCAGCGCTGTGGCATTGGCGTCAAGGAACCGGCCGACCGCCGCGCCGGCTTCGCCCGCTTCGGTGTGCATCAAGGTGTCCTGCGCGCGAAGCGGCGCTGCGTGGCTGTCGGTCAAATGGGCCTCAGATGTCATTCAGTTCGGCGACGAGATCATAGGCGTCGCCGCGATAATAGGATTGGGTGAATTCGGCCGTCCGCCCATCGCGCAGGAAGCCGCGGCGCTCGATGAACAGCCCGGCATGGCCGGGTTCCACGCCCAGCGCGCGCGCCTGGTCGGCGGGAAAGGCGAGCGCGCGCAGGCGCTGCAACGCGCGCACCGGGCGATTGCCCGCCGCCTCCAGCGCCGCATAGAGCGATTCCTCCACCGCCGCGGCCGACGGCAGGCAATATCCCGCGATGGTCGAATATTCGAGCGCCATCGGCACCGCATCGGCATAGCGGATGCGCTGGAACCGATACACCGGCGTGCCCGGCGAAAGGCCGAGCGACAGCGCTTCCTCAGGCGTCACCGTGCCGGCCGTGCGGCTGATCCAGCTGTTGCTCGGCGTGCGTCCGCGCGATGCCATGTCTTCGGAAAAGGACGAGAGCTTGGAAAAGTTCTTCTCCACGCGCGCCGAGACGAACGTGCCCGCGCCGCGGCGCCGGGTCAGCAGGCCTTCGTCGACCAGCCCGGTCAGCGCCTTGCGCACGGTGATCCGCGACACCTTATACTCGGTGGCCAGATCGCGCTCGGCGGGAATCGCGTCGTCCTGGCTCAGCACGCTGCCGTTGATGGCATCGCGGATGAGTTGCTGGAGCTGCACATAGAGCGGCGCGGGATTGTCATCCCGCAAGTCCCCCACCAGACCGGCGAACGGCATGAAGCTCAACCCCCCTTCGAGCAATAGCCGGATCGATACGGTGCCGATCCGCTGACCGCAATAGGTATTCTATTGGTCATGAAAACTTGCATCCAGAGCCAGGCGCAAGGCCCGAACGTCTGCCAGGCTGGTCTGCCTCGCCGTCGCGCCAAAACCGAGCGTTACCGCACGATCGTCCTCCGCATCCCGGGCGACAGCATCGGCGCGGCACGACGCGTGGACGGCGCCGACTCCGGTGGCGTCGATCAAAGCGCGGACGTTCGCCGCATCGACGCCGGCGCCCGCGACGATCTCGCATCGGTCGGCGGCGCGCCGACGCATCGCCGCGAGACAGGCGCTGCCCGCGCGCGCGCTCGTGGCGCCGCCTGCGCTGAGAACCCGGTCGAACCCCAGCGCGATGGCGTGATCGAGCGCCGCGAGCGGATCGGCACAAAGGTCGATCGCGCGGTGGAGCGTCGTCCTGAGCGGTATGCCGCGGCGTGCTTCGCTGGTGCGGACGGTCTGCATCAATCGCGCCAGCACCGCGCGGTCGAGGCCGCCGGCGCCATCGGTCGCGCCGAACACGACGCCTTCCACTCCCGCCGCGGCCATAAGCACGATCTCGTTGACCATGATGCAAAGCGTGGCTTCGTCATAACGAAAGCCACCCTCATGCGGCCGGATCATCGCGACCACCGGCACCGCCGCCTTCACTGCGATGTCGACCAGCCCGGCCGAAGGGGTCAGTCCCCCGAGCGACAAGGCCGCGCAAAGCTCGACTCGATCCGCGCCGCCGGCAACCGCGGCGGCGACACCGGCAGGCGTATCCACGCATATTTCCAGAATTGGCATCGAACATCTCGCAAGGATTCGCAACGATCCGCCCATCGACGATCGACGAATCGGGCCTCTGGTCTTACTTCGGCGCAACAAAGTTCCGGGTCAATCGGCTTGGATCATGGCGCTTGTCTCACGTTCGGAACGGGGTCGGCCGGCGACGAGGGAGCAACAACACAGGAAAGACAAGACGATAGGCGCCTGCCTTGGCGCAAAATCGAACTGCAACGAAGCTGAAATTTTTCGTAGCGCAACGGAAACGAATTGGTTACGTATCGTCAAGACCAAACGCTTCCGGGCAATACCAATCGGTAGCCAATTACGGAGCGTCTCGCCGGACGGGCAAGCGGTCGAGGTACGAGGACGCGTCGATTCGGCGCATGAAGGGGGCTTCATCATGGCGTATTCGCTCAAGCACAATCTGCTCTGGACCACCGGACTGGCCAGCGCCCTGCTGATCGGCACGGCCGCACAGGCACAGACCGCACCGGGCAACGATACCGTCGCCGCGTCCGAGGACGTCGTGGTGACCGGCATCCGCAGGAGTTTGCAGGATGCCATCGAGATCAAGCGTCGGGCCGATTCGATCGTCGATGTCATCAGCGCCGAAGACGTCGGCAAGATGGCGGACAGCAACATCGCCGAGTCGCTGGCGCGCCTTCCCGGCATCACCGTCGATCACCAGTTCGGCGAGGGCGAGCAGCTGTCGATCGCGGGTGTCGAGCCTGCGCTGAACCGCCTGACCATCGACGGCCACTCGGCCGCCTCGGCGGACTGGGGCGGCAACCCGTCGGATCGGTCGAGCCGTTCGTTCAACTATTCGCTGTTGTCGCCGACGATCATCAGTTCTGCGGTCGTCTACAAGACGCCCGAGGCGCGTCTGCAGGAGGGTGCGATCGGCGCCACCGTGGATGTCGTCACGCGCAAGCCGCTCGATCTGAAGGCGAACACGCTGTTCGCCACCGCCGGCGGCGAATATAACGATCGCGCCAAGCGCGGCAGCTTTCGTGGGTCGGCACTCTACAGCTGGCAGAGCGACGACGGCACGGTCGGCTTCTTGGGCGCGGTCAATTACGACAAGGAGCAGCTGAGCCGGGCGGGCGTGGCGAGCTATTGGTATCGCACGGGCGCCGCCCTGCTCGAAAACTTCCCCAAGGATGCCAACGGTAACATCGTTTACGCCGGGCCGAACGGCACGGTGGCCAGCGGGCCGACAATCAACGGCGCGCTGCCGAATAAGGCGACGATCGACGCCTTCAGCAGCGCGCGTTACGCCTCGTTCCTGGCGCGCGAGTTTTTCAAGCAGGAGCGCCAACGTATCGGCTTCAGCGGCGCGATCCAGGCCAAGCCGACGGACAATCTGTCGGTGATTGCGACCGGCCTTTTCATTCGCGGCAATTACGACAACGTCTCCAATTCCGAATACACTTATGGCTTCGAAGGGTCGCGGATGACCGCGGCGACCTTCAAGGACGGCATCGTGGATTCGGCGACCTTCACCGGCCTGCCCGCCGGCACCACGGGCGCGACGGGCCAGCTCGACACCAACTTCCGCCGCACGCGGATCAAGAACGACACGGTTTCGCTGCTGGTCGACTGGAAGCCGGGTGGCTGGAACATCACCGGCAATTTGGGTGCGACCCGCGCTTCGGGCGGCAAGAATCCTGAATATCTGCTCGATTTCCGGACGACGCAGGGCTTCACCGCGGGTGCAAACGGGCGCAACACGACGGTGAACTGGAATTCGCCGGCCAGCGATGCGACGAAATGGTTGAGCAACTTCACCGCAGCGGGCGGCGAGGACATCACCGCGCCCGACGGCAGGAAGTTCTTCGGCCGACAGATTGGCGGCATTCCTACGCAGTCCGGGTTCACGCTGGACAAGGAAGTGTTCGGCGAAGTCAATTTCAAGCGGGATGTCGAATGGGGGCCGGTCACCAGCCTGCTTTTCGGCGGTCGCTATGTCGACCACACCAACAGCAATACGACCTTCAGCAACGCGGTGTTCACCAATCAGAACTTCACGCTCGCCGATCTCGACTTTTACGTCCTGGACGGCGACCTCTACAACGGGCTCGGGACATCCGGCAACGGCACGCCTTATGCAACGCTGGATAAGGATGGGATCATCGCGGCGCTAGGCAAATACGGCAACTTCACGATCGATCGTGGTTTTGCCAAGGGCGACTATTGGCTTGTCAAGGAAAAGATCGCTGCGGGCTATGTGCAAGCCAATTTTGAAGTCGGCAAGTTCCGCGGCAACATCGGCGGTCGCTACGTAAACACCCGTGACGAATCGAACTTCTATCTCTCCAGCAACGGCGTGTTCGCTTTCACCACGGTGGACAATAGCGACAACCGCTTCCTCCCGGCAGCCAACCTCATCTTCCAAGCCGGTGAAGATGTCGTACTGCGCGGATCGGCGGCAAAGGTCATCGCCCGGGCACGTTACGGCGATCTCGCCGGGTCGATCGGGCTGGACGACGCGACCCGGTCGGGCAGCGGCGGCAACCCCGACCTGAAACCCTATGCGGCCACCAATTACGGTGCCACGGCGGAATGGTATTTCGCGCCCGGCAGTTTCCTGTCGGCCGAATTCTTCTACCGCGATATCTCGAACTACATCGGCAACGAGGTGGATGACGGCCCGGACGGACAGGGTGTGCCCTTCACCAACACGGTCACCGGCAGAACGCTGAACTATGCGATCACCCGGCCGGTCAACGGCGGCAAGGCGACGGTCACCGGCTTCTCCCTTTCTGGGAACGCAAACCTGCTGTGGGGCTTCGGCATCCAGGGCAGCTACACGTTTACCGATGCCGAAACCGGGTTGTCGACAGGCCTGCCTTATCTCTCGCGAAACGTCGTCACGATCGTTCCGTATTATGAAAACGGGCCGTTCCAGGCGCGCGTGAGCTACAACCGTCGGTCGAAGTATTTCTATCGTTTCGGCCGTCAGCAGAGCCAGGATTATACCGCTGCCTATCGTCAGCTGGATGCGTCGATCTCCTACGGGATCACGGAAAACATCCAGGTCAGTGCGGCAGCGCAGAACCTGCTCGACGAGACCTATTATCAGTATAGTTCGACCGAGAGCGCGCCAACCTCGATCTACAAGAACGGTCGTGTCTTCTCATTGAATGCCACGTTCCGGATGTAAGGACGAAAGGTCCGCGTGCCCGCGCAGGGCACGCGGACCGCCTACTGGATTTGTAAAAGGGCTGTTGCTTGTGATGCGTCATTCGAAATCGCCCTTCATCGGTTCCCCCACTGCGCCGCTGCTTCTCGTGGCGGCGCTTTTTTATTCTGGCGCGGCTTTTGCGCAAAAGTCGCCCAAGCCGCTGCCGCTCGTGCCTATGCCGGCCGAGGTGCAGCCGGCGCGCGGCGCGCTGACCATCGGTGACGGCGCCACCATCCTGGCAGACGCAAGCGACACCGGCGCGGTCACCGCAGCACGGCTCCTCGTCGCTCGGGTGCGCACCGAACGCGGCCTCACGCTCCAGACGGTCGACCGCGGCAAGTCGGCGATCCGCTTCGTTCGCGATGCCGCTACGCCGAAGGCGGAGGGCTATACGCTCACCGTCACGCCGGGCGGCATCACGATCGCCGCCAAGGACGATGCCGGGCTGCTGTATGGCGCGATGACGCTGTCGCAGCTGCTCAGCCCCGATGCCGCATTCGGCAAGCCCGTGCGCGTCGCGGCGGTGACGATCCGCGATGCGCCGCGCTTCGTCTGGCGCGGCTACATGCTCGACGTCGCACGGCATTTCCATTCGTTGGAATCGATCCGTACGATCATTGACGCGATGGCCGCGATCAAGCTGAACACGCTCCATTTGCACCTGACCGACGATCAGGGGTGGCGGGTGGAGATCAAGCGCTATCCCGAACTGACGCGGATCGGCGCCTTCCGGAATGCCCCCACCGCCGGCGGCACCGCGCCGGGGCCGGTACATGGCGGCTTCTACACGCAGGATGAGCTGCGCACGCTGGTCGGCTATGCGCAGGAGCGCGGCATCACGATCGTGCCCGAGATCGACTTGCCCGGCCATGCGCAGGCGGTGGTCGCGTCCTATCCGCAATATGGCGTGATGGGGGACCGGCCGCCGGTGTCGGGGGACTGGGGGGTCAATCCCTATCTCTTCAACGTCGACGAGCCGAGCATGACCTTCGTCGAGAACGTCCTCGACGAATTGATGGCGGTATTTCCGTCCACCTTCATCCATCTCGGCGGCGATGAAGCGGTCAAGGACCAGTGGCGGCTGTCGCCCGCGATCCAGGCGCGGATGGCGGCGCTGGGGATCAAGACCGAGAACGGATTGCAGAGCTGGTTCATCGACCGGCTGGGCAATTATCTGGCCAAGCACGGCCGGCGGCTGATCGGCTGGGACGAGATCTTGGAGGGCGGGTTGCCGCCATCGGCCTCGGTCATGTCGTGGCGGGGCGAGAAGGGCGCGGTGGATGCGGCCACGCAAGGGCATGACGTGGTGCTGGCGCCTGCACCGACGCTGTATTTCGACAGCCTGCAGACGCCGCGCGCGGACGAACCGGCGGGGCGGCGCTATTTCGTCGGGCTGAAGGATGTGTACGCCTACGAGCCGATGCCCGCCGGCCTGGCGCCGGACAAGGCGAAGCACATCCTGGGTGCCGAGGCGCCGCTGTTCGCCGAATATATGGTGACGCCCCGCCAGGTCCAGCACGCAACCTTCCCGCGGCTGGCGGCGATCGCCGAGGTTACATGGTCGCCGCGCGAGAAGCGCGACTTCGCGGGCTTCCTGACCCGGCTCGATCCGCAGCGGCTGCGCTATGCGCGCAGCGGGATCGCAGCGGCGGACACCGAATATGCGGTGGGCTATGCCATCGACGGCGGCGCGGGCAAGGCGCTGCGCGACGGCAAGGCGCGGGTGACGCTGGCGACACAGATCGGCCAGGGACGCATCCGCTATACGCTGGACGGCAGTGCGCCGACCGCGCGGAGCAGGGCTTATGCAGCGCCGCTGTCGGTGAAGCCGGGCGTGACGATCCGCGCCGCGGCCTTCACCGCCGACGGTCGCGCCACCGCTGCGCCGCGCGCGTTCGACACCGGTCGCCAGGCGCTGCTGACCCGGTCCAGCACCGAACTGACCGCCTGTCCCAAGGGACGCGCCGGGCTGCGCGCACCGGTGACCCCGGAGGCGACCGAGTGGGGCCCGGTGTTCGACATCAACCTGTTCGACGGCTGCTCGCTCTATCCGGCAGCGCCGCTGGATCAGGCATCCGGGTTCACGATCGACGTCCAGCGACTGCCGCGCCATTACGGCCTGGCGCATGAGGTCACGGCATTGGTTTCGCATTACAACGTCAGCCGTTTCGGCGAACTGGTGGTGCGCAGCGGCGGATGCGACGGCACCGTCGTCGGCTTGTTCCCGCTGCCCGACCCGGCCACCGCCCCTGCGCGGATGACCTATTCGGGCAAGCTGGGGGGCAAAGGTGATGCCGATCTTTGCATGGTCTTCACCGCGCCGCTGGCCGGTCCCTTCTATGCGGTCGCCACGGTGGCGCTGACGCCGAAATGATCCTGCGCTTGTGTCTGGGCATGCTGTTGGCGTTGCTGCCCGCGCTTGCGACGGCGGCACCCAAGAGCGTGCGTGCGCTCGACAGCGGCTGGCAGGTACGCCTCGCGCCCTGCGATGCCGCGATCAAGGCGCATCCCCGCGCGGCGCGATGGATCACGGCAAGGGTGCCGGGCAGCGTGCAATCGAACTTGCTTGCCGCGCGCCTTATCCCCGATCCCTATGTCGGGCTGAACGAAGCGAAGGTGCAATGGGTCGGGCTGGCGGACTGGCAATATCGCACGACGATCACCGCCGACGCGGCGATGCTGGCGCGCGATCATGTCGATCTGGTGTTCGACGGGCTGGACACCTTTGCCGAGGTGTTCGTCAACGGCACGAAGCTGGCGACGACCGACAATGCGCATCGCCGCTGGCGCGTGCCGGCGAAGGCGGCGCTGCATTTGGGTCGCAACGAGGTGACGGTGTCGTTCGCTTCGCCAATTAGGCGGTTGCAGCCGATGGTGCTGGCCGAGAAGAATCCGCTCCCCGGCGAATATGATTCGATGTTCGGCGACGAACCCGCAGGCAAACAAACCTCGCCCTACATCCGCAAGCCCAAATATCACTACGGCTGGGATTGGGGCCCGCGGATCGTGACGCTGGGCGTGTGGCGCGCGGCGCGGATCGAGGCGTGGGATAGTGCGCGGATAGAGGCGTTCCGGGTGCAGCAGGTGGCGATCACCGACGCGCAGGCGCGACTGTCGGCCGATCTGGACGTGACGGCCGATCGCGCGATGACCGCGCAAGTGAAGGTCGATGTCACCGCGCCCGATGGCCGCGTGACGTCTGCGGTGCAGGACGTCGCGCTGGAAGCCGGGCGCAATGCCGTCTCGGTGCCGCTGAGCATCGCGGACCCGAAACGATGGCAGCCGGTGGGCTATGGCGCACAGCCGCTGTATGCGGTGCGCGCGACGTTGATCGGCGGAGCGGGGGCCCTGGACAGCGCGCAACGCCGCACCGGCCTGCGCACCGTGGAATTGCGGCGGCCACGGGACCAATGGGGCAGGGGGTTCGAGCTGGTCGTCAACGGCACGCCCGTCTTCATGAAGGGCGCGAATCTGATCCCCTTCGACAGCCTGCCCGACCGGGTGACGCCGCAGCATATCCGCACGGTGATGACCGCGGCGCGCGACGCGAACATGAACATGCTGCGCGTCTGGGGCGGCGGTTATTATCTCGATGACGCCTTCTACGACCAAGCCGACGAGATGGGGCTGATGGTGTGGCAGGACTTCATGTTCGGCGGCGCGGTGACACCCCCTGATGCTGCGTTCCGCGACAACGTCCGGATCGAGGCGGAGGAGCAGGTCGCGCGGTTGCAGGCGCATCCCGCGATCGTGATCTGGGCGGGCAACAACGAGGTGCTGAGCGGCTGGGAGACCTGGGGCGACCGCATCGCGTTCAAGCGCGCGGTGGGCGCGGCGGAGCAGGAGCGGATCGGCACCGCGATGGCGATCCTGTTCGATGGCGTGTTGCGCGCCGCGGTGGCCGCGGGCGATGGCGACGTACCTTATTGGCCCGGATCGCCCAGCGCCAATTACGAAGGCCCGCCCGACGTCACCACCGACGGCGACCGGCATTATTGGAGCGTGTGGGGCGGCAAGCTGCCGGTCGAGGCGTATCTGGACGAAACGCCGCGCTTCATGTCCGAATATGGTTTGCAGGCGATGCCGGACATGAAGACGATCCGCAGTTTCGCAAAACCGTCGGACCTGTCGATCACCTCCCCCGTGATGAAGGCGCATCAGAAATTTCTGAAGGGCGAGGGGAACGACCGCATCCTCCTCTACATCCGCAATACCTATGCCGAGCCGCGGGACTTCGCCGACTTCGTCTATCTGAGCCAGGTGGCGCAGGCGGAGGGAATAGAACTGGCCGCCCTCCATCACCGCGCCAGTCGGCCGCGAACGATGGGTTCGCTGTATTGGCAGATGAACGACGTATGGCCGGGCGCATCCTGGTCGAGCGTCGATTATCATGGCCGGTGGAAGGCGCTGAACTTCCACGCGCGCCGCTTTTACGCGCCGCTGGCGATTGCGGCGCTGCGCAGGGGCGGCGTGACGACGATCAGCCTGATCTCCGATCTGACGACGCCCACGCCGCTGCGCTGGCGGGTGCGGGTCATCGACCTGGAAGGCCGCGAGATTTCGACGCGGGGAGGAATGGCCGATGTCGCGCCATTGTCCGCGACGGCGGTGGCGACGCTGCCCGACGCCACGCTGTTCGCCGATCCCGCGCGCACCATCGCGGTGGCCGAGTTGCTTGAGGGAGAGCGGGTCGTTTCGCGCAGCCTGGTCGCGTCGGTGCGGGCCAAGGCCATGACGTTACCCGATCCGGGAATCACCGCCAGATGGTCCGGCGACCGGCTGACGATAGGCGCGACGCGGCTGGCGCGGGCGGTGTGGATCGACTTCGGCGCGCACGATGCCACCCTGTCCGACAACGGCTTCGACCTGCTTCCCGGTGAGCGCATCACGATCACCGTCGCCAGCAAGGCGAAGGCTGCGGCACTGCGCCGATCTTTGGCAATCCGCACGCTGGCGGGCACCGACTTCAGGACGGTTCCATGAGGACAGGGCTGATGTTGCGGCTGCTCGCGACGTTCCTGCTGGTTGTCGCCGGACTGTGCGTGGCTCCGGCAAGGGCGGCAACGCGTTCGCTCGACCAAGGCTGGCAGGTGCGCCTCGCCCCCGGCGATCCGGCTGCCAAGGCTCACCCGCGCGCCGCGCGTTGGCTCCCCGCGCATGTGCCGGGTGCGGTGCAGACTGATCTGATGGCGGCGGGCCTATTGCGCGATCCGTGGAAAGGCGAGAACGAGCGCGCGGCGCAATGGGTGGGGCTGGCCGACTGGCAATATCGCACCACCTTGATGATTGACGCCGCGACGCTGGCCTCGCGGCAGGTCGATCTGGTGTTCGAGGGGCTCGACACCTACGCCAGCGTTCGCGTCAACGGCACGACGGTGGTCACCGCCGACAACATGTACCGCAGCTGGCGTGCGGCAGTACGCCCGCTGCTCCGCGTTGGCGCGAACCGGATCGAGGTCGATTTCGCATCGCCGATCCGCAAATGGCTGCCGACCGTTCTGGCGCAGAAGAACCCATTGCCCGGCTCCTACGATTCCGCCTTTGGTGACGAGCCCAAAGGGCGGCAGACCGCGGCCTATGTCCGCAAGGCAGGGTATCATTACGGCTGGGACTGGGCGCCGCGCATCGTCACGCAAGGGATCTGGCGCGCGGTGCGGCTGGAGGCCTATGACGGTGCACGGCTCGACACCGTCCATGTCCAGCAGGTGCATCTCGACGACGATGCGGCCGTCCTCGAAGCCCGCGTAAATATCCAGTCGGACCGAGCGCGCACCGTCGACGTGCAGGTACGGATCGGCGGGCCGGACGGTACGCAGCAGACGCTCGACCGGCGGGTGACGCTGTTCGCCGGGCTGAACCCGGTGACGTTGCCGATCCGCATCGAAAAGCCGCGCCGCTGGTGGCCGGCCGGCTATGGCAACCCCGATCTCTATGCCGTCGTGACCCGCGTCAGCGAGGGCACGAACGAGATCGGCCGCGACACGCACCGGATCGGGCTGCGCACCGTCGAACTCCGCCGCGAAAAGGATCGCTGGGGCCGCAGCATGGCGATCGTCGTCAACGGCGTGCCGATCTTCGCCAAGGGCGCCAATCTGCTTCCGTCCGACAGCTTCGGTGCGCGCGTCGACCCGGAACGGGTGAACGGAGTGCTGGAAGCTGCCGTGGCGGCGAACATGAACCTGCTCCGGGTCTGGGGCGGCGCTTATTATCTGGACGAGGCGGCGTGCGCGACCGCCGACCGGCTCGGCCTGATGATCTGGCAGGATTTCAGTTTCGGTGGCGCAGTGCCGCCCGACGACGAGGCTTTTCGCGAGAATACGCGGTTGGAAGCGGTCGAGCAGGTTCGCCGGATGCGGCGCCATGCTTCGGTCGTGATGTGGGTAGGCAACAACGAAGTACAGACTGCGTGGGAGCATTGGGACGACCGCAAGGCGTTCAAGGCGGCGATGACCCCCGATCAGCAGGAGGTGTTCGGTGCCGGCATCCGTCGGTTGTTCGACAATATCCTGCGCGCGGTCGTCCGCCAGGAATCGCCGGGCACACCGTATTTCGGTGGATCGCCGACGACCGACTATGATGGTCCGGCCGAGCTGACGACGGACGGCGATGTCCATTTCTGGAGCGTGTGGAGCGGGGCGCCGCTGGAGGATTATCTGACGACGAACACGCGCTTCATGTCCGAATTCGGGCTGCAATCCATGCCCGACATGCGCACGATCGCGGAGTTTCTGGCACCGGCCAGGACCACGTCCGTGCCCGTCGTGCTGAAGGACAACGGCTACGATCGCGGCAAGGGCAACGGCCGCATCCTGGGCTATCTGCGCGCCAACTACGGCGAGCCGCGCGACTTCGCCGATTATGTCTATCGCACCCAATTGTTCCAGGCGGAGGGGATCGAGATGGCGGTCACCCATCTGCGTGCCTCGCGGCCCCAGGCGATGGGATCGCTCTACTGGACCTTGAATGATTCCTGGCCCGGACAGATCAATTCGCTGTGGACCGGCGCTGCGTGGGGCAGCATCGACTATCGCAATCGGTGGAAGGCGCTGCACTATCGCGCGCGGCGCTTCTACGCACCGGTGACGATCGGAGCGCAGCGGAGCAAAGGCGTCACCAGCGTCACGCTCATCTCCGACAAGCGCGACGCACTCCCCGCGCGCTGGCGGCTGCGGGTGATCGACCGAGACGGTCGGATGCTCTCGGATCGCGGCGGCCCGGTGACGGCCGCGCCGCTTGCCGCGATTGCGCTGGCGAGTCTCAGCGATGCCGAACTGCTCGGAACAGCGGACCCGAAGCGGACGTTCGCGGTCGCCGAACTCGTTACCGGCGACGCGGTAGTGGCGCGCAATTTCGTCTATTTCGCGCATGCCAAGGATCTGGCGCTCACCGATCCTCACATCCGCACCACGCTGGCGCCGGTGTCAGGGGGCTACGCGCTGACGCTGACGGCCGAGTCTCTGGCGCGGGGCGTGTGGATCGACTTCGGCAAGCTCGACGTGACGCTCTCGGACAACACCTTCGACATCGCACCGGGAGATCGGCTGACGGTCGTCGTGAAATCCTCGGCCTCGCTTGGCGCGTTGCAGCGGGCGTTGACGATCCGGACCCTGCGCGGGGTGGAGCCGTGATGCGCAAGCGCCTGCCGATGCTGGTGGCCGCCATGCTGCTGACGGCTGCCGAAGACCGACCGACGGCCATCGACCGCGCGATCGCGACGCTGAGCGTCGAGGAAAAAGCGGCGCAATTGCAGAACGACGCGCCCGCGGTGCCGCGGATCGACCTGCCGGCGTATGACTATTGGAACGAGGGGCTCCACGGGCTGGCGCGCAATGGTGTCGCGACGGTATTCCCGCAGGCGACCGCGCTCGCGGCGACGTTCGACGCGCCGCTTATCGCGCGCGTGGGCGATGTGATCTCGACCGAGGCGCGCGCCAGGGCCAACGCCCGGCCGCGCGGCGCGGCCAGCCCGCGCTACGGCGGGCTGACCATCTGGTCGCCCAACATCAACATCTACCGCGATCCGCGCTGGGGGCGGGGGCAGGAGACCTATGGCGAGGATCCGTACCTGACGGGCCAACTCGCCACGGCCTTCGTTCGCGGGCTGCAAGGGCCGGACCCGCGCTATCCCAAGGTGATCGCGACGCCCAAACATCTCGCGGCCCACAGCGGACCCGAGGCCGGGCGCGACGGCTTCGATGTCGATGTGTCGCCCTACGACATGGAGGCGACCTATACGCCCGCGTTCCGCGCCGCGATCGTCGAGGGCAAGGCGCGGTCGGTGATGTGCGCCTATAATTCGATCGCTGGCGTGCCGGTATGCGCGTCCTCGGCGCTGCTCAACGACCGATTGCGCAAGGATTGGGGGTTCACCGGGCTGACCGTATCGGACTGTGACGCCGTGTCGAACATCGCGGCCTATCACCATTATCGCCGTGACCGGGCGGGGGCATCGGCGGCGGCGCTGGCGGCGGGCCTCGATCTAAATTGCGGCCATGCCTATGCCGGGTTGCCGGAGGCGGTGGCGCGGGACGAAACCGATCCGGCGCAGATCGACACCGCGCTCGCCCGCGTGTTCCAGGCACGCCATGCGCTCGGCACCGCCTTCGGCGGCACGAGTCCGTGGACGAAGATCAAGCCAAGCCAGGTCGATACGCCGACGCATCGCGCGCTGGCGCTGGAGGCTGCGCGCAAGGCGATGGTGCTTCTCAAGAACGACGGCGATCGCCTGCCGCTGAAAGCCGGTGCGCGGATCGCGGTGGTGGGGCCGAACGCCGACGCGCTGGAATCGCTGGAGGCCAATTACCACGGCACCGCCGCGCAGCCGATCACCCCGCTGATGGGGCTGCGCGCGCAATTCGGCACCTTGCGCGTCCGCTATGCGCAAGGGTCCGCGGTGGCCGAAGGCGTTGCGGTCACCGTGCCGGAAACCGCGCTGAGCGTGCAGGGCAGCTATTTCGACACGCTCGACCTGTCGGGACGCCCGCGCGTGATGCGTGCCGATCGGTTGATCGCGTTCGACTGGGATCGTGCGGCGCCGGCCAAGGGCATGGATGCGACGCGCTATGCGGTGCGCTGGACAGGCACGATCACGCCGCCGGGGCCGGGCGCCTATACGTTGCGCGCGGACATCCCACGCTGCTTCGACTGCCGCGGCCACGATCCGGTGCGGGTGTGGATCGACGGCAAGCCGGTGATCGACGACGACGGCAGCGGCAAGGCGGTGGAGGCGACGCTCGATTTCGCCGATGCCGCACCGCATGCGATCCGCGTCGAACTGGTTCATGCCGGCGAGGATGGCGGTATCCGGCTGCAGTGGCGCGCACCCGCCGCGGTGCAACTGGCCGAAGCGGCAGGTGCGATGGCGGATGCCGATGCGATCGTCGCGGTCGTCGGCCTGTCCCCCGATGTCGAAGGCGAAGCACTCGGCATCACCGTGCCGGGGTTCGAGGGCGGCGACCGCACCGACATCGGCCTGCCCCGCCCTCAGCAGGCGTTGCTGGAGGCCGCGGCTGCGACGGGCAAGCCGCTGATCGTGGTCCTGATGTCAGGCGGCGCGGTGGCGATCGAATGGGCGAAGGCGCATGCCCATGCGATCCTCGCCGCCTGGTATCCGGGGCAGGCGGGAGGCCAGGCCATTGCCGAGACGCTGGCCGGCGCAAACAATCCGGGCGGGCGATTGCCGGTCACCTTCTACCGTTCGACCCGCGATCTGCCCGCCTTCGTCGATTATTCGATGCGTGAGCGAACCTATCGCTATTTCACCGGCACGCCGCTCTACCCGTTCGGGCACGGCCTCAGCTACACGCGATTCGCCTATGCACAGCCGTCGGTGGCGGCGACCTTGGCGGCTGGCGAGACGCTGAGCATCGCTGCCGACGTGACCAACACCGGCGCGCAGGCAGGCGACGAGGTGGTGCAGCTATATCTCGTGCCGCCCGCCGCCGCGCCCGGGCCGCTGGGCACCGATCCGGTGCTGCAACGCGCGCTGGCGGGGTTTCAGCGACTGTCGCTCAAGCCCGGCGAGACGAAGCGCGTGCGCTTCGCACTGGATGCACGCGGGATGAGCAGCGTCGATCGCGACGGCGTGCGCGCGGTGGTGCCGGGGATGTATCGCCTGTTTCTGGGTGGCGGACAGCCAGGCGATGCGCCGGGAGTAGAGGCGGGCTTCACCGTCACTGGGCGTGAGGAACTGCCGAAATGACCACGCGTCGCGATGTCGTCATGGGCGCAGGGGCACTGACGGCGACGCTGGCGCTGCCCGCCGCCGCCGCACCCCGCTTTGCCAGCCGCCGCCCGCCGCCCGGCGACCGCCGCTTCGTCAGCCGCGCGGTGGAGGAGCGGATCGCCGCCGTCAGCGCACGGATCGCCGATCCCGAACTCGCGTGGTTGTTCGCCAATTGCTATCCCAACACGCTCGACACCACGGTGTTCGAGGGGATCGTCGACGGCAAGCCGGACGGCTTCGTCATCACCGGCGACATCGACGCCATGTGGCTGCGCGACAGTTCGGCGCAGATGAACCCGTATCTGCCGCTGGCGGCGGCCGATGCGCGCTTGCGGACGCTGTTCCGCGGCGTGATCGCGCGACAGGCACGCTCGATCCTGATCGACCCTTATGCCAACGCCTTCATGCGCGATCCGGCGGCCGGCACGAACCTGTCCTGGGCCAAGGAGGACCGCACCACGATGAAGCCCGGCGTCGCCGAGCGCAAATGGGAGGTGGACTCGCTCTGCTACCCGATGCGGCTGGCGCACGGTTACTGGCGGGCGACCCGCGATGCCGCGCCGTTCGACGCATTGTGGGCGGAGGCTGCGCGCGCCTCCATGCGCACGTTCCGCGAGCAGCAGCGCAAAGAGGGGCGCGGTCCGTACAGCTTCGAGCGCAAGTCGCAGATTCCGTCGGAGACGATGGCGCTCGGCGGCTGGGGTCCGCCGTCGCGCCCCGTCGGCATGATCCATTCGGGCTTTCGGCCTTCCGACGACGCTTGCCAGTTCCCGTTCCTGATCCCCGCAAATCTGTTTGCGGTTCGCGCGCTGCGGCAATTGGCCGACGTGGCCAAGGAGGCGCGGGGCGATACCCGGCTCGCAGCGGACGCAGCGGCGCTGGCAGCGGAGGTGGAGACCGCGCTGCGGTTGCACGGCACGATGCGCGACACCCACGGGCAGGCGATCTGGGCCTATGAGGTCGATGGCTATGGCAACGCACATTTCATGGACGATGCCAACATCCCCAGCCTGTCGGGGCTGGCGTATCTGGGCTGCGTGCGCGCCGACGATCCGCTTTGGCAACGAACCGCAGCGCGGGCGTGGAGCACGCGCAATCCCTATTTCTTCTCGGGCAAGGCTGCGGAGGGGATAGGCAGCCCCCATACGCTGCTGCGGCAGATATGGCCGATGGCGATCACGATGCACGCCCTCAACGCGCGCGACGACGCGACCGTCCGTCAATGCCTGCGATGGCTGAAGACGACGCATGGCGGCACCGGCTTTTGCCATGAATCGTTCGACATCGACGATCCCACGAACTTCACGCGCAAATGGTTCGCCTGGGCGAACGGCCTGTTCGGCGAACTGATCCTCGACGTTGCTGCGCGCAAGCCGCACATTCTGGCAGCACCGCTATGATCGACCGTCGCCAGCTTCTCGCGGGGTCCGCCGCCGGCGTGCTCATCCAGGTGGCGCCGGTGTCGGCCAAGGTGTCGCGCGCGAAGGTCGACCCGTTCATCGGCACCGGGGGGCATGGCCATACCTATCCCGGCGCGACGCTGCCGTTCGGCATGGTGCAGCTCAGCCCCGATACCGATGTCGAGCGCTGGGACGCATGCTCTGGCTATCACCGCGACGATACGTCGATCATGGGCTTCTCGCACACCCATCTGTCGGGCACCGGTATCGGCGACATGCTCGACATTCTGGTGGTGCCGACTGCCCAGAAGGCCGGGGGCGGGCCGGTGATGTTGACGCCGGGCACGCTCGCCGACCCCGACGCCGGATATCGCCAGCGCTTCACCGCCGAGCATGCCGAGCCGGGCTATTATCGCGTGACGCTGGAAAGCGGAGTGCGCGCCGAGCTGACCGTCACCGCGCGCACCGGGCTGCACCGCTATACTTTTCCGCGCGGCGCAGGGCATATCCTGGTCGACCTGTCGCATCTGGTACTCGACAAATGGGACACCGGCACGCTGATCGACGACGCGTCGCTGGCGATCGACGGCGACGGCGTGTTGACCGGAAGCCGGCGGGTGTTCCGCTGGGCGAAGGGGCGGCGCATCCATTTCGCGATGAAGCTGTCGCGCCGCCCCGACCGGGTGGTGTTCTACGGTGATGGCGACGCCCCCGCCGGGGACCGAGGGGTCGCGGGCAAGCGGCTGAAGGTCGTGCTCCATTACGACGATGCCGGCGCCGCGCCGATCCTCGTCAAGACCGGCATTTCCGCCGTCGATGTCGCAGGCGCGCGCGCGAACCTGGATGCCGAGGCGCCAGGCTGGGCCTTCGACCGGCACCGTAGCGCCGCTACAAAGGCCTGGGCTGGTGAACTCGAAGCCGTCAAGGTCGAAGGCGGTACGCCGGCGCAGCGCACGATCATGGCGACCGCGCTGTATCACAGCCTGCTGGCGCCGACGCTCTTCACCGATGTCGACGGCCGCTATGTCGGACTGGACGGCAAGCCGCACCGGGTGCCGGCGAAGGGGGTGGCGTACAGCACCTATTCGCTGTGGGACACGTACCGGACGCTGCATCCGCTGCTGACGCTGATCCGGCCGGAGCGAGTGGGGGAGATGGCGGCGGACCTGATCCGGCAGGCGGCGCAGAGCCCGTATGGCGCGCCGGTCTGGCCGCTCCAGGGCGTCGAGACCGGGTGCATGATGGGGTGGCATTCGGTGGTGGTGCTCGCCGAGGCGCACGCCAAGGGGATCGCCGCCGACTATGCGGGGGCGTGGGCGACGATCCGCAAACGCGCGTTCGATCCTGGGGGGCCTGACCTCGACAACAGCAAGGGGCGCGGTGACTATATGCGCCGCGGCTACGTGCCTGCCGACACGATGTTCGAATCGGTCAGCCGGACGCTCGAATACGCCTATGACGATTGGGCGATGGCGGCGCTGGCGGCGGCGGCTGGGGCGAGCGCGGATGCGGCAGCGTTGCGGACGCGGAGCGGCAATTTCCGCAACCATTTCGATGCGGCGACCGGCTTCATGCGGCCGCGGCTCGCGAACGGGGCGTGGGCCGAACCCTTCGATCCGGTGGCGCTCGGGCATTCGAAGAAGTGGCGGGACTATACCGAGAGCAACGGCTGGACCGCGACCTTCCTCAACCAGCACGACATCTATGGGCTGATCGCGCTGTTCGGGGGCGATGCGGGGTTCGTCACGAAGCTCGACGCGCTGTTTTCGGCGCCCTCGACTCTGCCCGCCGACGCCCCGCCCGACATCGCCGGGCTGATCGGCCAATATGCGCACGGCAACGAGCCGAGCCACCATATCGCCTATCTCTATGCCTATGCGGGCCAGCCCTGGAAGACGCAGGCGATCGTCCGGCGGCTGCTGAACGAGATGTACCACGCCGCGCCCGACGGGGTGATCGGCAATGACGATTGCGGGCAGATGAGCGCGTGGTTCGTGATGAGCGCGCTGGGGCTGTATCCGGTCGATCCGGTCAGCGCGGTGTACGTGTTCGGGTCGCCGCTGTTCGATCTCGCCGAGCTGCGGGTCGGGGGCGGACGGAAGCTGGTGGTGGAGGCGCGGGGCAACGCGCCGGACCGGCCCTATGTGCGGGGGGTGACGTGGAACGGCCGGCCCTGGACGAAGAGCTGGATCCCGCATGCGGCGATCGCGCGCGGCGGCCGGCTGGTGTTCGAGATGGCGGCCGAGCCGAACCGCGGCTTCGGCGCCGACCCCGCCGATCGCCCGCCGTCGTTCGGCCGCACGCTGGAGAAATTATGACCGCAGACGTCACCCGCCGCTCGCTGATCGCCATGAGCCTGGCCGGAGCAGCCACGCCTGCGATCGGCCGCGCCCCGGTTCGCGCGCCTAAACCCTGGGGCGCCACGCCGTCGCCACGCCAGCTCGCCTGGCACCGGCGCGAGCAATATGGCTTCGTCCACTTCACGCTGAACACTTGGACCGACAAGGAGTGGGGTTATGGCGACGAAGATCCCAAGCTGTTCGATCCGACCGACTTCGACCCGGACCAGATCGTCGCCGCGGCCAAGAGCGCAGGCCTGCGCGGTCTGATCCTGACCGCCAAGCATCACGACGGCTTTTGCCTGTGGCCCACGCCGCTCACCGAACATTGCGTCCGCAACAGCCCGTATAAGAACGGCAAGGGCGACATCGTCGGCGAACTCGGTGCCGCATGCCGCCGCGGCGGCATCGCTTACGGCCTGTATCTCTCGCCGTGGGACCGCAACCGCGCGGATTACGGACGGCCATCATATATCGACTATTATCGGGCGCAGCTGACCGACCTGTGCACCAATTACGGCGAACTCTACGAAGTGTGGTTCGACGGTGCGAACGGCGGCGACGGCTATTACGGCGGCGCGCGCGAGACGCGCAAGATCGACGCGGTCAGCTATTACAATTGGCCGTCGATCGTGGCGCTGGTCCACAAGCTCCAGCCGATGGCGTGCACCTTCGATCCGCTGGGCGCCGATATCCGCTGGGTGGGGAACGAGGACGGCCATGCCGGCGACCCGTGCTGGCCGACGATGCCGAACGCTGAATATACGCAGGAAAACGGCAATGCCGGCGTCCGCGGCGCGGCGCTGTGGTGGCCGGCGGAGACCAACACCTCGATCCGGCCCGGCTGGTTCTACCACCCCGACGAGGACGCGCAGGTGAAAAGCCCGGCACGGCTGATGAAGCTGTATGATGAATCGGTCGGGCGCGGCACGAACATGCTGCTCAACCTGCCGCCCGATCGCCGCGGCCGGATCGCCGATCCCGACCTCGCTTCGCTGGCGGCATTCGGCACCGCGCTCAAGGCGAGCTTTGCGACTGACCTGGCACAAGGCGCGGTCGCGCACGCCAGCGCCGAGCGCGGCCCCGGTTTCGCCGCCGCCAACGTGCTCGATCGCAACCGCGACAGCTATTGGAGCACGCCCGATACGGTCACCACGCCCGAACTTATTCTCGATCTGCCGCCGGGCCGCAGCTTCGACCTGATCCGTCTGCGCGAACATCTGGCGCTGGGCGTGCGGGTCACGCGCTTCGCGCTCGACATTGCGGTCGGGAACGGCTGGCGGGAGATCGCGCGCCACGAGTGTATCGGCGCACAGCGCATCGTCCGCTTGTCCGAACCGGTGACGACACGGCGGTTGCGCCTCAGGATCGTCGAGGCCCCGGCCTGCCCCGCGATTACCGAGGTTGCGCTATTCCGCTCGGTCGCGCCGGTCGCGGTGGCACCTTCGCTCTCGCCGGGATCGGCGATCGTCGCAAAGGCCGGCTGGCGCGTCGTGGCGGCGAGCGGTCCTGGTGCCGAGGCATTGTTCGACGACGATGCCGCGACCGTCTGGACCGCACCTGCCCCTGCGCCCGGCAAGCCTGTCCGGGTCACGATCGATCTCGGCCGCGTGCACGACCTGGCGGGTTTCAGCCTTACCCCCACCCGCCACGCTACCGAAGGCGCAGGGCCGCCGTCGCGCTATGTGGCGGAAACCAGTGACGACGGTCGCGACTGGACCGCTGGCGCTGAGGGCGAATTCTCGAACATCGCTTATGCGCGCGCCACCCAGCGGATCGCGTTCGCCAGCCACCGTGCCGCGCGCTACCTGCGCCTGACGCTCCCTGCGCTCGCCACCGCCGACCCGCGGATTGCGGTGGCAGAGGTCGGCGCCTTCGGGCCGGGCAAGTAGGCGTGCGGGTCGATCGCCGCAGCTTCATCGCCGGCGCGGGCGCGCTGAGCGCAGCGGGGGCCACAGCCGCGCCCCGCCAGCGGTTCGCGATCGAAGGCGACGCCTTCCTGCTCGACGGCCAACCGTTCCAGATTCGCGCGGCCGAGATGCACTATCCCCGCATTCCGCGTGCCTGCTGGCGGGATCGCATGAAGAAGGCCCGGTCGCTGGGTCTCAACACGCTGTCGGCCTATTGCTTCTGGAGCGTCCACGAACCGCGGCCCGGCCGATACGACTTCACCGGCCAGAACGATGTCGCTGCGTTCCTGCGCATCGCGCAGGAGGAGGGGCTGTACGTCGCGCTGCGCCCCGGACCGTATATCTGCGGCGAATGGGACGCGGGCGGCTATCCGGCTTGGTTGTTCGCCGACCCCGCCCTGCGCGTCCGCACGCTCGATCCGCGCTACATGGCCGCGACGACCGCATGGCTGAAGCGGCTGGGGCAGGAATTGGCGCCGCTCCAGATCACCCGCGGCGGCCCGGTGATCCTGGTTCAGGTCGAGAACGAATACGGCTCGTTCGGGCAGGACGCGGCCTATATGACCGCGATGCGCGACCTGGTCCGCGCGGCCGGGTTCGAGGTGCCGCTCTACACCGCGGATGGCGCAGCGGTGGTCGAAAAGGGTATGGTGCCGGGCGCGGTGGCGGCGATCGACTTCGCTTCCACCGACAATGCCATCGGCGAGTTCGCGCGCCTTGCCAAGGCTCGCCCCGGCGCACCGCGCTACGCCAGTGAAGTCTGGAGCGGCTGGTTCGATCATTGGGGAGAGCCGCACCAGGTCGTCCCCGCAGAACCGCTCGCGCGCAACATCGACGCGATGATGAAGGCGGGCAGTTCGTTCAGCTTCTACATGTTTCACGGCGGCACCTCGTTCGCGTTCGATGCAGGGGCCAATCTCGACCCAGCCAAGGGCTATCAGCCCGACATCACCAGCTACGATTATGACGCGCTGCTCGACGAGGCGGGCCGGCCGACCGCCAAATATGCCGCCGTGCGCGACGTGCTGCTTCGCCACGGGGTCACCGGTCCGGCTCTGCCCGCCCCGCAAGCCGGGATCACGATCCCGCGTTTTTCCCTGAGCCAGACCGCGCCGCTCGCGCAATTGCACAAGCCACCGCTCCACCATGACCGACCGCAACCGATGGAGGTGATGGAACAATCCCACGGCCTGATGCTCTACCGCCATCGCGCCACGCGCGACCTGAGCGGCGTCCTGCGTTTCGAACCGCACGATCATGCGGTGGTTTCGATCGCTGGACGGCGCGTCGGCACGCTCGACCGGCGCCTGAAGCAGACCGATCTGGCGATCACCGTGCGCCGCGGCGAGACGATCGACCTGCTCATATCGGCGTTCGGCCGGATCAATTACGGCCCGCTCACCGGCCGTGACCGCAAGGGGATCGACGGGATGGTCCTGCTCGGCGGCGTACCGCTGACCGGCTGGGATCATCAGCCGCTGCCCCTGGACGACGTGTCCGAACTGACCTTCGGTGATGCCGCGCTGAACGGCCCCGCCTTCTACCGCGGCACCGTCGATCTCGCCGCCACCGGCTATACCTTCCTCGACATGCGCGGCTGGGGGATGGGCTATGCCTGGGTCAACGGCCACAATCTCGGCCGGTACTGGTCGATCGGCCCGCAGCGGCACCTGTACGTGCCGGCGGAATGGCTTCGACCCGGTGCCAACAGCGTCGTCGTTCTCGATCTGGAGGGCGGCGGCGCCCGCACCCTGGCGGCGGGTACAAGCCCGATCTGGGATGCGCCCCGCCCCGGCTGATGGGCGCGCGTCTGAACCCAAGATTTGCAGTGGCGCGCTGCTGATCGTAGGGCGAAACCTGGGTCATTCGGCAAGAGAAGGACGTTCGACCGCCATGAATCTGGCCCAATTGGCGACGCTGGCGGGCGTTGCGACTTCCACCGTTTCGCGCGCATTGGCGGGGCATCCCTCGGTCAATGCAGCGACACGCGAGCGCATTCAGGCGTTGGCGCGCGAACATGACGTCCGCCCCAATCAGCTGGCGCGCAACCTGCGATTGAAGAATACTGGGGCGATCGGTCTGGTTCTTCCCCTTGGCCACGCGCGCACGCAGCATCTGAGCGATCCGTTCTTCCTGACGCTGCTGGGGTTCCTGGCGGACATGCTGGTGGAGCGCGGCTACGATATCCTGCTCTCGCGGGTGATCCCCGCAGGCGCCGATTGGCTCGATCGTCTGGTCGACAGCGGGCGGATCGACGGTTTGCTGCTCGTCGGCCAGTCCGATCAGGGGGCCGCGATCGAGCGGGTCGCCGCGCGCTACCAGCCGCTGGTGACCTGGGGCGCCAACCGTCCGGGTCAGCGCCACCTGACGATCGGGTCCGACAATGTCGAAGGCGGCCGGCTTGCTGCACGCCATCTGATCGCGCGGGGCGCGGGGCGGTTGATGTTCGTGGGTGATCCCCAACCGCCCGAATTTGCCGACCGCCTGGCAGGATTCGAGGCGGCGGCACGCGAGGCGGGCACGTTCGTGGAGGTGCTGGCGACTGCGATGATTCCGGAAGCGGTGCACGCGGCGGTGTCTGCGCGACTTGCGAACGGCTCCTCACTGGAAGGGATATTCGCGGCGTCCGACGTTGCGGCGATGAGCGTGCTGCGCGCATTGGCGGAGGCTGGCGTCGACGTGCCCGGAACGACCGCGGTGATCGGCTATGACGATGTCACGCTGGCCGCGCACACTTCCCCGCCGCTCACCACGATCCGTCAGGATCTCGCGCTGGGCGCCGAACTCATGGTCGATCGCCTGATGAAGCGCATCTCGGGCGAGCCCGCGGAGTCGGCGATCGTTCCACCAACTCTCGTCATCCGGCAATCCGCCTAACCGCAAACGATTGCGAAAGGCGTTGCAATCGTTTGCGATGGCGC
Source organism: Sphingomonas sp. (assembly GCF_036387595.1). GTDB lineage: Bacteria > Pseudomonadota > Alphaproteobacteria > Sphingomonadales > Sphingomonadaceae > Sphingomonas. The sequence goes on from NZ_DASVTL010000117.1 coordinate 104,064, forward strand.
TATGACGGCCGGGAGAGGCTTCACAGAAGGCCTCGGCCGAGGGAGGATCGCATGAAGCTACGTCACAATCTGCTCGCCGGAATCGCCGCTGTGGCGCTGGCGGGGACTGCCTCCGCCCAGAGCGCAGCCGAGTCGCCGCAGGATGCCGCCACCTCTTCGCCCGTCGAAGCCGGAGCCGACGAGGACATCGTCGTCACCGCCGTCGCGCAAGGAACCAACCGGCTCGAATCTTCCATCACCACCAGTTCCATCGGATCGGAAGCGCTGATCCAGCTTGCGCCGCGGACGTCGGGCGAACTGCTCCGCAACCTCCCCGGTATCCGGGTCGAGGCCTCGGGCGGCGACGGCAACGCCAACATCTCGGTGCGCGGCCTGCCGGTCGCATCCGGCGGCTCGAAATTCCTCCAGCTTCAGGAGGACGGCCTGCCGATCCTGGAGTTCGGCGACATCACCTTCGGCAATGCCGACATCTTCCTGCGCGCCGACTTCAACGTGCGCACGGTCGAATCGGTGCGCGGCGGATCGGCCTCCACCTTCGCGTCCAACTCGCCAGGCGGCGTCATCAACTTCCTCTCCAAGACCGGCGAGCAGGAGGGCGGATCGTTCCAGCTGTCGAGCGGGCTCGACTACCGTGAATATCGCGCCGACTTCGACTATGGTGGCAAGCTGTCGGACAGCGTCACCTATCATCTCGGCGGCTTCTACCGGATCGGTGATGGTCAGCGCGACGTCGGCTATGACGGCGTGCGCGGCGGCCAGATCAAGGCGAACATCACCAAGTCGTTCGACGGCGGCGGTTTCATCCGCTTCCACGGCAAATATCTCGACGATCGCGCGATCGGCTATCTGCCCAATCCCGTGCTGGTGACCGGCAGCAACGACGATCCCGAATACCGCAACATCGCCAATTTCTCGATCCAGAACGGCACGCTGCACAGCGGCAACATCCGCACCGCGCGGACGCTCGACGGCGACAACCGGCCGGTGACGCGCTCGATCACCAACGGCCAGCATCCGGTGGTGTACGCCGGCGGACTCGAAGCCCAGATCCCGATCGCGGAAAGCTGGAACCTGGTCGAGCGCTTCCGCTACGCCGATATCTCCGGCGGCTTCACCTCGCCCTTCCCGGCCAGCGTCGGATCGGCGCAGGGCGTCGCCAACGACCTCGGCGGGGCAGGGGCACAGCTGTTCTTCGCCGGCGGGCCGCAGAGCGGTCAACGCATTGCCAATCCTGCCGGCCTGAACGGCAACGGACTGCTCGCCAACGTCGTGCTGTTCGACGTCGATCTGAAGAGCCTGAACAACATCACCAACGACATCCGCGTGAACGGATCGGTCCCGTTGGGGACGGGATCGCTGTCGATCACCGGCGGCTTCTATGCGTCGCGCCAGGACATCGAGACCGACTGGCTGTGGACCTCGTTCGTGCAGACCGTCGCCGACAACGGCCGCGCCGCGCTGGTCGATGTGCGCACCGCTGCCGGCGTGCCGGTGACCCAGATGGGCGTGCCGGGCTATTCGGCGAGCTTCTTCGGCAATTGCTGCCGTCGTTCCTATGATCTCGACTACACCACCTACGCACCGTTTGCGCAGCTCGGGCTCAGCCTCGGGCGCTTCAACATCGACGGTTCGCTGCGCTACGATTTCGGCCGTGCACGCGGCAGCGTTGCGGGTGCCGACCTCGGCGCAGGCTTCGGCCCAGGGATCACGACCTTCGACATCAACGGCGACGGCGTGATTTCCGCCGCCGAGCGCCAGGTCGCGGTGATCCCGGCTCGCCGCTCGCCGCTCAATTACAATTACGACTATCTGTCCTATTCGGGCGGCGTGAATTTCCGCCTGACCGATGCCACCGCCCTGTTTGCCCGCTACAGCCGGGGCGGCCGCGCCAATGCCGACCGGCTGCTGTTCGGCCCGTCGATCAATCCGGTGACCGGCGGGCTGACCGATGAAGGCGCGGCGGTGGATTTCGTCCGCCAGCTGGAGGGCGGCTTCAAGTTCCGTCAGAGCGGTGTGTCCCTCTACGCGACCGGCTTCTGGGCACGCACCGAGGAGCAGAATTTCGAGGCCACGACGCAGCGGTTCTTCAACCGCGATTACGAGGCGAAGGGTGTCGAGCTGGAAGCGCGGATCGCGCGCGGGCCGTTCTCGCTGTCGGCGGGTGGCACGTACACCGATGCCGAAATCACGCGGGACGTGCTGAACCCCGCCGTCGAGGGCAACCGCCCCCGCCGGCAGGCCAAGTTCATCTACCAGGTGACGCCGCAGGTGGATTTCGGCCCGGTGACGTTCGGCGCGAACGTGATCGGCACGACCGACAGCTTCGCCCAGGATAGCAATCAGCTGAAGATGCCAGGCTATACCCAGGTCAACGGCTTCATCGCGCTGCGCCCAGCGGAAAACGTCACGGTCAGCGTGAACGCCAACAACGTCTTCGATATCAAGGGCATCACCGAAGCGGAGGAAGGCGCGATCCCGACGAACGGCATCGTGCGGGCACGCTCGATCACGGGACGCACGATATCGGCGGCGGTTCGGTTCGGCTTCTGATCCGCAGGAGCGGCAGGTGGCGTCGGTTCCCTCAAGCGACCAGCGGATCGCGAAGCTCGGCCCACGGCTAAAGCGCCAGCTGGGCCGGCTCTATGGCGACGAGGGACTCGACCGCCTGTGGGCGCGCGTAGCGGATATTCTGCGCGCCCGCGCGGGCGAGCGGCCGGCGGCGCTGGTCGCGCTGGACGAAGCGCGGCTCGCCGATCCCGACTGGTTCGTCGCCCCCGACATGGTCGGCTATTCCACCTATGTGGATCGGTTCGCGGGGACGTTGGCGGGGCTTACAGGGCGGGTCGATCATCTCGAATCGCTCGGCGTCCGCTACCTCCATCTGCTCGCCCTTTTGAAGGCGCGGCAGGGCGACAGCGACGGCGGCTTTGCGGTCGCGGACTATCTGGCGGTCGAACCGCGGCTGGGCACGATGGCGGACGTGGAGCGCCTGGCCGAACGGTTGCGCGCGGGCCGGATCAGCCTGTGCGTGGATCTCGCGCTCAATCACACCGCCGACGATCATGCGTGGGCCGTCGCGGCGCGGGCGGGCGACCCGCATTACCGCGCCTTCTATCACGTTCTGGGCGAGGCGGAGGCGCAAGCCAGCGAGGCCGATCTGGCGCAGGTGTTCCCGACGACGGCGCCCGGCAATTTCACCCATATGCCCGCGATGGGCGGCTGGGTCTGGACGACTTTCTACCCGTTTCAATGGGATTTGAATTGGGCGAACCCGGAGGTCATGCTGGCGATGATCGACACGATGCTGCGGCTCGCCAACCACGGGTTCGAAGCCTTCCGCCTCGATTCCACTGCCTTCCTCTGGAAAATGCCGGGTACGAATTGCCGCAACCTGCCCCAAGCCCATTTCATCGTGCGCGCGCTGCGCGCCGCGCTCGACATCGCCGCACCGGCGACCTTGCTCAAGGCGGAGGCGATCGTGCCGACCGCGCTCGTGCCGCCCTATTTTGGCGCAGACGACGGCGACGGGTTCGAAGCCGAATGCCACCTGGTCTATAACAACTCGCTGATGGTCGCGGGTTGGGTCGGTCTGGCCGAGCAGTCGGCTGCTTTGCCCGATGCCATCCTGCGGGCGAGCGGGGGATTGCCCCGGGGTGCGAACTGGCTCAGCTATGCGCGCTGCCATGACGACATCGGCTGGGGCAATGTGCTGGCCGATCTGGCCGGGATCGACGCCGATCCGGTCGGGCGGCTTACCGCCGCCGCGCGGTTCATCGACGGCCAGGACGGCAGCTGGGCGCGCGGCGAGCCGTTCCAGTCCGACGGATCGGCCCTCCACGGCACCAACGGCACGATGGCGTCGCTCGCCGGGCTGGAATCCGCCCACGACGATGCGGCGCGGGATATGGCGTTTCGCCGAATTGCGCTGCTCAACGCGCTGACGATCGCGAGCGGCGGGCTCGCCACGACGTACATGGGCGATGAGATCGGCATGCTCAACGATCACGGCTATCTTGCCGATCCCGAGCGGTGGCACGAGGGCCGCTGGCTGCACCGCGGCCGGATGGACTGGGACCGGCTGGACGACGCAGCTGCGACGCGGATCACGCGCGATCTCGCGCGGCTGCGTTCGGCACGGGTCGCAAGCGGCGGCGTCGGCGCTCCGGCGGCCTTTGCGACCGGCGCTCCCGAGGTGCTCGGGATCGCTTGCGGCACCGACCGGGTGTTCCTGAACTTCTCCGGGAAGCCGGTCGCCGTCGATGCGACCGAGGGCTGGCGCGATCGCCTCGCCGATGCTCTCATCATGCGCGATGCCCCAGTCGAACCCTGGAGCATCTTATGGGCGGGGCCGGTGGCATGATGGGAAATTCACGAGTGACCAAGCCGCGCCTTTCGCTGCTCCGCCTGATCGAGATGAACCTGGGGTTCCTGGGGCTGCAATTTTCCTTCGGGCTGCAACAGGCCAATATGGCGCCTATCTATGGTTATCTCGGCGCCGACGAGGCTAGCCTGCCGCTCCTCTGGCTCGCCGGGCCGGTCACCGGCCTGCTGGTCCAGCCGCTGATCGGTGCGATGAGCGATCGTACCTCGACCCGGATCGGGCGGCGAACGCCCTACTTCCTGGTCGGCGCGGTGTTGTGCAGCCTGTGTCTGCTGGCAATGCCGTACAGCCCGACGCTGTGGATCGCGGCCAGCCTGTTGTGGGTGCTCGACGCGGCCAACAACGTGACGATGGAACCGTATCGCGCCTATGTCGGCGATCGGTTGCCCCCCGAACAACGCGCCGCGGGGTTCCTGACCCAATCGGCCTTCACCGGCTTGGCGCAGACGCTGGCCTATCTGTCGCCCTCGCTGCTGGTGTGGTTCGGTTTTGACAAGGACATGACGGACGCGAACGGTATCCCGGACATTACACGCCTTGCCTTCCTGATCGGCGCGGTATTGTCGCTCTCGACGATCGTGTGGTCGGTCGTCCGAGTGCCCGAACTGCCGTTGACCGAAGCCGAGAAGGCGCATCTTGCGGCCGAACCGCTGACCTTCGGCGGCGCGCTGCGCGATCTGCGCGTCGCCCTCGTCGAAATGCCGAAACCGATGCGCCAGCTGGCGCTCGCGATGCTGTGCCAATGGTATGCGATGTTCGCATATTGGCAGTTCATCACCTTCGCCCTCGTCCGGTCGCTCCATGGCACCGCGGACAAGACCAGCATCGCCTTCCGCGATACGGTGCTCACCGCAGGGCAGCTCGGCGCCTTCTACAATGCGGTGGCGTTCGTCGCGGCGCTCGCGCTGGTGCCGCTCGCCCGCCGCTGGGGCGCAAAGCACGCGCATGCCGCGTGCCTGCTGGCATCGGGCGCGGCGATGCTCGCGATTCCCGGCATCCGCTCGGAGGCCGGGCTGTTCGTCGCGATGCTCGGCATCGGCGTCGGCTGGGCCAGCATGATGGGCAATCCCTACATCATGCTGATCGACATGATCCCGCCCGAGCGCAACGGTGTCTATATGGGCATATTCAACATGTTCATCGTGATCCCGATGATTATCGAGAGCCTGACCGTCCCGCTTTTTTACCATTCGCTGCTCGATGGCGAACCGCGCAACATCCTCTATCTGGGTGGCGCACTGATGGTGCTGGGCGCCGCGGCGACGGTGCGCGTCAGGGCTGAAGCGCCAGCGCGCTGACGATCGACGCCCAGGAAACGAGCTTGAAATTCTGAGCCTTGGGAAGATTGTCGCCGTCCTGAGCGACGAACAACCCGCCGGGATAGGACGCGCCGAAATCGCCGAGCGCGACGGCGATGCCATCGGTCTCGCTCGTCGCGCCCAACGTGCCCGCGCCGACGCGGAAACGCCCCGAGAACTTTTCGGTAGCAAGATCGAACAGCGCATAGGCGTTGTCACCCTGGCTGGAGACGACCAGCCAGCCGCCCGATGCCCCGATGGGAGCGAGCGCGACGCCCTCGACATCGGCGACCAGCGTGCGGCCGTCGATGCCGGCGACCTTGACCGGCACCGCCGATCCAGTGGCGGCGGCATCGAACCGCCAGATGCCGACATCCTCCTCCGCGACGTAGAGCCGTGCGGTTCGCGGATCGACGACGCAGCCTTCCGACTGGGTGGCCAGCTTCATCGTGCGGACGATCCGTCCGGTCGGTTGCGCGGTGCTCAGATCGAGTGCGACCTGCGCGATGGTGCCGTCCTTCAGCACCAGGAACGCGTCGACGCCGCCGGTGCGGTTCGGCCCCAGGCACAGGCCGTAAGCCTCACCCGCGCCCCCTGCGACGCTGCCCAGCGGCGTCAGCTTGGCCGCGGCGGTATCCAGCGCGAACAGCGCGATACGGGCGGCGGCGGCATCGTTGCGGTCCGACGCGGCGACCAGCACCTGGCGGCGACCCGCTATCGTGGTCTCGATCAGATCGACGTTGTTGACGCGGCCAGCATCCACGAAGTCGCGCTGCGTACCGTCCAGCGCGTACACGTTCAGCCCGGCGCGCTTGTCCGTGCCGACGATCAGGCTGCGCGCGGGATCACGATGGTCCCGCCAGATCGCGGGATCGTCTGCCGCATCGGCATTGGCGGTCGCAACGGCTGCGGTCTCGCCGACCGCGGTGACGACGGGAGCAGGGTTGCGCGCGGCAATGGTCGCCCAGTCCACCGGCCGCGTCGTCGTGCAGCCCCCCACGAGCATGGCAAAGGCTGCTGGTGTCACAACACTGAAAACATTCCGTAGGCGCATTGTCATGTCTTTCCCCCAACGAGCCCCGGGGACTCGCAGCCGATTGCGACACGAGCATGACAGGGAACATTATGAAGATCATCCACCGGCTGCGGCTTGGCGCGGCGGCGCTTCCCATGATGATCGCGACGCCCGCGTTCGCGCAAGCCGAACAGAAGGTTCCGGCCCCCCCCGCCGAGTCGGTCGATGCGCGCGACATCATCGTTACGGGGCAGATCCAGTTTCGCAACCGCACCGACGACGTGAACCCGGTGCTGTCCTACGATCTGGAGTATTTTCAGCGCTTCGAGCCGGTGTCGGTCGGCGAGATGCTCAAGCGCGTGCCCGGGGTCACCTTCACCTCGGACGTGCTCGAATATGACGGCGCCCAGATGCGTGGCCTTCCGCCGGGTTTTACCCAGGTGCTCATCAACGGCAGGCGCGCGCCGGGCGGCGAGAGCGATCGCAGCTTCTTCGTCGATCGCATCCCCGCCGAACTTGTCGAGCGGATCGAGATCGTCCGCGCGCCGCGCGCCGACCAGCCGAGCGAGGGCGTTGCCGGCACGCTGAACGTCATCACCAAGGAATCGAACGCGTTCGATGGCGGGTTCGTGAAGGTCGGATCGCTTATCAACGAGGATGGCGGCATCCGGCCGTCCGCCGCCCTGGCCTATGCCGACACGATCGGTGACACCAGCTTCTGGACCGCGGTCAATTATCAGGAACGGCGCAATCCCAAGCAGAAGGTCTCCTTGCGCTTCGGTGCCGAGCCTGCGGCGCGTACAACGGGCGATCCCGACTTCGATAACACCGAACGCCAGAGCGATACCCGCGACGGCAGCGATCTGTCCGCCAATGCCGAGGTCACGCAGCGGTTCGGCGACGGCGGTTACGTGCGCTTCGGCGGGTTCGTCGTCGACACCGACCGCGACGAGGACGAGACCTCAACGACGTTCGAGGGGTCCGACCTGGATTTCGACGGCGTCGAGGTGCAGCATGAGGACATCAAGCAGCGCACCTATGTGCTGACCAGCGACGCGGTCGTGCCGCTGGGGGGCATGAAACTTGGCCTGGCGGCGGGCTGGTCCGGCTTTCGCGAAGATACCGACATCAGCGTGTCGGAGGGCGACGACGATGATGATCGCAGCAACGTGAGCGAGGTCGAGCGCGAGACGCTGGATATCAAGGACGACGAGTTCAGCGGCACCCTCTATCTCTCGCGCAGCGTCGCGGCACTCCAGCTCAAGGTGGGCATCGACCTGCTCGACAAGACCCGCGACGGCGCCAACATCGTTACCGACGTGGAGGACGAGGACAGCGAAGCTCTACCCGGGGCGAACTTCCGTATTCGTGAGCGCCGCTACGATCCGTATTTCCGGGTGACCGCGACGCCGTCCGAGACGGTGACCATCGACGCGGGCCTGCGCTACGAGATCACGCGCCGCCGCACGACGACCGTGGATGCGTCTGCGACCTACGATACGGAGTCGCTCAATCCCTCGCTGCACCTCAAATTCTCGCCGACCACCACCGACCAATTCCGTGCATCGGTGGCGCGGACGGTGCGGCGGCCGAATTACGATCTGATCTCGCCGTATCTTCAGGAGGAAACGCCTGGCGACGACGACGAGACGGTCGGTAATCCCGCGCTGCGCAACGAGCGCGCATGGGGCGTCGATGCCGGTTACGAACGGCGCCTGAGCGGCAACGGCATTGCGGGTGTGAACCTGTTCTACCGCGACATCACCGACCTGAGCGAACTGACCGCGATCGGCGAAGCGGAAGCAGGCGGGCAGCGCTTCACGCCGCGCAACATCGGCAAGGGACAGGCGTGGGGCGTGGAATTCGATCTTTCCACCCCGCTGGGCTTCATCGGCCTGCCCGACACCGGACTGTTCGCGAACTACACCTATCTGGACAGCCGCACGCGCGATCCCTTCACCGCGCAGAAGCGTCGGTTCAACAACCAGCCGCACCATGTCTATAATGTCGGCATGATCCAGACCGTGCGACCGCTGAACGCCAGCTTCGGCGCAACGGTTTCGGGGCGGTCGAAGGCGTTGGAGAGCAATTTCGACGAGACGGTGGAACTGACCTACACGCCCGATCTTGAGGCGTTCGTCGAGAAGCGGATCGGCCGCAACTTCGTGCTGCGCGCGACCGCGTCCAACCTCCTGAACCGGACCAAGCGCGAGACATTCCGCAAATATGACGGCGGCAGCTTCGCCGAGATCCTCGCCAACCGTGCGGCCGGCGATCTGGATGAGTTCGAACTGGAACGCGAGCGTTCGGGCAGGCTGTTCCAGGTCACTCTGCGCGCGGCCTTCTAAGCGGCTGTTCCCCCTCGTGCGCCGGCATGCCCGGAACTGACTCAGCCGCTGTTCCGCAATGCGGTCGCGACGGCGTTGATCGACAGCAGGATGCCCTCGCCGATGCGGGGGTCGTCCTCTCCCGCGCGGTGACGCTTCATCAGTTCGATCTGGAGGAGGTTCAGCGGCTCGATATACGGCAGGCGCAGGCGGATGGAGGCGTCGAGCGCGGGATGTTTCTCCAGCAGCCGCGATTGGCCGGTGGCCTGGAGCAGGCCCTCGTGGGTGCGGTGCCAGCCGTCGCGGATGGTGCCGAATATGCCGCGCAGAGCGTTGTCCTCGACCAGTTCGGCATAGCGCGCGGCGATCCCCATGTCCGATTTCGCCAAGACCATTTCCATATTGGCGAGCGTGGCGGCGAACAGCGGCCATCCCTGCGCCATCTCGGCCAGCAGCGCCTTGTCCTCGAACGCTTGCAGCGCGTGGCCGACGCCGTACCAGCCCGGCAGCATCACCCGCGCCTGCGCCCAGCTGAACACCCAGGGAATGGCGCGCAGGTCTTCGATCGCGTCCGATTTGGTGCGGCTTGCGGGGCGGCTTCCGATCTTCAAGCCCGCTATTTCGGCGATCGGTGTCATCTGGCGGAAGAAGGTGCGAAAACCGTCCGTTCCGTAAACGAGGTCGCGGTAAGCCTTGAAGGCGGTGGCCGAAATATCGTCCATCGCGGCCGAAAACCTGCTGTTCTCGGCCTGCGAGAGACGCTCGGGTTGCAGGCTGGCGAGCAATGTCGCGGACGCCATCGCCTCCAGATTGGCGATGGCGCTGTCGCGGGTGCCGTATTTGCCCGCGATCACCTCCCCCTGTTCGGTGATGCGGATGCGGCCCTGGACGGTGCCGCTGGGCTGCGCACGGATCGCGGCGAAGGCCGAACCGCCGCCACGCCCGACCGCACCGCCGCGGCCGTGGAACAGCTGCATGCCGATCCCCGCCGCGTCGAACACCGGCTTCAATGCCGTCGAGGCCTTCGACAGCGACCAGGTGCTGGTGAGATAGCCGCCGTCCTTGTTGCTGTCGGAATAGCCGATCATCACCTCCTGATGACCGCGCGCGCCGATGATCGCGGCGATTTCGGGGAGCGCGAAATAGGCCTGCATGATCGCGGGGCCGGCCTCCAGATCCTCGATCGTCTCGAACAGCGGGACCGCCATGATCGGGCAGGTGGGGGACCGACCCGGCCGGTAGAGGCCGACTTCTTTCAGCAGCAGATGGATTTCGAGCAGGTCGCTGACCGATTTGCCCATCGAGACGATGTAATTGACGATACACTGCGGGCCATAAGCGGCATGCGCGTCGGCCGCGGCCTGGACGATCGCGAGTTCGGACGCGGTCTCTTGCGAATAATCGGTGAAGCGGCTGGCGAGCGGGCGGGCATTGGCCAGTTCGCAGCGCAGCAGCGCGACGCGGGCGTCCTCGTCGAGCGCGGCATAATCCTCCGCGACCCCCGCGACCTTGAGCAGTTCGGCGACGACGCGTTCGTGGACCGCGCTGTTCTGGCGCAGGTCGAGCGTGGCGAGATGGAAGCCGAAGGTCTCGCACGCCCGGATCAGGCGGCCGAGCGCGCCGCTGCCCGCGAGCGGCCCCCCAGAATCGAGACCGCCCGCGATCTCCAGCGCATGGGCGATGGCGACGAGGTCGCGGCGGAAGGATCGCGGATCTGGATAGGCTTCGCCGGCGAGCGCGCCGGGGCGCGGGGCAGGCTTGCCGGTCAGCGCCTGGTGGGTCGCAGCGAGGCGCGCGTAGATGCCCGAGAGCGCGCGGCGGTACGGCTCGTCGCTGCGGCTGGCGGCAGTGTCGCCGCTCGCCTCGGCGAGACGGGCGACCGCCGGATCGACCACCGCATGCCCGGCGGAAATCGACAGTTCGGCGCCGAGCGCATGGATTTGATCGCGATAATGGCCGAGCACCGCTTCGGATGCCTTGGCCAGCGCGACCTTCAGCGAATCGGCGGTGACATAGGGGTTGCCGTCGCGGTCGCCGCCGATCCAGCTGCCCGGCCGCAGGAAGCTGGGCACGCGCGCGCCCAGCGCCCGGTCCCAGCGCTGGTAGAGCGCGGGGAGCGCGGGGAGGAAGACGTCGCGCAGATAGCTGAGCGAGGTCTCAACCTCGTCGGTCACGTACAGCCGCTCGCGGCGCAGCACGCGGGTCTGCCAGAGCAAGGCGATCTGGCGCAGGATCGCCTCGTCCACCGCATCGCCGTCTGGCGTGGTGTCGCGCCCCGCGTCCTTGAGCGCCATCAGCTGCGCGATGCGATTGCGGTGGTCGATCATGCTCTTGCGCCGCACCTCGGTGGGGTGGGCGGTGAGCACGGGGGCGATCAGCGCGTGATCCAGCAGGCGCATGACCGCGTCGCGATCGACGCCCGCCTCCGCCAGCGTTCCGAGCGCGGAGGTCAGGTCGGCGCCTTGCTCCACCGCGAAGCCCTGACGATCCTCGGCGAGGTTGGCGAGCATCGAGAAAAGCATGAAGCCGCGAACGAAATCGAGCGTCTCGTCGAGTCCGAGCCGGTCGAGGCCGAGGTCGACACCATCGCCGTCGCCGCCGTCACGGTGTCGCTCGACCGACGCTTTGCGGATCGCCTCGGTCGCCTCGAACAACCGGTCGCCGCCATAGGCGCGGATGACGTCGCCGAGCATCGCGCCGAGGAAGCGCACGTCGGCATTGTTGGCGATTGGGGGCAGAGTGGGGGGAGCGCTGGCCATGCGGCGATGCTGCATCGCGGCAGGGCAGCGGTCAACCGGGTGCGCGCCTCAAAGCCGGCCGTTCGCCGCCACGCGCTCGTCCGACGTCAGCGTGCCGTCGCGATTGAGGTCCATCGCATCGAAGCGTGCCAACGTGCCTTCGCCGAATTCGCTCGACGTGACCTCGCCGTCGCCGTTGCGATCCAGCCTTGCCAGCCGGGAATTGCGCCGCGGCATCTCGGTGCCGGTGATGATGCCGTTGCCGTCGCGATCGAGGTTGACGAAGCGGCGTTGCTGCGCACTGCCGTAATCCAGTCGCGAGACGATCGAGGGCGGCACGAAGCCGGCGGCGCGTGCATCCGCCTTGGCCGCTTCCTCGACTTTGTCCGAACAGGCCCCGGTCACTATCGCCAGCATCGAAATCGCAACCCGCATCATGCCTCCAGTTCGATGTCCCAATAGAGCCAGTCGCGCCATGTGTCGTGGAGATAGTGCGGCGGGAAGCTGCGGCCATGTTCCTGCAGGTGCCAGCTGGTCGGCCGGATCGGCTCGACGTGCAGCGGCATATGGGCCTGGCGGGGGGTACGGCCGCCCTTTTTCAGGTTGCACGGCGCGCAGGCGGTGACGACATTCTCCCAGGTCGTCCGGCCGCCTTGCGCGCGGGGCACGACATGGTCGAAGGTCAGGTCGCGCGGCGATCCGCAATATTGGCAGGCGAAGCGATCGCGCAGGAACAGGTTGAACCGGGTGAAGGCGGGGAATTGCGAAGGCTTCACGAATTGCTTGAGCGCGATCACGGAGGGCAGTTTCAGCCGCAGGTTCGCGCTGCGCACCTCGCGCTCGTAATGCGCGACGATATCGACGCGGTCGAGGAACACCGCCTTCACCGCGGTCTGCCACGGCCAGACCGACAGCGGGTAATAAGACAGCGGCGTGTAATCGGCATTGAGGACGAGTGCGGGGCAACCGTCCGGGTGGCGGATCAGGTCGGGGTGAAACACGCGCCCTCCCGTGGCTGTTCGCCGCCCGCGATGCCGCGGGGGCGTGACACGGGCATGACAGCATGACCGGCGATATGGGGTCAACCCCCGTGCGCCAGGCGATCGTCACGCGCTTCGCGCCTTCACCGACGGGGCGGCTGCATCTGGGCCATGCCTGGTCCGCCATCCGCGCCTACGATTTTGCGCGTGCTCGCGGTGGGCGGTTCCTGCTGCGGATCGAGGACATAGATACCACGCGCAGCCGGCCCGAGCATGTCGAGACGATCCTCGCCGATCTGGCGTGGCTCGGCCTGTCGTGGGACGGGCCGGTGATATTCCAGTCGGAGCGTATGGCGCTTTATGCCGACGCGGTCGAACGATTGAAGGCGCGGCGGCTGGTCTATCCATGCTTTTGCACCCGTGCGGACATCGCCGCGGCCAGCGTGGCGGCGCCCCATGGATCGGAGCCGGTGTATCCCGGCACCTGCCGCGGGTCGGATGCCAGCGGGCGCATGGGCGAGCCGCATTGCTGGCGCCTCGACATGGCGGCGGCGCCAAGTGGGCCACTCGTCTGGCATGATGCTACCGCGGGCCAGGTCGCGTGCGATGCTTTTGCCCAGGGAGACGTGGTGATCGCGCGCAAGGATGTCGCCGCCAGCTATCATCTCGCGGTCACGATCGACGATGCGAGCCAGGACGTGACTGACGTCGTCCGCGGCGTCGATCTGTTCGCTGCAACGCATGTCCACCGCCTGCTTCAGGCGCTGCTCTGCCTGCCGACACCGCGCTATCACCACCATCCGCTGCTCACCGGCGCCGACGGCGAACGGCTGGCCAAGCGCCACGGTGCGCCGACGCTGGCAGCGATGCGCGAGCGGGGAGACGATGGCCGTGCGCTCGCAGATCGCTTGCGCGCGGGCATTGGAAATCGCGGGCTTCGCTCCTAGATGGGGTTCATGCAAACCTTCCTCGTCATCCTCCTCGTGGCCGCGATGATCGCGACCGTGGTGGCGCTCGTGCGCGGCGTCATCGCTTTCCTGCAGGACAGCCATGCGCAAGTGAGGGGCGGAAACGGCCCGTCGGCCGCATCGCTCAAGTCGAACCGCATGATGCAGCAACGCATCTTCTTTCAGGCGATCGCGGTGCTGATCGTGGTCGTGATCCTGTTCGCCGCCGGACGGACCTGAGCGCGGATTGGTCAAGCTCAACCGCATCTACACCCGCACGGGCGACGACGGCACGACGGGGCTGGTCGATGGTTCTCGCGTCGCCAAGGACGATGCGCGGCTGATCGCGATCGGCGACGTCGATGAGGCGAACAGCGCGATCGGCATCGCGGCGGCGGCGCTCGACGGGCCGGTCGCGGCGGCACTGACGCGTATCCAGAACGACATGTTCGATCTCGGCGCCGATCTTGCCACGCCTGGGAGCGACTTCGCGCCGTCCGAGATGGTGCTGCGCATCGTGCCCGCGCAGGTGGCGCGGCTGGAGCGTGAGATCGACGGGATGAACGATCATCTGCCGCCGCTCACCAGCTTCATCCTGCCGGGCGGCAGCGCTGGGGCGGCGGCGCTGCATCTGGCACGCGCGACCGTGCGGCGGGCGGAGCGTGCGGCAGTGGCGGCCGGTGCAGGAATCAACCCGGCAGCGCTCGCCTATCTCAACCGCCTGTCCGATTTTCTCTTCGTCGCCGCACGTGCGGTGAACCAAGGCGATGCGGGCGACGTTCTATGGCGACCGGGCGCGACGCGCGGCGATTAGCCGGCGTCAGCCGATGAGGGAAAAGCCGGATGACCAAGCTCGCGGTGTGGCCCGGTGCTGCTCCTCTCGAACGCCGCTATGCCGGGGTCCGCGCACTCTCGATGGCGCTGGCCGAGCCGCTGTCGGATGCCGACGCTTCCGTCCAATCGATGCCCGACTCATCGCCCGCGAAATGGCATTTGGCGCATACGACGTGGTTTTTCGAGACCTTCGTGCTGCGCGATCAGGTGCCGGACTATCGGCTCCACGACGAACGCTGGCCGTTCCTCTTCAACAGCTATTACGAAGCCGAGGGCCGTCGCCATGCGCGCGACCGTCGCGGCATGGTAACCCGGCCGACCTTGGACGAGGTGCGGGCGTATCGCGCGCATGTCGATGCAGCGATGGCGGCGGCCTTGCCCGACCTGGGCACAGCGGCGCTCGATCTGGTGACGCTGGGCTGTCATCACGAGGAACAGCACCAGGAATTGCTGGTCACCGACATACTCCACCTCTTCTCGGAAAATCCGCTGGAGCCAGCACTCTACCCACCGCTGCGCAAGGTGCCGGTGGCAATGCCTGGGCCGATCGCGTGGACCGAGCATGGCGGCGGGCTGGTCGAGATCGGCCATGACGGCGGTGGCTTTGCGTTCGATTGCGAAGGCCCGCGGCACGCTGCGCTGCTCAGCCCGCATGCCATCGCCGATCGCACGATCACCAACGGCGAATGGGCGACGTTCATCGCCGACGGCGGGTATCGGGAGCCGCGCTGGTGGTTGGCCGACGGCTGGGCTTGGGTGAAGGCGAACGGCATCGCGGCGCCGCTCTATTGGGAGCAGGGCGAGGCTGCGTGGACGCGGATCGGGCTCGACGGTCGGCGCGCGATCGACCCCGCGGCGCCGGTGACGCATGTCAGCTTCTACGAGGCCGATGCCTATGCGACCTGGGCGGGTGCCCGGCTGCCGACCGAGTTCGAGTGGGAGACTGCGGCTGCCGCGCACGATCCCGCAGGCGGCAACCAGATGGACGCCGCCGCAGCGGTCGAGCCGCGGCCCGCCGAAACGGGCGCGGGCTTCTTCGGCGACGTCTGGGAATGGACCGGCAGCGCCTATCGGCCCTATCCCGGCTTTCGCGCGGCGGACGGCGCGGTCGGCGAATATAACGGCAAGTTCATGAGCGGCCAGTTCGTGCTGCGCGGCGGATCGTGCGCCACGCCGCGCGGCCATGCACGGGCGAGCTACCGCAACTTCTTCTACCCCCAGCAGCGCTGGCAGTTCACCGGCGTCCGCCTCGCGAAGGATCTTTAGCGTTGCTCAAGCCCGAGATCGAGGATGGGCCGGCCAGTCATGCCCGTCTGTCCGGCGCCGATCCTGCTTTCCGCGCGGACGTGATCGCCGGGCTGACGCGGCGTCCGCGCGCGATTCCCGCGCGCTGGTTCTACGACCGCCGTGGTTCGGAGCTGTTCGAGGCGATCACCGATCTGCCGGAATATTATCCGACTCGGACCGAGACTGCGATCCTGCGTGAAGCCAGCGCGGACATCGCTCGGCTGGCAGGCGCGGGGCGCGCGGTGATCGAATTCGGATCGGGATCATCGACCAAGACGCCGATCCTGCTCGGCGCCGTCCGCCCGTGCGCCTATGTGCCGATCGACATTTCTGGCGAGTTCCTGCGCGAATCATCGCGGGTGCTTGCGGCGGCGCATCCCGGGCTGGAGGTGATCCCGCTGGAGGCCGATTTCATGCGGCCGATCACCTTGCCGCCGCGGATCGCGGAGCGGGAGAAACTCGGCTTCTTTCCCGGCTCGACGATCGGCAACATGACGCCTGCAATGGCGATCGACCTGCTGCGCGCGATGCGCGCGTCGCTGGGCGAGGGCGCCATGCTGGTCATCGGCATGGACCGGATCAAGGACGTCGCGGTGCTGGAGCACGCCTATGACGATGCCGCAGGTGTCACCGCGGCGTTCAACCTCAACCTGCTGGAGCGGATCAACCGCGAGTTGGACGGCACGATTCCCGTCGATGCCTTCGGCCACAAGGCGATGTGGAACGACGACCGCGCGCGTGTAGAGATGCATCTGAAAGCGAAACGCGCGGTAGACTTCGCCATTGACGGGTACCGGTTCGCCATGGCGGCGGGCGAGACGATCCACACCGAAAACAGCCATAAATATGGTGCCCGCGATGCGCGCATCCTGCTGCGCGGCGGTGGATGGACGCCGGTGGCCGATTGGACCGACCCCGAAGGCCTATTCGCGATCTATCTGGCGGAGGCCCAGGCCGTTCGTGCCGCACCTTGAAAGACAGCGGGGAGCGGTGGCGGGCTGTACCGCAGCCGGCTATGCGGCAGGGATAACGAAGGATGAAGTGCGCATGAGCATCGTAGGTGTGATCGGGGCGGGGCAGATGGGCGCCGGAATCGCGCAGGTCGCGGCGCAGGCGGGTTACCAGGTGCTGCTCGCCGATGTCGGGCTCGAACGGGCAGAAGCGGGCAAGGCGGGCATCGCCAAGGCGCTCGACCGGCTGGTTACCAAGGAAAAGATCGCGGCAGCAGACCGCGATGCCGCGATCGCGCGGATCGAGACGGTCGGCCATACGTCGGGGATGGCCGAAGCCGAAATCGTGATCGAAGCCGCGACCGAGCGTGAGGATATCAAGCGCGCGATTTTCGAGCAGGTCGGGCGCGTGCTGGGCGACGATGCGGTGCTGGCGTCGAACACCTCGTCCATCCCAATAACCCGCCTGGCCCAGGCATCGCCCGATCCCGCGCGGTTCGTAGGCGTCCATTTCTTCAATCCGGTGCCGGTGATGGGATTGATCGAGGTGATCCGCGGGCTCGCCACGTCGGACGCCACGGTCGCGCGTATCGAGGCGTTCGCGACCGCGCTCGGCAAGCAGGTGGTCCACGCCAACGACGCGCCGGGGTTCATCGTCAACCGCGTGCTGATGCCGATGCTCAACGAGGCATGCTTTGCGCTGGGCGAGGGTGTGGCGACGATCCGCGACATCGACCTGGCGTGCCAATTGGGGCTGAACCATCCGATGGGGCCGTTGACGCTTGCCGATTTCATCGGGCTCGACACTTGCCTGCAGATTACGCGCGTGCTGTTCGAAGGGACCGGCGATCCCAAGTTCCGCCCGGCGCCAATTTTGGTCAAATATGTCGAAGCCGGCTGGTATGGCCGCAAGACGGGCCGCGGCTTCTACGATTATTCGGGCGAGACGCCGGAGCCGACGCGATGACGACGGGCAGTCTGGACGACACGATCATCGAAACGCCCGAAGGCCCGATGACGTTCAGGGAATGGAAGAAGAAGAACCCGGTCCAGCTGCCGTCCCGACGGACCAAGGGCAAGGACTTGCCCAACAAGGTCAAGCTGCGCACCGACGAGTGACCGCGCCCTCAAGATGGCAGGTGCAACGCCCAATAGGATGCGGTGACCGCCGCCGCTGCGAGCGCCAGGCCGACGCCCACGCGCTTGTTATCGCCGAGAGAGTATTGTGCCCTCGTCGCCACCGTTTGCGGCAGCAGCGGGGTCGCCAACGGGAGCGGGAGCGGCGGTGCGGGGACGGTTGCCAGCGCTTCGGCCAGTTCGTCGTCGCTGAGCGGAAATAGGAATTCGCAGCCGTAGCCATGATCGTCTACGCGCGCGACACGGGCGTTGCACATGCCGATCCCGCGGATGCCGAGCGTAATCAGCGCGCCGGTGTCGAGATCGGCGACGGCGGGCACGCGGACGCCGGTGGCCGACAGATCCTCGACCACCACGTCGAAGGGCCGCAGCGATTCGTCGCGCAACGTCGAATCCATGACGACGCTGTACCGCGGCGACCCGCGCAAATCCCGGTACAATCGTGCATTCACGGCCATCGCCACACCCCTTCGTCAAGAGGATAGGCACAAGGGCTTAACCGCGGGTAAAAGCGTTAACCGATCAGCAGCCCGGCGAGGGCGGCGCTCATCAGATTAGCGAGGCTCCCGGCGATCAGCGCGCGTACGCCGAGCTTGGCAATCATCGGCCGCTGGTTCGGCGCCAGGCTGCCGGTCACCGCCATCTGAATTGCGATCGACGAGAAATTGGCGAACCCGCACAGTGCGAACGTCACCACCGCGACGGTGCGGGGACTGAGGGCGCCGGCCTGTTTGCCGAGGTCGATATAGGCGACGAATTCGTTGAGCACGATCTTCTCGCCGAACAGCCCGCCGGCGATCCCCGCCTCGTTCCACGGCACGTTGAGCAGCAGCATGACGGGTTGGAAGACATAGCCGAGCATCTGCTGGAACGAGAGGGCAGGGTAGCCGAACCACCCGCCGATCCCGCCGAGCAGGCCGTTGGCGAGCGCGACCAGGGCGACGAACGCCAGCACCATCGCGCCGACCGCCACCGCGAGACGCACACCGGTCTGCGCACCCTGTGCCGCGGCCATGATGAGATTGGCGGGCTTCTCCTCGTCGTGGCTCGCCTCGGGCATCGGTTCGCCGGGTGCGCCTTCGGGCAGCAGTGCGGCGGGACCGCGGCCGCTGATCCGGGATTCAGCGATGGCGATGGCGCGGTCCTCATCCGGCGCATCGCCCAGCGGCAGCTCGCCTTCGGGCGGCGTCACCCGGTCGGGCATGATGATCTTGGCCATCAGGATGCCGCCGGGCGCGGCCATGAAGCTGGCGGCGAGCAGATAGTCGATGCGGATGCCCATCGAGGCATAAGCGGCCAGGATCGTGCCGGCCACGCCCGCCATGCCGCTGACCATGACGGTGAACAATTGCGCCGGGGTCAGCCCCGCCAGATAGGGACGGATCACGAGCGGCGATTCGCTCTGCCCGACGAACACGTTGGCCGCGGCACACAGCGATTCGACCTTCGACACGCCGATCACCTTCTCGATCCCGCCGCCGACCCAGCGGACGATCATCTGCATGATGCCCAGATAATAGAGGATCGACACCAGGCTGGCGAAGAAGATGATGACCGGCAGCGCCGCGATGGCGAAGCTGGCTCCGCCGATCTCGGGGGAGGCCATCTTGCCGAAGAGAAATTCGGTGCCCTTCTGCGAATAGCCCAGCAGGTTGGCGACGCCCTGCGACATCGTGCCGAGCACCGCCTTGCCGACGCTGGAATACAGCACCAGCACCGCGATCGCCGTTTGGAGCGCGAAGGCGGCGCCGACGACCCGCAGCCGAATGGCGCGGCGGTCGGTGGAGAGCGCAAACGCGATTCCGAGGATCACGAGAATACCGGCAAGGCCGATGAGAAGTCTGGTCATGCGCATCCCGCTCAAGCGTCCGCAGCCCCCCGTCGGTGCGGCGCCGCACCATACACCGCGATCACGCATCGGCTAGTGATTTGACGTGGCGGCATTTCGCGGTAGCGTCCGCGCGATGGATACGACCTCCCCCGCGATCCCGCGCGCGCTGTTCGCCTTTTCGGTTTTCTACGGCGGCATGGTCTGCATCGCCGGGGTGCTGGGCAACAAGCAGGTCGCGCTCGGCCCGCTTGCAATCGAGGCGGGCATCTTTGCCTTTCTGCTGCTTGTCGTAACGTCCAGCGCGATTGCCGAACTGTACGGCCGAACCGTCGCCAACCGCTTGGTGATATTCGGCTTCGTACCGCTCGTCATGTCCCTGGGGCTGACCCTGATCGTTCTCGCGGTGCCCGCGTCGCCCAGCATGGCGCCAGACCGGATCGCCGCGTTCGAACTGATGATGGGCGGCAAGCCCGGCCGGTGGCTGGAGGACGGTACCCCGCGCATCTGGTTCGGCGGTATCGTCGCTTACGGAATATCGCAGACGCTCAACGTCACCATTTTCTCCTGGTTGAAGGGACGTGAGGGCAAGCCGATGCTCTGGCTTCGCTCAGGGATAGCAGGCGTGCTGAGCCAGATCGTCGATACCCTGCTCTTCGTCACGATCGCATTCTGGGGGGTCTTTCCGATCGGGCAACTGCTCGCCGGGCAGTTGCTGGCCAAGACGATACTTTCGGCGGTGCTGGTCCCGCCGCTCATCTATGCCTTCGTCGCGCTTGGACGATGGCTGGACGCGGACCCCGCGCGAAAGTAACCGGCTGCCATGACCGATGGACCCGACGCAGCCCTGCTCGCCAAGGCGGAGACGCTGACCGAGGCGTTGCCGTATCTGCAACGCTATGCCGGCAAGACCTTCGTCGTGAAATACGGCGGCCACGCGATGGGCAGCCCCGAATTGCAGCGCGACTTCGCCGAGGACGTGGTGCTGCTGAAGGCGGTGGGGATCAATCCGGTCGTCGTCCACGGTGGCGGCCCGCAGATCGGCGCCATGCTGAAACGGCTCGGGGTGGAATCGCGCTTCGTGGATGGTCTGCGGGTTACCGACGCCGAAACCGCACACATCGCCGAAATGGTGCTGGCGGGATCGATCAACAAGGAAATCGTCGCCTGGATTGGGCAGGCGGGGGGACGTGCGGTAGGATTGTCTGGCAAGGACGCCGGGCTGGTCACCGCGGCCAAGGTGCAGCGGTCGGAACCCGACAAGCTGCAAGGCATCGAACGGCACGTCGATCTGGGTTTTGTCGGTGAGCCCGTGGCCGTCGATCCGCGTATTCTCGAAACGCTGTCGGCCGACGGCGTGATCCCGGTCATCGCGCCGATCGCAATGGGGGCGGACGGCCACACCTATAACATCAACGCCGACACGATGGCAGGTGCGATTGCCGGGCGACTGGGGGCGGCGCGCTTTTTTCTGCTGACCGACGTGCGGGGCGTGCTCGACAAATCGGGCGAACTGCTGACCGATCTGGATCCGGCGCGGATCGCCGAACTGCGCGCAGACGGAACTATCAGCGGCGGGATGATTCCGAAGCTGGAGACGTGCGTCGCCGCGGTCCAGGCCGGGGTGGATGCCGCGGTTATCCTGGACGGCCGCGTTCCCCATGGGCTGCTACTGGAAATCTTCACGCAGCGCGGGGCGGGGACGCTGGTTCGCCGATAACCTATCCCCCTTCCTTAGAGGAGGGGACATCATTCCGCTGCGACCAGCACCTCCGCGTCGTCGAGCGGATGCGCCAGCCGGTTCAACATTTCCTTGGGTACCACCTGCCACATGTCGCCGACGATGCGGTCCCAATCGTCCAGCAGCCCCTTTGACCAGCGGCTGTCGGTCGCGCGGGCGTGTTCGCTGACCAGCAGGTAGAGCTGGTTCTCCCAATGCCGCGCCGTCAGGCGTTGCCAGACGATCGTCTCGGGATTCGCGCGCGCGTCGAACGTTCGGGTCGGATCATAGACGAACGCCATGCCGCCGGTCATCCCCGCACCGAAGTTCGCGCCGACCGCGCCCAGCACCACGGCGGTGCCGCCAGTCATATATTCGCAGCCGTTGGCGCCGCAGCCTTCGACAACGACGGTCGCGCCGGAGTTGCGCACCGCGAACCGCTCGCCCGCCTGGCCGGCCGCGAACAATTTGCCGGAGGTCGCGCCGTAGAGGACGGTGTTGCCGACGATGGTGTTGTCCTGAGACGCTAGTGGGGAGGAGACCGCCGGGCGTACGACGATGACACCGCCGGATAATCCCTTGCCGACGTAATCGTTGGAATCGCCGAACACTTCCAGACGGATGCCCTTGCACAGGAAAGCGCCCAGCGACTGCCCCGCGGAGCCGCGCAGCCGGATGGTGACATGGCCATCGTTGAGCTTCGACATGCCGAAGGTGCGCGTGATCTCGCTGGACAGGCGGGTGCCGACGGCGCGGTGGGTGTTGCGCACCGAATAGGTCAGCTGCATCTTCTCGCCGCGCGAGAAGACGGCGGCGGCATCCTTGAGGATCTGCGCGTCCAGGCTGTCGGGCACATCGTTGCGGAAGGTGCTCAGCGAAAAGCGGCGTTCGGCGTCGGTCGCATCGACCTTGGCGAGGATCGGGTTGAGATCGAGATCGTCGAGATGTTCGGCACCACGGCTGACCTGGCGCAGGAATTCGGTGCGGCCGATCACCTCGTCGAGGCTCTTGACCCCAAGCCGCGCCAGGATGTCGCGGACTTCCTCGGCGATGAAGGTCATCAGGTTGATGACCTTTTCGGGCGTGCCGGTGAATTTGGCGCGCAGCCGCTCGTCCTGGACGCAGACGCCGACGGGGCAGGTGTTGCTATGGCATTGGCGGACCATGATGCAGCCCATCGCGACGAGGCTGAGCGTGCCGATGCCGAATTCCTCGGCGCCCAGGATCGCGGCGATGACGATATCGCGCCCCGTCTTCAGCCCGCCGTCGGCGCGCAGCCGGATGCGGCCGCGCAGGCCGTTCAGGGTCAGCGTCTGGTTGACCTCGCTCAGCCCCATTTCCCACGGCGTTCCGGCGTATTTGATGCTGGTCTGTGGCGACGCCGCGGTGCCGCCGACGTGGCCCGACACCAGGATGACGTCGGCATGCGCCTTCGCCACGCCCGCCGCGACAGTGCCGATCCCGGCCGAACTGACCAGTTTGACGCACACCCGCGCGCGCGGATTGATCTGTTTCAGGTCGTAGATCAGCTGCGCCAGATCCTCGATCGAATAGATGTCGTGATGCGGCGGCGGCGAGATGAGGGTTACGCCGGGCGTCGCGTGGCGCAGCTTGGCGATATATTCGGTGACCTTGAAGCCGGGCAGCTGCCCGCCCTCGCCGGGCTTGGCGCCCTGCGCCACCTTGATCTCGATCTCCTCGCAGGCGTTCAGATATTCCGCGGTCACGCCGAAGCGCCCCGACGCGATCTGCTTGATCGAGGAATTGGCGTTGTCGCCGTTGGCGTAGGGCGTGAAGCGTTTCGTGTCCTCGCCGCCTTCGCCCGACACCGCCTTCGCGCCGATCCGGTTCATCGCGATCGCCAGCGTCTCGTGCGCTTCGGGGCTTAGCGCGCCGAGCGACATGCCCGGCGTCACGAAGCGCTTGCGGATTTCGGTGATCGCCTCGACCTGCTCGACCGCGACACCTTCGGCGGGAAAGTTGAACTGGAGAAGGTCGCGCAGATACACCGGCGGCATGTCGCTGACGCCGCGGCTGAATTGCAGGTAGCTGGAGTAGCTATCGGTCGCCACCGCCGTCTGCAGCAGGTGCATCAGTTGCGCCGAATAAGCGTGCGTCTCGCCGGTATGGCGCTGGCGATAGAAGCCGCCGATCGGCAGCGTCGCGACCGCCCCGTCATACGCCTGTTCGTGGCGTAGCGCCGCGTTGAGATGAAGCGAGGCATAGCCTTCGCCGGAAATCTTGGCGGGCATGCCGGGGAACAGGTCGTTGACCAGCGCCCGGCTCAAGCCCACCGCCTCGAAATTATAGCCGCCGCGATAGCTGGAGATCACCGCGATCCCCATCTTCGACATGATCTTGAGCAGCCCCTCGTCGATCGCCACGCGGTGGCGCCGGAGGCATTCGTCGAGGGTCAGCGTACCGAACAGCCCGCGTGCGTGGCGGTCGACGATCGAGGCTTCGGCGAGATAGGCGTTAACGGTCGTCGCGCCGACGCCGATCAGCACCGCGTAATAATGGGTGTCCAGGCATTCGGCGGTACGCACGTTGATGCTGGCGAACGAACGCAACCCTTTCCGCACCAGATGAGTGTGGACCGCCGCCACCGCGAGCACGCCGGCGATCGCGACGCGATCCTCCGACGTGGCTTCGTCGGTCAGGAACAGCTCGCTCTTGCCCTCGCGCACTGCCTGTTCTGCCTGGTTGCGGATGCGCTGGATCGCGGCGCGCAGCCGCTCCGGGCCGCCGCCCGCTTCGAACGTGCAGTCGATCTCGGCCGCCGCGCTGCCGAAATGCGCTTTCAGCCGGGTCCAGTGCGCCCCGGTCAGCACCGGCGATTCCAGCACGAGCACGCGGGTGCGCCGGTCCTCGGTGTCGAGGATGTTGGCGAGATTGCCGAACCGGGTTTTGAGCGACATCACGTAGCGTTCGCGCAAGGAGTCGATCGGCGGGTTCGTAACCTGCGAAAAGTTCTGGCGGAAGAACTGGCTGATGAGCCGCGGCTTGTCGGAAATGACCGCGAGCGGCGTATCGTCGCCCATCGATCCGATCGCTTCCTTGCCCCCTTCGACCATCGGCGACAGGATCAGCTCCATGTCCTCGATCGTCTGCCCGGCCGCGACCTGCCGGCGCGCGAGTTCGGCGCGGGGATAGCGGATCGTCGCATCCTCGCTGGCGGGGGGCAGATCGTCGAGCGTCAGGAATTCGCCGATCATCGCGGCATAGTCGTATTCGCCCGCGATTCGGTCCTTGGCGGCGCGATCGTCGAGCAGCACGCCGTCCTGGAGATCGACCGCGATCATCTGCCCCGGTCCCAGCCGTCCCTTGGCGACGATTGTCGATTCGGGCACGATCACCATGCCGCTTTCGGAACCGACGATCAGCAATTTGTCGGAGGTCAGCGTGTAGCGCAGCGGGCGCAGCGCGTTGCGGTCCATTCCCGCCACCGCCCAGCGGCCATCGGTCATCGCCAGCGCGGCGGGGCCGTCCCACGGTTCCATGACGCTGGCGAGATATTGGTACATCGCCGAATGGCTGGCGGGCATGTCGGGGCTAGCGGCCTCGGGCACCAGCATCAGCTTGGCGGTCGGCGCGTCTCTCCCTGATCGGCAGATCGCCTCGAACACCGCATCCAGCGCCGCGGTGTCCGATGCGCCCGCCGGGATCACCGGCTTGATATCCTCGCAATCGTCGCCGAACGCATGCGCGGCCATGCGGATCTCGTGGCTGAGCATCCAGTTCTTGTTGCCGCGGATCGTGTTGATCTCGCCGTTGTGGGCGAGGCAGCGGAACGGCTGCGCCAGCCACCATTGCGGGAAGGTGTTGGTGGAATATCGCTGGTGGAAGATCGCGACGCGCGATTCGAAGCGCTGGTCGACGAGATCGGGATAGAAGACCGACAGCGATTCGGCGAGGAACAGCCCCTTGTAGATGATCGACCGGCAGCTGAGCGAGCAGATGTAGAAGCCCTGGATCTGCGCGGCGATCACGCGCTTTTCGATCCGGCGGCGGACGAGATAGAGGTTCTTCTCGAACTCCGCGGCGTCGGCTTCTTCGGGCAGGGGGCCGGCGATCATGATCTGCTCGATCTCGGGGCGCGTCGCCTGCGCCTTCAGGCCGATGACCGACACGTCGACCGGCACCTGCCGCCAGCCGTAGATGGTATAGCCCGCCTCGATGATCGCGGATTCGACGATCGTCCGGCACGATTCCTGCGCGCCCAGATCGGTGCGCGGCAGGAAGATCATGCCCACCGCCAGCCGGTTCGGCCGCACCTTGTGCCCCGACGCCTGAACGCAATCGTCGAAGAAGCGCACCGGCAGGTCGATGTGCAGCCCGGCGCCGTCGCCGGTCTTGCCATCGGCATCGACCGCGCCGCGGTGCCAGACCGCCTTCAGCGCGTCGACCGCGGATTGCACGACCCGGCGCGAGGGCTTGCCGTCGGTCGCGGCGACGAGGCCGACGCCGCAGGCGTCGCCCTCGAATTCCGGGCGGTACATGCCGTGCTCGGCGAGATGGGCGCGTTGGTCGGTCATGTCAGAGGTCGCCATGCAGCAGCCTTTCGCGTTCTACGAAGTTCCGAATGGCGTTCGCGGTCTGGAAGAGCGTGGTGCATTTTTCCCACGCCTTGTTGACCTGTTCGGACTGTTTATCGGGACGAAGCGGATATTCGTGGGCAAGTTCGTTGCGGACGCGCACGGCATCGGCCCAGTCTTTGCCGTCTTCCAGGATGCCTAGCGACACGGCCCGGTACGCGACGTCGCGCGGCATCAGGCGCTCTGTTTTTCCAAACTGCATGAGCATGGCGATTGTCTTGAGCGTGCGGCCCAGCGTGTCTTCCAATTGTTCGAAGGTTTTCAAAAACGCGAGCACATCGACGTGCTCGTCGTCTGAGAGCGATCGCATGCGGTCGCTGCCGATCGGAATCAGCGGCTCGACCCGGCTTCGTACCCGGACGAGACCGGATTCAAGCCGATCGCACGCCGCGATATGTTCGCGCAGCACGGCGATCTCGCCTTCTCTCGTCACAAGGCGATACCATCGCGGTGCGCGATCAAATCGATGCCGCTTGCCGACGTGCCGCGCTTGCGCACGACCACGTCCACGCGCTGAGGCTCGATGCGGGCGAATAGATTGTCCTCGAACCGGCATTTTGCCTGCCAGGTATCGACATCTGGATCGACTTCCACGTGCAGATCGATATCGCCGCCCTTGCGGCAATCATCCGCCCTGCTTCCGAACAGCCGGATAGTCGCGTCCGGGCCGAAAGCATATGCTGCGGCCGCCTTGATGGCCTTTAGCTCCTCCGGTTCCAGCCTCACGCCGCCACCCTCGCGTTCGTCGCCTTCGCCTTCAGCCACTTGTGCATCGCTGCCGACACGTCGCGGCCGTCGCGGACCGCCCAGACGACTAGCGATGCGCCGCGCACGATGTCGCCTGCCGCGAATACGCCATCGAGGCTGGTCATCAGCGTCTTGCCGTCGACCAGCACCGTGCCCCAGCGGCTGACGCCGAGTTCGGGCGCGCCGAACAGGGTGGGGAGGTCTTCGGCGTCGAAGCCGAGCGCCTTGATGACCATGTCGGCGCGAAGTTCGAAGTCGCCGCCCGGATCGACCTCGGGCGCTCGCCGGCCGCTCGCGTCCGGGATGCCCAAGCGCATGCGACGCGCCTGGACGCTTGCGACATCGCCTTCGCCGCCAAAGGCCTGGGGCGCGGAGAGCCAGACGAACTCGACACCTTCCTCCTCGGCGTGCGCGACCTCGCGCTGCGAGCCGGGCATGTTGGCGCGGTCGCGGCGGTAGAGGCATTTGACCGATGCGGCGCCTTGCCGGACGGCGGTGCGCACACAATCCATCGCCGTATCGCCGCCCCCGACCACGACAACGTGCTTGCCAGCGGCATCGAGCGCGCCGCTGTCGAATTCGGCCACTGCATCACCGAAGCTCTTGCGGTTCGAAGCGGTCAGATAATCGAGCGCGGCAATCACCCCGCGCGCAGCGGCACCGTTCACTTCAACATCGCGCGCCTTGTACACGCCGGTCGCGATCAGCAGCGCGTCGTGGCGCTGGCGCAGGTCGTCGAGCGTCGCATCCTCGCCGACCGCAAAACCTTCGTGGAAGACGATGCCGCCAGCCTTCAGCCGATCGACTCGGCGCATGACGACGGGCTTCTCCAGCTTGAAGCCGGGGATGCCATAGGTCAGCAATCCGCCCGCACGATCGTGGCGGTCATAGACATGCACCTCATAGCCGTAGGTGCGCAGATAGTCGGCGGCGCTGAGGCCCGCCGGCCCCGCCCCGATGATGCCGACGGATTGGCCGCGCGCGGGGCCGACATGAATCGGCTCGACCCAGCCTTCTTCCCAGGCGGTGTCGGTGATGAACTTCTCAACCGACCCGATCGTGACCGCGCCGTGGCCCGAAAACTCGATGACGCAATTGCCTTCGCACAACCGATCCTGCGGGCAGATGCGGCCGCAGATTTCGGGCATGGTCGACGTCGCGTTGCTCAGTTCATACGCCTCGCGCAGCCGCCCCTCGGCCGTCAGCCGCAGCCAATCGGGGATGTGATTGTGGAGCGGGCAGTGGACCGAGCAATAGGGCACCCCGCATTGCGAGCAGCGTCCGGCCTGATCTTCGGCGGTGGGCACTGCATAACGGTCGGCGATCTCGCGAAAGTCTTCGGCACGATCGTGAGCGTCGCGCTTGGCCGGATAAGCCTGAGGCAACCCCACGAACTTCAGCATAGAATCGTTCGCCATCGCCGTCCTCCACGGACGGAATATGACCTGTGACAGCCGATGTCACGTCAAATCGGCTGGATAAGACCGACTCGGCCGTTAAAAACCCACATCAGTATCCGTCGAGCAAACTGGCGGCTAACCGACAACGCCAAAAAGATACGAAATGGACCTACCTGGCTTGGAGCGCGATCAGCGCGATCGTCCCAACGACAATGCGATACCAGGCGAAGGGCGCAAACCCATGGCGGCTGACGATGCCGACGAACCAGCGGATCACGACCAACGCGACGACGAACGATACCGCAAAACCGATCGCGATTGCGCTCCAGCCGCCTTCGCCGATCGCGCCACCGGATTTGTAGAGGTCGTACCCCGAGGCGGCCAGCATCGTTGGAATGGCCAGGAAGAAGCTGAATTCCGCGGCCGCACGCCGGTCCACACCCAGCGTCAATGCGCCCATGATCGTCGCGCCAGAGCGGCTGACTCCGGGAATCATCGACAGGCATTGGATCGCGCCGATGCCGAGCGCCGTCGCCCATGGCATCGCCTCGACCGTGGGAATGCGAGCGGCCTTCACCAGTCGTTCGATGATAAGGATTGCAATGCCGCCCAGGATCAACGCGACCGCCACAGTTGTCGGACTTTCGAGCAGCGCCTTGACCGCCTTGTACACGATCAGCCCGACGGCTGCGGCGGGCAGGAAGCCGAGCGCGATATTGCGCGCGAACGCCCAGGCGCTCGACTGACGCTTCACCAGCCCCGCCGCGACATCGACGAACCGCCGCCAATAGAGGACGACCACGGCCAGGATCGCGCCCAGCTGGATGACGATCTCGAACGTGCCTGCCGCCTGTCCCTCGAACCCCAGCAGCGCACCCGCCAGGATGAGATGGCCGGTGGATGAGACGGGCAGGAACTCGGTAACCCCCTCGACGATGCCGAGCAGGATGATGGTGAGCAGGTCTTGCACGGGTTCGGCCTAACGATTCGAGGGATCAGGCGACAGGCTCGGCGCGGGTTCCGAAGCGCCCCTTACGGCGGAAGCGCACCAGCCAGGCGGGCGCGACCGCGGCGAGCGGCGTGGCATCGACGCCTAGCGCCGCGAGACCATCGGCATCTCGCGCGACGACATTGTCGCGCTGGAGCATCAGCCACTGGTCGCGCGTGATCGGCGCGCCCGGCAGGAAACCGGCGCGTGCGATCAGGTCACCCGCGAAATCGGGCAGTTCGACGATGGTCGGATCGCGCCCGATCGCCTGGGCGATCCAGCGGATCAATTCGCCCATCGTGATGACGTCGGGTCCGCCGAATTCATACGTGCGGCCCGCATGCGCGGGGCCATCGGCAGCGATCCGCGCGATACCGTCTCCCACGTCGCTCGCGAACACCGGCTGAAATCTGGCGCCCGCGCGCAGAACCGGGACCACGGGCGCCTTGGCGATCATCGCCGCGAAGCGATTGACGAACTGATCCTCGCGCCCGAACACGATCGACGGACGCACGATCGTGGCATCGGGAAACGCCGCGCGCACCGCTGCCTCGCCGTCGCCCTTGGAGCGGCCATAGGCGGACGGGCTGTGCGGATCGGCACCGATCGCCGACATATGGACCAGCGCGCTGGCGCCCGCGGCCCGCGCCGCCTCCGCGACGATCCGGGCACCCTCGACATGATAGCGCGCGAAGTCGCCGGTCAGCACGCCGACCAGATTGATGACCACGTCCGCCCCGGCCACCGCCTGCGCGACGGTGTCCGGCCGCGTGATGTCGGCGGCGACGACATGGGTACCCCCGAGCTGGCCCAGCGGTTTGAGGAACCACGCCTGACGCGGATCGCGCTGCGCCACGCGGATGCGTGCGCCGCCGGCGAGCAGAGCCTGGGCGACATACCGCCCGACAAAGCCACCGCCACCGAACAGAGTGACCAATTTGTCCTTCATCAAGCGCCCGTCCCTCGACCTGGGTATCGTGATCTCCGCCTTGCCGAGTCACCGCGCGGTTGACAAGGCTAAGCCCCGTCCCCTAGACGCGCCGACCTACCCCGTGCCCAGATGGCGGAATTGGTAGACGCACCAGCTTCAGGTGCTGGCGATCGCAAGGTCGTGGAGGTTCGAGTCCTCTTCTGGGCACCACTTCCGGTCAAAGATGGGCACCGTCCCTTCGAGACGCGGGACGCCGTTGGCGACCCCGTTCTCTAACGCCGCCCTCGGGCCGTAGATGAGAATCTCGTCCGTCGCGACGGTGACGACCGATACCAGCATGCGCAGGTACGCCGTCCGCAGGGTCGGATCGTCATCTCGGAGCTTGGCCGACAGCAAAGCGCCAAAACGATCAACCGTTTCGGCGGTGATCTTGCGTGATCCACGCGATAGCTGCGTTTCCAGCGTGTCTATGCGGGTTGAGGCGGCCGCGAGAGCCGCGCGGTTCTCGCTCATCCGGCTAGCAAAGATCGGATCGCGCGGACCCATCTGACCAGTTTCCACCAGCACAAGCAGGCGATCGATAGCAGTGCGTAGCCGGGTCTGTTCAGCACGAGCATGAGCAAGCTCCTGCTCGTGCTGAACGCGCTTCTGGTCCGAGAGGTTTACGACGTCCGCAAGCAACGCCTGCAGGCGTGACGGCGCGAGCAGTTGGCGCTCTACGGCGTCGAGGACAACACCATCCAGCTGTTCGCGCCGAATGCTCGGCCCGTCGCAGGTGCGGCCTTGATTCACCCGGCCGTTGCAGACGTAATAATGATACCTCCCGCCTTTTCCTGATCTTACGGTCATGCCGCATGTGCAGCCGGGCATGCCGCACTTGGCGATCCCCATGAGCATTGTGGTGCCGGCGGAGATGTGCGGCGCGGTCTTGCGCGGGTTGCGGCTAGCGCGGAGCGCTGCAACCCGCTCCAACTGATCTCGATTGATGATCACGGGGCACGGCACCGCAATCCAGTCCTCGGGCTCCGGGACATTGCCGTCGTCGTCGGCGGTTCTATCATAGTAAATTCCAGCATACATGCCGCGTGCGAGGATGCCGGCCAGATTACTATTGGAGAACTTCGCCCCGCGGAGCGTCGTGCCGCGTTCGTTGAGCGTTTTCACGATGTAGCGACCGCCCCGGCCCATGTCCGCCCAATCGAAGATTTCCTGAAGCACCGAGGCCTCGGAGGGGACGGTCCGCAGTTTCATGCGCTCTTTCTGACCATCCTGCTGCGCGACGTAGGTTTCGTAACCGAACGCGACTGGACCACCGTTGTAGAAGCCCTGACGCGCGTTCTCCCGGCGGCTCTTGCGGGTGTAGATGGACGAATCGATCGCCTGCTGCTCAGCGATCATGGCGCTGATCGTCTGGCCGATCCGCTTCGAGCGTCCCTCGCCAAAATTTTCGGTCATCGATACGACTTCGACGCCCGCGTCTCCGAGGTCATCGAGCGCGTTGAAGAAAATACGCATATTCCGCGCCATGCGAGCTAGACGGTACATAACGACCATCTGAACCGGCTTCGAGCCGTCGGTCGCCTGCGCGATCATTCGGTTAAATTCGGGTCGCTTGGCCGACTGGCCGCTCAAGCCGGAATCGACGAACTCCTCGACGATTTCGATATTCTCGCGCAATGCGTATGCGCGTAGGGCGTTACGCTGAGCCTCAATGCTCTGGGCATTCCCGTCCTCCTTGTCGACCGAGAGCCGCAGGTAAGCATAGGCGCGAACGTTCCCATCGACCTTCGTTCCGCGTCCGCGCGCCATCAACCTTACTCCTCGAAAAGCGCGGCCAGATCGGGGCCAAGCGCTGCCAGAACCTTATGAATCTCCTCGGCCGTGATCGGCAAGTCGGAAGGGAAAACGCTGTATGCCGGAAGGGGACGCATTACGCCGCGTGCTTTGCTATGGCGCTTGGCTGCAGATGCGATCGTCAGATCGGGGGCGGCGTCGGATAACACGGATACCGATCGTGTCGCCTCGGCCACCCCGAGCGCCGGTGCGGGTTCGTCAGTGTCGACAGTGGTGGGCGGTGGCCTCTCCATGGGCCGAACCTGCCGATCACGACCGCAGAGAGGTTCCCGTCAAAACACGGCCCAATTCCTACGTTTTCAGCTGTTGAACAGTGTGCGGAACTGAGGGTCAGACGCGAAGGCGGAGTAGCCTTGGTTCATCCGTGCCATGATTCGGGCGGTCAGTTTGCTGGGCCGACTTTTCAGATAGAGTGGCTGATAGGCGTCGAACGCTTTCTTCGCTTCGATCATGACGATCCGCCAACGAGATGGTGGCGACTCTACTGGTGTTGCGCGTCGCCCTTGCCGCCCGGGTAACGACTCGCGCTCCGCAGATGTCGGTGCAGGGATAAAGGCTGATCCGAACCCCGCGTACAGCTTCGCGTTCTTCTGAAGGCGGTCCCAGAACGAGGCGTCGCGGTCGCGGTCGAACCAGAGCGCGTAGTCGAACCCAACGCCGGAAGGGCGATCATAGTCACGGTCGTCGAAGCGCCGGGCAAGCTCGGTGGCTCTGTTGCTCAGACCCTTGCATGTAGCGGCCTCCGTCTTGAGGCAGGAGGTCGTCTCGAGCTTCGCGGCGATCGAGGGCGCGGTGTGCGATAGGATGCGATGGACGGTGCGACCAAAAGCAACGCGCCAGTCGTCGCTGCCAGCGCTGGGCTGCATCAGACGCGAAAGGATCTGGCGCAGGGCTAGAATGACGGTTTCCTCGATGTCCAAACCATAGAACAGCACGAGGCGTTCGCGGCGTCGCCCCCGCTGAGTCGGCTTATCGAGCTCGGAGCGCCGGATGAAATCATGAGTCGAGACATCGAGGGCCGCAGAAGCCAGATCACAGAACCGAGAGCCAGTTGCGTAAGCGTGATGCGTATAGCTCGGCACTGTCGCGCTCAGCCAATGCGCTTTGCGCCGGATGAAGTTCGTTGTGACGGCGCGGTGGTAGGCACCAAGGTCAAGGTAACGGCCCGGCGGTGCCTGACGAACAAGCTCGTCATGGGTTGCCCTCGCGGTGCGTAGGAAGGGCTTCATCGTGATGGGGTCAAGGACGGTGCCATCGTCAAGGTTCTGGCGGGCGGCCATGGCGCTGACGATCAAGCCTAGCCGCTCTAGCTCGGCGAACAGGGCATGCCCGCCGATGTAGGCATAGTTCAGGCGGAAGATCGGATGTGGTGCGGCGAGCCAGGGATGACGGGCCAGCGCGACATCCAGACGGCGCGCCATCAGCAGCAAATAGACCTGGAAACCATCAACCGCTTCCAAGTCGTCCAGCATGGTCTGAACTACGGTCTCCAATGCGGCACGCGTGACTTTCAGCCGCTCGCGAAGGCGTCCGGAATCACGATCATGATCAAGCGGAATGTCGTGCACGGTGCCGCGGGTAAGATAGAGGTGGACGGCATCGCCTGCCGTAGCCGCCAGACGCACTGCTCGCTTCAGATCCCCCAATGCCCGGGTCCGGCGGAACGCCTCCGCCCGAGCAGTCAGATGCATGGCGACCCGGCGGATGCGTGGCGGTGCGTCGCCATCCGCAAACAGGATTTCGGTAGCGACTCGCGCAGTGCCGATCAGTGCCGCTTCGACGGATAACGCCGTGATCTCGACGCTCTCGATGTTGCGGCCGGTTGCCTCCGTGCGACTCCGGGCCCGCTCGTACTTCGCGCAGGCAGCCGACAATATAGAAGCCGCGATGAAGAGCCGTGACGCCGGACCGTTAGCGCGTAACGCGTCAGAATTTCGGGCGTGGTCGTTGATGCCGAACCCTAACAGCCGTTCTATCTGCGGGTCCCTCATCCCTTCGCCGCCGCCGCCATCAAGATGAGTCTGCTGCAGTGTGAAGCGGCAGATGGCCTCCTCGCTTTCCGGAAGACGATGGGGTTCTGGACCATGATGGCTCCAGCGACCATCGATCCATCCCGCACGGATCAGCGGGTTGAAGGCGCCCCGTCCGAGGCGGCGACCGGGTGGGTCGTCGAGTGCGGCACACGAAGGCTCGCCGGCGAAATCTACACCCGGCAACATGGCGCGTAGCTGTCGGTCGATCTGCTTGGGCGATGCATCCGTCAACGTCATGTCCGACGCATCGTCGGGGACGATCGCATCGCGCACCATTATTGCGTGGATGTTGCGCTGAACGGGGTCGGCGAGGTCAATCATCGACCCCCTCCATCGTCCTGGGGTCTTCGAAATACTTCACCAGCGCGACGATATTGGCGTCGGCGTAACGCATGCGTTCCTGATTGAACCGCTCGAAGATCATTGCGATTTCGGATAGCCGCCGAGCAGTGCCGACGAGCGTTCCGTGATGCGGGCGCAAGGAGGCGGGCTTGCCGTCATACCCGCTCAGCAGTTCGCGCGCCTTCCTGAGCAATTGCTTCCGCTCGTCGATCCAGCGCTGAACGTCGGCAACTTCCACCGTCTGCCCTTTGTCAGCTATCGTAATTTTCATGGGCTGCAGTGCCCACGATTGGATCATGGTTTCAGACATCAGAGCTTCTCCACGCCTGTGAGTGCGAATCGAGGATTGCCCCCGGCACGAGTGATCCCGTCGGACGTGTCGCCACGACGACCGGTCGCAGCCATCGGCAGGCAGCGTGCTGCTTCGATGCGCTGCATGAGATGGCGTTGGCGCTTGGTTGGCGCCCAGCCGCGCCACGAACCGCGCTGACGATATGCTTCGGGCACTTCGGCCCAGGAGGCTTGCCGTTCTGCATCGCGCCGTGCGGCGCGGCGGCAAAGTTCCTCTTTGCCGACCTCCGCCAACAATGGGCGGCATGCCGTGACCGTCGCGGCAAGCGCGTCCCCCAGCATCGTGTCCTCGGCAATCATGCCGGTCGACACGATCAGCGCGGGCAGATCGGAGCGGAACGCGAAGATGCCGACCCAAGGGTCGCGGTCGCGGCGGTGGAACCCGAACAGTCGCCAGATCAGCCCGAGCGCAACGATCGGCTTGCGCTCGAACAGCTCGGACAGATCCTGTTCGAGTCGATCGCTGCGGGCATCAAGCAGATCGGCACCATCGTCGATCAGCGTGTCGCCAACGTCGGCGATAGCGGCGGGGAAAGCCTTAAGCAGATAATCGAAATTTTGCTGCTTCTGGGCCATCACGATGACGTCGAGCGCTGCGCGCCACGGCTGTGAGAGCAATCCGGCCAGCGGCAGGAAATGGTCGGCGCCTATGCCCGCATAGGTACAATCCTCGCCCGCAGTATGCCCGTGCGCATGCGGGTGCGGCTCGATCGCTTCAATAACGGCACTTGCGGCATCGACCGCGATTTCGGCCGCGGCGAGGTCTGCTCTCGCGTCCGCGATCAAGCTGTCGAGGCGGGAACTGGGATCTGGGATAGGCCCCGCATAAGGCGGGATTACGGAATGGGGCATGCTGGTCTCCTTGTGAAAGGAGGCCAGCATGAGCCCAGCCGATGCGCCGAACTTCCCGCTGAAAGCCCGCAGATTTCCGGGACTTTCGGCGGCGACGGCATATGTTCGACTAGCCCGCATCGTCGGTCGATCCGCCAGACGCGTCGTTTGCGACCGAATCAATCCCTGTGACCGGCACGGCACCAGGGTTCGGGATCGCTACATCCGGGGCATAGCTCGGCACCCTGTGCTCGGCGTCGCGAGTTTCCTGCCTCAGCGCGGTGACCCAATCCGCATTACGCTGCTCGAGCCGGCCGGCCAGGAAGGTCTCACGGCTGCTTGCCGCTACCAACTTCTTCTCAAGCTCTTCAATCTTCGCGGAAGCGTCGGAAAGATCCGCCTCCGTCTTCTGCCACAGCTCCAACACGTTGTCGGTTTCGGCCTCGGCCGCGTCGCGTCGGCGCTCGGCATCGACGATCTGAAGCGTTTTCGAGCGTTCGAAGTCGCTGCCGGCCTGCTGGATCGAGCGAATGACGAGCGCCTTCACCTCTCCGGTCATGCGACCGAGGGCGTCGTCCAGTGCAGCCTCCGTCTCCGGCGGCACGACGATTGTCGAGAGCACCGCCTGATCTTGCCGACGACGGCGCCAGTCTCGCACCTTCGTGTACAGCTCGCCATTGGGTTCACAACCGAGCGCTTTGGCCACCTGATAGCCTTTGACGTCGATTACGCCGCACTTACCGGTAGCGACGATCGCGTCGGCCGCTTCGTCCACCTTCGGCTGGCGGGTCCAATTCTCACTTTCCTTCACAGTCGTTCTCGCAATTGGCGAGACGATGATCCTGCGACACCTGCGATATCGCAGGTGTCGCAGCTATCGCACCTTCATCGTCAGCGCATGGACATTGACGCGCGACCGCCGTCAGCGGTCACGCGCGTTCAGATCCACGATGCGACGTTAGGGAGCGGCCCAGGCCTGTGGCGGGTGGCGGAGGTTACGACGTACCCATACGACACTGCTCACTGTAGCCGCGGCGACGCGCTCTCTACAGCGAATGACTGCCCGGATGATTAGCATCGACACGAACACGAACAGCGACACGATCTGCCGAATCGTATCGAGATTGCCTCGCCGTAACGCGGCCCTGTCTGGTAAGAGCTTCTTGAAGGCCGAAAGGAAATCACGCATCGCTAGGAACGCGGCATCGGACATTGAGAATGTCGCCGTGTCCCTATGATCGCTGATGCCAGCCTCGCGTTCCATATCGTGGTTATAGGCGAGGGCTGCGACTTCACAAAGTCGAAGGCCGAAAATTTGTTCGGCAGATAACGAGGCGGTTCACTTGGACGACGGCGACAGCACCACTTCATGTCATTTCAGCCCAACACCAGGAACGCGGCAGCCGTTCCGCGGGCTTACCCAATCTATATTGGTCAATCGCAGTATGGCGGGTCCAGGTGCGAGCGGCTTGGCTTGGCCGCTACAATTCCCGTCGGATCGGGTAGGTTAGGTAGTACCGACTGCGATCAGGAAGACGTTCCATCAGCCAGTTCAGGCGCGCATCCGGTTCGACCGCGAACGACGGTTCGGCCGCCAGCTTCGCATCGAACACCACCCTGATCGCGCTGTCCTGCGCCAGCAACGCTTCGGCGAGCGGTGCGCGCACGAAATCTTCGGCACCCGGCGCGGGAGAGAGTATTTCCGGGAAGAAGCCCCACGCCACGAACGAGTCCGGTGCCTCTGGCTCAAGCAGCGCGGCGGCCAGCAGGCCAAGTGGTTGATCGGACGGCACGCGGATCGTGCCGGCGGGCAACGTCTCGACAACGAGGGCGTGATCGAACAACGCCTTGAGCGGCAGGCGCCCGTCCCGGGCCCGCTGCACCATCGCGTCGCGCAGGCGCACCCGGTCGAGCGTCAGCGTGCGCGGCGCGGCGATCGGCTCGAACTGGATGCCGTGGAGGCGTAGGCGGTCGAGCACCTCGGTCTGCTCCTGCGGCACCCACCAAGCGGTCGGCAGCGTCACCGTCTCAACCGGGTCCTGACCGATGATCGGCATGCGGAAGGTGATCGGTCTGCCCGTCCAACGCTGTTCCATACGGCCGGTCGCGGGCGAACTATAGGTCTCGAACGCGATGCCCTTGAAGCTATCGATCCAGCCGATCGGAGTCGCCGCTGGCTTCCAGCGCGCCAGCATCGTGGCGGGCCGGCTGGCACGATCGGTTGTCTTCGCCGCAATGATCTGGTCGCGGTCTTCTGCCGCCAGCTTCATCGCGGCCTCTAGCAGAACGTATGTGCCCATCACGCGCTGGCGATAGGGCTTGAGCATGTGGTTCTCGACCAGCACGGTCGGCACGCCGATGAAGTCGCCATAGCCGGTGGAGTACCGGGGGCCTTCGGGAGCTTGGCGGATGCCCCTGGTCGGTTCGCGCGTGTCGATCGGGCTGGGATAGATCGTGGGCAAGTGTCCGGCGCGCTCCAGCGCCGTCTTCGCTGCCGGCCCGAACCGGTCCATCAGCCAGTCGGCAGTGGCGCGATGATAGGCGTAGCGTCCCCAGCCGGCATAAGTGAAGGTTATGTCATACTGCATGTCGAAGCCGTCGCTGACGTGGCAGTCGATGTAGAGGATCGGATCGAGCCGTTGCAGCAGCGCGATCATCGCGCGCGTTTCTGGAGCATCGGCCTTCGCGTAGTCGCGGTTCAGGTTGATGTTGCGCGCATTCGCCACATACCCCTTCTCGAGCGGTCCGCGGAGCGCCGGGAAGTTCCAGCGACTCATCGCCTCATGCCCGTCGATATTGTAGATGGGCACGAACACCAGATCGACCTGGTCGAGCAGCGCGTCCTTGCCCCGCAACGCGATGTCACGCAGCAGCATGAGCCCCGCGTCCTTGCCGTCGATCTCACCGGCATGGATCCCTGCCTGAACAAGTACGATCGGTTTTCCCGTCACGCCCTTGCTGGCGCGGACCATCAGCATGTCGCGCCCTTGGCTGGTGCGCCCGAACGTCTCGATCGAAATCAACGGCGACGCGGCATCGAGCCGTTCGAGCCATGCGCGCGTCTCGTCATAACGCGGCGTCGCCGCGAACTCGGCGCGTTCGGCGGGGGTGATCCACGGGTCGGTATGCGCCACGATCAGTCGCTCGCTTGCGCCCGACCAGGGTCGTGCAGGTGGCAAGACAGACGTGGGCAGCCCCTGCGCCATGGCAGGGGCCGACGCGAGTATGGCGACCATTGTCAGCAGGTAAGGGGAACGCATGATGATCCTGGCTCAGAAACTGGCGCGCAGCCCGACCGTGGCGGTTCGCGGCGCGCCGGGCTGCACCCAGACGGGCGAATAGCTGTTCGCGTACCAATGCTCGTCGAACAGATTGGTGATCGAGCCGAACAATTGAACGCCGTCGATGACATCTGCTTGGCCGAAGACGCGGAACAGCGTGTGCGACGGCAGCGTAAAATTGGTGCCCGTCTCGCCCTTGCGTTCACCAACATACTGGACGCCCGCTCCAAGCAGGGCGTTGCGCGTTCCGAAGGTGAAGCGCTGGGCAGCTTGCATGTTCAGATTGTGCCTCGGAATGTTGATCAGCGCGTCGCCTGGCTCAATCTGGAAAGAGAAGTTGGGGTCCAACACACGTGACCGAGCCTCCGCATCGGTGTAGGCGTAGCTGAACAGCACGTCGATGCCGCCGGGAAGGCGGCCGTTCAGGTCCGCCTCGATGCCGCGGCTGCGGGCCTTGCCGATGGCAACGGAAAAGCCCGGATTCAGTGTGTCGGTGGCCAGGACGTTGGTTTTCTCGAGCTGATACGCTGCCAGCGTACCGGTCAGCCGGCCGCCGAGCGCGGTCAACTTCACGCCGGCCTCGATCGACTTGCTCGTCTCCGGCTCGAAGACATTGCCCCCGGCGTCTGCACCGATATTGGCGCGATAGCCCTCCCCATACGCCGCATAGAGCGACAGCGGCTTGCTCAGCTCATAGACGATGCCGACCTGCGGGCTGAAACGGCTGCGCTTGCGCCGGCCAAGTACGGCGGTGAGGCGGTTATCGACGCGCAACAAGAAGTCGTCATAGCGCCCGCCGACGCGAAGCTGCAGTCGGTCTGTGAGGCTGATCTGATCCTGCACGTACGCGCCCATCGTACGCTGGACATCGAGTCGGTTGGTGATTGGGGCGGTGACGGCCGGCGGAAACCGGCCAAAGGCCGGGTTCTGCAGGTCGAGCACATAACCCGCTTGATCCGAGGTGGCGGGCGTAACCACCGGACCACGGTAGCGGGTGAAGAGCTGATCCGTATCGAAATAGTCGAAATCGCCGCCAATCAGGACGCGGTGGCGGAACGTACCTGTATCGAACTCGCCGGCGACTTCGGCGCGCAGTACGCTATGTTCGGAGGTGTAGAGACGCGTACGGCGCTGTCGCGACAGCGATCGGCCATCGACATAGAGCTTCTGGCGAGACCGCAGCGTCTCCGCATCGGACGAAGCCCCAGTCAGCCGCGTGTCGCGGTGGCTGGCACCGACCGATAAACTCCATCGCGAGTTGAAGTCGTGTTGAAGGCGGAGCTGATGCCCCGTCGCCCGGGCGACCGTGTCGCCATCGCTCGGCTCGCCCAGGAAGCGGGTGCGCGGCACCAAGGCGAAATTGCCGTTCAGCACCACAATTCCGCGATCGAACGGCACCTCGACGCGCGTCCATTCGAAATCATAGGTCAGCCGCGTCGCATCACCCAGCTTTAGACCGATCGACGGCAAGAAGCCCCAGCGTTTCTGCTCCACCCTGTCGCGGAACGTGTCGCCGCGCTCGGCATATGCGATCAGCCGCGCCGACAGCCCGTCG
Source organism: Sphingomonas sp. (assembly GCF_036387595.1). Classification (GTDB taxonomy): domain Bacteria; phylum Pseudomonadota; class Alphaproteobacteria; order Sphingomonadales; family Sphingomonadaceae; genus Sphingomonas. The sequence goes on from NZ_DASVTL010000117.1 coordinate 144,414, forward strand.
GTCAGCGACAGATTGGCATCGCCCTCCGCGCGAACCGTGTCGAAGCTGCGATACTGCAGCGATGCCGTGCCGAAGGTGCGGCCAAGCTCTGCCTGTTTGGTGACAAGGTTGATCGAGCCGCCGGGCTCGCCGCGGCCGAGCACCGCCGCCGCCGGCCCTTTCAAAACCTCGACCCGCTCGATCCCGGCGACATCGCGCTGGCCGCTGAACCCACGCCCGGCGTTGAAACCGTTGACCAGATAGCCGCTTGGCAAGTTCTCATCGCCTGCGAACCCACGCACCGCGAAGCTGTCCCACAGCCCACCCAATGTGTTCTGCCGCACCACGGATGCGTTGAGATCGAGAGCGTCGGTCAGGCGCAGGATGGTGTTCTGCTCGATGACCGCGTCATCGATCGTCGCGATCGCCTGCGGGATTTCGCGCAACGCGAAATTTCCACGGTACGACTGGCGGACGCCGGTCACAGTGATGGTGTCGCGCTCATCTTCAGCGCGAGGCACTTCATTCGACTGCGCGAGGGCAGGCGAGCACGAGAGCGCGACGATGAGTGGCAAGGTGCCTGCCATCGAGGCAGACCGCATGAGACGATGCAAGAGAAACCCCCTTAGTGATATCGGCGGACGCACCGCGCACACCCGAATTCGCGCCTATGAGGGTAATGGTATAACATCGTCAATGATATCTTGTTACATCTGCTGCGATGCGGCATGGATATCGGATCGTCAATACCGAGGTGCCTATGCCGACCAAGACCGACTCGATCCTGATCGATGATCTGATCCTCGCATATGGTACGCATCGCGTGCTGGACGGCCTGTCCCTACGGGTCCCAGCGGGCAGCATTACCGCGCTGTTGGGCGGCAATGGTGCGGGCAAATCGACCACCTTGTCGGCGTTGCTCGGCTTCACCCGGGCGCAATCGGGCACGATCGGGGTCTGCGGCATCGATCCGGCTGCCGATCCCGACGTGGTCCGGCGGCGCATCGCTTACTTGCCGGAGAACGTCGCGCTCTACGAGCATCTCTCTGCCGTAGAAAATACGGACTATCTGCTCGCGCTGTCCGGCGAGCGACACGATCGTGGCGCGATCACCGACGCGCTCGCCGCGTCTGGCTTGCAGGAACGGGCGTGGAACCAAAGGCTTGGCGGCTTCTCCAAGGGCATGCGTCAGAAGGTCGCGATCGCGGTCGCGCTGCTGCGGCAGGTGCCGGTGCTGCTGCTCGACGAGCCGACGTCGGGGCTCGATCCGCGCGCGACCGCTGACTTCAACGCGCTGCTGGTACAGGTGCGCGAGCGTGGCACCGCAGTGCTGATGGTTACGCACGACCTGCTGTCCGCTGCCGACATCGCCGACCGGATCGCATTTCTCGAGGCGGGCCGCGTCGCGCATGAGGTGCGTACGAGCGGCCCCGAGCGGTTCGACGTCCGCGCGCTACACGCCCGCTTCCAGGTCGGCGGCGAGCGGCTGGCGGCATGAGCGGCGGCAACATGAAGGTCGCCGGCTTAATCGCGCGCGACGAGCTGCGGCTGATGGGGCGCAACCGCGTTGCGGTGATCGCCTTCGTGCTGGTCGTGCTGCTGACCCTGGTGGCGGTGGCGAGTTCGTGGGCGCACCAGCGCGGCATCGCCGATCTACGCGCGCGTCACGCCGAAGCCGCCGAGGCGGCGTTCAAGGCGCAGCCGGACCGCCACCCGCACCGCGTCGTCCATTACGGCACCTTCATTTTCCGCCCGCTCGGGCCGCTCGCCGCGTTCGATCCCGGCGTCGATGCGTTCACCGGCAACAGCATGTTCCTGGAGGGGCATCGTCAGAACACCGCCAATTTCGGCGATGTGCGGCAGAGCTCGCTGCTGGTTCGCTTCGGCCAGCTGACGCCGGCGTTCGTGCTTCAGGTGGTGGCACCTCTGCTGCTGATCTTCCTCGGCTATGGCGCGCTCGCCCGGGAGACCGAGCGGGGCACGCTGCGCCTGCTGATGTTGCAGGGGGCGGGCCGCGGGCAGGTGGTTGGCGGCAAGTTGCTCGCGCTCGGGGTCGCGGCGCTGCTTGCAGGGCTGCCGGCGATGCTCGGCCTAGTTGCGATCTCGACTCAACCCGGCGCGCAGGCGTTGCCGATGCTGACGCTCGCACTCGGCAATGCCGGCTATCTCGCGCTTTGGGCGGTGCTGATCCTGCTCGTCTCCGCGCTGGTCCGCCGCAGCCGTGACGCGCTGCTGGCGCTGGTGGCGTTATGGGCGGTCGCGGTGGTGTTGGTGCCTCGCGTCGCGCCTGACGTGGCGAGCGCCGCTATCCCGCTGACCAACCGGTTCCAGACCGAAGTCGCGGTCGCGCGTGACCTGCGGACGATGGGCGACAGTCATAATCCGGACGACCCGCATTTTGCCCGCTTCAAGCAACTGGTGCTCGATCGATACGCTGTCACGAAGGTCGAGGACCTACCGATCAACTACAAGGGGGCGCTCGCGATCGAAGGCGAGCGTATGACCTCTTCGCTGTTCGATCGCTATTCGAACGCGAGCTACGCCGCTCAGTCGCGGCAGAACGAGCTGGTCGAGACGGCGGGGCTGCTCAGCCCAGCGATCGCGCTCCGCTCGCTGTCGATGGCGGCCGCGGGTACAGACCTTGCCGGCCACCAGCGCTTTCTCGCGCAGGCGGAGGCGCATCGCTACGCGCTCGTCCAGCGGCTGAACCGTCTGCAGATGGAGGACGTCAGCTACACCAACGATATCGCTGCCGACGCCGGTGCTGACCGTCGCAAGCGCATCGGCGCGCAGAACTGGCAAGCGATGCCCGACTTCCGCTTCGTCGCGCCCGACGGCCGAACCCTCGCCGCCGACGCATTGCCGGATCTGGCGATCGTGCTCGGCTGGCTGCTGGGTGCGGTCGCGCTGCTGGCGCTAGCCACCCGCCGTTTGGGAGCACGCCAATGAGCCTGTTTCGACACGAACTTCGCCTGCTGCTGCGCCAGCGGCTGACGGTCGTCGCGCTGGCCTTGCTGGCGGTACTGACAGTTGCCGCACTGGCGACCGGCATGGCCGAAGTTGCCCGCCAACGCGCCGCGATCGCCGCCATTCCGGCGGCGCAGGCCGAGGATATCGGCGCCGTCCGCGACTATGTCGACCGGACCAAGGACGCCGGCAGCGCCGCTTACTACAGCTTCCATCCGACCTGGGACGCCCCCGCCCCGCTCGCGTTCGCCGCGCTCGGCATGCGAGACGTGTCGCCCTACATCCTGCGTGTCCGCGCGTTGGGGCTGGAGGCGCAGATCTATGACGGTGACACCTTCAATTCCGAGCTCGCGCTGCCCGGCCGGTTCGACTTCGCATTCGTGCTGGTGTTTCTAACGCCCCTGTTCGTGATCGCGCTGTTCCACGATCTCGTCTCGGGCGAGCGCGAAGCCGGGCGGCAGCGGATGCTCGACGCGCTGCCGAACGGCGGGCGGGGGTTGTGGCGGCGCAGGAGCATGCTTCGCCTGCTGCTGCTGTGGGTGGTGCTCAGTGCACCGTTCGCGGTGGCCGCGGCAATCGCGGGCGTCGCGTTCGCGACGATCGTGATCGTGCTTGCGCTGATCGCGGCCTACCTGCTGTTCTGGGTTGCGCTCGCGGCGCTGGTCGGGCGGCTGCGCTGGAGCTCGGTCGCCAATGCGGCGACGCTGGCGGCGGCGTGGCTCGTGCTCGTGCTGATCGTCCCCACGCTCGCCAACGTCGCGATCAATGCCGCCACTCCGGTCAACCAGGGCGCGGAGATCACGATGGCGCAGCGCGAGGCGGTGAACGGAGCGTGGGACGTGCCCCGCGAAGCCACGATGCGGCGCTTCTACGCCAACCACCCCGAATGGGCGGATTCGGCCCCGCTCGGCCCCGAGTTCCACTACAAATGGTATCTCGCGTTCCACCAGAATGGTGACGAGAGCGTCGCCGGGGCGGTCCGCGCCTATCGCGGCGGGCTGGAACGGCGCGATGCGACGGCACGCGCGCTCGGCTGGGTACTCCCGTCGGTCGGCGTGCAGGCGCTGCTGACGAGACTGGCGCACACCGATCTCACCGCGCAACTCGCCTATCAGGACCGCATCCGCGCATTCCACCAGCGTCTGCGGACTTTCTACTACGGCTATCTTTTTCGCGACCGGCCGTTCGCGAAGGCCGATTTCGACCGTGCGCCCCAATTCCAGGATACACCCCATGGCTGACAGCAACCGACTGTTCCTCGAGATGTTTTCGGATCGCGATCGCATCGCCAATTATTCCGAGGGTCCGAAGCGCTTCACCCCCGGCCTCGACGCGGTGCATCGCATGACGTCGATTCTGCTTGCCGAGCATGCACCAGACGACGCGCATGTGCTGGTGCTCGGTGCCGGCGGTGGGCTCGAACTCAAGGCCTTGGCAGACACCCATCTTGGGTGGCGTTTCACGGGCGTCGATCCTGCCGGGCCTATGCTCGACCTGGCCCGGGAGACCATGGGTAAAGAGGCAGGTCGCGCCGAGCTTGTGGAAGGCTATGTCGACGCTGCGCCAGTCGGGCCGTTCGATGCCGCGACCTGTCTTCTCACGCTCCACTTTCTCGATCGGGAAGAACGCGTGCAGACGTTGAGCGCGATGCACCGGCGCTTGAAACCGGGCGCGCCGCTCGTTGTTGTGCACTCGAGCTTTCCGCAGGACGAACCCGCTCGCACACGATGGCTAGCTCGCTACGCCGCCTTCGCCGTCGCGTCCGGTGCAGACCCGGCGCAAACGGAACAGGCGCGCATTGCCGTTTCGGCCAGCTTGGCCCTGCTGACCCCCGACGAAGACGAAGTATGCCTTCGCGACGCCGGCTTTGGCGAGGTCGAGTTGTTCTACGCGGCATTCACCTGGCGCGGATGGCTCGCGCGCGCGTGATGTTACAGTGGCTGGAATCTCAATCCTATGCGCGGTCCCCAACAGGAACTTTCGAGGTCGCGGGGGCATAAGCACAGCCCATAGACGCAGCATGGTGGCGATCGACCAACCGGTACGCTCCACGCGTGCGGTGGCTTTCCGTAACAGACCCGTCTTCTGCCATCTCATCCATCGATATGAACCGCGTACGACGGCGCGCACATAAACGTTCGGGTAGCCTGTAGTCGGTGCCCGGCTCGGTCACGCGCGGTGCTGAATAGTGCAGCCACCCCCGATTTTTACCCAGCCGTGGAAAAGTGGATGGGGAGGCAACGACGGGAACTTCGGCGAGGGGCGCAGGGATAGGAGAAGACAGGTTGAGTTAGGTGGGGGGGCGCAGGAAATGAATTCTTCGAATTCGGTGTCCGGGGCAAGCCCGTCCATTGCGCCCCCCACCCGTAGTTTCAACGTCCTACTCGCCGACGGTTCCCGGCTCCGCGTCACCTGCCGCGACCTTGCGGCGCAGCTGCGCCAAGAGCGCAACGCCACGCTGAAGCGGCTTCGGCAGGTCCGCGCCGAGGCACTGGCCGATGTTGCCGACCGGATCAGCGAAGCCCGCGTCCGCCGCGAGTTCGAGGCCGGCCAGCGCGAAACGGATGCGGCGATCCGCCGTCTGTCGAAGCAGGTGCGGATCAAACCGGACGTGCAGCGCCGCGCATCGACAGAACGGCAGTCAAAGTCGGGGCCCCGCAGAACGGGTTATTCTGGCTTGGTTGTTACGAACCGTCCGCAGGGCAGCAGTGCCCTCGCGCGACGCGACCGGCTTGGCCGCGAGGGCATCATGCTTCGCATTCGCTATGTCCGCGCGGGCGGCAAGCACGACAGCCCGGGCTGTCTGCGCCGACACTGGCGTTATATCGCCCGTGAAGCGGCGGTAACGCTCGACAGCGAGGGCAAGCCGATTGTGCTCAGCAACCTTGGCGACACGCTCGACGAGGTGGCCGAGGGGCTGGGCTTGCAGGAGCAGGTGCTGCGCGCAATGCGCAAGAATGCCAAGCTCGGGTTCCGGATGGTCGGTACATTCCCTTACGGTCTGCCGGTGGATGCGCGCCGCGACGTGCTCAAGCGCGTTGGCGAACGAGTATTTGGAGCGCGTGGCCTGCCTTGGTCCGCTGCAGCGCATGATGCCGATCCGGCAGCCGAGGTCGACAATCCCCATTTCCATCTCGACTATGGTGCGCTGCCGATGGCCCGCCAGGCAGACGGCAGCTACATCGTGTCTAACGACCTTCGAACTGATATCGACGGCCAGGAGGGGTTGCGCTTCATCCGCCACATGGTCGCGCAGGCGATGACCGAGGTTGCCCAAGAACATGGGTTGGAGCGCACCTTCACCGCACTGTCCTACCGCGAACGTGGCATGGATCGCGAAGGCGGCGAGCATGTCGGGCAGGAAGGCACTGCCGCGCATCGACGCGGCGAGCACGTCGCCTCGATAGAGCGCAACGAAGCAAAAAGGCGCCGTGACGAGGCGCGTACGAAAGCGCGAAAGGCGCGCGAGCGGCTGGAGGCGCTGGAACAGCTGAAGCGTGCGATAGCCGATGGGCCGCAATCGGACACGGTGCCCGCCGTGGCGGAGATCACTGGAACCTTGGCGGCCGATGTTCCTGCCATACCCGTTCCGCCTGCCGTCACTGATTTCACCGAGGAGACATCCGCGACGGCATTGTCCGAGTCGATCACGGCGGTCCCCGTGGCGGTGTTGCGCACCGACATAATCCCATCGTTCCTTTCGATCACAGATCAAGAACTGCCGAACGCAGGTCCATCCTTGCGTGCAGTCGTTTCTCTTTCCAGCGAAGCGCCAGCGGTATCTGTCCCGCTGCTCTTGTGGAATGCTGAACCGACCAGCCTCAGGATAGACGTGGCACCGGCTCTCATGTCCGTTGGTGTCGGCACGACGCCTGTTCGTCCGTCGTCCGCGCCCTTAAACATCAGAGCCATCCCGGCGGCGGCGCCACCGTATGTCGGTGGCGAAATGGCGATACTGGTCAGGACCCTAGGGGATACCGCGGCTTCCGGTCCGCCCATGCCACCCATATTGGCCATGGCCAAAGAGGTGAGGCCGGTGGCGTCAGCGCCGAAGATCAGCATCGGCGCAATAGGCCCAAGATCGCCAACCCCGTCGATGATGGTCGCGATCGGCAATGCGGCACCTTACCAGCGGCCCGTCAACGTGCCGCATATCTGTCCCGTGCCTGCACCGCAGATCGATACCGCGCCGACGATCGCAGCGGTGGGCCGACAGGTTGCGACGCCGGTAAGTGTACCGCAAGTGATTATCGGCATCGGCAAGCACCTCCAACGTGTGCCTGTGGCCGGCCCCGCGATCTGGGCACTTGGTCAGATGGTTACAGCCGATCCCTTGGACGAAGCGACGGGGAAGCGCCTTCGCGATATCGTCGGCCCCGAGGAAGCAAAGCGCGACGCTGCCACCCAAAGCAACACCTCGGCGCTCGCCATTGCCGTTCATGCAGCTGCGTTCGACGCCCTGCGCTTGCGCGACGACTGGGTCGGCCAAGACGACCGGGGGACCTTTACCCTTTCCGACGAAGCGCTTCATTCCGCCGGCTTAAGTCGCAGGGATCTCGCCACGACCGCTGTGCAGGACGCGCTTGAGGCAATCGGCAGTGAACAGGTGGATCGCTTCAATCCAGTGTTCAACGATTTCTCCGGCGTGGCACCGTTCCGTTTCGATCAGGGCGCAATCCGTCTCAATGCCCGGTTCCCTGTCGGACTGCGGAATGACGTCGCCCGCTGGAGCACCGATCCGCAATTTATGTCGTTTTTCGCCAAGGTATGGCCGAACCTGCGGACCGATAACGCGAACACCCCGCCTCGACGGGTCGCGGCTTCCAAAACCGAATTTTTGGCTCGCGCAAAACCTGCGATGGTTCCAGATGATCCTTGGATGGACGCCGCCACAGTCCGTCAGCGTGCGATGGCAGATTGGGACAGAGTTGGACGCAGCGGTGCAAACGGCATGACGCGGCCCGGCAGAACGCTTGCCCGTCCTGGGCAGGATGCTGCGCCGAGTACCGATGCGCCACGTCCGCAGGATCGAGGCCCCGCGCGTGCTCACCCGGCTATGATCTCGCAAGGAAACGGCGTCGCAGGCTGAGCGTGTCATCGCAGACAAAGTTTCGGATGCCGGTTGATACTCGTTCGCGTCACAGGCCACGGCCGCTCATGCTGAGCCGGGAGCAGGACGCTTCGGAACGTTGCGGATGGCTTCTTCGCGTGCATCGCATGCGGTCACTGCGGGATGCCTTGGGCCAAACATGACCCCGTGGAACTGCGTACAATAACATTCCAACCGACGATCGACCTTGTACCACCAAGCGGACGGGCATTCCGCGCAGAGTGGCGGTGCTTCGCCGAAAACGTCTTTCGGCTCCGATCGCAGGGTGGGCCCGCGGTGCGGCCAAGGTGTCGGGCGTACCGGCACGCGGTCATCTGACACGATCTTGCTCCGTGAGTTTCATAGTGCGCTGAATAGCGCGGCAGCATTAACGGTCGGTTCTATGATCTGGCCTCGCTTGTTACGTGCGTGGAAAAGCCGACCAGTGACGTCCTGAGAGACCGAGAAGGGGGGAGAGGAAAAACCTCGCTCCTGCTCGGTCGACGTCTGCGGGCACCGACCCGCTTCAACGAAATGAGGTGAACCATGCGCGACAAGCCGCAACTAGCCGATTTTACGCGTCCGTGCTCATCGGTCTTGGCCTATGACATCGAGACCATAGCCCCGCCGGCCGACGATGGGTCGTTTCCCCCGTGGCCGACCCACCGGCCTATCGCCATCGGCTTTGCCAAAGCCACGTATTCCGCCGGCAATTGGGCGTTTGCCATCGACGCGATGGCCGCAAGGCCTGGGGAATCCGACGAAGCGTCGATGCTTGTCGAGGCGAACCGACGGATTGGGGAAGCGCACGTCGTGACCTCATACAACGGGCGGCAATTCGATTCCCTCGTTCTTCGCCTCGCCGCTCAGCGGCAACGGTTGTGGGGGCTGAAGGCACTGGCAGATCACGCGGCTGCCAACCGCTTCGGCGGCGAACATGTCGATCTTGCGGATCTATATTCCTCGCATGGCCGGAAGGTTGGGCTGTCTTCCATCTGCGATGAGGTCGGGATTCCGGTGAAAACCGATGTTGCGGGCGGTGACGTTGCTGCACTGTGGGAAGCAGGCGAACACGAACGCATTCGGCGATACGTCATGGAAGACGCTACCGCCACGATCTGCCTCTATCTGGCCTGGTCGGCGTCGCGAGCTGCCGACGAAGCGGCGATCACGCGACCGATGGCAGCGCTTGCCAGGCATATCGAGAGCACGCCGGACCTGCACCACCTGCGCGCCTTCGTGGACTGCTCGCTGATGCGCTGGTGCCGCCCTCGCGCGCTGAAAGCTGACATTCAGGCTGCCTTGGCGCGAGTCACCGGCCGGTTGCGGCGAGAAGAAGACGAGCGCGCTTTCGCCGTTTCCTAAACCCTCCGATTCGTCATCAACGCCTGTCGGCCCGGTCATCCTCGTGATGGCCGGGCCGCTTTTATTTCAAGGAACGTTCATGCCCACCGATACAGTTGTTCTTGCCACATCCTGGATCCAACAGTCCGCCCTCGGCGAGCGTCCGGCGCGCACGCTACTCGTCGGCGCAGCCATGCTGACCTGCCGGTTCAGATTCGGCAGCATGGGGTTCCACGTGGCGGCGCACAGCACCACCGTCACCGATGACCCTGCCGAGACGATGTCCTGGCTCGCGGACGCCTTTCACATCCCGCCGGAGCGACTGCTGTTGTGGCGCGCGGAAGACATCGTCGTGCCCTCGCTCATCGCCGTCGCCGAGACGGCGCGCGATACCATTGCCGCGGCGAAGCTGCTGCGCGAACTCGACTCAGTCTTCACGGGCGAGGTAATCGATGTTGCCGAAACTTACGGCGGCACCAGCGCCACGTCGTTCGACGCGATAGCGCATGGCGCAGGCATCCCGTTCGTGCCGATGACGCGGGCCGATCTCGCCGAAAGCCACCGAACCGGCTGCCATGGTGCGATCCGCGAACATCTTGTGACGCGGGTGAAGGCGATCTGGCAGCTCTGGCTGGCAAGTCGCGAGGACACCGAGTCGCTGGCGGCGGCGACCGAGGCTTGGTTGACAACCCCGGATGCGCAGGTGCGGCTGTGATGCAGGTCGTCGATGGCAAGCCGCATGTCCGCCCGTGCCGTTCCATCCCGTCGGACGGCAACGAGGCCAACGAGTGGATCGCGTCGATCGGCACGCTGTACGGGTCACTGACTGTGTTGACGCCGCTGACAGGCTCATCGGTGCTGACGCCCGTTCGTCACGGGGGCGAGCCACGCATTGCTGCCATCTTGCGTGCGGAAGCCCCATGGATGGCGCCGGCAATCGACCGGATCGCGGACCAGGCGACGATGAGCCTGTGGGCGGGAAGACCGTGGTTGTCGCTGCGGCCGATGCTGCTGGTCGGGCCGCCGGGCGCCGGCAAGACGCATCTGGCGCGGAGACTGGGTGCGCTGTCCGGTTGTGGCGATGCTGTGCTCAGCTTCGCCGAGGTCGGAAGCAACGCTGAGCTAGCGGGCAATCCGAGGGGCTATCGTCACCAGCAGCCGAACTTTCCGGCGATGGTGATGCTGCGCACCAGCACCGCCAACCCGGTGGTCATCATCGACGAGGTCGAGAAGGCCTGCACCGGCAACAACGGAGATCCGGTCGCCACGCTGCTCGGCATGCTCGATCAATCGACCGCTGCGCAGTATTTCGACGGCTGTCTCGCCACCCAGATCGACCTTAGCCACGTCAACTGGGTGCTCACCGCGAACCGCATTGACGGCCTGCCGGCACCGCTGCTGTCACGGGTGGATATCGTCGAGGTGAATGGCCCTGGGCCGGAGCATGGCGAGATGATCCTCGCGGCGTTGTGGCGCAATGTCGCCCGCGACGCCGGTCTGCCGCCATCGGCGCTGCCGCACATCGAGGCTGGCGCCGAGACAGCGCTGCTGCGCCTCTTTCGCAATACGCGCTCGGTTCGTCGCTTGCGCCGAGCGATCGAGACGCTCGTTGCCGTGTCCGCAAGGCACATGCCGCGGATGCTGAACTGAAGAAGTAATTTTCGGAAAGTCACGGTTGGGCACCGTGGAAGACGGAAAAAAGCTCCGGCCAGCAGGCCGTCACAAAAGAGGAAACCACAATGGAAATGATGCTTCGCCACCAGAACACGATGCTTGCCCTACGCTTGGAGATGGGCTGGCCCGGCTTCAAACCCGCAAACGATTGCTTGGCGTTCACATCCGGCAAGGAGATGGACGTCGAGACCGGGATGGAGATCGCCCACATCGCGACGATGTTGGGCAAGGACGTGATCTACGCGGGGTGGTCCAGCACCAAAGCCCCCAGACCGTCAGGATTCACTGTCGGATACCGTATGATGTTCAGCATCGACATCGTCGACAAACTGTTACCTTATGCCGCCAACGACACGGCTTCGCTAACTCTCGTCAACACCCGCGCCGACGAATTCTTCGCAATCGACCAGCGCGGAAGCCTCGTTCGAGCGCCGGGTAAGCCGAAGGACATCCGCAAAGGGCGTGAACTCGCGATGAAGCGCATCCGGGAGAGGGCCGCGACGATGGATGGTGCGCTTCTGCCCACCAACCGGTTCGTGCCGACTGGACAGGGTTGGATCGAGCCAGACGTCGCTTCGGTCGAAACCGTCGTCCGCTTCGCCTGACCCACAACGGCGGGTGCCATCCGGTGCCCGCCAATTACCCATTCGGAAACCATCATGAAAATCGATAACATCACCACGCCGCGCGGTCCGCGTTCCTGGATCGTGCTCGACATCGAATCGGCCGTGCTCGATGACACCGCACATAGGCGCTACCAGCAGATGGAACGCTGGGTTCCGTCCGACGAAAAGCCGATCCGCCGCGGCTACCAGCGCGCCGAAGACCCGCTGACGTGTCCGCGATGGGTTTTTCAGACCATCACCACCGCCGCGATGATGGTGCTGGTCGAGGATGCGCAGGGCGGCGTCGACGTACAGCGCTTCGTCACCCTGTCGGCACCGGACCACAGCGAGCGGGAGGTGCTAACCGGCATTCTCCAGGTGCTGGCAGACGCACCGGCGGATGCCGAACTTTGCACCTGGATGGGACTTGCCCATGATGCGCCGCTTATCATCAACGGGTGCGTGCAACACGGGCTGACCCTGCCGCATGGTTGGCGCTGGCTGGCACACGGCGGGTTCCACAAGGACCGCCACATCGATCTCGCTCGCGCATACACCGGTGGCATGCGCATGAAACCGATCCACCTGGCTGAGGTGCTTGCGGTCATGGACATCCCGGGCAAGCTGACCTGCCCGCCATTCGCGGTCACGAACCTGATCTACGCCGGCCGATGGGACGACCTGCAAAGCGCCTGCGAAGTCGATGTGATCTCAACGGCGCTGCTGCTCGCCCGCTGGCGCAGGCTGACCGATCCGCGCGCCGAGGCGGATGCGGTCGAAGATCGGATCCTGCGTCGTGTTATCCAGTTGCGTGAAGGTCGCGGCTACATCGCCGCGCTCGAAGCACACCGCGAGCGAAGGTTCGGAAAGAAGCTGGCTGAAGCGGCGAATGACGCTGCGGTTCTGGCGGCGTGGCTCACTCAGGATGCCGCATAGGCGTTGATGGGTCACGGCCCATCGGTCGTGACCTTCAACCTTGCTTTACCACCGCCTGTTAGCGTCGTGGCAAGGAAAAAACGGGCCTTACTTACTCATGCGCCGGTCCGAAAATATTCGGACAGTCTGTCTGAGAATTCGGCATCCGGCGCATGAGTAGGTAAGGCGATCAGTGTCCGCACCATTTTCAATCGACGGTGGTTTCCGGCCTCTGAGCCGCGACGAGGTCAACCGGGAAATCGAGAAGCTCGATCTTTCCGACAGAGGGCAGGCACGCCGCGTGGCCGACATCATGTCGCAGGACCTGCCCGGAGATGGCCGCGACCTTTTGCACGATGCGGTCTGCAAGGCGCTGACCACGCGTCAGTGCCGGGAAGACCTGACCGTCGAGAAATTCCTTAGCGGCGTCATGCGCAGCATCGCGTCCACGAAACGTCGATCGCGCGAGCGCGGCAAGGAAAATCACGTCTTCATGCCGACCGAAGACGTCGCTGAACGCATGGGCGGCGGCGGTTACACGGTAGTCTCGGCCGAGCAGGTCATCGAAATCGAGCGCGTAAGAACCCTATGCGCCGACGTCCTCGAGCAGTTAGCAAGCGCGTCGCTAAGCCAGGCGGCGCTGATCGAGGCGATAGGCTTGGACCTGCGGGGACAGGACCTCGCCGATCGTCTGGGCGTCACATTGAAGGATCTCGCCACCGCGCGTCGAACGCTGAAGCGGCATGTTCAGCGACTATGGCCTGATTTCGAAGAAAGCATATCCCTGCCGGAGCATTGGAAAATTCGAGAATAGCCTGTGCTCTTCTGATGCTTGGCGGGATTGATCCGTTCATCAGAAGGAGAAAGCATATGGAATACATATCGGGGGCAGGACGACGCTGGATCAGGCGTCACGAGATAGATCTCGCGGATCTGGACACGACGACTTCGCGATATGGCGGGACGGAACGACAAATATCCCGCCAACGTATCGATCCGCATCGATTTCATACGGGTGTATGGTCTGACCGGTATGATGCTCTGGAACGTCGAGGCAGGTATTGGGTTCTGCATCATCGTTATCTTAATTACATCTATAGTGAGCAGGGTAGCGGACACGCAAAACTGAAGATAATTGGCGCAAGCCTTCTAGATACAGTCTGCAGCTCGCTGTATCAGAGTACGCGCCCTTTAGCAGACGTTGCCCAAGTCCCTCGGCGTTCGTTTGTGAGCGCGGCTCATCCCCTCATTATAAGCGCGACTAACAAAATCGGATGCGTCGAGTTTCTACTTCGGATCGACTGGCACCGTTTTGAACCAGCGTGGGAACCTGCAAAACCCCGCACGCACACATCTGTGCTCTACCCTGTGCCGGGGACTGCAAGTTTTAGCCTGGCTCCGTCGGGGCAACATTTCCCACCAGGTCGCTCTCTATACGAGCGGATGATACGCGCTGCCGGCGATCGCGACGAAAACCTCTGACGCTTCAGCACATTGTCGATTGTTCGCAATCGGCTATGCATCCTGGGTCGGGGGGAAACGCGTGCTGCAAGGCGGACTTTTTACAAGAGACTGGTTGACGCAGGGCATAACGGAGAGCGCGCCATGGCGCGATCTCGACGACCAGACGGTTGCGGACGCACGTACGCGGATTGGTGATCAACTGGCCGCGCTGCTTAAGCGCAAGGCTCCGGTTGAAGCCGAGACCGAAAGCAAGCTGGTCTATCCGGTGCTGGGCGTGCTCGGCTGGGATCACATTTCGGTACAGCAGCGAATGGACGCGCGCGGCCGCAACGATGTTCCTGACGCGCTGCTGTTTCCCAACGCCGAGGCCGATGCCGCGGCGGCTGGCCTCGATTCGTGGCAGCGGTTCCGTCATGGGGCCGCCCTGGTCGAGGCGAAGCGCTGGAACCGTCCGCTCGATCGTGCGGCGCAGGGCGATCAAGGGGTGCCTGCCGCGCAGGTGATGCATTACCTCAGCCGCGCCGACGTCATCACGCAGGGAAAGATGCGCTGGGGCATCCTTACCAACGGACGGCATTGGCGGCTTTACTGGCAGGGTGCGCTGTCGGTTGCAGACGATTATCTCGAGATCGATCTTGGCAAGGTGTTCGACTTGCCAGGCTGCACGCCGGACCTGCTCGACGCGGGCGTCAGCTCCGATCATGCATTACGTCTTTTCCTGCTGCTTTTCGGCCGCAAGGCGTTCCTGCCGGCCGATCAGGGGCGCTCGTTCCATGACCAGGCGCTAATCGACGCACGGCAATGGGAAGAACGCGTCGCACGCGACCTGTCGGACGTGGTGTTCGACCGCGTCTTTCCACTCCTTGTTCGGGCATTGCCACAGCATGATCGCGATCGACCGGGGACGATCGATGACGGTTATCTCGAAGACGTACGATCGGGTGCGCTGGTGTTGCTCTATCGGCTACTCTTCATTCTTTATGCCGAAGATCGCAACCTGCTGCCGGATGAGCGCGGGCCTTATGCGCGCTATAGTCTGACGCGAATGCGCATGGAGATCGCCGATGCACGCGAGCACCAGATTGCTCCGGCATCGCGTAGTACCGAATATTGGGGGCGGCTGGAGACGATCTTCGGGGCGATCGCCGACGGCGACGATGGTTTAGGCATCCCGCCCTATAATGGCGGCTTGTTCGACCCGGCGGGCGCCCCGCTGCTGGCGCGTGTGCGATTGCCGGACACGGTGACCGGCGAAGTGATTTTCCTGCTTTCTCACCGACCGGCGGCACCGCCGGCGCACCCGCGGCCGCGCTACATCAATTATCGCGATCTGTCGGTGCAGCAGCTCGGGTCGATTTACGAATCGATTCTCGAATATGCCGTGGAAGCCGACGGCGCGGGCGGCGTGCAACCGCGCGCCGACAACAGCGCGCGCCATCGCTCGGGTTCCTATTACACACCTGAAGATCTGGTCGGGTTGATCATCGAGCGCGCCGTCGGTCCGTTGGTGGACGAAGTGACATTCACCTTCGCCGACGCGGTTGCCGCGGGCACGACTGGCGAGGCACTCGCCGCGCTCGACCCTGCCACCCGGATGCTCGATCTTAAGATCGTCGATCCAGCGATGGGTAGCGGGCATTTCCTGGTCAGCCTGGTCGATTGGCTTTCGGACAAGGTGCTGAAGGCGACCGCCGACGCGGAGATCGAGGCGGGCGATGGCTACACCTCTCCGCTGGTCGGCCGCATCGCGGCGCTGCGAGCGGATATCCTCGCACGGGCCGTCGAGCACGGCTGGCCCATCGTTGCCGAACAATTGGACGATCCGCACATCGTCCGTCGTATGGTGCTCAAGCGCTGCATCTATGGCGTCGATCTCAACCCGATGGCAGTCGAGCTCGCCAAGGTGGCGCTGTGGCTGCACAGCTTCACCGTCGGGGCGCCGCTGTCATTCCTGAATCATCATCTGCGCTGCGGCAACAGCGTACTCGGCGCCTGGGTCCGGCCGACCAGCCTGTGGCTCGCCAATCGCGGCTCGCTGATGGTCAACCGTCATCTGGCGATGATCGACAACGTCGCCGCTACGATGGCCGCGATCGAGACCATCCCGGACAACGACATCACGGAGGTCAAGCAGTCGGAGGCGCTGTTCGACACCGTCGCGGAAGCGAGCGCACCGCTGGATGCACTGCTGGGCCTCGTACAGGCCGATGCGCTGATGGGCGTGTTCGAAGACACGCCAGCGCGCGTGCGCGAGAGAAGCGGTCAGCTCGCAGCGAGCCGCGCCTCCGTCATCGAACAGGAGCGCGCCAGGGAAACGATGCGCAAGGGCGCGACGGAAGCGACCATCGCCACAAAGGTGGCCGCCGCAACGCAGCGAATAGACAAGGCCATTGCCCGCGCCCGGGACGTCGAGGCGCGGTTCGAGCGCGCGCAGGCGTTCAAGATGGTGCTAGAGGGGAGCTTCGGCGATCCCGCCGCGATCGCGATGGGCGCGGTCGACATTGCCGACGCGACGGATCGGGCGGAAGCGTCGGCTGGCGTCGCCGACCAGACCAGCTTGCTGCCCGACATCGCCCCTGATCGGCAGCGCCGTCTGCTTGCCGATGAACTGGTCAGCCAAGCGCGCGGGCTTGCGAGCGAGCATCGATTCTTCAACTGGGAAATCGCTTTTCCAGGTGTGTGGCGTGATCTCGCGTCGCAGGGTCGCAGCGGTGGATTCGACGCGGTGATCGGCAATCCGCCTTACGTCCGGCAGGAGATGATCGGCGCGATCAAGCCATCGCTGGAGCGTGCCTATACAAGTTTCGCCGGCACCGCCGATCTCTATGTCTATTTCTACGAGCAAGGGCTGAAGCTGCTGCGGCCGGGCGGGCGCATGGCCTATGTCGTCACCAACAAGTGGCTGAAGGCGGGCTATGCCGAGGGGTTGCGCCGGCTGTTCGCCGAGGATGCGTGGGTCGAGTTCATGGCCGATTTCGGCCACGCCAAACGCTTCTTTCCTGATGCCGACGTATTCCCGTGCATCATCGCCGTGCGTAAGCCCGATGAGAGCACCGCGCCGGAAACCTTCGATCTCGCCGTCATCCCGCGCGACGACGTGCCGCGCAGCGGGCTGGCGGATGCGGTGCAGGCGGCAACCTACATCTCGCGCCGCGAGACGCTGACCGCCGAACCGTGGACGCTGGAGCCGCCAGATGTCGCCGCTCTGCTCGCCAAGATCAGGGTGAACGGTGTGCCGCTCGTCGATTACGCCGGGGTGAAGCCGCTTTACGGAATCAAGACTGGCTTCAATGAAGCGTTCATGATCGATACCGCGACGAAGGAGCGGCTGATTGCCGAGGACGGCCGCGCGGCTGAGATCATCAAACCATATTTGCGTGGGCAGGACATCGACCGCTGGCTACCCGATTGGGCCGGGCTGTGGATGATCTTCGCGCGTAAAGGCATTCAGATAGAAAGATACCCGTCGGTACTACGCCACCTCCAGTCCTTCAAAACACAGCTTGAGCCAAAGCCGGACAGTTGGGCTCCGGCTAAGCGCAACGATAAATGGCCAGGCCGCAAAGGCGGGTCCTACGCGTGGTATGAAATCCAAGATCCTGTTGAATATCACGCAGATTTTAGTCGGCCTAAAACTCTGATCCGACGCATCGCCTTTTACGCTCAGGTGGCGATTGATAGCGGTGAATATCACGTCAATGACTCGGCCCTAATATTGCCTTCAATCGATCCGTGGATTGCAACGTGTCTGAATTCGCCTGCGATCTGGTCGCTTATGTTCAAGCAGTTTCCGCATAAAAAAGACGAAGCCCTTGCTCTCGATATCCCTTATGTTGAGAAGTTGCCCGTTCCAACCATTGACGGCGTGACGGCGAGCACCGTTGCGGAACTCGTCGCATCGGTGACAACGAGTTCGCGATCAGTTCGAGCCGCTGACGATGCAGTCTCCGACTGGCTTCGACTTGAGATAGGCCTCGCCAAGTTGCCTGCTGCGCTGACCCACGCCAGCCGTTTCGACAGTGACGGCTTCGTCGCTGCGGTGCGAGCCGCACTACCGAAGCGAGCAGGAATCACGCCGACGCGGCTGGCGCAACTGCGCGCCGCCTTCGCCGACACCGCAGAGCCGGCCCGGGCGGCACGCGCAGCTGCGCTCGGCGATGAGCGCACGCTCTCGGACATCGTCAACCGCGCCTATGGTCTGACGCCGGAGGACATCGCGCTGATGTGGCGCACAGCGCCGCCGCGCATGCCGCTGGCGTCTCCGATGCCGACCGAACCGATCTCAACGGATGCGGCTGCGGACCTGCTCTAGGAAGTTCTGCCAAAAATAGTTCGCGGCCCCATCGGCATCGAGCGGTCCGTTGGCCCGCTGTCGGGACATCGCGTTGCCGGCGCCGAAGGCGAGACCCTGCGGCGTATCCTCGATCGGCAACCAGTCGTTCATCGAGTTTCGCGTGCTGGTGGCGGTGTCGTAGCTGAGGCAAAGCGCGTTCCGCCACATGTCCCCGCCATGCCATATACTCACCTGGCCGACGCGCTTGCCGTCGAGATAGACGCTGGCCGCGAACGAGCGGCTGTCGATCCGCTCGAAATCGGTATCGATGCGGGCATCCGACGCCTTCAACTCGGCGAGCTTCTCCTCGAAGAGCGCGGCGGTCGTCGTGTAGCCGCTGCGGAGAAAGCGATCGCGGTCGAGGTCGGTCGGTTTCGCCGCGATCCCGAGCAGGTTGGTCGAACCGGCTCGATGGGTCCGTACCAGGGCATCATTCGTGGGCCTACTGCCGACTTTGTCCTGCGTGCTATTCCCGTGGTTCGCCTTGAGCATGTCCCGGATCGCGCCAACCGCGTTGTCGAACGCGGTGTCGGTATCGGACCAGCTGATGACTGCCTTGCCGTCCTTGGGCAGCGCAACGAATTCCGACAGTGTCTCGCCGTTGCCGATCGGTACGCCCTTCCACTGGCACGGTCGCAGGATGATCGGGATCACACGCACCGTGCCGTCCCGCTGCCGCGCGAACGCCCGCAGCATCTCCTGCTCGTAACAATATTCGGAGGCGATGAAGTCGGCTGACACGAGCAGGATCACGACATCCGACGACGCCAGTGCAGCTTGCACCGTCGGATCTAGATGTTCGCCCGGGCGAAGCAGGCCGTCATGCCAAAGGTCTATCAAGCCTTCTCGCCGCAGTGGGGTAAGGTGACGGACGAGTTGTTCCTTCAGCGCGGCGTCCGCGTGGGTGTAGGAAATGAAACCGGTGGTCATGACGGTGGCCTTATGGTGCCGGTCGTAGGGAATGACACGACGTTGTCGGGGAGGTCTGGCAGCAGCTGGCCGGTCAGGCGGGTGAACAGCTCCGGTGCCATGCCGAGGCCGGACAGCAGGCGATGAAGATCGACCCCTTCTCGGTTCCTGAGCCACGCAATGGCTGAATTCAGCAGCTCCGGCTCTTCAATGGCGATGCGATCATCATACCGCTCCGTCTTCGCCTGCCCGGTCTTCACCAGTTGAATATTGGCCGTTCGGTATTGCGCGGCATCGATCAGTCCCAGATCGAACGCACGTCGGGCGATCGCGCGAACCGAAACCTTCCAGCGCAGCTTCATCGCGAACAAAGCGTTCCAATCGAGCAAACGTCGTGTGCGCGGGAACTCCCGTGCAAAGGCGGCGCGCGGGATTAGAAACGCCCCCGCGAAGCGGTGGGCCTCTCCTTCAGTGACGCTGTCGCCCGTGATAATGCCCTGATGCATGATCAGATGTGCAGCCTCATGGGCGAGATCGAAGCGTAATCGAGCACCTGCGGCCTTCGCTGTCGATCGGACAACAATCGGTCGGCGCCGGGCCATCGACAACGCATCAATGCGGTCGGTTAGATCGTCGAATTGAACAACGACCGCGCCCGCATTTTCCAAGACGCGGGTCATGCTAGTAATCGGACCGTCGAGACCAAGTGCCCAGTGCAGTCGGGCGTCCTCGGCAACACGCTCGATCGCATCCGCCCCTTCCGGGCGCGCAGAGTCCGGAAAGTTTACGTCCGGAAATCGCACAAGAGCTTCAAGCCCGGTTACCAGCGCTTCTACCGCTGTCCCCCGCGCCACGGCTTGGGCGACTAACCCGCGTGGGGCGCTCGCCAACCGACGAAAATGGCAATCTTCTTCACGTACGGGATTGATCGCCGGCGTGGAAAAGAAAGCGGGGGTGACTGTCAGGACCGCAGCCAACGCATCCCGCATTTCGTCGGTCGGGTCTTTGGCACCGGTTTCAAGCTGATGAACGAACTGTCGGCTTGTTGCCACCGACCCGCCCAGCTCGTCGAGCGAAAGGCCAGCGAGCAGACGAGCCAGTCGTAGCTTGTCGCCATGAAACATCCGTGCACCATCGACCGGACCGCGGCCCGGTGTGTTGCCCTTCGTTGCCACGGTTAAGCTCCGTCGGGGCCGGACCCGGCCTCGGTGTCGCGATAAATCTCGTCGTCTCCAATGTCGCCAACGGACGGCGGCGGCAGGTCGCGTCCCTCAGGCCGCTCATCACCCAGCGTCACGATCAGCGGCTCCGCTTCGGCGAGCGGCAGCGGCCACACGGTTTCCGGCTGATCGTTGCGAAGGGCGACGAAGCTCGCACCCAACAGAGCGCCGTCGATGTCGGTGGTGACGCCAATGCGGAACAATACGCCGGCGGTCGGCACGCCGGGCTCAAGGTCGAGCAGAAACTGCTCGCGCGGGGTTGGGACGACGATCTTCGCGGTCGGCTCGGTAGGATCACCTCGCCAAAACCGCATCGGTATGCCGTCGATACTGAACTGAAAGTGTTTGCCGGGATCTATGACACCCAGCCACTCGAACCCCTGCGTGCCCGCGGCCTGACTAATCCGGAAGCACCCGTAATTGTAGGCGCAGACCCCCAGCGTCCAATTGTCGTCTCCGATGGTCGGATCGAAACGATCGACTGCGCTACCGCGCCCCAAGGCTAGCAACTGAGCGACTTTCACCAGCCGCTCTGCGGTCAATTCCTGATAATATTCCCAAGGCCGCATCTGGTGTCCCCAATCAGCCTCACTTATCAGGCGAATGCGTAATTCTGTCAACCATATAGAATGATGTCAACCACCGCAGTGACGGACCCTGAAATCTGATGCGTATGGCGCGATTGGTCGTCAAACGCCGGATCGAACCGGCAACGTCCGCCTGCGAGAGGTAGCCGTTCGAACCGTCCTGCTGCTCCCTTTCTGAAGGCACTGGTATAAGCAACGTGCAAACTCGCGGCGGTGCATGCGCCCTTGCGGCCAAAGACGGTCGTAATCGGCGCGACGGAACGCAACTTACGTCCCTAATATCTCCTTGAGCCTCGCCGCCATCCGCTTACGCCGCGCGGTGAACCACGCGTCGAACCCGTCGAGGTCGTTGGGCACTGTCCCCAGCATGTGCCGATCGCAATAGTCGGCGTGCGCGGCCTTGGAGGGCTTGTGCTTTGCGAGCCAATCCGTCGGCAACGCCGCCAGCTTCTCCTTGTTGGTCGCTCCTTCGAGAAGCTGCAGATTCGGCAGCGCGTTGGCGTGCTCAGCCATTGCCTCGGCTTCATCTTCATCGAAGCCCGCCTTGGCCAGCTTCTTGGGCGTAAACCGCGAAATGGGAAAAACGTGATCGATGTGCATCTCGTGACGGAGGTCGACGAATGGGAACAGTAATGACAGCAGCGGCAACGTTGCGCGATCACCATAAGGGAGATGCAGGAGGTCATCGATCTCCGCCGCCTCAAACTTCAGCGACTTGCCACGCTTCTCCATCTCCGCCCCCAGCTGCTTGACCGGAAAATTGGCGGCGCCGTGCTTCTTGATCTGGTCCCTGAGCGCGGTCAGCAATACGTCTAGCCCGCTGCCCCAGATGCCTGACGACTTGAGCAGCGAGCGCACCAACCAGAAACGGATTTCTTCGCGGTCGGCGGCGAAGGAGGAGTGTGTGACGTAGTTGTCCGGCGCCTCGCGGCGATGGAGATAATAGGCGATCGGCAACAACGCGCTGTCCGCGCGCAACGTCTGCCCCGACAAGCCGAAGCTGTCGACCAGCATGACGGTCTGCCGCAGTGCGCGGTCGATCGCGGGCCAGCCCTTTTCCAGAGTTGCCATGTTGGCGGCGGTGAAGTTCTCTACCTTGAAGCCCACGCTCTTGATGTCGGCCAGCATCAGCCCGGCCTTGAGCACCCAGTCTTGCGAAAAGGCAAAGCGGCGGCCGGTAGTGTTGAGGCCAGCAACCAGCCCGTTAATCTCAGCGCGCGCATCCAGCTTCTTCCATTGCGCGGTCGCGATCGACAGCAGCAGGTTGGAATAGGATAGCGTCGTGCCGCCGGAGTTTAGTCGGACGAAGATATTGAGCACACGCTCGACGTCCTGCGATTTTTCTTCGTAAAAGTTAATCGACGGGTCAGTATGCACGACTGTTCGCAACCGGTCGGCGGCGCCGAACGCCAGCTTACGTCCCTCCTTGTCGAGCTCGAAATCTTCGATCATGTCGTGCAGCGCGGAGCCGTCAGTTAGCGACAGGATGCGCTCAACCGGGAACCAAGCTTCGTCCGTGGCACGTTCTACTTGTGCGTCGGTCAGGAACTTGAACTGCAAAATGGAGCCATCCTCAGCCGGGTCGCGCGGTGCAATCAAATTGAGGTGGAGCCGGCGCTTGGGGAAGGCGGCGTCATTGTTCCACCATCCCCCTCGCTGCTTGACCGCCATCGACCCGCGCAACCCAATATTGAGCGCCGTCAGCCGCTGTTGCCCATCCAGCACGGCGGTGACTGGATGCGAAGGCAACTTGCCTAGTTCTTTGCAGCGCGCAGCGTCGCGCTCGTGATAGTGGAGCATGAAGTCGTAGAATTGAAATTGCGTCGCCGTCTTCGGCTCGACTTTCCAAAATAGGAATGTACCAAACGGATACCCCTGCATAAGGCTGTCAAACAGCCGCTCAATCTGTTCAGCCTTCCAGACGAACTCGCGCTGGATTGCTGGCAACACGTAATCTTTCTTATAGATCGCGGCCAACGCGTCGGCGATCGTACCCCCGGATGTGTGCATGTTCGGACCTCTCCTGACGCGCCAGCATAGCCTCTGGCTGTTCAGGCGCCAGCCTGTCTCCATGATCTCGAGTGGCCCACACGCCAGTTGTTGATGCGTGAAGAAGGGGTAGGTGTCACCGAGGGGCGGGGACCCCCGAACTGATCGATCCAAACCGAATGGATGCGGCATTTATGACCGCAACTCTGGTTCGTGCGGCGTTGTCATGGAATTCGGGCTTTCGCCCTCGCCGCCATTGTTTCACACAAGCGTAAAATAAAGCAGGGGCAAAGCGTTGGCGGGACAGGCATCTATCAATCCGTTGAACGCGGTAGTCGTCGCCGTCTTCGGGAATCCCTGGGCGGCGATCTGGATTTCGCTCGGCATACTCATCTCGTGCGCGCTGATCATCATGCGCAACCGGCACCGATTCCACGTGCCGGTCACGCGCGCATTAAACGGCCGCCTCGCCGCGCTGGCGCCGATCGATGTCGCGGACGGCGCGGATGCCTCCCAGCAGGCGTTTGTCGACCATTTCAATGAAATTGAAGTTGCTATGGGTGCTGGCTCCGGCCGAAGTCAAGAATTGCAGCTGGCGTGGAAAGAGTTTCGCGAGACGATCCTTGACGAGACCGAGATCCCGATGCGCGCGACCGCTCGCGCAGATGGGTACTTTCTGCACTTGGGAGACGACACCCGCATTCTTGCCTGGTGGGCTAACATCTTCGTTGCGGTAGGACTTACCTTTACGTTCCTCGGCATCGTGGCGGCGCTGACCACTACTGTGATTGCCCTGCAGACCGGCCAGGGCAATAGCGCCATGACGGTCGCGCTCATCAAGCTACTCGAAATCACTTCAGTGAAGTTCTGGACGTCGATCGCGGGCGTGAGTGCGTCGATCTGGCTGCGTGCTGTTGATCGGCGCTGGCATGCCTCTACCCAAGGCAAACTCGAAAAGATCGTCGAACTGCTGGATCTAGGCACCCTATACCTGCCGACCCAGCGTATTGCCGCCCTGCAACTGCATGAGGCGCGCGAACAGACGGCAGCTATGAAGACGTTCAGCCACGATCTGGCGCTGGCCATCGGCGACAATCTGGAGCGGCAGATGGGACCGATGATCGGCGCGCTCGGCGGGATCCAGGCCAGCATCGACGATTTCAAGAGCGGCAGCTTCAACGAAATCGGGCGCGAGTTTGGCGAAGCGCTTAGTCGGCAGGCCGGTGGTGAAATGCAGGCGCTGGCCGGTGCCCTGACGACAATGACCGACCGGTTGGCCGGGGTGAACGACCGGCTGGAAGGTAGCAGCCAGGCCGCGAGCGACCAGATCGCCTCGGCGGCGCGAGACTTTCTCGCCGCTTCGGACAGTATTGGTCGGGCGTTCGCGACGCTCAACGATCGCATAGAGGGCATGGCTGACCGGATCGTGGAACAATCCGAAGCCGCATCGACGCGCGCAACGGCGCACGTGGCCGAGGAGCGTGCGGCGTATCAGGCTATCGCAGACGAACAACGTGGCACCATGCGCGCGATGGGCGAGGATATCCGGGCTGCCTCCACCACCGCTACGGGCGAACTGGTAACGGCCGTCCGCGAAGCCGTGCGACAGGCCACCGAAGAAAGCGGAGCCGGCGTCCGTGCCGCTCTTTCAAACTTCACCGACGCCAATGCCGGGATCCGCGCATCGTTCGACGAACTGCGCGGTCAGATCGCGGAAATGGGGACGGGGCTGCGAGATGGCGCGGCGGCTGCCGCCGAAAGGAACGCCGACGTCCTCGCACGGGCCGCCGAGGCGTTGGAACAGGGTACTCTGCGCGCGGCTTCCGGTATGGCGAACGCTATCGACACCGCCATTGGTAAGGCTGCTGAGGAAAGCACCCGCATCATGACCAAGGCATTTGCTGATTTCGGCGAGCGCTTCGAGGCGGCGAGTAGCGGGCTTGTAGCGACGCTGCGGACGACCGCAGGGCGAATGGAAGAACTCGCCACCAGCATCGAACGATCAGCTCGCGCATCCGACGACCACGCGACGCGTCTGACCCAGGTCGGTCAGGATACGCAGGGCGTTGCGGCAACGCTGACGCGCGCGGCGAACGATATGCAGGTCGCCGCCAATCCCATACGCCTCGCCAGCGAGATGATAGGCAACGCCACCGTCCGGACGGGAGATGCGCTTGAATCGCATGCGAGGTCAGCAGAGGCGCACCGGCAGGCGATCGATACGATCGGCGAGCGGCTCGGCAAGACGACGGACAGCGCGACGAAGGCATGGTCCGACTATCGCGAGCGGTTCGAAGGGGTCGATCGCGCGCTGGCGACGACGCTGGAGCAGATCAAATCGGCGTCCGCCGAACATGCGACGCATCTTAACGAAAAGGTCGGGAAGATCGATCTGGCGCTGGGCAACGCCGTGGATCGCTTGTCCGCCGCGCTCGAACCGTTGAACGAACTGGCCGGTCAGATCGACGACCTGATCGGTCGCATGCCGAAGGCTTCTTGAGGTGAGTGACGCACGCGGCGTGCGCCGAAGTCGCAGCGAGGAAGAAGAAGAGAGCTACTTCGTATCGATGGCCGATATGATGGTGGGCCTGGTTTTCATATTCCTTATCCTGCTCGTCTATTTTGCGCTCCAGTTCCGCCAGACCACGGACACGCTGACGGGAGCGGGACAGACGCGTACTGAGCTACTCCGCACGTTGGAACGCGACCTGAAAGCGAAGGGGCTGAAGGTCACGGTGGACACGCGCACGGGCGTGCTGCGACTGCCTGACAATATCCTATTCGAGACGGGCGCTTACGAACTCTCCCCTCAGGGGCAGCAGGCGGTTGCGATCGTGGCCGGGGAACTAGCGTCGGTGCTGCCGTGCTACACCGACACTCTCCCCGGTGGTCCGAAATGCACTGGCAAGATGGCAGCGCACCGGGTCGATTCGATCTTCATAGAGGGGCATACCGATCGTGTGCCGCTGACCGGCGGCGGCGCGGTGCGCAGCAACCTCGACCTTTCTGCGCTGCGCGCAACGCGCACCTTCCAAGCGATGATGGCGGCCGGTGGCGGACTGCCGATGCTGGTGAGCATCAACGAAACTGAACGGACGCCGATCTTCGGTGTGTCCGGTTACGGCGAGACTCGGCCCGTCCCAGACCGGTCGGGAAACGAAGCAGACGTTAATCGCCGCAATCGCCGGATCGACCTGCGGTTCCTTATGGTGACACCCCAAGGCGAAGAGGACGCCGCGTTGAGCCGCAGCCTGGTGGCGCAACGATGAGCTTCCTCAAGAACGGTTGCGATCCCGGCAAGGTCCGCCATGCTCATCTGCCGGAACGCAGCATGACCGAACGCGCCGCTGAGCGTCTCACCAATCGGCCTGCGACGAAGGCACGTGACGCCGAACCATGGGCATCAATCATTGAACGCGTCGACCTATCCGCGCCCGCTTTGTTGCGCGCGCGGGATGTCAAACGCCTGCTGCGCGATATGTGGGTCGAACAGGGCTGCGAAGGTGTCGAATGCAAGCTGCTGGACGATGGCGTCGGGCGGGATCGGACAAGCATCGATCGAGCGATCCTCGAAAGCTATCTCCTGCGCTTTCCTACATTGCACCCGGCCTTTTCGGACCTGCGCGGGGCGAGCCAATTCGTTGCCCGGCGTCGCGACTGGCCTTGGCATGCCCGCGGTGAAGACTTTCGGCTGTGGGACGAACAGGCCGGGCCGCAGCGGTTGGCGACTGCGTTATTGGCGACGGACCGCCCAGTGGAGGTTCTGCGTCGAGCAGGCCTCGACGGCGATCTAGCGACCGGTGCATTCGTTCGTCAGGCCGTTCGCTCCGCCTGCGCCGTGGCGGTAACCCAGACGGGGTCGACCGCTGTCGAGAGCGGCAACCGACTGATCGCCCTTGCATCAACGATCAGGGGTGCCGAGGGAATCGACGCCCTGCTGGCGCTGGCTCTGCTGGCGCCTTGGGTAGGATCAAGCCCTCCAGCGGAACACCAACAGAAAGTTACGACGCTGCTGATCGGTCGTATCGGCGATCCCAGGCTCGCGCCAGCGAGATGGTTGGCTTTAGCCGCCGAGTTGCAACTTCAGGGCATCGATTTCGCGATCGACGCTGTTTTTGCCGTGCTCCGTCGCTGGCTGGTGCAAGCAACCGTGCGCGAATTCTTCGCGGTCGTCGCGAAGACCACGGACCGCCGCGACCAGTGGAAAGATCGCACCGCCTTCTGGCTTGGCTACCTGGATGCCGGGTACATCACCGATGCATGGTTCGCATTCGGTAGTCAGGCGGAACGGGAAGCGCGACGGTTCATGAAGGATCAGAGCATGGCCTTCGCACGGATCGAAGGTGCGGGAGCCAGTGCCAATCAATCGGCGCTGTTGATGACGATCGGCGATGTGCGTGTTGCCGAATGGTCAGATAACGGATCATGCCGCTTCTGGCGTGTGTCTCGACCAAAGGCGCCGCCTATGTATCAGTCGGTCTATTTCGGCCTAGTACTGCGATCAATGGACGCAGAGCGGGGGTTTGAGCCGCTCCCGCATATGGGCAGCACTTGGCAGAATCGATTCGCCAAGCGAATTTATGACCGGACGGGTGTCGTGCACCCGTCCTACGGGCAGGGCTGGTAATGACGACCGTATCGGCATTCGAAGCGTCCCAGGACGACGGCAGCGAGCGGATCACCCTCGTGATATCGACGCCCTCCCGCATGCCATTCTCCAAGCCAACGCGCGCGATCGTCCCGTTCGACGACTGGGCGATGACCGCCCCCGATGCGGCCCGCGGCGCGGTGGCACGCGTCTTTCAGGCATGGGCCGATAACGAGCAGGGGGGCGACGGAAAGCCGTTCGTCGTACCAGAGGCGAATGCTGCACTGCTGCACCCCGCACTGGTCGCGTCACTAGCCGAACCGGAAGCGCTGGCGCTCGGCCTGCCCCCCGTCGCCCGGCTATCGCTCAACATCCAGTCGATCGGAGTCGCGCATCAGCCCGATTTCCGCG
This sequence comes from Sphingomonas sp., assembly GCF_036387595.1. GTDB lineage: Bacteria > Pseudomonadota > Alphaproteobacteria > Sphingomonadales > Sphingomonadaceae > Sphingomonas. The sequence goes on from NZ_DASVTL010000117.1 coordinate 172,488, forward strand.
TCGAAACGCGCTGGACTCGGCCCAATGGTCTGCCGGCCGCAGTCCGGGTCGATGGTGCCCGCGTCAGGTCTGAGGGCAAGGACTGGCGCGTCGCCGAACCGATCTGGTCAACGCTTGAGGCCGCCGCGCTGTTGAACGCGACCACCGACGATGCCGCTAGGCAAAGCGCGTTGGCGGGCCTGCGACAGGCGATCGGTGACGACGATCGTCGTCATGTCCGCGCCGATGGATTCATCGAGCGGCTGCGGCTCAGCTATGCGTCGGGTTTTTCGCTGGCGTTGAGGCCTGACGCCAACGGTTTCGACTTCGATCCGGTTCTGTTCAGCCCCGAACGGCTGAGCGAGGCCGAGGACGGCACGATCATCGACGAGGTCGCCGATGGTCTGCTTCCGCCCGCACAGCAGGCCTCGTTCGCGAAGCGGTTCCGGCGTAGCGACGGAAGCCGACGCGCGTTCCTGCTAGAAGACGGGTCGATTCTGTTTCTCGACCCAGCCTTGCAACGCGCGCTCGCCGTGGTGCGTGAAGCACAGGCCGGCGGCGCGGAGGCGCGACGGGCGTTCGCCCGGAACCCCCAGCGCCGTATAGCGGAAGTTCTCGCGCTGGAGGACAGCGACGCGGCGGCACCGCTGTTCGTAGAGACGCAACAATTCTCCGAGCGCGTCTCCGGAATCGACATCTGGCGCAAGCCGGTGCTTCCATGGGTTAAGCCCAAGCCGAACAGCTGGTTGCCTGAGGCATTCGGTCTTCGCATCGGTGATCCACCCGATGCGACCATGCTTGAAATCCCGCCCGCCCGTGTCGAGGAAGCGTTGGACGCGGTCGAACAGGCGGTGCGAGAGGAGCGCGCGACGTTCACGTTCGACACGCAGGACGTTCCCGCGACCGAGCAGACACGGGCAGCGTTGAGCGATCTCAAAGGTTTGATCGACGCGGCCCGCAGCTCAACTGACGACGAAACGGTACCAGCGGACGTACCGCCGGATGGCCGCCGCTATTTCTTGCAGGTGCGCGACAACCTTGAGGATGTCGCCTATGCGCCGCTCGCCGCGGCCGCCCCGGCCGCTGAAACCCCGCCGCCGGCCTTCCCCGCCTCCGTGCGATCGGGTCCCAAGCCGCATCAGGTTGAGGGATTCGCTTGGTTGGTCGCGTGCTGGCGCAGCGGGCTGCCTGGCGTGATGCTCGCTGATGATATGGGCCTGGGAAAGACCTTTCAGGCGCTGGCGTTCCTCGCTTGGCTGCGCGAACAGCAGGACACGTCCAAACCCGTATTGATCGTCGCGCCAACCGGATTGCTCGCCAACTGGCGTGCCGAAATCGAGCGTCATCTCGCACCCGGTGCGCTTGGCGGGATCGTCAACGCCTATGGCGATACGTTACGAAGGATGCGCAGCGGCACGGGCCGCGATATCGAATCGGGCAACTCCGGCATCGATGTTGATGGATGGGGCAAGGCCGGCATCGTCCTGACGACGTTCGAAACGATGCGCGACTATCATCTGAGCTTCGCGCGGGTGCCGTTCGCAACGATCCTCTATGACGAGGTGCAGAAGCTCAAGAACCCAGCCAGCCAGATGACCCGCGCGGCGAAGACGCTGAACGCGCGCTTTCAAATCGCTATGACCGGGACGCCAGTCGAGAACCGGTTGCAGGATCTGTGGTCGGTGTTTGATGTCGTTCATCCCGGCCTGCTCGGATCAAGCAAGGCGTTCGAGGAGAGCTACCCGGCGACCGAACCCGACCGACTGCGCGCGCTGCATGGCATTCTCACCGACCCGCAGGACGGACGGCCACCGCTGCTGCTGCGGCGGATGAAGGACGACTGCCTCGAAGGGCTGCCGGCCAAGCACATCACGGCGCTGCCGTTGGCGATGCCGCCGGCCCAGGCCGCTGCATACGACGCCGTAATCCAGCGCGCGATGATCGCCAAGGGAACCGGCAAACCCGGCCATATGCTGGAAATCCTGCACATGCTGCGCGGAGTGTCGCTGCATCCGATCGCACCTGAAGCCGCAAGCCATAGCTATCTCGTCGAGTCGGCCCGGTTGCGCGCCACGCTCGATGTGCTGGATCGTGTTCACACTGCCGGCGAGAAGGCGCTAGTCTTCTGCGAGAGTCTAGCAATGCAAGCGTTGCTCGCGGTCGAGTTCCGGCGTCGCTACAAGCTGGAGCACGACGTCGCGCGGATCCACGGCGGCGTTGCCGGCGACGCCCGGCAAACCGCCGTCGATGCTTTCCAGCGGCGGGCGCCCGGTTTCGACGTTATGATACTATCGCCAAAGGCCGGCGGAGTGGGCATCACGCTGACGGCTGCCAATCACGTCATCCACCTGTCGCGCTGGTGGAACCCGGCCGTTGAGGATCAAGCGACCGACCGGGCTTATCGCATCGGTCAGATGCGTGACGTCCATGTCTACCTGCCGCAGTCGGTCCATCCCGATCCGGCGATCGGCCCGATGAGCTTCGACTTGAAGCTCGATGCGTTGATGCGCCGAAAGCGCGACCTCAGCCGCGGTTTACTTCTGCCGGGCGAGAACGAGAGCGATGCATCGTCATTGTTCGATGCTGTGCTTGGCGGGGCAGAGGATGCCGACGATGTTTCAACGCCGGTGCCGGAAGTACCCGCCGACTTAGCCACGGCAGTGACACCCGAACCTGTACCGAAGGTCGCTCCATCGCGGCCGACCCTCTCATCTCGGCCCATTGAACCTGCGCCACCCGCGCCTTTAGTTAGTTATCCGTCTCGGGTGTCGTTTCAGCCCAGCGTCCGGCGCACCTTCGAAATCTTCGAAAAGCCTGTCGCCGATCGACCGGTCGCCGAATTGTCTATCCGCGATCCCTATGGCTGCGCCGACGGACGTAACCGGCAATGCCTTGTCGATTTTATGGCGATGATCGTGCGGGCCGCGCGCCAAGTATCGGAGATCACCGTAGTCAGTTTCGACGCTGATAGTGTCGATCGCTACGCCAACGAAAGTTCGCTGCAGCAGTACGATGATCTTCAACACCGCTGGAGGCGCGTGATGCCGGGCGGGCCCTCGCTACGCCACATCCAGCTCTCGCGGCGACAAAGCCGCAGTTTTCATGACCGGTCAGTAAAGGCTCGATCGACAAACGGCGCAGAGATCATCTGGGATGTGTCGAATGGCATCGACGGCGTGATGATGCCGGGTAAAGAATGTACCGTGCATGTGACCGTAACGTGACACAATGGTATACATTCGGTCCCTGAACGTCGAAGCACAATCGCCAGAGTGAGCCTGACATTTGTTTCGGATCGGCGAGGAACGCGACCCGGTCTAGCAGTCAACCGGCGCAACCCGTAATGTGATTGAGACGGCTTTCGCCGCCGCTTTTCGGGGGAGGCGCCCGATCCTCACCGCTGGACAAGGTCCCGATCTTGTTCGACGCTCAGCCCATGACGACTTCGAGAACAGCAACGGTGGCGATCCCCGCACCCATTCTTACTCAGCTGGACAGCCGCGACGTAGCGTTGTGGCTGTCCGGCGACGGGGCTTCGGACCCAGAGAATGCGGTAGTCGTAGCGCGGCTTCCCTGGAGTGTTGTCCTGTCGGATCGTTCCGACGAGGGGTTCCTCAGCGGTCTAGAAGGGCCTGAGCCTATTGACGATCCGCTGGTGCGCCGCCGCGGCCTTCTGCATATCGTGGACACCGACCCCGCGGACGTGCTCCTGCCGCCCCGACACCTTGCGGTGCTGCTGCTTAATGGCAGGAGCGGACAGCGCAAAACCGGCTTGGCCGCGATTACTCGGCGGCTGACCATGCTGCAGGAGTTGCGCAAGCGATCGGTGCGGCAGCTCGTCGTTGTCAGCTCGGGAGTCTTCGCGATCCCGGCCGGTCTCACCGATCTTTGGGAAGACGGCTTTCGGACAGTGGTCACCTTCGTCACCGATGACCCGGTGGCGGGCGAGGTGGTCAATCAATGGCGGGCCGAGCACACAGCCAGCAGCGTCGCTGTAGTTGAAGCTTCGCTGCAGCAGTTCGCCGAAGCGATCCAGCGTGAATATCTGCTGGGTCGAGACGGCTCCCTTGTCGTTCGGATGCGAAACGAGAAGGGAGGCCTGCGCAACGTCGATGTCGGACGCATCGACGATCCGCAGCGGCCGGTCCTGTCGTCCTTCGACTTGATCGGAACCGACGCGCTGACACCTATCCTCCCCGAAGATCTGACTGCTGGCGAAGTTGAGGGTTTCTTCGCTGATCCCGCAGGGTCATGGCGCCCATACGCGGCGGGCCTGCCGTGGCAACGTGACCCGCGGACTTGGGAGACGCTCCGCAACCGACTTCGAACGCTCGACAGGACCGGCGTTGAGGCCAATCGCATCCTATATGTCAGCACCGAGCCAGGAGCGGGCGCAACGACGTTCGTGCGTGATCTCGGCTGGAGGGCGGCGGCGGCGGGCTACCCAACCTTGGTGGCGCGACGAAGCCCATCCTCGCCGTCAGGGCTTGAGGTGTCTGGCCTGCTGACGAGACTGATCGGCGCTGATCGTCCGCAGCACGAGGTCGGTCGCCTATACGAAGTTCCATGTGTCCTGATTTTCGACCAGAGCGATTGGGCCGGCAGGCACAACGAGCTGCTAAACTTCGCCCGCGAGATCGCGCGCAGCGGTCGCCGGGTCTGCATAGTGCTTCCGATGGGACCACAGGTCGGGATCGACGTCCTGAGCGACTCTAGGTTCGTTGAGCTGGCGATCCTCTCCCACCGCGTCGAGGCGCCGGATGCGCTGAGGCTCGGTGCTCATCTGAACCGCTTCCTCGCCCCCCACAATTCAGCGCGAACCTCGCAGGAATGGCAAGCGTTTTTCAACGCGTCTGCCGTCCAAGACACGCGGGGCGTCGCCGCCTTCTGGATCGTCCTCTCGTTCTGGCTTCAGCGTCAGATTGATCTCAACGAGACTGTCGAATCGCGCGTGTACCGTGCGTTCCGCGACCAGACGGCCGATGCCGAACTCAAGTCCGCGTTGCTGCGAATCGCGGCATTCAGCACCGTCCGCGAACCGCTTCCCGACGAGCTACTCCCTGATACCGATGGCTGGCCGATCGCAGACCGGATCGAGGATTCCCGTAAAGAGCTCGGGGTGCTTGGTCTGATCCGGGTGCGGGGCGAGACGAGTCGCTACTGGGCGATGGCGCACAACCTACTTGGGCGATTTGTGATCAACGGGCTGTTCAACGACTATGCCACGCGCGAGGCGCTCGGCTTCGCGTCGGCGACCACGTCGGAGCATCTCCGCTTCATGCTGCTGCGAGAAATCTCGGCTCAGCCGGTGCTGCAGCAGGCGCACCTAAGAGAAGTCGCCGACGCCTTCGCGATCTCGATCTTCAAGATCGATCCCGGCCATGGGCACGGCTCGTTCATGATCTTCTGGCGGGAGGTTCTGGATGCGCTCGACCAGATGCCGCGATCGCTGCGCGCGACAAGCAGGACCTTCCTCCACCATTGCGCGATCTCCCGCAGGCGCATCGCCGCCGATGGCGAAGGCTTCATGCTGTCGAGTGCCGAAAGGGTCGAGCTGCTCAATCGCGCGACCGACGACTTGCGGACTGCCCTCCGGCTCGATGCCAGCACTGGCGGCGAGTCCGATATCAACCTCTTTAATTCGCTCGCGCACGCACTGCACGACCTGGCCGAGGCTCAGGCGGACGCGGGCTGCGACGAGGAGCTGATCCGATCCACTCGGATGGCGGCGCAGGAGGCGACACGTGAGGCGTATTCGCTCAACCCCGACAATTCCTTCGTAGCTGAGACATACGGCCGCGCCCTGCTCGCCCAGGGCGCGGCTAATGAAGAGCTAGCGGCCGAACGCGCCCTCGAGGTCCTCGCGCTTGTATACGGGCTTATGGACCGACCGGGGTCCGAGCCGCGCCGCAACGCTTTGGGTCGCCTTGCCGAACGGGCGTTCAGCCTGCTGCTGAAGAGCGGCGGACCGGAGAAGGCTGATCTGGGAACAGAGCTTGGCGCGATCGCGGTGGCTCTCGCGAGGCTGGGCGCTGGCGTGGGCCGGTTGCAAGGCTCATCTCTGGCGGACTTGCCGGCCGCCAATCGCGCTTCCGCCGCCATGGTTCTGGCCGAACCGATCTTGAACGGCAACGTCCAGGCGGTGAAGCTGCGCTATCTGCTCATATGCATCGATCGTCCGTTGGACTTCCTGCTGCAGCTCAATCTGCTTCAGTCGCTGAGCGCGAGTGGACCAGCCTTCACGCCCCAAATGCAACTCGAAATGGCGCTGCTGATGTTCCAGCTGGACCGTGCGAACGAAGGTGACAATCAGTTCCGTCAGCTCAGGTCGTTGTGGCGCCGTGGTGAACATTTCGTCGAAGTTCCGCAGAGGCTGCACTGGCTGCTCGACGCGTCCGGGGCGGAACGCCGCCAGGTCCGTGCGCGCGTTGCGACCAACGCCGAGGGCCGGGCGTTCGCGAAGGTCTCGGAGCTCAGAGGCGTCGAGGCCCCTTTTCGGCCCGCGGAATTCGGTCAGGTCAGGCTTGCGCCGGGGTCGGAATTGGCGGGATACATCTCCTTCGGTCACAACGGGCCGCTGCTCAGGCCGCTTACGGCGGCGCGGCGGTGAGCGGAACAGTCGAGCGCTACGCCGGTCCGTTGGGTTGGAATCTGGCGCGCAACAACGTGATTGTCGAAGGCACCTCCGACGTCGCGTATCTGACCCGCGCGTCCGAGCTTCATGCGGCCGAGCGAGGCAGGCATCTTCTGGACGGTGACCTCGCCATCGTGGCGTCGGGACAGGGCGATGATGGCGGAGTCGATGGCGTTAATCGGCGACTGAACTTCTTCTGGCAGCTAGCCGAGGGCGAAAGGGACGCGAACGGGGCATTACTATACCGGTTCATCGGGCTGTTCGATAAGGATGCCGCTGGCAGAAGTGCGTTCGCGGTGGCTTCGAGGTTCGACAGGCGGATACAGCCGTACGTCGATATCTTCCTGCTTCACCCAGTAATGCCGGTTTTCACACCTGGATACGACCGATCGATGGAGATTGCGCAGGTCAACGTGCCGTTTGGCCGCATCGACTGGGAGATCGAGGATCTCTGCTCGGAGAGGATATGGGCAACCTTTACGGCTGAACATCCAGATGCCGTGATTTCCAACCACGTTGCCGGTGGTCGTAGACACCGCGAACTGCTCCCGGACAGAAAGCCCCAGCTGAGGCGGATATTCCTGGAACAGGCCACGTTCGCCGACGCATCTGGCTTCATCGGCCTCTTGCGCATGCTTCGCCTCTACCTGGGACTCCAGCACGATTTCGTTGACACCTAGGCATTCAGCGGTTCTCATCCGAAGGCGACGTCGCCAGCCGGCCCCCATGCACAAGTGAAAACTGCGCGGATGCGCCGGATCGGCAGCTATGCCCGCTATCCTCTGACCGGACGGTCTCCTGCCGGCCTATTATCAGTCCCTTCGAACCAATATTCGCCAATGATCTGAGTGCCCATCTTTGTCCCCTGTGGGGCACCATTTGTTCTTCCCGAGATGTCTCCGGAGGATCGACAAAACCCTGAATTTCCGCCATAAAAGGGCTTCACCGATCCCGGGATGTCTCAGGCGATTTCAGACCATCCGGGGCCATATGGTGCCACGAGCGAGGCCATGATGGCCTTGATGAAATTTGATGGCACCACGGCTCCGCCAGGTCTTCGACGAGCGTCCCTTGGGGTCAGTCGAGGAGACTCATCATGCCGCTCAAGGACGTCCAAATCCGAAGTCTTCGTCCGACGGACAAGATTTTTCAGTGCGCGGACGAAGGCGGCCTTTACCTCGAGGTCCATCCCAACGGATCGCGGCTATGGCGCTACAAGTATCGGTTCATCGGCAAGCAGAAGCGGCTGGCGCTGGGACGCTACCCTGAGATCGGCCTCGCCGACGCTCGCCGTCGTCGAGACGCCGCCCGGCGGACATTGGAGGCTGGCCACGATCCGCTGGCAGAGCGCAAGCACGACAAACTGGTTGCGGCTTTCAAAGCGGCAAACACTTTTGGCGATATAGCCAGAGAATATATCGACAAGATGGTTGCGGAGGGTCGGGCAGGCACAACCACTACCAAGGCAAATTGGCTGCTGGAGCAGTTGGAGCCAATCGCCGCTCGGCCTGCGGCCGACCTCAAGCCGCTCGACGTCCTCGCTGCCCTCAAGCGGATCGAGGCGAAGGGCAAGCACGAGACTGCGCGCCGGTGCCGCTCATTTGCCAGCCGCATCTTCCGTTACGCCGTTGCGACAGGGCGCGGCGAAACCGACCCAACAAGCCTCCTGCGTGGCGCACTCGTCGTGCCAAAAGTCACCCATCACGCCGCGATCCTCGACCCTAGAGGCGTCGGCGAGCTTCTTCGCGCGATCGACAGCTATTCCGGTCACACAGTGACCCGGATCGCAATGCAACTCGCGCCGCATTTGATGGCGCGCCCGGGAGAACTGAGACTGGCTAAGTGGCCGGAGTTCGATCTTGAAAACGCCGTTTGGCAAGTTCCAGCAGAACGCATGAAGATGCGTAGAATGCACGAGGTTCCGTTATCTCGACAGGTGCTGAGCTATTTGCACGAATTGCTTCCGCTTACCGGGCCGGACGGCTTCGTATTCCCCTGCATTTCACACATCACTACGTCCCCTAAGCGAGAACACTGTCAATCAGGCATTTCGTCGGATGGGCTACGGGCTGGGTGAAGTGACGCCACACGGTCTACGGACCACAGCATCGACGCTGCTCAACGAGAGCGGTCGCTGGAGTCCGGATGCTATCGAACGGTCTCTCGCCCACGCCGACGCGAACAGCATTCGAGCCATCTACAATCGGGGTCGCTATTGGGACGAACGGGTGGCGATGCACCAGTGGTGGAGCGATCATCTGGATCAGCTCCGCGAAGGGTCTACGCAAACGGAACCGCACGGCGCGCTATTAGCCTGCGCTTGAAGTCCGCGTCCGCGAAAAGCCTTTGAACCTGCAGTGCCGTTGACTTATCAATCGACGGTCACCCGAGCGGGGTGTAAGCGTCCGGTGAGGGTGTGGGCTTAGGCTGGGCGGTAGTTCCAGGGCAGCAGGTCGGCAACGCGGCGGGCAGGATGGTCGGCGATGCGGGCGATGGTATCGGTCAGCCAAGCTTCGGGATCGACGCCGTTGAGCTTGGCTGTCTCGACGAGGCTGTAGATGCTGGCGGCACGGTGGCCGCCCTGGTCGGAGCCTGCGAACATCCAATTCTTGCGACCGATGGCGATGCCGCGCAGCGAGCGCTCGGCCGCGTTGTTGTCGATCTCAAGCCGACCGTCGGCGATGTAGCAGGTGAGCGCCGACCAGCGCGCAAGCGCGTAGCGGATGCCGACCGCGAGGTCGGAGCGCCTGGACAGCTTGGGGCCGGTCACGTCGAGCCACTGGCGGAACGCATCCAGCAGCGGACCCGCCCTGGCCTGACGCTCGCGTCGTCGCTCGTCCGGCGGTCTGCCGGACGTCGCCCTCGACTGCATACAGCCCAGCGATGTGGTCCAGCGCCTGACGCGCGGTGGCGGAGCCGGTGGCAGCGTGAATATCGAAGAACTTGCGGCGGACGTGCGCCCAACAGGCGACCTCGGCAATGCGCTCGCCGTAGAGCCGGTCGAACCCGGCATAGCCATCGGCATGAAGATCACCCCGGAACCGGGCGAGATGCATCGTGGGGCGCTCCGCCTTGCGATCGGGTGCATAGCGGAACAGCACAGCCGGGGGCGCATCGCCGGCATAACCGCGCTCGTCACGAACATAGGTCCAGAGCCGACCGGTCCTGGTGCGACCCGCGCCGCGCGCGAGCACCGGCACAGGCGTGTCGTCGGCATGCAGCGTAGAGCCGCTCATCACGTGCCGTTCGAGCGCGTCGACCAGCGGGTCGAGGAGCCTGGCCGAGCGCCCCACCCAATCGGCCAGCGTGGAGCGGGCGAGATCGACGCCTTGCCGGGCATAGATGCCCGACTGGCGATAGAGCGGGAGGTGGTCGGCGTACTTGGACACCAGCACATGCGCGAGCAGCCCGGCACCGGGACGGCCGCGCTCGATCGGCATGGAGGGCATAGGCATCTGGACGATGCGCTTACACGCGCGGCAGCTGAGACGTGGTCGGACGTGGCGCACGACGCGGAACGAGGCCGGGACGTAGTCGAGCTGCTCGGTTACGTCCTCGCCCATGCGCCGCATGGCACCGCCGCAATCGGGACACACGCAAGACGGCTCGTGCAAAACCTCCTCGCGCGGCAGATGCTCCGGAAGCGGCTGGCGATGTGGCTTGGCGGCGTCGCGAGCACGCGCAACCGCGGGCGGGATCTTGGCCGCCGCTTCGGCTTCGGCCTCTTCCAGTCCGAGTTCCAGCTGGTCGGCTTCGCGGGTAAGGCGCTCGGACGAGCGGCCAAACGCCATGCGCCGGAGCCGGGCGACCTGCATGCGAAGCTGTTCCAGCTCTGCGTCCGCGACGACGAGCATGGTCTTGAGCAGCTCCACGTCGTTGGGCAGCGAGGCGGCATCGAGCAACACGATCGCTTATACCAGAGCGGCATCGCCCATGCACGTGAGAACCGCAGAAAAGCGTGCTTTTTACCACGCCAACGTCGGTTGGGACGACCGGATCGGGTGCCGCCAGTCCACGCCTTCAAGCAGCATCGATAACTGCGCCGGGGTAAGCACGGCGACGCCGTCCGCGGTCGCCGGCCAGGTGAACTTGCCGCGCTCGAGCCGCTTGGCGTGGAGCACCAGACCCTGGCCGTCCCACCACAGCAGCTTGATCAGATCGCCACGCTTGCCCCGAAAGGCGTACACAGCGCCCCCAAACGGGTTCTGGCAAAGGCGCTGCTGGACAAGCGCGGCGAGCCCGTCGAAGCCCTTGCGCATATCTGTGACGCCAGCCGCCAGATACACCCGCACGCCGGCTGGAGGGCCGATCACCCGAACCCGGCCAGCACGGCCTTGAGCACCCGCGCGTCGATAGGCGGCGCTAACCGCACGCGCTGCCCGCCTGACCCGAGCACCTCGACTACGCCCGGCCCGAGCGGCTCGGGTTGCGATGCAACGGGCATGATCGCCACCTCGACAGGCACGAATGTGGGCGCGGGCAGTTGCGCCGTCCGAACCGCTACGCCGTCGCGCAGCAGCATGCGCCGCCAGCGATAGATCAGCGACTTGCAGACGCGGTAGCGTCGGCTGACATCTCCCACGTTCGCGCCCGGCATCATCGCCTCAGAGACGATCCGGGCCTTGTCGTCGTCAGTGAACCGCCGCGGTTCCGCCAAGCCCGCGTTCCCAACCTCAATAATCCGCGTAGCCATAGGTGCCGCACCTGTGGCTTGCCGCTCACCCCACGCGCAAGGCGGGCAAGACCGGACGCTTACAGCGGGGTTGCGAGGTATTGAGATGGCGCGACAACTGGATCGCGGCGCCTAGGAACGCCCGCGGCAACGCGCCCAGCAGTAAGGCCATCGCGTGGCCCGGCGCGCACGAACCGAGCCGACGCAGACGTCGCACCGATGATGCTCAGCACTAGCGCGGTTAGACGCACAACCGTCGCTCGCGCCCCGAACAACGCCACAAAAGCGATGTAGGAAGAGGCACTGGCATGGTCCACGCTGGAACAGAGCGGCGCCGGACATCGATGCAGCCAGCGAGCCGGACATCAGTGCTCGTGATCGCGACTAGCATGGGACAGATCAGCGAAACGCCGGGTCACGTGTCAAGAAGCTCGCGCCTTGGTGTCACAACCGTTCGGTTTTGGCACCATTCGATATTTGGCTTCGGGCATCATGTCTGATCACGTTTTGCACGACGCAGAATTGCATAGCCCAGCAATCCCGAGATGAGCGATCCGGCCAACACGCCGATTTTTGCCTCAGACTGAAACAAGAGGCTGTTCGGAAAAGCGAGCGGCGTGATGAAGATGCTCATGGTGAACCCGATCCCGCAGAGCAGTGCGACACCGAGCATCTGAGGTCGGCTCGCATGTGCGGGCATGTCGGCCAGCCCGAACCGCACGGCAAGCAAGGCAAAGCCGAACACGCCCACGACTTTCCCGATCAACAACCCCGCTGCAACGCCCAACGTGACCGGCGCGATCAGCGCGCCAGGGGCAGCCCGAGAACCGGCACGGCCGCGTTAGCGAGGCCAAAGATCGGCACGATAAAGAAACCGACAGGCAGATGAAGGGCGTGCTCCAGTCTATGCAGCGGACTGACGCAGTCGGCGTCGGAACGGCTTGGCGTCGATTCCATCGGGATGGTGAAAGCCAGCATGACGCCGGCGAGCGTTGCATGGATGCCCGAGCGCAGCACCAGCACCCACAGGACCAGCCCGACCAGCAGATATAGAGACAGTCGGCGGACACCGAACCTGTTGAGGGTAATCAGCACCGCGACTGCCACGCCCGCTCCCGCCAGGTCGGGCAACGACAGGTCGGCGGTGTAGAACATCGCGATGATGAGGACCGCACCCAGATCGTCGATGATCGCCAGTGCCGCCAAAAACACGCGCAGCGACGCCGGAACGCGATTACCGAGTAGGGCAATGACTCCAAGTGCAAAGGCAATGTCGGTCGCGGCGGGGATCGCCCACCCCGCTGCGGTAGGACCACGATTGAAGGCCAGGTAGATGAGTGCCGGCACGATCATCCCGCCCGCAGCGGCGATGCCCGGTAGGATGCGCCGCGACCAAGTCGAAAGCTGGCCGTCCAGCACCTCGCGTTTGATCTCCAGACCCACGAGAAGGAAAAACACGGCCATCATGCCGTCGTTGATCCAATGTTCGAGCGACAGCGGCCCGACGTACGTGTGAAGCATCTCACCATAGCCCGGACCCATCGGCGAGTTGGCGATGAGAAGCGCGACGACCGCGGCCGCCATCAGCATGATCCCGGCAGAGGATTGCGCTTCGAGAAAACGGCGAATCGCGCTCGGGCGCGCATGGGTCTTCTGGTTCATCGACGGTACCCGCGCACAGGAATCCGCCAGCGGCCCGACCAGCGTGAAAACCTGCCCACCGACACCGAAACGGGAGCACCCAAGGGGTCTATTGCATCGGCTGCGCGGTGAAACAACCTCGCGCCGATGTTGGGGCGGCTGTTATATCTCCGTCGTGACCGTTGTTATCCAGAACTCCATTGGCTCAAGGTACGGCCGCTCGCGTCCTCATAAGAGACCTGATTGAGCTGGATGGCGACGATGCAGACCGGACGCTGTTCCGGTCCAGGGGCGCGACACTCGATCGCTCGCCCGTTCGGGAACGATGCAACGCGCCCTTCCAGCAGCATTCGATAGCCCTTGTCTGGCGGCGACAGCGGCTCGTTGCCCTTTGCCCGGATCGTGAACTCGTAGGCCCGTCCATCGCGACGACCGATCCGCGAGCTTCCCGCCTCGAACACGGCCGCAAGTCCGACCGTCTGCGGTGAGGCGGGAAGCGCCTCTGTTTGCGAGGGATCGGCTTGAACCGCGGGGCAGGATTCGGATGCGAGCCACGGGCGAGGTATCCAGAAGCCCTCGACCGCCTCCCATTTTCCCGCGGCGTCGGTCTCGGCAAGCAACGCCGAGCCGGTCCAGTCACCCGGTGTCATGCTGAGCTGGATCGTTTTCCGATCCGAACTCCAGGTCCACGCGGCCAGGCCGTCGCGCTCGTCTTTCGCCGCGTCTGGCAGACTAGGCCCGTTACAACCGAACGGCACCCGCACGGCAAAGCTACGTCCCACCAGCGGGTCCGCTTCCGGCAGCGTCTGGCCTTCGACATAGGCGGATGCCGCCTGACCGGCCGCACTGACGAGATCGCCCCGCGTCAAGGCGGAAGGTGGTGCCGGCGCAACTGGCGCGTCGAGTTCCGCAGGCGTGGTCGGCGTCTCTGTCTGGACGTTCGTCGGCGCCGGGTCAGGGTTTTTCTGATTGCAGCCCGCGAGCAGCAGGCCGGCAAGTGAAAGGGCAGAGGCCACCCTCGCGGCGATATCGCCGGCCGTCCTGTTCGGTGCGCTGCAAGACATGTGAGACGGGATAGCACAGCTCACGCACAATGGGAGCGCTACGCAGCCACAGTTGACGTATGGACGGCTTGAGGGTCTGCCGGGATTATGAATTTCAATCAGATTGCGGCGCTTGTCGTCCTGGTCGTTGTTGTCGGCGTGCTGATCCACGGCAAAATCCGCTCGGAAGTCGCGGCTTTGACCGCTGCGGCGTCGCTCATGCTTTTAGGGGTCATTCGTCCCATCGAGGTGCAGGGCGCATTCGCCAGCCCGGCAATCATCGCGTTAGCCTGCCTGTTCATCATTGCCTACGCGATCGAGCTTTCCGGTTTTCTGGGCGTCCTGATCCGTCAGGCGACGAAAATGTGCGCCCGACTGGGAAGCGCGGGGCTGTGGCTGGTGCTCGTCCTGTGCGGCGGCGCATCGGCGTTTCTCAACAACACCCCGATCGTGGTGCTGGCCGCCCCCGTCGTGAAGGACGTGGCAGTGTCGCTGCGTCTGTCGCCCAAGCGCTTCCTGATCCCGCTCAGCTACATCACCATCATGGGCGGCGCCTGCACACTGATCGGCACGTCGACCAACCTGCTGGTCAACGACATGGCGAGAAACGCCGGCCAGCCGGTGTTCGGCGTATTCGAGATCACACCCGTGGGGCTGATCGTCGCCGCAGCCGGGGGTCTTTATCTGTTCCTGATCGGCGGACGGTTGCTGGCTCGAGGGGACGACGGTGCGCCCCTGTCGGAGGGCGAACTCCAGGAGCAGACTGGCGACGGAACGATGGGCAATCCCGAGCTGTTCGCCGTCAACAAACCCTTCGATCTTAAGCGGGCGATCATTTCCCTTGGCGTCTTTCTTGCGGTGATCCTTGCCGCTGCGACCGGCATAACCTCCATCGCCGCGGCGGCCTTTGCCGGCGCCGTCCTGCTGATCCTGCTTAAAATCATCAGCCCGGAAGAAGCCTATGCCGGGCTTCGCCCCGAGGTGCTGCTGCTGATCGCGGGCATGGTGGTGGTCGGCCTGGCGATCGAGGTAACGGGGCTGGCCGCGGCGGGAACGGCGTTGCTGATCGACTTCATCCGGCCGTTCGGACCCTTGGTGGCTTTGGCCATCCTTTACGGCGTGACGCTGTTCGCGACCGAGTTTCTGTCCAATGCCGCCGTCGCGGTACTCGTCACTCCGGTCGCGGTCGCACTGGCCGAGAGCCTTGGCGTCGCGCCGCGGCCATTCCTGATCGCGGTGATGATGGCCGCCAGCGCTGCCTTCGCCACCCCGTTCGGCTATCAGACCAACGTGCTCGTGTTCCAGGTCGGCAAATACACATATATGGATTTTGTGAGGGTCGGCGTGCCGCTGAATCTCGTCACTTGGGTCGCCGGCGTGATCGCCATTCCCATTTTCTTCCCGTTCTAGCGGCTTCGTCGCTACACAAGGGCATGCCCGCCCGCGACACTGATCCTGCTCCATACAGCTTGCACCGCAAGAGCCGGACCCCGGTCTGGCTGTCGCTCATATGGCGCGTATTGCTCGCATTCGGCCTTATCGGCATAGCCCTTGCGGTACACTGGCTCGACCGTGACGGCCTGCGCGACAATGTGGATGGCGCGATCAGCTTCGCCGATGTGCTCTATTTCACGATGATTACCATCACGACGGTGGGCTACGGCGACATCGTACCCGTGACGCAGCAGGCGCGGCTGTTCGACACCTTCGTGGTGACCCCCATTCGCCTGTTCGTCTGGCTGATCTTCCTTGGTACGGCCTATGACTTTCTGCTCAGGCGGGTGTGGGAGAAATGGCGCATGAAGGGCATTCAGAGGCATCTCCGGGGTCATGTCGTCGTCGCCGGTTATGGCACCAGCGGTTCCGAGGCGGTTAGCGAGCTTGTTCGCCGCGGTGCCGATCCGCAGACGATTGTGGTTATCGACGCCGACCCTGCCGCGCTGCGCATCGCCAAGGATTGCGGCGCAACGGTGATGGAAGGCGACGCCACCCGCAATGCAGCGTTGGAAGCGGTCGCGGTCGCACAGGCTGACTCCATCATCGTATCCGCAGGCCGGGACGATACTTCCATCCTGATCGTTCTAACCGCCCGTCGGCTTGCGCCTCAGGTTTCGATCAGTGTCGTGATCCGCTCGGAAGACAATGAGGCGCTTGCGCGGCAGGCTGGCGCCGACACCGTCATCAACCCGGCGAGCTTTGCTGGTCTCCTTCTTGCCGGCTCGACACACGGCTCTCATATCGCGGACTATATGGCCGACCTGGCGGCATCGGGTGGGCGCGTCGCCCTGCGCGAGCGCTGCGTGACGGCGGATGAGATCGGCAAGCCCCTCTCGCAGATCAAGACCGGCTTGGGCCACCGCATCTATCGGGGCGAGACGATGATCGGCTTCTGGGAGACCGAGGCCGGTCTTCTGCAAAGCGGTGATTTCATCGTCGAGGTTGTGCCGAACGTCTAGCGCGCATCGGCGGCGACCGCGCTTACGTCGTCGCCCGCATCCGGGTCGCGCCCATGAAGCCGGTCCAGCAGGCGCATCGCAGGGGTCACGGTCAGCCCGTGCATCAGGATCGAGAGCAGCACGACGAGGCCCATGATCGCCCAGAGCCGTTCGCCACCGCCCACGTCCATGTCCATGTGATTCAAGCCGTAAGCGAGATAGTAGAACGACCCCACGCCGCGGATGCCGAAAAAAGCGAGGGTCAGCTTTTCGCTCAGATTGGCCCTGAAGCCGGATAGGCTGATCATACCAGCGACGGGCCGGACCACCAGCAGGATCAGCGCGGCGACAAATGCTTCGATCCAACCGATCGGCGCGAGGAGCCCGCTGACCAACGCACCGCCGAATAGCAGCAGCCCCACCATCATCGCGATACGTTCGATCTGCTCGGTAAAATCGTGCATGTCGCGCTGGAAATCGTGGCTGCGATGCGCGTGACGGATGGCGAGCGCTGCCACGAATACGCCAAGAAAACCGTAGCACTGCGCCATCTCGCATATGCCGTAGGAGATCAGCGTCGCGGCGATCGCGATCACGCCGTCGCCCGTCTGCGCGAGCTTGCTGTCGGCCGGTATGTGGAAGGTGATCCACCCGAACAACCGCCCGATGCCCCATCCGATCGCTATGGCGACCGCGATCTCCCACAGAATGCTGTGGAGCACCCACTTGGCGACCCAAGGTTCACCCGTCGCAGCCGCCGCCGCGAGCGCCACGGCAAGGTTCACGAAGGGGAAGGCAAGCCCGTCGTTAAGCCCGGCTTCGGAGGTAAGTCCGAAGCGCACTTCGTCCTCTTCGCCCGTCTTCGGCGGACCGACTTGAACGTCGGCAGCGAGCACCGGATCGGTAGGTGCCAGTGCTCCCCCCAGCAGGATCGCCAGCGGCAGCGGCAGCGCGAGCAACCAAACGCCGATGATCGTGACCGCGGCGATGGTGAGCAGCATGGTCGGGCCAAGCAACCGCCAGGTTATTGCCCACCGTTTCCAGCTGAACACCCGGTCGAGCTTCAACTGATCTTCCCTCGGTTTGACGGACACCAATGATAGGCTCCGCGGAGCCAGGAGGTGTATGATGGCAAGTACGACAAAACGTCGGTTCACGGACGAGTTCAAGCGCGAGGCCGTGGCGCTGTGGGAGACGAGCGGTCGGATGCAGACCGAGGTGACGGGCGAGTTGGGGATCATGCCGACGATGCTGCGTCGCTGGCAGCGCAAGTTACATGAGGGCAGCGCCCCGCCGGCAAGCCCGGCGGCGAAGCCGCCAGTATCGACGATGGCGTCGCCAGCAGATCGGGCGTCCGAGATCGCCCGGCTGCGCCGCGAGTTGGACCGCGCGCGGATGGAGCGCGACATCCTAAAAAAAGCCGTCGGCATCCCCTCGACTTCGCTCGGGACAGGCTTTGCGGAGATGCCGCGGTGAAGTTCGCTTTTATCGAGCAGCATGCGTCCATCTGGCCGGTGAACGTCATGTGCCGCATGCTCGGCGTGTCGCGTAGCGGCTATTACGACTGGCGCGGTCGGCCGCCGAGTGCGCGAACGACGGCGAACCTGGCGCTGCTTGGCGACGTGCGTCGGCTCCAGGTGCGACATCAGGGGCGATACGGATCGCCGAGGATGCACGCCGCCCTGCGGGCGGAGGGCTATCGATGCAGCCGCGGCCGCGTCGAGCGGCTGATGCGCCGGCATCGCATCCGTGCGCTGGCAGGGCGCCGGTTCCGACCATGCACGACCGACAGTCGCCACTATCTTCCGATCGCCCCGAACCTGCTGGCCCAGCGCTTTGCGGCAACCGCGCCAAACCGGATCTGGCTTGCCGACATCACCTATATCGCGACAGGCGAAGGCTGGCTGTATCTGGCGGCCGTGCTCCATCTGGCGACCCGCAAGATCGTCGGTTGGGCCATGCGCGATCACATGCGGACCGAACTGCCGCTCGCGGCGCTGATGATGGCAGCGCAGCGGCAACGACCGGCACCCGGTCTCATCTGCCACTCGGATCGCGGATCGCAATATGCAGCCGGTGCTTACGTCGATCACTTGACCGCGATCAGCGCTACGCCATCAATGAGCCGTACCGGAAATTGCTACGATAATGCCCCGATGGAGAGCTTCTTCCACACCCTGAAGGTCGAGCTCGTCCATCAGTGCCGATGGGTGACGCAGGTCGAAGCGAGACAGGCGCTGTTCGGATACATCGAGGGCTACTACAACCGGCACCGCATGCACTCGGCCATCGGGTACCTTACGCCCGAACAGGCCGAGCAGCGCATGAGCGGCTAACCCCGCGTGTCCGCCGAACCGAGGGAAGATCATGGCATATCCAACCTGACCGCCGGCGCGCGCACCCTTGTCGCGCTGGGCATAACGACGGCGGGTCTGTTCCGGATCGACGGTGAAGCCGTTCGCCTTCGCATAGGCGAGCAGGTCTTCTGGCTTCGACTTCCTATTCTGCCAGATTGAGACATAGCCGCGCTCGATTTCTGGACGCAGGCCCTGCATCGGCGTCGGCTCGTCCCAGAACACAGCGCTGCCGCCTGGGAGCGGTGTGCTGCTGTATTCCGCCTCGCCCAAGGATCGGGCGTGCCGTGCCGATAGGACGAGGGCTGTTCGAACTGCGTCTGCCACGCACCACGACGGTTCAGGCGGGCAAGCCGCTCGGCTTCCATGTAACGGGTGCGAGCATCGTCGTTGCCGCGCAGATATTCTGGCGTGGCGATACCCAGTCCGGCGTCTAGCAGTGCGGTTGCCGCATCCCCGTTCCGGTCCAGCGTGGCAACCGGGCGATCGTAGGTCTTGTCGCCCGTCCCCGTGACCGTCGCATCGGGCTGGGCAAAAGCGAGAAGCCGGCGTCGCGCCTCGGCACCCAAGGGAACGGTGCTGCCATCTCGCGCGAGGCCGGTCTGGTCCAGCTCGAACGCGTCCACTCCGAACAACCTGGCGTTCTCTCCGGTGCGAAGACGGAAGGTGTCGCCGTCGTGCGCGTCACCCGTTGGCGGATCGAGGCGGACGGTCTCGCCCGCCCGGAGGCGGACGGTCTCCCGCGGTTTGTCGCGACGCCTACGCGGCGGTGCAGGCGTGTCGTCCCGGCTGGAGCTGTCCAGCTTCAATCCGGCGGGCAGCGGCGGCAGGCTCACGCGGCGCGCTTCACCTGGGCGGCGATGGCGCGCCGGTGAACTCGGCTCGGCTAATGCCTTCCCTCCGGGCCTGCTCGGTGGCGGCGACCATCAGGGCGTGGTCGACCTGCAACTGAGTGGCGACGTGAGGGATCATGTCAGTGCTCCGTGTAGCTAGAGGGGGCGATGAACAGGCTCGCGCCGCTGATCACAGCCGACCCGACCTCGGTGCCGACCCGGCCGAGATGCGCCAGAGCGCGAGCCGCGACATGAGCGTCGACCTGATGAAGGACGCTGATCTCGGCCAGCGCTCGCTCCCGCGGCGTAGCGCCGGAACTGATGCGTTCGATCCGACCCGCGATCCGCGCGGCCATGTCCGACCAGCTTTCCCCGACGGCGACGTGGTTGTGCGGCTCTTCGCTCGCATCCATTCGGCGCACGGCCCCGGTGACGATCGCCTCGCAGACCTCGTCATCGGCAAGCTCGATCCCGGTAGGGACAAACCCGTGGTTTCGCAGATCGGCTTCTACTATCTTGGGCGGTAGGCCAGTCCGCTGCACTGCTTCGGTCAGAACCCAGCGCCACTGGTCGGCCAGCGTCAGCCCGCAGGCGTGCAGATCAAGGATCGCAGCGACATCGCTGGCGAGCATGGCGTAAATCATCGTGCCTTCACCCATTGCCCGTTGCGGACGACGAACACGCCACCCGTGCCGTCGGTCGCGGTCTGCTCGCCCGGTCGGATGCCGATGCCCATCGGCGCCCGGACCGATCTGAGGGGCGGCCGTAAGGCGGGGCGTTTCGCGCCGGTTCAGCAAGCTCGATGTATGGGCCGTTCGCACCCGCCGGCCGCGCAGCTGCTCCTGCTGCTGGGCAGGGGCATATTCCGCGCGCGTCTCGGCGTAATCGGCGTCCGCGTCCGCCCGGCGCAACCGATCTGGCTGAAGATCGCTGTCCTGCTGTTCCCGGCTAAGGGCTCCGAACACAGTGCCGTATTGGTCACCCGCCTCCTGCGCGAGCATCATCGTGGACACACGCTTCGCAGCCTCGACCTGATTGGGCTTCTTGCTCGCCAGCATACCGCGGAGCGTTTACACGACGGATCGCGGCAAGATCGCGCGACATGCGGTCGAGCCGCCCCTTGAAGAGGTGGTCGATCTCCTTCGTACCGCGCCGGGCGAGCCAGGCGGCGAGCGCGTCGTTGACCAGCCGGCTCTTGTTGCCGCCGGGACCGGCCGCCAGCGCTTCGAGCGCGTCGGCGATCTCACGATCGATATAGAGGTTCTGGCGGACCTTCATGGCTCAGATCCCTGGCAGCAGGTCGCGCCCGCTGCTCTGGTTGAGGCCATAGCCGCCCGCGACCGGGGTCAGTCCGCGCGCCTGATCCATCGCGCGCTTCTCGGCCGCGCCATCGCCGTCATCGTCGGCGATTTGCTGCTGGACGTTCTCCTGCTCGACGGGCTTGGTGCCAGCGTCCTCGGCGATGCCGGGATGGCGCTGCTGCTGCATGCCGCCGTCTTCGTCAGCGGATACGGTTTCCGCCGCGTTTTCGAGGCGGGTATCGGGGAGGCGCGCGAAGCGGCCCCAGTCGTTCGACCGCGGCTTGGGACAATCGGCATAGCGACCGTCGACCAGAGACGGCGCAGGTGCGACACGCGCGGTGAAGTTCGTGTCGGCGAAATAGCGCAATTTCTGGGCGCGGATCGGTGCCAGCCCGGAGATCAGCACGAGTTCATCGGTCGCCGGTAGCTGCATCACCTCGCCGGGCGTCAGCAGCGCGCGCGGTCTCCTGGCGCGAGACCATGACATGCGCAAGCCAGGGCGCGAGCCGGTGTCCGGCATAGTTGCGCATCGCACGCTGCTCGGTCGCGGTGCCGAGTGCGTCGGAAATACAAGAGCGACACCGGCCGCTCGCCTTCGATCAGGTCGGCGATACGCCAGTCGCAGCGCGAGGTGACCTCGGCGACGGTCGGATCGCGGTACAGGCCGAGCAACGACATCGCGGTCGACAGCACGCCGGAACGCTCGTTCTCGCTTTTGTTGAACAGTTCGCGGGCGGCGGAGGCGACGACGGGATGGACGCGCGGATGATCGGCATCGCCGAGATGGTTGATCGACATCATCCGCTTGAGCGTGGCGACGAAGCTGCGCTGCGGGTCGGACAGGAAGGTTGCGACGCGCGCGAGCGTCTTCTCTTCCTCGGCATAGAGGACATGCAGGATCGCGCCGACCAGCAGCGAATGGCTGGTCTTCTCCCAATGATTGCGGCGTTCGAGCGCGCCTTCCGGATCGACCAGGATATCGGCGATGTTCTGGACGTCGCGCACTTCGTTGGCGCCACGGCGGACTTCGAGCAGCGGATTGTAGCGCGCCGATCGCGCATCGGTCGGATTGAACAGCAGGCAGTGCGAGAAGCGCGAGCGCCAGCCCGCCGTCAGCGTCCAGTTCTCGCCCTTGATGTCGTGGACGACGGTCGATCCGGTCCAGGACAGCAGGGTGGGGACGACCAGCCCCACGCCCTTCCCCGAACGGGTCGGTGCGAACGCCATGACGTGCTCGGGACCGTCGTGGCGCAGATAGCGGCCGCCGAGACTGCCGAGCAGCACGCCGGCGTCGCGGTGGAGACCGGCGGCATCGATCTCGCGGCGATTCGC
Organism: Sphingomonas sp.; assembly: GCF_036387595.1. Classification (GTDB taxonomy): domain Bacteria; phylum Pseudomonadota; class Alphaproteobacteria; order Sphingomonadales; family Sphingomonadaceae; genus Sphingomonas. The sequence continues at coordinate 194,712 of NZ_DASVTL010000117.1, forward strand.
CCAGCGCGCCGACCCATAGGTCGTGACATTGTTCGACTGGCGCGCACGCCACAACGACCCGGCGATCGCCGCGCCGCAGCCGACGAACCCGCTGGCGCCTGCCAGCGTGCCGGCCTTGTCGAACACGACGGGCGCATAGGCATCGTAGTGATACCACCACGCGAATAGCGCCCAGGGGCGATAGATCGGCAGGCCGGCGACGATCGCCCAAGGCGACCCGAGTTCGGGCTGATAGGCGAGCATCGCCGCCGCCCATTGCGTCGCCGCCCACACGCCCCCGATCACGAGTCCGAAGACGATGAGGATCTGGCCGATCAGCAATCTGGTGGGCGTCATAGTGGCGGCTTTCCCCGCCGGATCGTCGGTCGATCGGGCCGGGTGAAAATCGCCGGACGGTGCCGAAAACAGAATTGGGCTGTTAGGTGAAATGCGCCGGCTTGCGCCAGCTTCGATCACGCGACCGCTCAGCCAGAGACTTGCGGTCAAGGCGTATCGTTCTTACAAGCGAATACAGGCTAATCCATTCCAATGAACGAACATGGCAACGGGCGGACCAATGCCGAAGAACGACGAGAATCGGGTGCTGACCGCGGCCGTGTCTCGCGTCGCAGCCTGCTGGAAGCTGACCAATGAGCAACTCGGCGCGGTGCTGGGCCTGTCGCCCGCAACCGCCTCGCGCCTGCGGACCGGCGGGTTCGAACTCGACCGGTCGAGCAAGGCGTTCGAGCTTGGCCAGTATCTCGTCCGCCTGTTCCGCGGCCTCGATGCGCTGATGGGCAGCGACGACGATGCGTCGATGTCGTGGCTGCGCAGCCCCAATCCCGATCTCGACGGCCGCCCGATCGACCTGATCCGCTCGATCCATGGCCTGGGGGCGGTGACGAACTACGTCGATGACTTCCGCGCCCAGGTCTGAGGTCGTCCCGACCCCCGCAGACTTCCGCCGATACGCCGGCAAGGTCTGGCGGCTGGTCGAGGCGCAGCACCGTATCTCGACCAACCGGCTCGCTGGCGACATCGAGGATCAGGCGCTGCTCGAACGGCTGGTCGAGGAGGTCAAGCCGGTGATGCCGAAGACCGCACGCGGGCTGCACTATCTGCTCGGCACCCGGTTCCGATACGGTTACGCCAAGGCGTCGCGGTTCCGGCGAGCGAACGAGCGCCCCGGCATCTTCTATGCCTCCGAGCACGTCGCGACCGCGGTTGCGGAAACGGCCTATTGGCGGTTGCTGTTCTTCTCCCGCTCTCCCGGGTTTGTACCGCCGACGACCGTGGTCGAGCATTCGGCGTTCACGGTGCCGATCATGGTCGATCGCGCGCTCGACCTGACGGCGCCACCGTTTGATGCGCCAGCCGCCCGATGGATAAAACCGGATGATTATGAGGACTGCCAGACGTTCGCTACTGCCTCCCGTAGCATCGACGCACAGGCCATTCGCTACGCCTCGGTGCGCGATCTCGATCACCGCGCCAATATCGCCCTGTTCGATCCGACCGCCTTTACCGCACCCGCCCCCGTTATCGAACAGACCTGGCACTTCCGCTACGAGGCCGGCCAGATGACCGCGTTCGCGGCATTTCCATCGAGCGATCGTTACGCCTTTACATTCGGGGCGTTCGGGCTGACGGCACCGTAACGAAGCCGGCCGACCGCTACAGACCTGCGTCCCTGCGAAGCTCGTAGAGCCTCTCGCGCGAAACCTGTCCGACGATATTGCGGAGCGCTCGAACCGACGACGCGATAGTGATTAGGTTCTCTCCGACATGCTCACACGGTTCTTGACGCTGGGACGTTCCTGCATTCGTGAATACCAAGCCAGCAGTGCCGTGCAGTCGCCGGGTATCGGCACATCAACGAGCCCGGCGAAGGGGGCCGCCAATCACCGTGATATCGGGCATGGAGAACATCTCCCCAGCAACATACGGCTGGCCCCGAAGAACATCATCGAAATACCGCATGCCGCGTCGAGCCTTGTCGCGCTGACGGAGCCCCCACTCGGCGTTTTGATAGAGCTCGACGTCCGGCCCAAGCCCCGGTGTCGCGTGATGGAAATGGACGCTGACGGCATCCAGCGCTCGATCTCAGCACGCTTGCTCATCATGTGGATCAGGCCTCTTTCGCGCGCTGACCTGCCGGTAAGCCTGAGGACGCCTTCAAGCGCGTCGAGGTATTCGGTGATTGCGGTGCATTCCGCGAGTAGGGTTCCGTCGTCGAGTTCCAGCACCGCATCGAGGGCCTTTTCGCCTTAAACAATGGCGGCATATCGTGATACGTCACGAAAACTCACCGCAAACTTCCTCGCCTTCATTCAACTTGCGGCGAGGCCGGCATGCCCTTGGCCGAGGTCAACCCGATGCAGCGCGGCGGTCTGCCCCCACGCGAAGCCGGTCCCGAGCCTGTCGAGGGGACCGATGCGATCGACGCCGCCAGGCTCGCTCGCATAGACACACCCGCGCCCCGCTTTAACGATTACATGGAAAGCAAAGTATCAGGCGCTGGCCGCCGCCGGAAAAACCACCCCAGGTCGCACCAGCGCCGTGATGCGAAAGCTCATCATCCTCGTAAATACGCTTCTCAAAGACAATCGAACCCTAACCCCAAAAACCCGCCGGATCACGACGGATACTCTAAAAAAAAGCCGCCGTCCCGAAGGACGGCGGCCGGAATATGTCGCTAGCGCAAGGCTTTTAGAAGCTGAAGCGCGCGCCGACCCGGATCGCGTAGAGCGATTGGCGGGCATAGATCGTGTCCGTCGGCGCGGTGTTGGGCGCCAGATAGCGATATTGCGCGCATGGCTGGGTCGAGGTGTTGACCAACACGCCCGCCGCCGAAGTGCCAGTAGGAGTCGGCGAGGCCAGGCACTGCACGCGCACCGCCGGGATCGTATAGGGGAAGACGTATTCGCGGATCTGGCCCCAGTTCTTGTTGATCAAATTCGTGACGTTTTCGATATCGGCAAACACCTGAAGCCGCGAGCCGGCGACCCCGGTGGGGATCTCCTGCGCCACGTGCAGGTCGAAACGGGTGAACCATTTCGAATTGAACGCATTGCGCGGCGCGATCTTGCCGCGGTATTTCGCCAGGTCGGTCGAGTTGATGAGCGCCTCGAATGTATCGCGGGTGGCGGGGGTGTCATAGCTGACGAGCGCATCGGTGGTGCTCGTCGGCACGTAGAGCAGATAGCGCGTGCCGGTGCCCGAAGTCCCGAAGACGGGGCTGCGTGCGTTCGATGCCTCCTGCATGGTATAGCTGTACGGACGGCCGATCCGCGTTTCGCCGAACAGCGCGAAAGTGGTCTTGTAATCACCGAAGAACGCGTGATCGAACGTCAGGTTATATTTGATGTTGTGCTTCACCTCATCGTTCGAAATGCCGTAGGCGGCGCCGTTCGCGTCCAGGAAGCCGCCGTTGCCGTAATTCGACCCCGCCGTCGAAGAGGTCGCCGGTGCCTGATCCTTGATGTCCTGATAGGCGTAGGTCGCGCCGATGGTCAGATCGAAGTCGAACCGCTTTTCGAAGCGCGCCACGGCGATGTAGCTGCGCCCCTTCTTGGTGTTGGTGAGCAGCAAGTCCTGATTGGTATCGGCAAAGCTGGTCAACGGGCTGTAGCGGGTGCGGCCATCCGGGGTGAGCAGCCCGTTCGGGCGGACGCGCACATCGGTGAAGAACACCTGATTGCGCACCGCCGAATAGAAGAAGTCCGCGCCGAAGGTCCAGCCACCGCCGAGAACCTCGGGCGTGTAGTCGAACGACAGCGTCGAACGCCACTGCGAGGGCAGCTTGAAATTCGGATCGAGCGCGTTGACGGTCGCGGGAGCGGCCGGATTGCCTTGCAGGGCTAGCAGTGCGGTGTCCACCGCGGCCGGGATCGCCGTGCCGTTGACGCCATTCAAGCCGGCTTGGCCCGCAGCAGTGACCGCCGCGCCGGTCAAGCCCGGAATGGTGAAGCTGCCGTCGTTGTTGCGGCGGATGTCCACCGAGTTCGTCAGGAAGCCGGTGTTCGAGAAGCTGTTCGAGACATAGACGTCCGGCGAACCGCCCGAGAAGATGCCGACACCGCCGCGGACCGACAGGTCACCGAACGGCCGCAGATCGAAGCCGATACGCGGCTGCACCACATCGCGCCCGCTGATGTAGGCGGTGTTGCGGAACCCGGCGCGGTCGAGGAAGCTCTGGTTAAACGCAACCCGCTTGGAACCCGCATCGCCATAGACGTCGTAGCGTACGCCGTAGTTCAGCGTGAACCAGTCGGTCAGGCGCCAGGTGTCCTGAATACCGAAGCTGAACTGCTGGTAGCGGAAGTCGGCTGCGGCAACGTTCGGGTCGAGGCTGGGCACCGCATTGCCGTATCGCAGGCGCTGCGCGTTGCCCGCCTGGAAGTCGGCGATCGAGTCGAAATAATAATCGCCTGCGCTACGTTGCAGGAAGGCGTTGAAGATGCGCGTGTCCTGCATCTCCGCGAACACCCGCAGATCGTGGTTGTCGCGGTTCAGGCGCCCCTGCACCAGGCCGCCATAGGTACGGCTGGTGAGCGCGTTGGTCTGGCGCGAGATGTCCGGACCGAAGCTGACCTGACCGGAACCTGGGGCGCATGCCGTCGAAGCGGCCGCCCCCTGCGCGCCCGGCGCGGTCCGGTCGGAGTTTTCGGCCGTGCAGACCTGAAACTGTGCGAAGCCCCGGCCCAGGATCGGATCCTGGCCGCGCTTGTAATCCTTGTAGAACCCACGCAGCTCGGTCGAGAAATCGTCCGACCAGTCGCTGTTCAACTGGAACACCCCGGTGTGGAGACGATTGGACGCGATATAGCCGTTCGATTCCAGACCGATGCCCGGCGTGCCGGTGACGAAGGTGTTCTGATTGAAGCGGATCGAATCCTTGGTGTAGAGATACGTCAACGAGGCACGTTGCGTATCCGACAGATTGGCGTCGAGACGCGCAACCAGCCGGTCGTCGCTGTCCTGCGAGTCCGTGAGGATTCCGCCGGTTTCATACCCATAGCGCGACTGGGCGATCGCCGAGATCCGATCCACCTGATTCTGCGAGATCGACGGAACGATGGTGCCCGCGTTGTTCTCCGCCGTGCCTTCCGCGATCGGCAAACCGCCGCGGATGCGCTCGCCGGCGACCATGAAGAACAGTCGGTCGGCGATGATCGGACCCGAGATCTGGGCGCCGTAATTCTGGACCTTGTAATTGGGTTTGGGCACCCGGCCATTTGCGGCCACGCCGGGCCCAGGCTTCGTGCGGTCGCCCTGCAGTTCGTCCTGGGTTTGCGCGTAGAAGCCCGTGCCGTGGAAGGTGTTGGTGCCCGATTTCAGCACCGCGTTGATCGCGCCGCCCTGAAAATTGCCTTCGCGCACGTCATACGGCGCGACCTTGGTCTGGAACTGACCGATCGCATCCAGCGGGATGGGCGAGCGGCGGGTCGGCAGGCCATCGGGGTTGAGGCCGAAATTGTCGGTGACGGGCACACCGTCCACCGAGAAGCGATTGAAGCGCGCATTCTGGCCCGCGAAGGACACCGCGCGGCCACCGCCCGGCGTATCGTCGAGGCGCGCGAAGGGATCGCGGCGCATCAGATCGCGGACGTCGCGGTTGATCGTGGCGACATTGGCGATGTCTTCGGCGGTCAGCACCGTGGCCGGCCCCTGCGAACTCGTCCCCGCGCCGCGGATCGACGATGCGGTCACGATGATGTCGCCGCCCTGCGCACCCTCGGCCGCGAGTTCGATCGGCAGTTCGAACGGCTGCGCGATCACCGTGAAGATGTCGGTCACGGTCGCACTATCATATCCGGCTGCCGTTACGGTCACCGTGAACGGGCCGCCGATGCGCAGGCCGGTCGCGTTGAACGACCCGCTCGCATCGGTCGTCGATGTCGCGGTGGTGCCCGATGGCACGTTCAGCACGGTGACGGTAGCGCCCGCAACCGGTGCGCCGTTCGAGGTGACGGTGCCCGCGATCGTGGACGTCGTCTCCTGCGCGAACGCCGCGACCGGCATCATCAGCGCGACGGCGGCAACGCCCAGGAACAGGTTGTTTCGCATCGAATATTTTCCCTTTTGAGCCGTGCCGGTCCACGCACGCGCGGCGTCCTCGCCGTCGCAGATGCCACTGCCGCACGGATATTGCGGTTCCATGACATTGGCGAGTCGGTTGTATGGGGTTCGAGAAGTCGTGCATGGTGCGTTGCAAAAAAGCATCACACCCCGTTGTTCAGCCGGTGCCGCGGCTCCAGGCCTGCTCGATCACCTGTGCCAGTACCGTCTCATCCACGTCGGCGAACCGCTTGATATAGAGGCAAGCCTTGGCGCGTGTATGCCGGCCGAGCCGATGGAGCAGCGCGCCATAGCCGTCGATCGTACCGGGCAGGTACAGGACGAGATGCGGCTTGCGCGGCGAAAAGCCGATGCGGCACATGTCGCCTTCGCGCCCGCTGTCGTAGCGGTAATGGTATCGGCCATAGCCGACGATCGCGCTGCCCCACATTTGGGGAGCCTCACCGGTGATGCGACCGATCAATGCCGCGATTCGGAGGGCATCCTCGCGCCGTTCGACCGGTTCGGCGCGCGCCAGAAAGGCGTCCACGTCATCGCCGGTCGCTGCCATCCTGTCCTCTGCCACGATTCCCCCGTTCATCCAGCCGCCGCGACGATCGCCGCCCAACCCGCCTCGTCGATCACCGGCACGCCCAGTTCGGCCGCCTTCTTCAGCTTGGAGCCTGCGGCCGCGCCAGCCACCACCAGCCCGGTCTTCGCCGACACCGATCCCGCGACGCGCGCGCCCAGCGCCTCGGCCTGTGCCTTCGCCTCGTCGCGGCTCATCGTTTCCAGCGTGCCGGTGAAAACCACCGTCTTGCCCGACACATGCGACGCGCGGGTTTCGTGGATGAAGGGCGGCGGGGTGACTTCGGCGAGCAGGTCGTCCCAGGCGGTGAGGTTGTGCGGCTCGTGGAAGAAATCGCCGAGCGCGCGCACGACGATCGGCCCGACGCCCTCGATCAGCGCGAAGTCCCCCAGCGCATCGGCATCGCTGCGGTGCGCCGCCTCCGCGGTCTCCCGAAGCCGGGGGAGGGTGCCGAACCGGCGCATCAGGTCGCGCGCGGTCACCTGGCCGACGTGGCGTATGCCGAGGCCGAACAGCAGCCGGGCGGCATCGGGCGCGCGCTTCGCCTCGATCGCGGCGAGCAGCGCGTCGACCGACTTCGCCTGCCATCCCTCGCGCGCGACCAGCGCATCGCGGTGCTGCGCCATGCGAAAGATGTCCGCAGGCTCGGCGATCCAGCCGAGTTCGAGCAACTCGACCAGCGTCTTCTCGCCCAGCCCTTCGATGTCGAGCGCGCCGCGCGACACGAAATGCCGTAGTCGCTCCAGTCGCTGCGCCGGGCATATCAGACCGCCGGTGCAGCGCACGTCGACCTCGCCTTCCTCGGCCACCGCTTCGGAGCCGCATCCTCCATATTGCGGTGGGCAATGGTCGGGGAAGACGAAGGCGGGACGGTCTTCGTCGCGGGTCAGTACCTCGACGATCTGCGGGATGACGTCGCCGGCGCGCTGCACGACAACGCGGTCGCCAACGCGCGCCCCCAGCCGCGCGATCTCGTCGCGGTTGTGGAGCGTGGCATTGGTGACGACGACGCCGCCGACGGTGACGGGTTCGAGCCGCGCGACGGGGGTGAGCTTGCCAGTGCGGCCGACCTGAATGTCGATCGCCTGAAGTATCGTCTGCGCGCGTTCGGCGGGGAATTTGTGCGCGATCGCCCAGCGCGGGGCACGCCCGACGACGCCGAGACGCGCCTGCCAGGCCAGCCGGTTCAGCTTGTAAACGACGCCGTCGATGTCGAAGGGGAGCCGCGAACGATCCGCTTCGATCTGCCGATAGACCATCAGCGCCGTGTCGACCGTGCCCACGATGCAAAAGTAATCGGACACGGGAAAGCCCCATGTACGGATGCAGTCGATGACTTCGCCCTGGGTGTTTCCGGGCGTCACGCTCGCCTCGCCCCAGCCGTGGGTCAGGAAGCGCAAGGGGCGGCTGGCGGTGACGCTCGCATCCTTCTGGCGCAGCGAACCCGCCGCGGCGTTGCGCGGGTTGGCGAACTGGCGCGCCTTGGCGGGCTCTGCCGCTTCGGCGAGCAGGCGGGCGTTGAGCGCGGCGAAATCCGCCTTGGCCATATAGACTTCGCCGCGGACCTCGAACACGTCCGGCGCGCCCTGGGGCAGCGTCTGCGGGATGTCGGGAATCGTGCGGACGTTGGCGGTGACGTCCTCCCCCACCTGTCCGTCGCCGCGGGTGAGCGCCTGAACCAGCCGCCGGCCTTCGTAGCGCAGCGAGCAGGACAGGCCGTCGATCTTCGGCTCCGCAGTGAGCGCCACCGCCTCGTCGTCGAGCTTCAGGAAGCGGCGAACACGCGCGACGAACTCGGCCACCTCCGCGTCCGAAAAGGCGTTGTCCAGGCTCGTCATCGGCCTGGCGTGCGCAACCTTGGCGAGGTGCGCCGCGGGCGCGGCACCGACCTGAACCGACGGCGAGTCGGCCCGGACCAGCTTTGGAAAGGCGGCCTCCAGCGCGGCGTTGCGGCGGACCAGCGCATCATAATCCGCGTCGCTGATCTCCGGTGCGTCGTCGCCATGGTACAGCCGGTTGTGGCGCGCGATCTCGACGGCGAGCGCCTCAAGCGCGGCGGCGGCTTCGGCGTCGGTCGTCGGCACGGTCATGGCACAGGGTTAGGATAGGCGCCGCCACGCCCGCAAGCGAAAGTCCGACTGATCCAGGTAAGTAGCGTGAAACCAAAGCCTTGATCGTGCGCTGTCGCGAGGAAATTGCAAGAAGGATGCCGCCATGACCGACGATGCCACCCGCCGCGACGTCTTCCGCGGGGCCGCCGCCGCCGGCTTGGTTGCCGCCGCCGCGCCAGCGTTCGCGCAGGGGCAGACCGTCCCGGTCGATCCGCAGACGAAATATACCCGCACGCCGTTCCCCGAACAGCGCCAGAAGTGGCCGGGATTGCAGCGCAACATGACGCCGGTGCCCGATTGCGGCGAGACCAGCTACCGGGGCTCGGGGCGGCTGCAGGGACGCAAGGCGCTGCTGACCGGCGCCGATTCGGGGATCGGCCGCGCCGCCGCGATCGCCTTCGCGCGCGAGGGGGCGGATGTCGCGATAAACTATCACCCCGACGAGGAACCAGACGCTCAAGACGTCGCCAAGCTGCTGCGGGCAGAGGGACGCAAGCTGGTGCTGCTGCCCGGCGACCTGACCGACGAGCGCTTCACCACCGCGCTGCCCGGCCGCGCCGCTCGCCAGCTTGGCGGGCTCGACATCCTGGTCAGCAACGCGGCCTATCAGCAATCCAAGGCTTCGATCGCCGAGATCACCCCCGAACAGTTCGACCGCACGATGAAGACCAACGTCTATGCGATGTTCTGGCTGACCAAGGCGGCGCTGCCGCTGATGAAGCCCGGATCCGCGATCATCAACACGGGATCGGTCAATTCGGTCGATCCGGGCGAGGAACTGCTCGACTATGCCACGACCAAGGCTGCCATCCTGGTGTTCACCAAGGGGCTGGCCAAGCAGGTCGCCAAACAGGGCATCCGCGTCAACATGGTCGCACCCGGCCCGATCTGGACCCCGCTACAGGTGGTGGGCGGCCAGCTGCCCGGCACGCTCGGGAAGTTCGGCCAGGACATGCCGCTCGGCCGCGCGGGCCAGCCGGCCGAACTGGCCGGGCTTTACGTGACGCTGGCGGAGGCGGGCAACAGCTACACCACGGGCTCGACGCTGGGCGCGAACGGGGGGGCAGGGACGCTCTAGAGCGCGATGACTTGATACCGATCCGTTCGTCCTGAGGAGCCCTGAGCGAAGTCGAAGCGGCGTCTCGAAGGACAGGTGAGACCCACTGTCCTTCGAGACGGTCCTTCGCCTGCGCTCAGTCCCTCCTCAGGACGAACGGAAGTAAGTCAATCCAAGGTCATCATGCTCTAAGCCGTCTCCAGCAGTCGTTCGGCCTGCGCGCGCGCTTCCGGGGTGATGCTGGCACCCGACAGCATGCGCGCGATTTCCTCCCGGCGTTCGTCTTCGCCCAGCGTGCGGACGCCGGTGCGGGTGACAATTCCGTCATGCGCCTTGGCGATCAGCAAATGCTGGCGTCCGCGCGCGGCCACCTGGGGGGAATGGGTCACGACGAGCAACTGGGTGCGCTCCGCCAGCCGGGCGAGGCGTTCGCCGATTGCGCTGGCGACCGCGCCGCCGACCCCGCGGTCGATCTCGTCGAACACCATCGTCGCGGCCGACCCTTCTTCCGCCAGCGCGACCTTCATCGCCAGGATGAAGCGCGACAATTCGCCGCCGCTCGCGATCTTGACCAGGGGCGCGAAGGGGGCGCCGGGGTTGGTCGAAATCTCGAATTCGACGCGATCCTTGCCGGCCGCCGACCAGCCGTCCTGCGCTCCGACGGCCACCACGGTGCGAAAGCGCGCGGCATCCAGCTTCAGTGGCGCCAGTTCGTCAGCGACCGCGGCGTCCAACCGCGCGGCGGCGGCGGTGCGCTGTGCCGACACCGCCGCCGCCGCCGCGTCGTAATCCCGCCGCGCCGCGGCAACGGCGGCGCTCAGTTGCGCCACGCCGCCTTCGCCCGCGTCCAGCCGTCCCAGCCGCGTGCGCAGATCCTCGGCCAGCGCGACAAGCTGATCCGGCTGAACGCGGTGCTTGCGCGCCATCGCCCGCAATTCGAACAGCCGCGCCTCGTCGTCTTCCAGCGCACGCGGATCGTGGGTCAGCGCGGTGCGCGCGTCACGCAGCCGTTCCTCGGCCAGCGCCGCTTCGATTACCGCGCGATCGACCGCCGCCAGCGCATCGGTGAGCGCTTCGTGATCACCAGCGATGCGCTCCAGCACCCGTGCCGCCTGGCGCAGCTTGGCAAGACCGCCATCCGATCCTTCGAGATGGGCGTCGATCGCCTCCAGATCGTCGGCGATCTTCTCCGCGCGCTGCATCGTGCGACGCCGATCCGCCAGCGCTTCTTCCTCCCCCGCTTCCGGGGCCAGCGCGGTGAGTTCGGCGGCGGCATGTTCGAGCCATTCGCGGTCGCGCGCCGCGGTCTCGATCTCCGCCCGTGCCGCGGCCAGCGCCGCGTCCGCAGCGCGCAGCGTCTCCCAGGCGGCGGCGGTGGGGGCTGTATCGACCCGGCCGAAGCTATCCAGCAGCGCGCGGTGCCCGGCGGGGGACAGCAACCCGCGATCGTCGTGCTGGCCGTGAATCTCGACGAGATGCGGCGCCATCTCGCGCAGCAACCCCGCAGACACAGGCTGATCGTTGACGAAGCCGCGGCTGCCGCCGTCGCGCTTGACGATGCGGCGCACGACCAGCGGCTCGCCAGGTTCGATCGCGAAGCCGTTTTCATCGAGCAGGGCCAAAACGGGCGCGGGCGGATCGAACGATGCGGTGACGATCGCCTGCACCGCGCCGTGGCGGACCAGCGCGCTGTCGCCGCGCCCGCCCAAGGCAAGGCCCAGCGCGTCGAGCAGGATGGACTTGCCCGCGCCGGTCTCACCCGTCAGCACGCCCAGCCCCTCGTGAAACTCCAGGTCGAGTGCCTCGATCAGCACCACGTCGCGGATGGATAGCCCGGTCAGCATGGGTGCGCCCTACACGGGTTAGCACGGCGGTGCGATGCCTGAATGTTCTTTCGTTCTCCCCCTCCCCGAGCTTGCTCGGGGAGGGGGACCGCTCGCGCAGCGAGTGGTGGAGGGGCTGGCCACGAGCGATTGCCGTTGGGGCTTTGCCCCTCCATCACGCCCTTCAGCCGCGGTCCCCCTCCCCAAGCAGAGCTTGGGGAGGAATAAGACGGCTCAGGTCGTCGGCGTCTCGGTGGTGGGCGTACCGGTGCCCGTCGTGCCGCCGCTTGGCGCCACCGGGGTGGGATTGCCCGGCGCCTCCGCGTTGGGTGTCTGCCCCGCTTCGCCCGGCAGGCTCGGCCGTGCGCCCGCCGTGCCCTCGGGTACGATGGCCGTACCCGGCGGCACGGCGGGCAGCGGCTGCGCCGGATGATCCTGCATCAATTTATACGCACGCTCGTACCACTGCGTCCCCGGATAGTTCGCGCCGAGCACCGCCGCCGATTTCTGCGCCTCCAGCGGCGTGCCCAGCGCCAGATACGTCTCCGTCAGCCGCATCAGTGCTTCGGGCGTGTGGGTGGTCTGTTCATATTGCTCGATCACCCGGCGGAAGCGCAGCGTGGCCGCCAGCCACTGGCCACGCGTCTCATAGAAGCGGCCGATCTCCATCTCCTTGCCTGCGAGATGGTCGTTGACCAGGTCGATCTTCAGCCGCGCGTCGGCGGCATAGCGGGTGCCCGGATAGCGGCGTGTCAGCTCGCCCAGCGCATCCAGCGCCTGGCGCGTGATCTTCTGGTCGCGGGTGACGTCGCCGACCTGCTCGTAATAGCCCAGGGCGATCAGATAATAAGCATAAGCCGCGTCGCGGTTGCCGGGATGAACCGACAGGAAGCGCTGCGACGACTGGATCGATTCGGTATAGTCGCGATTGAGATAGTAACTGAACGCGCTCATCAACTGCGCGCGCCGCGCCCAGACCGAATAGGGATGCTGGCGCTCGACCTCATCGAACAGCACCGCGGCTTCCTTGTAGCGCCGGTCATCCAGCCGCTTCTTGGCGGTGAGGTACAAGGTGCCGACATCGCGGGCGATATAGGGCGTGTCGCCCTTCGCACGATTCTGGGCGCAACCGGCAACGCCGAGGGCGGGGAGGGCGATCACAGCGGCAAGCGCGACCGAACGGAACTGGGGGATACGCATCGGCGCCTCCCATAGCGCACGGGGGCGGGGGCGAACAATAGCGTGCGTCGCTCGTTGCGCCTATGACCCCGATCCTCCACCTATCAGAGGCTTTTCCGATGCCAGCGACATTGCTCCAGACCCACCGCGTCGAAAAGCCCTGGGGCCGCCACGATCTCGGCTTCGGGTTCGACGATGCGCCCGCAGACGCGGCACCGGTCGGCGAGATCTGGTTCCAGACGCCCGGCGACACCACCCCCGACATGCTCATCAAATACCTTTTCACGGGCGAGCGGCTGTCGGTGCAGGTCCATCCCGACGACGACCAGGCGCATGCCAGGGGCCTGCCGCGCGGCAAGGACGAATGCTGGACGATTCTGAAGGCGGACGCCGACGCGACGATCGCGCTCGGCCCCAAGGCGCCGATGACCGCGGACCAGCTGCGCGCCGATGCACAGTCCGGAGCGATCGTCGACGATCTCGACTGGGTGCCGGTGAAGGCGGGCGACTTTCTCTACGCTCCCTCGGGCACGATCCACGCGATCGGCGGCGGGCTGACCCTGATCGAGGTGCAGCAGAATTCGGAGACGACGTACCGCCTGTACGATTACGACAGCGACCGCGAACTGCATCTGAAGGACGGGGTGGAGGTCGCCGACCTGCAACCATACACGCCGATCGTCTCGCCGGGTTCAGCGGGGGCGGGGCGGGCGATTCTGGTCGAGGGGCCGAAGTTCGTGCTCGAGCGGCTGAGCGGCGGCGATCATGCCGTGACGCTGCCCGAAGGCATCACCGCGTGGCTGGTGCCGATCACCGGGGCCGGCACTGTCGCGGACGTGACTTGGAAAGCGGGCGAGTGCGTGACCATCACGGGGAACGAGACGGTCCGGGCGAGCAGTGATGCGGATATGTTGCTGGCGTATCCGGGGGTAAAGCGGATCTGAGGGTCCGTTTGAAGACTCGCGAAGCGACGGCACGCTCCGGCGGCTGAGTACGCTCGCCTTTCGCTTCAAAGTAGTTCTTGAGCGACCAATGCATTAACCTGGTTTATCTGGGGATCGAAAGCAACAATCCGTAGTAAACCATTCCTCTCCGTCGGCGTTCTGCGCGATGTCGCCCGATAGCGGCATGATGGAGAAACTAACATGTATTATCATGACTCTAGGCTGCAATATCCGGTTGTCGTCAAGGAACCGGACCCCGCCTTCGCAAGATCGCTTCAGCAGGCGATCGGCGGCGTCGAGGGGGAGATCCGGGTCTGCATGCAGTATTTCTTCCAGGCGTGGGGCAATCGCGCACCCAACACCAAATACCGCGACATGCTGCTCCACACCGCGACCGAGGAGATCAGCCACATCGAAATGTTGGCGACCGCGGTGGCGATGAACCTGGAAACCGCGCCTGCGCATCTGCAGGAGGAGGGCGTCACCGACAAGCTGGTCGGAGCGGTAATGGGCGGCGAACGGCCGCGCCAGGCGATCGAGGGCATGATCCACAAGCAGTTGCTGTCGTCCGGGCTGGCCGCGATGCCGATCGACGCGGACGGTGTTCCGTTCAACATGAGCAACGTGTACGCCAGCGGCAACATCGCCGCCGACATGACCGCCAACGTGGCTGCCGAGTCAACGGGCCGCGTGCTCGCCGTGCGGCTCTATAATCAGACCCACGATCAGGGCATGCGCGACATGCTCGCCTTCCTGATCGCGCGCGACACGATGCACCAGAACCAGTGGCTGTCGGTCATCGAGGATCTGGGTGGGTTCGCGGCGCAATTTCCGATTCCCAACTCCTTTCCCCAGGAAGCGGAGAATCAGGAGTTCAATTACTCCTATTTCGTAACCTCGACCGACGGCAGCTATCCGGAGGGACGTTGGTCGCAAGGCCCATCGATCGACGGCAAGGGTGAATTCAAGCCGCAGCGCGTCGAACCGATGGGAGAGGTGCCGGTTCTCGGACCGGCACGGCCCGACAGCGGGGGACAGAGCGAGCAGATGAGCGCCGGATCGGTCGCCAAGATGTTGTAACGATCGCCTACACCGGGACGGCTGGATAGGGCCGTCCCGGTCACGGCGTCACAATGGGCTTCCGGCCTGGCACCGCTCCAGCTCTACCGGATCGTGCGTGCAGGTGACCGCTACCTCGTCGCGGCGCTCGATCGACAGCGTCCGCAGCCGCGCTTGGTTGGTCATGCGTGCGGTCGCATCGACTTCCATCAGGCGCTGGTAGGCGCGCAGGCCCGGCGTGCACCGGCGGCGTGCCTGCCGCATCTCGCCGCGGTAGAAATAGGCGTCGCCCGCGTGAAGCAGCCAGCCTCCGCCGCGGCGGATCGCGACGCCGGCATGGCCCCAGGTGTGGCCGGGCAGCGGCACCATCAATATCTCGGGCGGCAGGCCGTCGAGCCCGCGCACCGCATCGAACCCGAACCAGCGCTCGCCCTGGGCGCCGTAGCGGCGCCATGCCTGTACGTCGTTCAATTGCGACGGGCGCCAGCGGTTGCGCGCCACCACCCCTGCATGCGGACCGGTCGCGTCATCATATTCGCGGGCCATGACGTGGACGATCGCGTTCGGGAAATCCTCCAGGCCGCCGGCGTGGTCGAAATCGAGATGGGTGGCGATGATGTGGCGGACGTCGGCGGCGCGATAGCCCAGCGCCTCGATTTGGCGGATCGCGGTGTCGCGCTCGTGCAGCCGGATGTTGAGCATCAATCGCCAGGGGACGCTGATCCGCGGTTCCGGGTGGCGGTGCGGGTGGTCGATGTCCTTCAGGCCATAGCCCGTGTCGACCAGCACCAGCCCGTGCGCATCGGTCTCGATCAGCAGGCAGTGGCAGACGATTTTGCCGAGCGGTCCCAGGCTGCGTCCGTCGAACAACGCGCCGCCGACCGGGCAGTCGGTGCCGCAATTCAGGTGATGGATCTTCATCGCGATGCTCCGGTGGTGACCGGGAGCAAACGCCTGGCGTCGAAAAGGCCGCTTAACCTGGGGAAAGATGCGCGAAAAAGGCCGGCCGGTTATTTCGCCGGCAGGCCGATGCCGCGCCACGCCTGCGCCTGCGTATCGGCCAGCGCCACCAGATCGCCCATCACGGCCGGCATGTCGATCAGGTGCAGCCCCCAATCGGCCAGCACGCGGCCCTGATAGGTGACGTCGCCGACGATCGCGTCGGTGCGCGCATCCGCCGGGTCGGCGTTCACGGTGACCGCGAGATAGGCGAAGCCGTCGCGCGCCACGCATTCGGTGGAGATCAGCCCCGGCACCTTCACGAACCGCGTGGTCAGCGGCGCGCCGTCGCGGGTCCAGGGACCGGGCCGGGCGCTCGACTGCCCCGCGCCCGCGGTGCCGAGGATCGCATCGGCCACAGCCTTGCCGCCGGCGAGTGCTGCCGGGTTGGTGCAGCCGGCGACCATCCCGGCGTCGGGCACGCGGGCGAAGCGGCTGTTCGCGGGCGGCGGCGCGTCGGCGCGGAAGCTGGTATAGGTCACCACGCAGCCATATTGGGTGGCGGAACGGCACAAGGGCATGCGCTTCAGGTCGCCGCCGACGTCGGCGCCCGCCGGGACCGCCACGTTGGTGCCGATCAGCATCGCCGAGACGATGTTGCGCCGGATCGGCTGGCCTTCGATGCTCTGCGCGATCAATGCCTTGAGGACGCTCGCGCCCTGGCTGTGCCCGATCAGCACCACGCCGCGGCCGCCGTTGTCACGCGCCAGATAGGCGTTCCACGCCGCCGTGACGTCGGCCAGCGCCATCGCCCGGTCGCCGGGATTGGGCTGCCCGGTCATCGCGGCACGCAAGGCGCCCAGCGTCACCTGGCGGTACATCGGCGCGAACACCCGGCATTTGGCGGTGAAGCGCGCCGCCTGCGAGGCCGCGACCTGCCGCTCCTCGTCGCCGATCGTCATGTCGCTGTTCGCGCTCTGGTCCATCGAGACGGTCGGATAGACGTAGAAACAGTCGAACGCGGGTTGCCGCGCGGCGCGGAAGCGCTCGACCTTGCGCTTGCCGTCGGCGCGGATGACCGTCACGTCCTGCTCGACCGCACAGGCATCGGCGCGGCCGGGGCGGCAGAGCCAGGCGGCATCCTGTGCGTAATCGGGGGCGGGGGCTGGCGACGCCTGCAAGGCGGCGGCGGCGGCGGCGATCAGCGTGAAGGTGGTCATCATGTCTCTCGGCCGTTTGCAATCGGGAGAGACTAGCCGTGCGAAATGCTACGCGTCCAGCGGGTAGAGCGCCGCCGCGACGATCCGCCCCTCGGCGCGCAAGACGCCCCAGGCGCGCGCGGCGGCGCGGCTGTCCATCGGCTCGATGCCGATGTCGCGCGCCTCCAGCGCCGCCACCAGCGCGCGCGGCGGGCGGACCAGCGCGCGGCCGGTGCCGAGCACGAGAAATTCCGGGCGCGCCGCCAGGATCGGCGCCAGCGCCGCTTCGTCCAGCGCGGCCAGCGGCGGCGGTGCCCACCGCGCCACCGCATCGGTCGTCATCAGCACCGCGGGGTATAGCGTCTCGCCCAGCCGGAAGCCGGTGCCGACCAGTCCGGTGACGATCGGCCCGCCCGGCGTCACCACCGGCTCCATCTTCATTTTCGGGGTCCGACCCGTTCGGCATTGTCCATCGCGCTTGCCGCCCGCTCGTTCGGCTCGGCGCGCAGGCCGAGGGTGATGAGCAGCGAGGACGAGACGTAGATCGACGAATAGGTGCCGACGATGATGCCCAGGATCATCGCCGCGGTGAAACCGCGCAGCACATGCCCGCCCAGGATCAGCATCGCGGTGAGCGCGAGCAGGATCGTCACCGAGGTCATCACCGTCCGCGGCAGCGTCTCGTTGACCGACAGGTTGATGATGTCGCGCATCTCCATCTTGCGATAGCGGCGCATGTTTTCGCGGATACGGTCGTCGATGACGATCTTGTCGTTGATCGAATAACTGACGATCGTCAGCACCGCAGCGACGATGTTGAGATCGAATTCGAGTTGGGTCAGCGCGAAGAAGCCGAGCGTCATCAGCAGGTCGTGGACGATCGCGACGATCGTGGAGACGCCGAACTGCCATTCGAAACGCAGCACCGCGAACAGGCCGATGCCGAGGATCGCGAGACCGACCGCCAGCCCGCCGCGCCAGAGCAGTTCGTTCGACACCTTGCCGCTGACCGCATCCTGCTTCGACAGCCGCGCGCCGGGGAATTCCTGCGACAATGCACGCTGCACCTTCTGCACCACCGCGTTGGTGGCGCCCTCGTCGGTGCTCTCGGGCGTCGGCAGGCGGATCGAGACGGTGTTGGGATCGCCGAACTGCTGGAGCGTCGCCTGGCCGACGCCGAGCGAATCGACCAGGGTGCGGACGCGATCGACGTCGGGGGTGGTCGCGAACTTCTCCTCGATCATCAGCCCGCCGACGAAATCGACGCCCAGGTTGAGCCGGTTGACCGCGACCAGCGCGAGCGCGGCCAGGCTGAGCGCGAGGGTCAGCCCGAACGCCCAGACGCGCAGGCGGACGAAGTCGATATTGGTGTCGTCGGGGACGAGCTTCAGGAGTCTCATAGCTGTTCTCTTGCCGCCCGGCCTGCGTTCGCCCTGAGCGCAGTCGAAGGGCATGCCACAGGCGAAAGGCCCGCGTCATGTGCTTCGACTTCGCTCAGCACGAACGGACTTGGGGGATGCGCGTCGATCTGGCGCCGGGTCATATGTTGATCGTCTTCGGCTTGGCACGGCGCAGCCACAGCGCCACCAGCATCCGCGTGAAGGTCACCGCGGTGAACACGCTGGTGCAGATGCCGATCAGCAGCACGACCGCAAAGCCCTTCACCGGCCCGGAGCCGAGCAGCAGCATGATGACGCCGGTGATCGCATGGGTGATGTTCGCCTCGAAGATCGTGCGGCTCGCCTCCTTATAGCCCAGCTCGACCGCCTGGACGACGTTGCGGCCGCGCCGCCGCTCCTCGCGGATGCGCTCGTTGATGAGCACGTTGGCGTCGACCGCGGTGCCGATCGTCAGCACGAAACCGGCGATGCCGGGCAATGTCAGCGTGGCGTTCAGCATCGCCATCACCGCCAGGATGACCAGGATGTTGATGACGACCGCCAGGTTCGCATAGAGGCCGAAGCGGCCGTAGGTGACGAACATGAACACGATCACCGCGACCGCCGCGACGATCGAGGCGAGCACGCCCGCACGGATCGAATCGGCGCCCAGATCGGGGCCGACGGTACGCTCCTCGATGACCTTGAGCGCCACCGGCAGCTTGCCCGAACGCAGCGCGATCGCGAGCTCGTTGGCGCTCTCCACCGTGAAGCTGCCCGAGATCGACGCCCGTCCGCCGAGGATCGCGCTCTCGATATTGGGCGCCGAGATCACCTGATTATCCAGGATGATCGCAAAGGGCTTGTTGACGTTCTCCGTGGTGATCTTGGCGAAGCGCCGCCCGCCGGGACCGTCGAAGGTGATCGCCACGTTGGGCGCGTTGGTCTGCTGGTCGAAGGTCTGGGTGGCTTCGCTGATCTGGTCGCCGGTAATCATCGCCGAGCGCTTGACCGCGATGAACGGGATGCCCGCCGGGTTCGTCGGATAGCGCAGCACCTGGCTGCCCGCGGGCGCACGGCCGGCGGCCAGATCGGCGGGGTTGGCGGTCTCGTCGACCAGCTTGAACTCCAGCTTGGCGGTCTTGCCGAGCAAGTCCTTGAGCGCCTGAGGATTCTGAAGTCCGGGCACCTGCACGACGATGCGGCTCGCACCCTGGCGGATGATCGTCGGCTCCTTGGTCCCGAGCGCGTCGATGCGGCGGCGCACCACCTCGGTCGCATCGCCCAGCGCGGTTTCGATCGCCTGGGTCAGCCCGGCCTGCGTCGGCTTGATGATGAAGCGGCTGGTATCGACCACGCCGATGTCCCACACCCGCTGCCCGGTCATCCCCGCGCCGCCGCCGGTGATCGTCAGCAGGCGTTCGCGCGCCGCATCGACTTGGGCGGCATCGCGCACGAAGAAGGACAATTGCCCGTCACGGGTCGAAATGTCGCCGATCGCGATGTTCGGCGTGCCGCGGCGCATCTCGGTCTGCACCTGGTCGCGCATCGCCTCCAGCCGCGATGCGGCGAGATCGGCGGTATCGGCCTCCAGCAACAGATAGCTGCCGCCTGCCAGATCGAGTCCCAGGTTGATCCGCGGATGAACCGGCAGATTCGCGGTATAGCGTTCGGGCAGGAAGCTGGGGATGGCGAGGGCACACAAGACCGTCAGCAGGCCGATGATCCAGGCGACCTTCCAGCGCGGGAAATCGAGCATCGTCTCAGTCGTTCGCCGGCTTGGCCATCGGATTGATGACTTCGGTCAGCGTCGCCTTGACCACGCGCACGCGCACGTTCGGCGCGATCTCGACCTCGACGAAGGCGTCCTCGATCTTCGTAACCTTGCCGACGATGCCGCCCGCGGTGACGACGGAATCACCCTTCTTCACCGCGCCGATCGCGGTCTGCAGCGCCTTGATCCGGCGTTGCTGCGGGCGGATCATCAGGAAATAGAAGACGACGAAGACGAGGAGCAGCGGCGCAAGACCGAGGAAGGAGGCGATCCCGCCTCCGGACGCGGCGGCCCCATTGGCGGCCTGGGCATAGGCTGGTGTGATGAACATGCGTCCCGACACAGATATAGCGGGCATGGCGGACAGGAGCCCGCACCCTTGGAAGCGCGTGCCGCTACCATCGGAAGCCGCGCCGTGCAATCGTCCGCCTGATATAGGAGAGAGCGATGATAATAGTGATGGGTGAGATCAAGCTGGCCAGCGGCGGCGGCGAACGCGCGCGCACCTTGCTGGCGGACCATGCTGCGGTATGCACGGCCGAGGAGGGCTGCGAATCCTACGCCTTCTCGATCGACTGTGGCGACCCCGATCTCGTCCGCATCGCCGAACGATGGGCTTCGGCGGAAGCGCTCGCCGCTCACGGCGCCGCCCCGCATCAAAAGGCGTTCGGCCGAGCACTGCGCGATCATCCGATCGAGCGGATGTCCGTCAAGGCGTGGGACGGCACCTTCTGGCGCACGCTCGTCGGCGACTGAACGGCTTGCATCCCGGCACGACGGCGGGTAACGGCGGCGGTTCGGTCGGGGCGTAGCGCAGCCTGGTAGCGCATCACACTGGGGGTGTGGGGGTCGCAGGTTCGAATCCTGTCGCCCCGACCAGCCACACCCGGCGAATACCTTCTACGATGCGGCTCAGATGGACGTGCGCTTCGCTGAACCTTATGGTTTTCCGATGCATCGGTCGATGGCTTGGAGATTTCCGCTGGCGGCCGTGGCTGCCGCCGCGATTGCGGGTCTGGTCGCTGCTCTTGTGCTGGCGGTTGCGACCGGTTCCGCAGCGCTCGCGATGGTCGGCACATTCGTCGGTGCGTTGGTGGGTATCTGGGTTGGCGCGCTACCCGCGCTGATCCTTGGAACATCCCTCTGGTTGCTCGGCTTGCGGTGGCCACCGGCAGCGAGCGTTTGGGTGTGGATCGCTGTCGGTGCCGTATGCGGGCCGATCTTGATCGGCCTGCCATTGCATGGCCCGGCATTGTGGCCGATTGTCGACGGCTCCTTGAAAAGCCTGACGCTGGGCATCGCTGCCGGCGTGACGGCGTCGTGGATGTTCAGGACGATGATGATCGTCACCGCACCACGAGAATCATATTACATCTGAGTCGAGGGTCGCGATCGCCTCTGTCCTACAACGAACCGTTATGGTTCGTGACTCCGGCTTCAACCGGAGGGCAGACGATGAACGTGGAATCCTTGATCGACGACGTGATCGACCGTGAAGGCGGTTATGCGAACCACCCCGCCGACCGCGGCGGCGCGACGTGCTGGGGCATCACCGAGGCGGTGGCGCGCGCCGATGGCTTTACCGGTCCCATGCGCGCGCTGCCGCGGGGGCGGGCCGTGGCGATCTACCGCCGGCTGTACTGGACCGCGCCGGCGTTCGATCGGGTCGCTACGAAGGCGCCGCGGGTGGCGGCGGAACTGTTCGACACGGGGGTGAACATGGGCGTCCTGGTCGCCGGCGCTTTTCTCCAACGGGCGCTTAACGCGCTCAATCGCGGCGCGTCGCACTATCCCGATCTGGCGGTCGATGGCCGGGTTGGAACGGCGACGCTGGCCGCCCTGGACGCATTTCTTGCCAAGCGCGGTGCAGGTGGCGAGACGGTGCTGCTGAAAGCACTCGAAGCGCTCCAGGGCGAACGCTATGTCGCACTCGCCGAGCGCCGCCCCGCTAACGAAGCGTTCCTCTATGGCTGGCTCGCGAACCGGATCGGCGCATGAGCGAGGATGTTTCTTCCGGGAATATGCGTGAACTTCGTTACCTTCGGCGCGATCGGTGGGAGACGCGGGCGCGCCCGGCTTTCCTCTACGTGATGTACGCGTTGCTGCTCTGGTCGCTGCCGATGGGCCTCATCGCCGCGGTTCGCCCAGATGTGGCGGCGGCGATGACGCGCGGGATGGCCGCCTATCTCGCGGCCATCCCCGAGCCGCTCTATGCGCTCTTCGGCACAGGCTATCTGGGCTACACCGTCGCGCGCAGCTGGGGGAAGGCCAAGGGGGTGGAGCGTTGATCCACGCCCGCCGCATCCTACATCGGCGGACATGAGCGGGAACGATAGCAGCATGCCGGTGTGGCACGGCACCACCATCTGTTCGGTCCGCCGCGGCGGCAAGGTCGTCGTCGCGGGGGACGGGCAGGTGTCGATGGGCCAGACGGTGATGAAGCCCAACGCGCGCAAGGTGCGCCGGCTTGGGGATGGTAGCGTCATCGGCGGCTTCGCGGGCGCGACCGCCGACGCCTTCACTTTGTTCGAGCGGCTGGAGCGCAAGCTGGAGCAGCATCAGGGACAATTGCTGCGCGCCGCGGTCGAACTGGCCAAAGACTGGCGCACCGACAAATATCTCCGCAACCTGGAGGCGATGATGATCGTCGCCGACAAGGACGTGACCCTGATCCTGACCGGCAACGGCGACGTTCTGGAGCCGGAGGGCGGGATCGCCGCGATCGGCTCCGGCGGCAATTACGCGCTCGCCGCCGCCAAGGCGCTGGTCGATTATGAGGCCGATGCCGAGGTCATCGCGCGCAAGGCGATGGGCATCGCGTCGGAGGTGTGCGTCTATACCAACGACCGGCTCGTGGTGGAGACGATGGAATCCTCCTCTTAGCCCCTTAAGAAATGAGTAAATGACCCAGTCCCTAACCCCCAAGGCGATCGTCGCCGCGCTCGACGCCCACATCATCGGTCAGGCCGATGCCAAGCGCGCCGTCGCGGTGGCGCTGCGCAACCGCTGGCGTCGACAGCAGCTCTCCGCCGACCTGCGCGACGAAGTGACGCCCAAGAACATCCTGATGATCGGGCCGACCGGCTGCGGCAAGACCGAGATCAGCCGGCGGCTGGCCAAGCTGGCCGATGCTCCCTTCGTCAAGGTGGAGGCGACCAAGTTCACCGAGGTCGGCTATGTCGGTCGCGACGTCGAGCAGATCGCGCGCGACCTGGTCGAGGAGGCGATCCGGCTGGAAAAGGAACGTCGCCGCGTCGCCATCGCCGACAAGGCCGAGGAGGCGGCGATGAAGCGGCTCCTGGACGCGCTGACCGGCAAGGATTCGAGTGCTGCCACGCGCGAAGCGTTCCGCCAGCGGTTTGCCGATGGTCATCTCGACGCGACAGAGATCGAGATCGAGGTCGAACAGGCGCCGTCGATGCCCTTCGACGTGCCCGGCGGCGCGCCGCAGATGATAAACCTCGGCGAGATGATGAAGTCGCTCAGCGGCGGCGCGCAGTTGAAGCGCCGCAAGCTCAGTGTCCGCGCCGCCTGGGAGAAACTGGTCGAGGAGGAGGCGGACAAGCGCCTGGATCAGGACGACGTGAACCGCGTCGCGCTGGCCGATGCCGAGGCGAACGGCATCGTCTTCCTGGACGAGATCGACAAGATCGCGATGTCCGAACAGCGCGGCGGCGGCTCGGTTAGCCGCGAGGGCGTCCAGCGCGATCTGCTGCCGCTGATCGAGGGGACGACCGTCGCGACCAAATACGGGCCGATGAAGACCGACCATATCCTCTTCATCGCCAGCGGCGCGTTCCACGTCGCCAAGCCCAGCGACCTGCTGCCCGAACTCCAGGGCCGCCTGCCGATCCGGGTGGAATTGAAGGGTCTGACCGAGGCAGATTTCGTAGCGATCCTGAGCGATACGAAGGCGTCGCTGCCGGTGCAATATCAGGCGCTGATCGCGACCGAGGGCGTGGAGATCAGCTTCACCGAGGACGGCATCGCCGCCGTCGCGCGGATCGCGGCGGAGGTGAACGGCCAGGTCGAGAATATCGGCGCGCGCCGCTTGCAGACGGTCATGGAGAAGCTGCTGGAGGAGGTGAGCTTCAATGCCGAGGATCGTGCAGGCTCGACCCTCGTGATCGACGGTGCCTATGTCGACAGCCAGCTTGCCAGCATCGCGCGCAACACCGACCTCAGCCGGTTCGTGCTTTGACCTTGGTATAGGGAACGAAGCCCCTGAACCGGCAATAGGCCGACGGAATGGACGAGGGGAGGGTCACCGCCCGGAAACGATCGCCGCGGCACATCTGCGGCCCGTACACCTCCACGATCAGCGTCGAGAAGGTGGTCAGGCCGGGGCAGGCGTCGATCTGAGCGCGATAGATCCTCGCACCGTCGCGGTAGAGAATGGTCTTGCCGTCAATGATCTCGGGGGCTGCCGTGCGTGAGATGGACAGGCAACTCTGCATCGGACCTGCCACCCGGCCGGCGAGCGGATCGGACGCTGCGGCTGCGAGCGGCAGCAACGCAGCGGCGGCGAGCGCGCGGATCATGGCTGGCGATAGGGGACGAATTGGCCGAGCGCGCAACTGCCGGTCTGGAAGCGCGACGTATTGTCGATCGTCGTCGCGATGTCCCCCGAACAGGCCTGGCCCGTGACCTGGCGCGTGACCAGAATGTCGCCCCGCGCGATCCCCGCACATCCGCCGTTGGTGTCGTTGCGGTAGATCAGCCCGCGGCTGACCTTGTAGAGGATCGTCGGGCCATAGCCTTCGGTCTGATATTGCTGCCGCCCGGTCAACGGCAGGCACATTGTGGGCTTGCCGGGCACCAGTCCGGCGAGCGCGGCGTCGAGCTTGGTCTGGGCGACGGCATCTCTCGCGTCGATCCGCCCTTGTTCTGCGGCGGTCGGCGTGCAGCCAGCCAGCGCGCCCAGGAGCAGGATGGGGGTGATATGGACGAGGCTGCGCATAAGTATCTCCTGCCGCGATGAACGCGCGGAAAAGCGTTTCGTTTCTAGGCTTTGAACGTATCCTTGGCAGTTCGCAGCGCTGCGAACGCCTCGACCGAAGCCGCGCGCAGGAAGGGATTGGTCGCGCGTTCGGCAGCGATTGTCGTCGGAACGGTCGGCTGGCTCTCCGCCCGCTGCGCCTCGACCTCGGCCAGCCGCTGTTTGATCGCGGCATTGTCGGGTTCCGCGACGGCGGCAAAGCGTGCGTTGGACAGCGTATATTCGTGGCCGCAGTAAACCTGCGTCGCATCCGGCATTGCCGCATAACGGAGCATGTTCGCGAACATGGCGGCAGGCGTTCCCTCGAACAAGCGCCCGCAACCCATCGCGAACAGCGTGTCGCCTGTAAAGACGATCTGCTGCTCAACAAAGTGGAACGCGACGTGCCCTTGCGTATGTCCGGGCACCGTCATCACCGTGGCAGCGTGACGCCCGAGCATCAGCACGTCGCCTTCGCCGACGCCGCGGTCCAGCGTCGGTATCCTGGCCGCCTCCGCGGAAGGGGCGACGATCTCCACGCCGGCGGCCTTCAGCGCTTCGTTGCCGCCGGTGTGATCGGTATGCCAATGCGTCGTCCACACCGCGTCGATCCGCCAGCCGCGTGCCGCCGCCGCCGCTTTGACGGGTCCGGCTTCACCCGGATCGACGACGATCGTCGCGCCACTCTCGGGATCATGGACCAGCCATGCGTAATTGTCGGCAAGCACGGGAACGCGGACGACTTCCAGCATCACCAGCTGCCGGTGTTGGACATCGAAGCCCAGGGTTCGGCGGGTTCCAGGACGCCGTTCTGGAGCAGTTCGATCGAGATGCCGTCCGGCGTCTTCACGAACGCCATATGGCCGTCGCGGGGCGGCCGGTTGATGGTGACGCCACCGTCCATCAGCCGCTGGCACGTCTCGTAGATGTTATCGACCCGGTAGGCGAGATGCCCGAAATTGCGTCCACCGGAATACTCCTCCGCATCCCAATTGTACGTCAGTTCGACCTCGGCACTGGCACGCTCGCCCGGCGCATTCATGTCCTCGGGCGTGGCGAGGAAGATCAGCGTGAAGCGACCTTTTTCGCTCTCGATCCGCCGGACTTCCTTCAGCCCGAGCAGTTCGAAGAAGCGGATCGTCGCGTCGGGATCGGTGACGCGGATCATGGTGTGGAGATAATTCATGCAGACGCTCCGGAAGGGTATCCCGCTGGAGATAGGACGGGGCGAAGCGCCGCGCCAGTTATGGTAGATCGAACTGCTTGAGCGCTGCCGTCGCGCTGCGCCCGGCTTCGCTCTGCGGTGCCAGCCGCGCCGCCTCGCCCCACGCCTTGCGGGCGTTCGGCTCGTTGCGGGCGAGGGCGGCGATGTTGCCTGCCTCTAGCTGTACGGAGGCATCGTCGGCGGCACGCGAAAGCGCCTGGGCAATGTCCTTCCGCGCACGGGGCAGGTCGTCCATCCGCCGCGCCAATGTCGCCGACAGCAGCCAGGCGAGCGGGTCGGCAGCCGCAGTCTGGAGCGCCAGGTCGATGTCGATCCGCGCTGCCTCCAGGTCGCCGGCAGCGACCAGCGCACGTGCGTGGTCGAGCTGCGCCTCGCCACGCTGCAGCCCGGTCAGCGTCCCCGCCGCCAATGCCGCATCGAGGGCCGCACGCGCTTTCGCGGCATCACCTGCGGCAAGCCAGGCATTGCCGGCCTGCGCAGAATATTGCGCCGATCGCGCGTCGCGCGCGGTCTGTGCCTCGCGCGCCGCCGCCTCGAACTCGGCTGCCGCCGCACGCCAGTCACCCTCGCGCGTGTACGCCAGCCCGGCGCATTGCCGGGCGAACCAAGCGCCGCCCGCGATCCGCCAGCGTGTGGCTTCCGCGCGTGCCGCTGCGGGATCGGTCTGCGCCAGATCGACGCAGGCGTTGAACCGGGCTTCGGCCTCGGGCGTCTGCAGGGCAGCGGCAGCAAGCAGCAGGATCATGGCGCGGCAATCACATCCTCCACCGCGCGGATCAGTAACGCGACATCGGTCTCGCGCGACAGGCGGTGATCGCCGTCCTTGATCAACCATGTCTGGACATCGGCTGAACGGATCAGCCGCGCGAGTTCAAGCGTGCGGTGCCACGGCACGTCGGCGTCGGCCTGCCCTTGCAATAGCCGCACCGGGCCATCGAAGGCGATCGGCCCGAACATCAGCCGGTTGGCCTCGCCCGAAGACCAGAACGCGCGGGTGTAGAGCGTCGGTTCGGCGCCGTAAGGGTTCGCGCGTTCGAGCTTTCCGTCGGACAGCAGCGCCAGCTTCTCTTCGGTCGTGAAGCCCCAATCGGTAAAATCGGGCGCCGGTGCGACTGCGACGAGCGCATCGACATGGGCCGGGCGGTCGCGCGCGATAAGGAGCGCGATCCACCCGCCCATCGACGAACCGACGAGTATCACCGGCCCTGCGACCACCGTGTCGATCATCGCCAGCGCGTCGTCGCGCCAGTCGCCCAAGGTCTGCGCGGCAAAGTCGCCCTCGCTCTGCCCGCATCCGGCGTAATCGAAGCGCAGGAAGGCACGACCCGTCGCCTTGGCCCAGGCCTCCAGCGACAGCGCCTTGGTGCCGCTCATGTCGGAGCCATAGCCAGGCAGGAAAACAACTGCCGGTCGTGCGCCCTCGGTAAAATGATAGGCGAGGCGGGGGCGGGGGATCGTCGGATCGGAAGTCATCGGCATGTGCCTATCGCGTCCGCCGGGCGCCGCCAAGCACCCGGTCAGATGATATATTCGACCGTCTTCATCTGAGCCTGGGCCGCACGCGCGGCACCGCGCTTGGCCACCATCCGGGCGTACAGCGTCGTGACGGTGCCGCTGCCGGTGTTCGCGAAGACGGCCGGGATCAGGGCATGGATCATGCACGCGACGCCACCCGCCACCATCGTCACCCCGAATCGCCCCGCGGCGATCAGATGCTCGCCATAGCTCTCCCCGACCGAGGTGGGATGATCGAGGAACAGGCGGCGGATCATGGAGCGGTCCTTTGCAGCGACGGGTTACCGTATCACAAGGGCGGGATTTCGCCAGCCGCTGCGGCGATCCGCGCGACCAAATCTGCGGCGAGCGCGGAAAGCGTGTCATCGCGCGCGCCCATCACGATGATGCGGTCGCCGGGGCGGGCCTGTTCGACGACCACATCGGCGGCCCCCGCCCGATCCGCGACGTAGCGCGCATCGCATCCCGCAGCGCGCAGCGCCTCGACGATCTCGCGGCTGCCCACCTCTCGCGTGACGGTGCCACCCTGATAGACGGGATCGGGCATGACCAGCAGGTCGTCGAGTCCGAGCTTGCCCGAAAACATCACGAGCAATTCGTCACGCATGACCTTGAGCGGACCATAGCCGTGGGGTTGGAACAGCAGCAGCAGGCGGCCAGAAAAAGCGTGAAGCGTATCCAGCGTCGCTGCGATCTTGTCGGGATTGTGCCCGAAATCGTCGATGACGGCGATCCCGCCCGCCTCGCCGACCAGATCGAAGCGGCGTTTCAGCCCGATGAACCCTTCCACTGCGGCGGCAGCGTCGGCGATCGAAACGCCCGCCGCCATCGCGGCGCCGATCGCGGCCAGCGCGTTCGACACGTTGTGAAGTCCTGGCACCGCCAGCCGCATCGTGATCGTCGTCTCCTTCGTCACCAGATCGAAGCGGATCGAGAACCGTTCTGGCACCAAATTGCGCGCCGACAGATCGGCCTCGGCGTCCACGGCGAAGGTGGTGACCGAGGTCAGATCGCTCAGCAGTGCCTGCGTTTCGACATCGCCGACGTTGGCGACCACAAGGCGCGCGCGACCGGCAAAGTCGCCGAACAGCGTGCGAAGCTCGTCCAGGGCCATATGGTCGAGGCTGACGTTGTTGAGCACCGCGATCGTCGGCCGGTAGAGGCTGATCGAGCGGTCGCTCTCGTCGACCTCGGAGACGAACGCGTCGCCGCCGCCGACGAGCGCGCTGGCGAACGGCGCGTCGACGGTCGCGAAATTCTTCATGACCGCACCATTCATCACGGTCGGATCGCGGCCGCATGCGTGCAATATCCACGCGATCATGCCTGTGACGGTGGACTTGCCGCTGGTTCCCGCCACCCCGATGGGCAAGGCCGCATCGTTGAACAGCGCCGCGAGCGCCTCCGCCCGCGTTGCACGTTCGCATCCCAGGGCGTTCGCGGCGGCGATGTCCGGCACAGCTTGCTCAACCGCGGCGGAAGCAATGACGCGCATGTCCGCGCGCACCCCGCTGCCGTCTTGGGAAAAAAGGTCGATTCCGGCATCGCGGAGCGCATCGAACCTGGCGGGTACGCGTCCCTGGTCGAGTGCGCGGTCCGATCCGGACACGGCATGCCCACGCGCGCGCAGGATCATCGCCAGCGGCATCATGCCAGAGCCGCCGATACCCACCAGAAAACAAGGTTTGGCCAATGTCATCCGCCCGCGCTATCTGCGAGTGCGCGGTTGGGCAAGCGGGGGGCCAGCGGATCATGAGGATTGGAGTGCTGGCCGCGTCAAGCCGCGCCAATCCGGAGGTGATACCGAAGGTGACCGCCTTCGCCGCAATCGCCTTTCCCGAGGTCGAACTCGTATTCCACCCGCAATGCCTGGAAACCGATGGCCATTTCGCAGGGTCGGACATGCGCCGTGGCGAGGCGTTTCTCGACTATGCCAACGATCCTGCGTTCGACGCGATCTGGTTCCTGCGCGGCGGCTATGGCGCCAACCGTATCCTGAGCATGGTCATGCCTCACCTCGGCAGGGCAGCGCGCGCGAAAACCTACCTCGGCTATTCGGATGTGGGCTTCTTGCTGTCCGCATTATACGCGCGGCGGATCGGATATGCCGTGCACGGCCCGATGGCGAGCGACATCGGGCGCGGCGGGGGCGAGGAGACTGTCGCCCGGTCGCTCGGTTGGCTCGCGCGCCGCGACCGTGCGGGGCTTGAGCCGGGCCTCGATGGTCAGCCTTGCGTAGCGTTCAATCTGTCGATCCTGGGGGCGCTGATCGGCACGCCGTGGCTTCCCGACCTGACCGACCATATCGTCGTCGTCGAAGAGGTTTCGGAGGCGATGTACAACGTCGATCGTCTGCTCTTCAAGATCGCGCATGCAACGCAGTTGAGGGGTATCGCCGGATTGCGCCTGGGCGCGGTGAGCGATGTTCAGCCGAACGTCCCTGCCTGGGGAGAGACGCTGGATTACATGATGGTCCGCTGGTCGCGGGATATGGGCGTGCCGTACCTTGGCCGCGCCGAGGTGGGGCACACGCAGGCCAATCGCGTGGTGCCGTTCGGGATCGCCTGACTTCGGCTCGAACGCACAGCGCCCGGATTTCATGTCCGTGCCGCAATCCTATCGCGGACGGTAACGCAGCCCGATCCACAGCGTGCGCGGTGTCGCGCGTTCGACGATGTCCGCGCCGCTGATCCCTGCCTCGACGCGGGTGTCGGTCAGGTTCTCCGCACGCAATTCCACCGCTATGGCGGCGGTGATCGGCAGCGCCAGATACCCGTCGAGGGTCGTCGCCGGTGCCAGCGTGCGGCTGTTCTGGTCGTCGTCGAATTGGCGCGCGACCTGGCGAAGCGTCAGCGCGGCAGCCACACCGCCGCTGCGCGCGTCGATCGTTCCGGACACCTGGTCGCGCGGGGTCTGCGCGGGGCGCAGGCCGTCCAGCGGCGAACCCGCCGCCTGGACGCGCGCATCGACATGGCTCCAGGATGCACGAACCCCGATCGGGCCGGAGCGCCAGGCGGCATCGACCTCCAGCCCGTTCGAGCGCACCGCATCCAGGTTTCGCCGTACCCGGTATGTGCCCGCGACGAAGCCGACGAGCGGGAATTGACCCGGCCCGGTGCCCGCCGTGACGTTGGCGATCGCATCCGCGAGCCGGTTGTGAAACAGCGTCGCTGCCAGCGTGATGCCCGGTGCAGGCGCGAACGTGACGCCGCCCTCTACCCCGGCCAGCCGCTCGGGGCTCAGCATCGCGTTGGCGGCCGTCGCATCGGCGCCCACGCGGAACGGGCGGTAGAGTTCGTTCAGCGTGGGCAGCCGCCAGCCGCGATAGGCGCCGGCGCGCAGCGTCACACCGTTCGCCACCCGCCACGCGAGTCCCGCGCGGCCGGTGGCTTCCGTGCCTTGGCGATCGGCGAAGTTCAGGCCGGTCAACACTGCCCCGGTCGCCAACGTGCGCTCGGAAAGAAAGCCATCGGCGATCCGCCACTGATCCAGCCGGCCGCCGAGCGACACCGTAAGCGCACCAATCTCGGCGCTGCCATCGGCGAACACGCCCGCGGTCAGATTGTTGCCGCCCGCAACCCGCCGCCGCGTCGGTGCGCCGTTGACGAAGGTGAAAAGCTCCTGAGTCTGCCCACGCACGTCACGAACGTCTGCGCCCAGGCGCAGCCGAATGGCGTCACCCATAGGCGGCTGAACCTCTATACGGCCGCCGAGCCCGGTAGCTGGAGTGTTGAACTGGTCGAGGGTCTGCGTGGCGGTGCGCCGCGTCGCATCAATGCTGGCGAAGCTCGATGCGAAGCTGCGGGTCTGGACGTAAGCGAGCGCGGACCAGCCCCAATGTCCGCGCCCGACCAGCCGGACACTGGCGTCGGCGCCTTCGCTCGCGTTGTCGGTGAACGGCGTGCCGCGCTCGCGCCGATCGACGAAGGCGGTCACGTTGGCCTGCAATTCGGTGCCCGGTGAAAGCGCGATCACCCCGCGAACCGCGCCCGATGCCTGTTCGTAGGGGGCGGCCCGGTCGATCGGGCCACGATCCTCGGCCACCGTCGGTACGAAGCCGTCGCCGCGCGCGTAAGCCGCCGAGATCGTCGCAAAGCCGGTGCTGCGAACGAGCGCTGCGGAGCCGCGCGCGTCGATCGAGTCACGATCGCCGTAAGCGAGTGCGCCGACGAACGGGGCAAGCTGATCCGGAGTCGCGCTTTCCAGCTCGACCGTCCCCGCCAGCGCGCCGGGGCCATAGAAGCCGCTGCCGCCACCGCGCGTCACGCGGATGCGGCCGATCCGGTCGGTGGCATAGGCCGGTAACGCTACCCAGCCGCCGAAGGGGTCGGTTTGCGGCACGCCATCGAACACCAGCAGTGCGCGGCTCGATGCATTGCCGCCGATCCCACGCAAGGTGATCCCCTGGCTGGTCGGATTGGCCGAGCGACTGTCCGAGCGGCGGAATTGCTGAAGCCCAGCCACGTCGCCGAGTACGCTTTCCAGCCGAGCGGCGGCGTTTGTCGCGATCGTGTCGCGGTCGATCGTCACGACATCGAACGCGCGGTCTCCCGGTGCGTCGGCGAGGCCACGGCCGGTGACGACAACTTCCTCGCCGCTGTCTTGCGCAGCCGCCGCGGCAGGGCAAGCGAGGAGGATCGAGATGAAAGCGTATCGAGAGGAGTGCATTTCGCGCCCTTAGCGTAACCGGGCGTGCAAACCTATAACGCGATAAACGCGGGATTTAGAAGCCGATCGGCGGCGATCGGCGTAGTGACCAACTGGCGCAATATCGCCACCGCAAATGGAGTCCGTCGGCCGTCGCGATTGGCCTCGTTTCGCAGGCGGTAAGTGCGCCGATCAAGGCAGAGCCACGGCACTTGGATCAATCGCCGAACCAGCCGCTGTCGCCGCCGATTGGCATACCCGGCGGGATCGTGGGCGCTGCGGTGCGTTTGGCGAGTTCGCGGCGGAGCCTCTCGTCATCGCGTAGCAGCTGGGCGACGTGAGTGCCCCATATGGCGTCGGCCCCCTCCCTTTTACCCAGCTTCGCGGCGACTCCGATCAGCCTGCCGTTCAGCACCGCCGCAACTTCGGGCGAGGTGGCATCGTCGTGCGCCGTCCGGGCCATCGTCATCAGCGCGCGATAGGCGATCCGCCGCTCCACCGCGTCGCGACGCGCGTCGATCACTGCCGCTACCAGTCGGTCGAGCAGCAGGTCGAGTCCCGGCAGCGCGGAGTCGCGACGGTGCTGTTCGTGAAGCCGCGTCAGCCGCGCTGGCGCCAGCAGTGAGTCCAGCGTCACCTGTGCAGCGACGTCGGCCGCCACCAGAGGATCGAACGCGGCAGAGGCGGCGTTGCGGAACACTTCCAGGTCGAACTGGGGATCGCTGCGGCCGTTGACGGGCGAAGACAGCGGCATGACGAGCGCGGCGGGCACGGTCAGCGCCTGGGCCGACAGCGTGGCGAGCAGCGCGTCGATCGCCGCGACCTGAGCGGCAGCGGGGACGGGCGCGGCGGGGGCGTGGTTGTCGCCGGCGACCGCATAGGCATAGTCTATGCCGCCGATTAGCTTGCCCGCGGCGTCGACATCGTAGCGGTGGAGCAGCCATATCGGCACGAACTTGCGCCGCAGGTTCGACAATGCCTCGCCCGCACGCAGCACGTTGGGACCGAAGTTCGCGATGGCGACCCGGCGTACTTCCATCATGTGGTTCAGCCCGGCGACGGGATCGGGACCATCGTCCCACATGCTGCCCCACGGGCTGGGCGTGTCGGGCGCGCGTCCGTCGATGTCGGTGATGAAGCGGATGCCCTTGGCGTGAATCGCCAGCGCCTTGGCACGTGCCGCTTCGTCGGGGTTGGTGCCGGGCGCTGGCTGGCCGTATAGCCAGTCGACGGTGAAATCGTCCCACGCCCCGCCACCGGGCGCATAGGCCTGGCCGAGGTCAATCTTCCCGCCCGTCAGAAGGATACGCGGCCCAGGATAGTCCATAACCGAGGTGCGATCCTGCGTGGAGCCTGCGAAATTGTGCATGAAGCCAATCGCATGGCCGACCTCGTGTGCCCCCAATTGTCGGATGCGATCGAGCGAGACGCGCACCGGATCGTTCGCGCCGCCGGTGCCGCTCTGCGCGGTTCCCACCAGTCCTTCGAAGATCGTCATGTCCTGCCGCACCCGGAGCGCGCCGATGACGACGTTCCCCTTCACGATCTCCCCCGTTCGCGGATCGACGATGCCGCCGCCGTAGGACCAGCCGCGGGTCAGCCGATTGGACCAGTTCACCATCGAATAGCGCACGT
This sequence comes from Sphingomonas sp., assembly GCF_036387595.1. Lineage (GTDB taxonomy): Bacteria > Pseudomonadota > Alphaproteobacteria > Sphingomonadales > Sphingomonadaceae > Sphingomonas. The sequence continues at coordinate 228,804 of NZ_DASVTL010000117.1, forward strand.
CGAGCGGATCGGCGCCGAGCGGCAGCAGTTCGGCCCGGAATCCGTCGATGAAACCGGCCCTCTCGAACGATGCCTTCCAGTAATTCACGCCTTCGAGCAGCGCGGTGCGGATCGGCTCGGGGGCAGCGCGGTCGATATAGAAGACGATCGGCTTCTTGACGGGGGAACGCGCTGCCGTGGGGTCCGTCTTTTCCAAACGAAAGCGATTGGCGAGCTGCTGGACCACGTCCTGGCCCAAGGGCGTACCGTAATCATAGAATTGCTCGCCGCCCGCCGCCGAGCGGATGTCGAACTTGCGCGACACGAAGCCGGATGCGGGCAGGCGGATGAAGCTGTGGTGGACCACGAACCCCAATTGCGTCGGATCGGCGGCGATCGCCTCGATCTGGCGGCCCGGGTTGTCGGAGGTGTAGGTTTGCAGCGCGTCTATCTCGATATTGTCGGGGAAGGCCTTGACCGATACGGGATCGGCGGCACTCAGCGCGTCGACCAGCTTGTAGCCCTTGCCGCCCTGGTTGAGCGTGTCGGCGATGCCGATGACGTCGCGAGTCAGGAACGGCGCGAGATCGACCGTCAGCGCGCCGCCTACGTCGGACACCACATCGAGCATGGCGATCACGCTCGACGGAAAGCTGGTCCGCCCCGCTTCCTGCACCGCGGCATCCCCGGTCGCGCGAAAGCGCGGGTTCTCGAACATCACCGCGACGCGTTTGCCGATGCGTTTGAAGATGAGGATTCGCTCCGACCCCAGCATGCCGCGATCGAGCCGCAGGTCTGCCGACCCCAGTCCGGTGCGCAGCGACGGTGCGTAGAGAAAGCGCCCCGACACGCCGTCGCGATCGGGAACCGGAAGCGTGGCCAGAATACGGCCTTCCGCGGGAATCGTCTTGATCGAGAATAGCGGCGAAGTCGCGGCCGCAGTGCCGCCTGCTGACTGCGCTTCAACCCCCGGCGCGCCGACGATCGCGAGCGCCAGGCTTCCCACTGCGGCGTGACTCCAGCGTCCAAGCATCGTCGATCCCCCATGAGCCGCGCTCTTTGCTGCGGCGCGGCGAGCGTAGCATGGTGGCGATTGCGGTATCGAGCAATGTCTCATAGCTTTTGCGGCGAAGTTGCCGGATTGCAGCGCAAGGGGACGGTATTGATGAACGAAAGCGACGCCCGCGGGATCGACTCGACGGATTATCGCATCCTGCGCGAGTTGATGCGCGACGGCCGCGCGTCCGACGTGACGCTGGGCGAGCGCATAAACCTGTCGAGCACCGCCACCGCTCGGCGCCGCAAGATACTGGAGGATCGCGGCATCATCACCGGTTATACCGCGAACCTCGACATGGCACGTTTGGGGTTCAACATCGTCGCCGTCGTTTCGATCGAACTGGCAAGCCAGGCGGAATCGGTACTCAACGAATTCGAACAGGCCGTCGTCGCCTGCCCGTCCATGTCCTATTGCAGCTTCGTCTCGGGCGAGACCGATTTCCTGATGATCGTCCACGTCCGCTCGTTCGAGGATTATGACCGCGTGTATCGCAGCGAACTCTCCACGTTGCCGCACGTCGCCCGCATCCGCAGCACGTTTATGATGCGCGAGGTTGCGCAGCGCTTCGTCGCCCCGGCAGCCCTGCTCGAACCATCGCGCTGAGCGATTCGGATTCGCCGTGATCTCGTATCGCGCGCAGGATTCCGGCAACGAATAGCGGAACCGCGCATCTTCACGATATATTAAGGGTAATCTCGCGCAGCAATTGCGAGGAAGCCGCGACCCGCTTCTGTTAGTCTGCGGCTGTGGACGAGACCGGAGACCGGCCGCCACGCGCCTACCCGAACGCCCGCAGGACCGAACCAACGATAAGATCCAAGCGGAGAGGATGACCCGTCAGCGCTCGATTTCAGGGACGAGAAGGGGGCATCTATGTTTGTTCGTATCCACGCCGCTCAGCGCGGCGGCTCGGCACGGTCGCGGCTTTTCGCCACGTGCGGCGCGCTGGCGCTAGTCAGCCCGGCCGCCTGGGCACAGACCCCGCCCGCATCGCCGGAGGCGGGTCAGGTTGTGACCGGCCCGACGAAATCGGCCAACACGTCGGAAGAGACGGTAAACATTCCGGGCGGCAAGCCGCAGGTGCAGACCGACCCCGTCACCGGCGATCCCGAGACGATGGGCGGCACGGAGGGCGATGTCGTCGTCACGGGGAGCCGCATCGAACGCAACGGCTATAACGCGCCGACCCCGGTCAGCGTCGTCAGCGCCAAGGAACTGAAATCCGAAGCGCCGGCCAACATCAGCGATTTCGTGAACACGCTGCCCGCCGTCCGCAACAGCGGCACCGCCGCGAGCAGCAACGGGTCGCTCTCCAACGGCGCCGCCGGGATCAACAGCGTCAACCTGCGCGCGCTCGGCTCGGCGCGGACCCTGGTGCTGTTCGACGGCCAGCGTTCGGTCGCTTCGACTACGACCGGCCAGGTCGATGTCAACACCTTCCCCCAGGCGCTGATCGAGCGGGTCGAGGTCGTTACCGGCGGCGCCTCCTCGGCCTATGGATCGGACGCGGTGTCGGGCGTCGTCAACTTCATCCTCGACAAGGACTTCACCGGGATGAAGGGCGAATATGAATATGGCGTCACCACCTATGGCGACGGCGCCAACCACAAGGGATCGTTCACCGGCGGCACGTCCTTCGACGAGGGCAGGGGGCATATCCTACTTTCGGGCGAGTATTTCTCTCAGAAGGGCATCCAGTCGATCGACCGCGACTGGAACGATGGCGGCTTCTTCCTGGCCAATAATCCGGCCTATAGCGCGACAGACAACTGCCGCGCGCCTGCTGGCTATGTCGCGGGCACGCCGATCGCAGGCTGCGCGCCGGAATTCTTCGTCGGTTCAGGGATCGGCACCGGCCAGTTCACGCCGGGCGGGCTGGTCAGCACCGGGCCGTTGCGCGGTACGTATTTCGGCACGATCAACCCTGCGACAGGCAAGGCCAGCGTCAACCAGCTGACCTTCGGCCCGACCAGCGGCCAATGGATGATCGGGGGCGATTACAACATCACCAGCGCCGGGCATCGCAGCAGCGCCACGTTGCTGCCGTCGGAAAAGAGGGCGAGTGCGTTCGGGCGGGTTAGTTACGAATTCGCGCCAGCGTTCAACATGTTCGCCCAATTCTCGCACAGCTATTACACCGGCGAGAGCTTCTATCAGCAGACACCCACGACCGGCGTCGTGATCCAGCGCGACAATGCGTATCTGCCCGATGCGGTGCGTGCGCAGATGGTCGCGGCCAATCTGCAGTCCATCCAGATCGGCACCAGCAACATCGACATTCCCCCGCAGGGCAGTGCCAACGAGCGCAACGTCCGCCGCTACGTCGTCGGCGCCAACGGCAAGTTCGGGATGCTTGGCGACGACTGGAACTGGGACGCTTATTACCAGCACGGCACGACGAAGACGCGCGAGATGTTGACCAACGCCTGGAACATTCAACGGATGGCGCTGGCGACCGACGCGGTCGTCGCGCAGGCGGGTAACGCCGCCGGCATACCTGCAGGCAGGATCGTCTGCCGATCGACGCTGACCGCGCCCACCAACGGCTGCGTTCCGCTGAACCGCATCGGCATCGGCGGCGCCACCCCGCAGGCGATCCAATATGTGCTCTACGATGGTCTCCAGCCGCTGCGCACCCAGCGACTGAAGCAGCAGGTCGGCGCGCTGAATTTCTCGACCAACAATCTGATCGACTTGTGGGCGGGGCCGATCTCGATCGCGTTCGGCGGCGAGTATCGCGAAGAGTCGGTCAGTGGCGATGTCGACCCGCTGTTCCAGCCGATCGTCGCGAACGGCGTGACGACGGGCACCTGGATCTACGGCAACTATCTGGCGACCGACGGCAAATACAACGTCAAGGAAGCCTATATCGAGGCGGTGGTGCCGATCTTTCGCGGCATGGATTTCAACGGCGCGTTCCGCATCACCGATTATTCGACGAGCGGCAGCGTTAATACCTGGAAGGCGGGCCTGACTTGGCAGGCGCTGGATGCGATCAAGTTTCGCGGCACCGTGTCGCGTGATATCCGAGCACCTAATCTGTCCGAACTGTTCGCGCCAGGCACCGGGCGCACCAACACCGTCAACGTCCCCTTGGCCAATGGTACGACGGTTGCCAATCAGTTCAACGAATCGACCGTCGGCAACCGCGAACTGACACCGGAAGTCGCCAAGACCTATGGCGCGGGTGCGATCTTCACGCCCGGCTTCCTGCCCGGCTTCGCGATGTCGGTCGATTATTACAATATCGAGATCAAGGACGCGATCTCGTCGCTGACCGCACAGGTCATCACCGATCAATGCTATCTGCAATCGATCGCGACCTCCTGCGCCTTCATATCGACAACCGGCGGGCGCGGGGTGGTGACGCCGGGGCTGGCGGTGACCAGCATCGAGGTGAAGCCGTTCAACTTCGTCAGCGAGAAGACGAGCGGCATCGACTTCGAGGCGAGCTATCGGCGCATGGTCGGCCCCGGGAACTTCACGCTGCGCGCGCTCGCCAGTTATGCGATCGAACTGAAGACCGACAATGGGGTCACGCTCACCACCGATGCGGCCGGGCAGAATACCGGCGGGTTGCCCGACTGGACCTATCGCCTCTCGGCCGGATACGATCTCGATTCTGGCCTGGCGATGCAGGTGATCGGGCGCGGCGTCAGTGGCGGCGTGTACAATAACAATTACATCGTCTGCACCACCGACTGCCCGGCCTCGACCGCGGACCGGCGCACCGTCAACACCAACTCGATCGGCGGCGCCTTCTATCTGGACGTCAACGCGAGCTACGCCTTCCAGATCGAGAATGCGAAGGCGCAGGTGTTCGTCTCCATCCGCAACCTGCTCGATCGCGACCCGACCCTGGTCGGCAACGGCCCGACCGGCAACAACACGCCCGCCTATCCGCAGACGAACCGTGCGCTCTACGACGTGCTCGGTCGCGTCTTCCGCATGGGCGTGCGCTTCGGCCTTTAATTTCAGCTTCCGAGATCCGGGCGGCGGTGTCGTCCCTTCCGCCGTCCGGAACCACATAGGAGAAAGCCATGACAGTATTTCGCAAGACACCCGGCCAAACGATGTCCGCGCTGCTCGCTGCCACCTTGATCTCGGCGCCCGTTCTCGCTGCCGCCGAACCCGCGCCACCCGCTCAGGCTGGCGGGACCGTCGATCGCGCACGCCTGAAGCAGGAGGCGATCGCCGCGGTGGATGCGCAGGCCAAGCTGGTCCAGCAGATGGTCGATTCGGTCTTCAGCTTCGCCGAGCCGGGTTTTCAGGAATATCAGACGATGGAGTATCTGACTGGGATACTGGCAAAAAACGGGTTCAAGATCACGCGTGGCGTCGCGGGCATCCCGACCGCGTGGACCGCGACATGGGGCGCCGGCGGGCCTCTCGTGGCGCTGGGCAGCGACGTCGACGGGCTGCTCGGCCTGTCGCAATATCCGGGTTCGCCGACGCTCAAGCCGATGATCGCGGGTGCGCCGGGGCATGGCGAGGGGCATAATTCGGGCATGCCGCTGATCGTCGCCGCCGCCATCGCCACCAAGCAGGTCATGGAGAAGAACGGGATCAAGGGACGCCTGATGCTGTGGCCCGGCGTCGCCGAGGAGTTGCTGGCCACCAAGGCGTTCTACGTGCGCGAGGGGTTGTTCAAGGGGGTCGACGTCTCGATCTTCACCCATGTCAGCAGCGACTTCTCGACCGGCTGGGGCGACAGCGGCAACAATGCTCTGGTGTCCGCCGAATACACGTTCCACGGCAAGACCGCGCACGCCGCCGGGCAACCGTGGGAGGGGCGCAGCGCGCTCGACGGGGTCGAGGTGATGGACATGGCGTGGAACATGCGCCGCGAGCATCTGCCGGTGACGCAGCGCTCGCATTACGTCATCACCAACGGTGGCGGGCAGCCCAACATCGTCCCCGATGTCGCATCGGTCTGGTATTATTTCCGCGAGCAGACCTTCGGCACGGTGCGGGGGCTCTACGAGACCGGTAACGAGATCGCCGAGGCGGCGGCCAAGGCGACGGGTACGACAGTCGAGCACAAGTTGCTCGGCTATGCGGCGCCCAATTTCGGGAACAAGCCACTGGCCGAGGCCGCCTATGCGAACATCGCCGCGGTCGGCATGCCGAAGTGGAGCGCGGACGATCAGGCGTTCGCCAAGGCGGTGCAGACCGCGAACAAGCGCACGCCCAAGCCGCTAGCGACCACCCCCTCGCCGCTGTCCACGCCGGACAATCGTGAGCGGTCGCTGGGCGGCGGATCGGACGACATCGGCGACATCATGTGGACGGTGCCGACGATCACCATCCGCTTCCCGTCGAACATACCTAGTCTGATCGGCCACAATGTCCTCTCGGCGATCGCGATGGCGACCCCGATCGCGCACAAGGGTGCGGTGGCGGGTGCGAAGTCGGTGGCGATGACCACGCTCGACATCATGACGACCCCGCAGCTGGTGGCCGACGCCAAGGCTTTCCAGCAGGACGTGCAGTTCAAGGATCAGAAATACGATCCGGTCGTGACCGCCGCCGACAAGCCTGCGATCCACCTCAACAAGCAGCTGATGGACCGCATCCGTCCCGAGATGCGCAAATTCTATTACGATCCGGCGAAATATCCGACGTACCTCGACCAACTCGGCATCAAATATCCCAATCTGGATACCAAGCCGAAATAGCGCGGCGCCGCCGGGACGCGTGGCCGGCTTGCCGCGCGTCCCGCACGGACCTATTTCCCGAGGCATGACCGGACATGCGCATCACGAACCCCGCGGCGACGCGCTCCTCGATGCCGCGCGCGTGACGCTGGAGGGGGCGGGCGAGCAGTGGACCGACATGCGGAAAACCGTGTTCGTCGCGCTCGCCGGGTTCGCCAACCCGGCATCGGCCTATGACATTGCGGACGCGGTGTCCAAGGCGCGGGGCAAGCGGGTGGCAGCGAACAGCGTCTATCGCATCCTGGACATCTTCGTGGACAAGAACCTGGCGCACCGGGTTGAAAGCGCCAACGCCTATATCGCCAATGCGCATCCCGATTGCGTTCACGACTGCATCTTTCTCGTCTGCGACTTGTGCAGCGACACGGTGCATATCGACGACGATCCGGTCAGCCGCGCCATCCGCAGCGTTGCGGCCGCAACCGGCTTTCGCCCCAGTCGGCCGGTGATCGAGGTGCGCGGCACATGCGCGGCCTGCGCAGGGTCTTCGGTGTGAAAGGAGCGCTGCGGCGCAACATGCGACTTGATATGTTATATCAGGTCGCATAACTCACGGCTTCGACATTATCGGAGCGTTGCATGAACATCTATTCCACGGGGGTCAGCGTTCTCGCCTTGCTCATGGCCTCGGCGGCATCGGCCCAGACCGTGCCGCCCCCGTCGACTGGGGCGGAGGTGATCGTAACCGGGGTGCTCGAGCAGAGCGAGACCGATGTGCTGCAGGGCACATCGGTGCTCAAGGGCAAGGAACTGACCCGCGACCTGCGGCCGACCATCGGCGAGACTCTGGCCCGCCTGCCTGGCGTCTCCGCGACGTCGTTCGGACCGAGCGCGTCGCGCCCCATCCTGCGCGGCTTCCAGGGCGAGCGGATCCGGGTGCTGACCGACGGTATCGGCTCGATCGACGTGTCGAACACCAGCGTCGATCACGCGGTCATCATCGATCCGTTGCTCGCCGAGCGGGTGGAGGTGCTGCGCGGCCCGGCGGCTTTGCTCTATGGGTCGTCGGCGGTGGGCGGCGTGGTCAACGTCATCGACGCCCGCATCCCCCGCTCGATCCCGGCGAATGGATACCGGCTAAACGCCATCGCCAATTATGGATCGGCCGCCGACGAGCGGTCCATCGGTGCCGCCGGCGATCTGGCCATCGGCGCGATGCTCGTTCTGCACGCGGACGGATCGTATCTGAAGGCGAGCGATCTCAAGATAGGCGGCTTCGCGCTGTCGCGCAGCGCCCGCGCCTCGGCCCTGTCGCAGGTAGGATTGCCCCAGGATAGTGACGAACCGATCGACTTCGCCGCCTCTGCCGCCATCCGCGGCAAGCTGCCCAATACGGCCGCCAAGACCTGGACCGCGGGCGCCGGCGCGACGATCATCACCGAGGGCGGGACGCTCGGCGTATCGTATAGCCATTACGACAGCCTCTATGGCGTACCGATCCGCTATGCGACGCAGGTGGGGCAGGAGCAGGAAGCACCCCGGCTCGACGTCGTCCAGAACCGCGTCGATCTGCGCGGTGAGGTCGATGCGGGGGGAAGCGTGATCGACAAGATCCGCATCCGCGCAGGGCATGCGACTTATCGCCATTTCGAACTGGAACCCGATGGCGGGATCGGCACCGCCTTCTTCAACAATGGTACCGAGGCGCGTCTGGAACTCGTCCAGGCGAATCGCGGCGGATGGCAGGGTGCGTCGGGGGTGCAATTCTTCAACCGCCTCTTCGACGTTGCGGGTGACGAAGCCTTCCTGCCCAGGAACGAGACCAACCAGACCGGTGTCTTCACGCTCCAGCAATATGCGTCGGGCGGCTTCCGCGCGGCGGGCGGGTTTCGTTACGAGCGAACCGAACTGGCGGCACGCACACCGCTCGACGACAATCGCTTCTTCGCGGGCAAGCGGAGCTTCGATGCGGTTTCGGCGTCGCTCGGCGCATCGTACGAATTTGCGGACGGCGTCCGTCTCGGCCTGAACGGTTCGCGCACCGAACGTGCGCCATCCGCCGAGGAATTGTTCGCCAATGGTGCGCATGCGGGCACGCAGGCGTACGAATTGGGCAGTCCCGACTTCCGCCTAGAGAAATCCTGGGGCCTGGAAGCGACGCTGCACGCGCACAGCGAGCGATTCGATTTCGATGCCTCGGCCTATTACAATTGGTTCAGCAACTACATTTCGGAGAACCAGGTCGATCCCGGCTTGTGCGAGGCCGCTGCCGCGCCGTCCGGGCGGACGGTCGATCTTCCGTGCTTCGTCTATCAGCAGCGCGATGCCCGTTATTACGGCTTGGAGGCGGAACTGACCGCGCATCTGTTCCAGCTGGGCGATTACCGGATCAACGCCGACGTGCTCGGCGATTACGTCCACGCCAGCATTGTCGATGAAGCGCCGGTGCCGCGAATCCCGCCTGCGCGCGTGCTGGGCGGGATGGAAGTGCAAGGTGACAAACTTACCGCGCGTGGCGAAGTCGAACATCTGTTCGCGCAAGAGCGCATCGCGCCGTTCGAGACGCCGACGCGCGACTACACGATCGTCAACGCCTCGATCAGCCTTTCCCCGTTCGGACGGGACAGCAAGACCACGCTGTTGCTGAGTGCGAACAACATCTTCGATGTCACGGTGCGCCGACATGCGAGTTTTCTGAAGGATTTTGCGCCGCTGGCCGGACGCGATCTGCGCGCGACGGTGCGCTTCGGGTTATAGAGACGCGCGCTCCTTGCCCTGACGGGTCAGGTTTCGTCGGAAAGCGTCACGTCTTCGCCGCCATCCTCGTGATCTGGCGCGACGCCGAGGTGGATACGAACGCCTGAAACGAGATGCGCGCGGACGGCCTCCGCCGGTGCTACGGCGACACCGCGGTGGATGGCGACGCCGCCCGTGGTGGCCTCCTCCTCGTCGGGCCGATTGCCGTAGTGGACCGCTACCCCGGTGGCTTCGTCCGACGCCACCTGCGCGCCTGCCCGGGGCTCCGTCCCGGCATATTGCTGGCGGAAGGCGAGCGCATTCTCCATCGCGCCGCGCCAGCGGTAGAAGACGTGCGCGCCGACCTTGGTCACCCGCGCCAGGCTGGATGCCCACCACGGCAGGACGTAGTCGGCGTGATAATGGGTGGCCGAGCCGACGGGCGCGTAGACGTAGCCGTCGAGCGCGGCCGCGGCGACCGCGCGCGCGCGCGCCCAGGCGCTCTGATCGCGCCGGGCGTCCATCGACCCGTCGCAGGTGAAGCTGAACTGGCAGCCGGTCGCGCGCGCCGATCCCTGATAGACCACGCCGCACACGCTGCGCGGGAAAGCGCGGTCGCGGACGCGATTGAGGACGACCTGCGCCACCGCACGCTCCCCGTCGGCCCCCTGGGACCGCGCTTCGTAATAGATTGCGGCCGTCAGGCAGTCGTTCGCGCGCGCGGCATCGTCTGGCGCCTGCGGACCTGCGAACGGGGGTGCTGCCCCCAGCCGCACCGGCGCCCCCGCGTTGCCCGAGAGGGAGGTTCCCGTCGGCACATCCAGCGCGAGGCGGCGGAGAAGGGCGCGTGCATCGGGCGCGGGCACGTCCTGGCTTACGCGGTACTGGCGTTGTGGCGCGACGCACGAGGTCGCCATGATCAGCGCGGGCAACCCCGTGGCGACGGCCAAAAACCTGCGGGTCGACAGCCGTTCCATCGGCCTCGCCTTAGCGGCAACGCCTTGTGGTTCGGTTAACCCGCTTGCGCCCGGCTCGTCAGCGCGATCACCTGATCCAGGCTCACGATGGCGGCCATCGCCGTGCAGCGCGATATAGGCCGCGTTGATCGCTTTGATCGCGCCCATCGTGTTTCCGGCCCATCCTCCGCGGCAGAGAGATGGAACGAAACCGATGCGGGCGCGCCAAGCCTCGCCTATATATGCGCCATGCCCTTCGACTTATCCGCGGTGCCGCCGCTCTATCTGATTTTGCCCGGGCTGGTGATCCTGGGTGCGCTGGTGCGGCGCGTGCCGGTGTTGGGCAAGGTGGTGAGCGTGGTCACCTGGATCGCGCTGCTCGGGACGTTGATAGTGGTGGTGGGCGAGCGGCAGCGCTTCGATCCGTATCTCAGCCGGATCGGGCGTGCGCTGAGCCTCGACGGGCAGCAGGTGGTCGGCGACGAGGTGCGCATTCGGATGGCGCCCGATGGGCATTTCTGGGCTCGCGCGACGTTGGGAGGGGTCGAGCGCCGGATGCTGATCGACAGCGGTGCAACCGTTACCGCGCTGTCGCCTGCCACCGCGCAGGCCGCGGGGCTGGACGTGCGCGAGCCGCTGGTGCCGGTCCTGCTGCGCACCGCGAACGGCACGATCCGCGCGCAAACCGCGACCGTGGAGCGGTTCGCGCTGGGCAATATCGCGGCGCGCAATGTCGAAGTCGTGGTGTCGCCTGGTCTGGGAGAAACCGATGTGATCGGGATGAACCTGCTGTCCCGGCTGAAATCGTGGCGGGTCGAGGGACGGACGCTGATCCTGGTCCCGCATCATCCGCAGAAATCGACGACATGACGCGAGACGAAGCACGCGCTCGCGACGCTGCCGATCCGCTGCGGGGCTTGCGCGACCGCTTCGCACTGCCCGAAGGCACAATCTATCTCGACGGCAATTCGCTGGGTGCGCTGCCCAAGACCACGCCCGCGCGGCTGACGCAGGTGATCGAAGAACAATGGGGCCGCGACCTCATCGCCGGGTGGAACGCCCATGGGTGGATCGACGCGGCGGCCCGCGTCGGCGCACGCATCGCGCCGCTGGTGGGCGCGCGCCCGCGCGAGGTGCTCGTCGCGGATTCGACCTCGGTCAACCTGTTCAAGCTGCTCGCCGCTGCGTGCACGGCACGGCCGGATCGCGCGACGATCCTTTCGGAACCGGGCAACTTTCCGACCGACCTCTATATGGCGCAGGGGGTCGCGGGGATGATGGTCGGGCGGCGGGTGAAGACGGTCGCCTTCGATTCACTGGTGCAGGCGATCGACGACGATGTAGCGGTCGTATTGCTGACCCACGTCCATTACAAATCCGGCGCCAAGCGCGACATGGCGGCGATCACCGCAGCCGCGCATGCCGAGGGCGCGTTGATGCTCTGGGACTTGAGCCATAGCGCCGGTGCGGTCGCAGTCGATCTGAACCGATGCGGCGTCGATCTGGCGGTCGGCTGCGGGTACAAATATCTGAACGGTGGGCCGGGGGCGCCGGCGTTCCTCTACGTCGCGCAGGCTCTGCAGGAGGTGCTCCACTCGCCGCTGTCCGGCTGGATGGGGCATGCCGCGCCGTTCGATTTCGGCGACGATTATGCGCCCGCTCCGGGGATCGCACGGTTCCAGTGCGGCACGCCGCCGATCCTGGGGATCGCCGCGCTGGAGGAGGGCGTGGCGCAGATGGAGGGCGTCGATATGCCCGCGCTGTTCGCCAAGGGCCAGGCCTTGTGCGACCTCTACATCGCGCTGGTCGAGGAACGGTGCGACGGGTTCGCGCTGGCATCCCCACGCGACGCGGCATGGCGCGGGAGCCATGTGTCCTTCGCGCACCCGCACGCCTATGCGATCTGTCAGGCCCTGATCGCGCGTCGTGTCATCGGCGACTTTCGCGCGCCCGATGTACTGCGGATGGGCTTCGCGCCGCTCTATACGGGGTTCGAGGACGTGTGGTGCGCGGTTGATATGCTGGCCGCCGTAATGGAGGCCCGCGCCTGGGACGATCCGGCCTACCGCGTGCGCGCCGCCGTCACCTGACGGACAGGGCGAGCAGCGCGAACGTGGCAAGCCAGTGTTCGCCCATATAGTCATCGGCGAGGTGGGGGAGCGCGGCGGCCAGATGAGCGTCCGCGATCGCATGCGCGCGTGCCGGGTCCGGCGTGGCGTCAGCCAGCGCGGACCAGCACCAGGCGCGTGTGAGATTGAGGCCGTCGAGATGGGCCAGGCGGCCGTCGTGGCGGTCGCTGACGATCGCTGGTTCGCGCAAGCACCGTGCGAACTCGCCGAACGGATCGGGCAGGAAGCCGGCGAACCAGCGCGCGAAGTCGTCGCCGAGCACCTCGCGCATCAGCACCGCCTCTGTAAGCGTTGCGGAAAGGAAGTCCTCTCCGCTCGGCTCCCAGGGTCGCGCGTCTCGGTCTTGCCCGAACCACGTTCGTGCGCGGTCCTCGATCAGGGCGGCGAGCGCAGGGTCGTGCGAGCGTGCCCAGCGCAATGCGTGGATCAGCGCGAAGGCGGTGTTGTCGTGCTTGCCGCTGCGCACCGGATAGATCAGCCGCGGCAGATAGCCCGCGAAGCGTGCCGCGAAAGCGCCTGCCAGCGGTTCGAGGGCGGCGGCCCAGCCGCCGTCGGGCCGAAGCGCCAATTCGTCATGGAGCGCGAGCAGCCAGCCCCAGCCATAGGGTCGCTCGAAGCCGCCGGTCATCGGTCGGCTCAGAAAGGCGAGTTCGCCCGCCACGCGATCGCGCACCAGCATGCGATCGGCGAGCGCTTCGGCTGGCTTGGCCGTCGCGGGATACAGGCGGGCGAGGCGCATGACCTGCCACCAGCCGTGAACGCAGCTATGCCAATCGAAGCTGCCGTGGAAGATCGGGTGCAGGTCGCGCGGGCGGACGAGATCGTCGGGGCCGGTCAGCACATGATCGAGCTTGTACGGCCATTCGCGGGTCAGATGCGCAAGCGTCAGGGTGGCGAAGCGTGCGGCGGTGGCTTCGTCCAGCATCATGTCTTCCCATAACCCCCGCCACCTGGTGTCTCGATCACGAACACGTCGCCCGGTTCCATTGCCACGCGCGCGGTGGAGCCGAGCGCCTCGACGCGCCCGTCCGCCCGCTCGACGCTGGCCGTTCCGGGCGCGCCCTCGTCGCCGCCCGCCAGCCCGAACGGCGGCACGCGGCGCCGGTTCGCGAGGATACAGGCGGTCATCGGCGCCAGAAAGCGGATACGGCGGGTGGCGCCATCGCCGCCGCGGTGCGCACCTGCGCCACCCGATCCGACTCGTCGGGAGAATTCCTCGAGCAGCACCGGAAACCGCGTTTCGAGGATCTCGGGATCGGTCAGGCGGCTGTTGGTCATGTGGGTTTGGACGACCGAGGCGCCGTCGAAGCCAGGCCCGGCGCCCGCTCCGCCTGCGATCGTCTCGTAATATTGGCGCGTGTCGTCGCCGAAGGTGAAGTTGTTCATCGTGCCCTGCGCCCCCGCCATCGCGCCTAGTGCGCCGAACAGGGCATCGGTGACGACCTGACTCGTCTCCACATTCCCCGCGACGACCGCAGCGGGATAGGACGGGCGCAGCATCGACCCTTGCGGAACGACGATCTCCACTCCGCGCAGGCAACCGTCGTTCAGTGGAACCGCCTCGTCGATCAGGGTTCGCACGACGTAGAGGACGGCGGCGCGGACGATCGATACGGGTGCGTTGAAGTTGTTCGCCCGCTGCGCGCTGGTGCCAGTGAAATCGACCCGCATCGTGGCGGCGGTCCGATCGACGCGGACGGCGACGAGCACGACGGCGCCATCGTCCATCTCATAGGCGAAGTCGCCGTCGTCCAGCCGCGCGATCCAGCGGCGCACCGCGGCGTCGGAATGGCGCTGGAGATGCTCCATATAGGCGCCGACGACCTCGGCACCGTAATCGTCCGCCAGCCGCGCCAGCCCTGCCGCGCCCCTTGCGCAGGCGGCAAGCTGGGCGGACAGATCGGTGATGTTCTGATCGATGTTACGTGCCGGGTACGCGCCACTTGCGAACAAAGCGCGCAATTCGGCTTCGCGGAAATGCCCTTCATCGACGATCAGCAGATCGTCAAGCAACACGCCTTCCTGCTCCACCGAAGTACTTTCGGGCGGCATGGACCCGGGCGTGATCCCGCCGACGTCGGCATGGTGACCACGGGCAGCGACGAAATACGCGGGTGCGGCGCTATCGGCGAACACCGGCACGATGACGGTAATGTCGGGCAGGTGCGTGCCGCCGCGGTAGGGGGCGTTCAGGGCATAGGCGTCTCCGCGGCGGATGCCGCGCGGCGAACTTGCGCGGCTGTCGATGATCGTTCGGATGCTCTCTCCCATCGACCCGAGATGGACGGGGATGTGCGGCGCGTTGGCGACCAGATTGCCGCAGGCGTCGAACAGCGCGCAACTGAAGTCGAGCCGCTCGCGGATGTTGACCGAGGCTGCAGAACGCTGGAGCGCTGCGCCCATCTCCTCGGCGATCCCCATGAACAGCCCGGCGAAGATGGCGAGGCGGACGGGATCGGCCTCGGTCCCGACGGTCGGCGCAGCACGCGGGATTGCCCGGTCTAGGATGAGATTGCCAAGACCGTCGACACGGGCGCTCCAGCCCGGTTCGACAACAGTAGTGGC
Source organism: Sphingomonas sp. (assembly GCF_036387595.1). Taxonomy (GTDB): domain Bacteria; phylum Pseudomonadota; class Alphaproteobacteria; order Sphingomonadales; family Sphingomonadaceae; genus Sphingomonas. The sequence goes on from NZ_DASVTL010000117.1 coordinate 243,886, forward strand.
GGACGAGTCGATGATTAGCGCCGGGCCGGATATGTCATGCCCGGCAGGCAGTCCCTCGCGCGCGAACACCGGCGTATCGTGCCATGCGCTCGCCAGATACACGGGAACGGTCTCCAGCGGTGGGGCGGGGGCGTCCGGAAAATCAACTGGCAAGTCGATCGCAGCGCTTACGGCTACGGCTTCCGCGACGATGCGGTCGGCGATCAGGGGTGCCGTGCCAGTAAAACCGAATTGGGCGACATGCGCGGCGTCGAACGCGGCAGCCATCGCTTCCGGCGCGTCGAGCATGACCTCGATCGTGTGATCGGTCTGCCCGCGGCGCAGGTGGACGCGGCGTTCGACGGTCACGGTTGCGGGATCGACGCCTTGTTCGACGAGCGATGCCTTTGCAGCGTCGGCCAGCGCGTCCGACGCGTTCAGAAGCGTATCGCGATCCTCCAATGCAGTCCCGAGCGTTGCCTCCCGCAAGCTGCGACGATCTGCCAGCCCCATGCCATAGGCCGACAGCACGCCGGCGAGCGGATGGATCATGACCCGGCTCATCGCCAGCGCGTCGGCCACCAGGCACGCATGCTGCCCTCCTGCGCCGCCGAAGCAGGCGAGGGTGTAGCGGGTGACGTCGTGCCCGCGCGCCACCGAGATCGCGCGGATCGCATTCGCCATGTCGGCAACGGCGACCGCGACAAAGCCTTCGGCCGCGACGTGACGATCCAGTGGGAGTTCGGCGAAGCGCGCCATCGCTGCCCAGTCGTCGAGCGGCTGGTCGCCGTGCGGGCCGAACAGCGCCGGAAAATGGTCCGGGCGGAGTTTGCCCAGGACAAGGTTGCAATCGGTGAGGGTCAGCGGGCCGCCGCGGCGGTAGCAGGCGGGGCCGGGAATCGCACCGGCGGACCCCGGACCGACGATCAGCCGGTCGCCATCGAAGCGACAGATCGACCCGCCACCCGCCGCGACCGTGTGGATGCGCAGGCTGGGCGTGCGGATGCGCGCTCCGCCCACCATCGTCTCGCTGTCGCGCCCGAATACGCCTGCGTGATGCGACACGTCGGTAGAGGTGCCTCCCATGTCGAAGCCGATGACATGGTCGAACCCCGCCGCCTTCGCGGTCGCGGCCATGCCGACGATACCACCGGCGGGACCGGACAGAATCGCGTCCTTGCCGCAAAACGCCGCCCCTGCGACCAGTCCGCCCGAGGACTGCATGAACAATGCGCCTTCGCCCAGGGCGGCGGTGAGTCCGGCGACGTAGCGGTCCAGGACAGGCGAAAGATAGGCGTCGACGACGGTCGTGTCGCCGCGGCCGATCAGCTTTATCAGCGGCGCGACGTGGTGACTGACCGATATCTGGGCAAAGCCGATGTCGCCCGCAATCTCCGCCAATGCCCGTTCGTGGCAGGTGAAGCGGTAGCCATGCATCAGCACGATCGCCAGCGCGCGGTATCCGGCGTCATGGGTTGCCTGCAATTGAGCGCGCGCCGTATCCCGATCCAGGGCGCGCAGCACGTTGCCCTCGGCATCGACGCGCTCGTCGATCTCGATGACGTGGCCGTACACCGCAGGCGGCCGAACAATGGCCTGCGCGAATATGTCGGGCCGTTCCTGGTAGCCGATCGCGAGCGCGTCGCCGAACCCGCGGGTGATCGCGAGGGCGGTGGGTTCCCCTTTTCGTTCGAGCAAGGCGTTGGTTGCCACGGTCGTGCCGATGCGCAAAGACAGCGGCACCGCCTCACCCCCGGTCATCCGCCGGATCGCCTCGACGGCGGCGTCGGCATAACGGCCGGGATCTTCCGAAAGCAATTTGGCGGTGACGATCGTGCCGTGCGCCGTGCGCGCGACCACATCGGTAAAGGTGCCGCCGCGGTCGATCCAGAACTGCCAACCCGCGCTCATCGCGACAGAACCGCCTTCCACTCGGCGCGCATCGCAGAGACGGCAGGGTGATCGTCGCCCAGGCGCGTGGTCGCTATGTGCATGGGTGCACGCCTAGCGTTGCGGGTGAAGCGATGCCAGCGCGACGAGCTGCCCTGTCGATTCAGGACTGCTGGGCCGCGCAATGCTCGGCGATCAGCGCCACCATCCGAGGGATCTGCGATGGCGGCAGATCATGTGCCATCTCAGGCAGAATCACCAGCTTGGCTCCCGGCACGATCTTCGCGGCATCCTGCCCGTGGGCGGCCGGAACCAGCGGATCGGCGCCCCCGTGGATCATCAGCGTGGGCGCACGGATCGTCTTCAGCCGGTCGACACGGCTGCCATCCGCCACGATCGCGAGCAGCTGTCGCCGCACCCCCATCGGGTTGTAGCCGCGATCGAACGCCGCCGCCGCCATGGTGGCGAACGCGTCCGGGTTCCGTCCCGGATCGGGGTAGGAGATCAGCGACAGGATATCGACGCCCGCGGCGATCGCCTCCGCGCGGCTCGGATTTGCCGGACGCTTTGCCAACAGCCGCTTGCGCAAGCGTGGCGTTGGTCCGGGCAGCCCGCGTCGCCCGCTCGACGACATGATAGAAGTCAGTGTCAGCACCCGATCGGGCCAGCCCGCGGCGACCAGTTGCGCGATCATGCCGCCCATCGACGCGCCGACGATATGTGCCCTAGCTATGCTTAGCGCGTCGAGCAGAGCGACCGCATCGGCGGCCATGTCATTCAGCGAATAGGCCAGCGGGAATGCCATGCCGAACCGCGCCATAATCATCGCCACCAGCGGGTTGATTGCCGTCGCGCCGTCCAGCGTCGTGGACAGGCCGATGTCGCGATTGTCGTAACGGATCACCCGATAGCCTGCGGCCGCCAGCCCGTCGCAGAACGCATCCGGCCACGCGATCATCTGGGTGCCCAGCCCCATGATGAGCAGGATGACCGGCGCGCCAGCGTCCCCGCGCTCATCGTAGAACAGTTCGATTCCGTTTGCCTTTACCTTGGGCATGTCCGCTCCTCGTCCTCCCAGCCCGGTGGTGGGTTGCAGCCACATTGGCGCAAGGTGGACGCTTTCGAAAGGTCCGCTTGGGGCTGCCCAAGCCGTGACCGCATTGAACGCCCACCGAAATGATAGGCTTTATGGAAGCCGTACCAAGGGGATTCGATAGATGCTTACGCTCGCCATCCTGCTCGCCGGCCAGATCGCGGCGCCCGACACGCCGGCGCCCGCACCCGTCGGGGCGCAGGTGGAGGTGGAAGGCCAGGCGCAGGCGCCGGCCGGGCGGCTCGGCACCGCGCAGCAGGGCGGCGGCGATATCGTCGTCACCGCGCGCCGCCGTGCCGAGACGGTGCAGAGCGTGCCGATCGCGATCTCGGTCATCGGCGGCACCGCGATCGCGGAGACCGGCGCGTATAATGTCGCGCGCATCACCCAATTGCAGCCGACGCTGCAGTTCTATTCGACCAACCCGCGCAATTCCGCCGCCAACATCCGCGGGCTGGGGGCGCCGTTCGGGCTGACCAACGACGGCATCGAACAGGGCGTCGGCATCTATGTCGACCAGGTCTATTACAGCCGCATCGCCTCGGCGACCTTCGACTTCACCGATACCGAGCGGATCGAGATCCTGCGCGGGCCGCAGGGCACGCTGTACGGCAAGAACACCACCGCCGGCGCGATCAACATCACCACCCGCGCGCCCAGCTTCACCCCCGAGGCGCGGGTCGAGCTGAGCGCGGGCAATTACGATTTCTTCCAGGGCAAGGCCTCGGTCTCCGGGCCGCTGGTGCCCGATCGCGTCGCGGTGCGCCTGTCGACCTCGGTCACCACGCGGCGCGGCACGGTCTATAACGTGCGCACCGGCGAGCATCTGAACAGCCAGGACAATGTCGGCCTGCGCGGCCAGATGCTGTTCAAGGCGACGCCGGGCCTCGATCTGACGCTATACGCCGATTACAACCGGCAAAACCCCGATTGCTGCGTGCAATATTACGTCCGCACCGGCGCCACCCAGCGTCCGCTCAACCGCCAATATGCAGCGCTGGCGGCGGCACAGGGCTATGCGGTGCCCTCGACGAACGCCTTCGACCGGGTGACCGACGTCGATACCGCGCTGCGGGCGAAGCAGGAACTGGGCGGCGTGTCGCTGGTCGGCAACCTCGATCTGGGCGCGGCGACGCTGACCTCGGTCACCGCGTGGCGCTTCTGGCATTGGGATCCGTCGAACGACCGCGACTTCATCGGGCTGCCGATCACCACCGTCTCGGCCAATCCGTCGCAGCAGAGCCAGTTCAGCCAGGAACTGCGGATCGGGTCGAACGGCGACCATGCGCTCGATTACGTGCTCGGCGCCTTTTACTTCTACCAGACGATCGACACCCAGGGGTTGCAGGTGCAGGGGCCGGCGGCGAGCGCCTTCCTGCTCAACCCGACCAGCGCGGGCGGGCGCAACCCTGCGACGCTGAACGGCCTTACCGCGCGCAACACGATCGGCTTCACCAACACTTCGGCGGCGCTGTTCGGCAAGCTGACTTGGCATGTCACCGATGCCTTGCAGATCGCGCCGGGGCTGCGGCTGAACTACGACGAGAAGAAGGGGGATTATGTCTCGGTGGTGACGACGGGCGCGGGCGAACTGGTGACCAGCGCGGCGCGTTTCAACGACCAGCGCGGCGTGCTTGCGCCGCAGAGCTATCAGCCACGGTTCGACAATTGGAACCTGTCGGGCGACATCACTGCGGCCTACACGGTGACGCCGGATATCCACGCTTATGCAACGTACGCGCGCAGCTACAAGTCCGGCGGCATCAACCTGTCGGGCCTGCCGCTTGACCTTGGCAACAACCCCATCCTCGAAGCCGCCACGGTCAAGCCGGAAAAGGTCAACCACTATGAGCTGGGGCTGAAGACTCAGTTCCTCGATCGCCGTGCGACGGTCAACCTTGCGGCCTTCCGCACCGACATCGGCGATTATCAGGCGACCGTCACCAACGGCCAGCTGGGCGTGCTGCGCGGCTATCTGGCCAATGCGGGGAAGGTCCGGACGCAGGGTGTCGAGTTCGACTCGGCCTTCCGCCCGAACGAGCGGCTCAACGTCTATTTCAACGGCGCCTATACCGACGCGAAATACGTCAAGTTCGTCGATGCGCCGTGTCCTCCCGAACTCAGCGGCGGCACCGCGGCGACCGCGGCCAATCCGGCGAGCCCCGCGGGCACGATCGGCGGCTTCAGCCCGGCCAATTGCGATATCTCGGGCCAGCGGCTGCCCGGCGTGTCGAAATGGGCTTTCTCCTATGGCGCCGAATATGACCTGCCGGGGCAGGTCGGCGGGCTGGATGGGCAATTCTACGTCGGTTACGACGGCAGCTATCGCTCGACCTTCTCCTCCAACCCGTCGCGCTCGCTCTATACCGATATCAAGGGTTATGGGCTGAGCAACTTCCGGGCGGGGTTCAAGGCGACCGACAGCTGGAACGTGTTCGGCTGGCTGCGCAATGCCTTCGATCGGGACTATTACGAAGTGCTGGCGCTGCAATCGGGGAGCACCGGGCTGGTCGTCGGCCAGCCGGGCGACCCGCGCACTTATGGGGTGACGGTAAGCCGGTCGTTCTGATCCTCCGCGGAGGGGGACCGCCGCGGAGCGGAGGTGGAGGGGGTTCTCCGCCAGCACGTCCCTCGCGGAAAAGCCCCCTCCACCAGCCTGCGGCTGGTCCCCTCCCCTTGCCCGGGAGGAATGGGCTAAGCAGCGTCCATGACTCCCCCCCTGAACCCTCCCCCCCTCAACCTGCGCGTCCTCGAACTCGCGCGCATCCTTGCCGGACCTTGGGCGGGGCAGCTGCTCGCCGATCTGGGTGCGGACGTCATCAAGGTCGAGCGGCCGGGGGAGGGGGACGACACCCGCCATTGGGGGCCGCCCTTCCTCACCGCCAGCGACGGCACGAATCTCGGCGCTGCCTATTTCCACAGCTGCAATCGCGGCAAACGCTCGGTCGCGATCGACATTGCGAGTCCGCAGGGTCAGGCGCAGGTTCGCGCCCTGGCCGCCGATGCGGACATAGTCATCGAGAATTACAAGGTCGGGGGTCTGGCCCGATACGGCCTGGACGCCGCCACGCTGCGGGCCGCCAATCCGCGCCTCGTCTATTGCTCGGTCACAGGTTTTGGCCAGAGCGGGCCATATGCGGCGCGTGCGGGCTATGACTTCATCATCCAGGGGATGGGCGGCGCGATGTCGATCACCGGCGAGCCGGACGGCCCGCCGCAGAAGAGCGGCATCGCTTATGCCGACGTGTTCACCGGCGTCTATGCTACCGTCGCCATCCTTGCCGCGATCGAGCGCCGGCATGCGAGCGGCGAGGGCGCGACGATCGACATGGCCTTGCTCGACAGCCAGGTGGGGGTGCTCGGCAACCAGGCGCTCAACTGGATGGCGAGCGGCCGCGTGCCGCAGCGGATGGGCAACGGCCACGTGAACCTCGCCCCGTATCAGAGCTTCCCCACCGCCGACGGCGACCTGATCGTTGCGGTCGGCAACGACCGGCAGTTCGCGCGGTTGTGCGCGGTCCTCGGCGAACCCGCCTTGGCGCAGGACGAACGCTTCGCCACCAACCCTGCCCGCGTCGCGAATCGCATAGACCTGATACCCCGGATCACCGCGCTGACTCTGGGCCGCACCAGCACCGAACTTCACGCCGCGCTGGACGCCGCCGGCGTTCCGGTCGGCGCGGTCAACCGGATCGATCAGGTCTTCGCCGACCCACAGGTCTTGGCGCGCGGCATGCGGGTGGCGGTGGAGGATGCGCATGGTGACACGCTGCCCGGCCTCGCGCCGCCGATCGTGATCGACGGGGTGCGAATGGGGCACGGCAAGGCATCGCCGCGGCTGGGCGAAGACGCGGACGCGAAATGGTACGCGCGGTAGAACGTGGGATGATGCGCGCGGTAGAACGCGGGGTGGCTTGCCTATCCGCCCCCGCGGACGGCATAAGCCGCGCCATCCATTCGCGTATGAAAGCTCGTCATGTCCGTCATGTTCCGTATCACGCTGCCCGACGGGTCCGTCCGTGAGGTAGCGCCGGGGACCACCCCTGCGGACGTCGCGGCGGCGATCGGGCCGGGGCTGGCCAAGGCCGCGATCGCCGCGCGCATCGACGGCGAGGTGCGCGATCTGGCGCGCCCGTTCGACGGCGACACGAGCCTGTCGCTCGTCACAATGAAGGACGAGCGCGATGCACTCGAACTCGCCCGCCACGATTTCGCGCATGTGCTGGCCGAAGCGGTGCAGCATCTGTTTCCGGGTACCCAGATCACCTTCGGCCCCGCGACCGACGACGGCTTCTACTACGACTTCGCGCCAAAAGAGCGCCCGTTCACCGGCGAGGATCTGCCGGGAATCGAGGCCGAGATGCGGCGCATCATCGCGCGCGACGAACCGTTCCAGCGCGAGGTCTGGAGCCGCGAGCAGCTGATTGAGACGTGGCAGCGCCAGGGCGAGACGTTCAAGGCCGAATGGGCCGCCGAGCTTCCCGATAGCGAGGAACTGACGATCTATCGGCAAGGCCAGTGGCTCGACATGTGCCGCGGGCCGCACATGCCGTCGACCGGGCGGCTCGATCCGGCGGCGTTCAGGCTGACGCGCGTCTCGGGCGCTTATTGGCGCGGCGATCAGAACAATGCGATGCTCAGCCGCATTTATGGCACCGGCTGGCTGAGCAAGAAGCAGCTCGACCAGCATCTGTTCCGGCTGGAGGAAGCCGCCAAGCGCGATCACCGCAAGATCGGCCAGGAAATGGACCTGTTCCACCTCCAGAGCGAGGCGCAAGGCTCGGTGTTCTGGCACCCCAAGGGCTTCGTGCTGTGGCGGCAGCTGGAAGCGTATATGCGCCGCCGCCTCGACGCCGCGGGTTATGCAGAGGTCAAGACCCCGCAGCTGATGGATGCGCGCCAATGGGAACAGTCCGGCCATTGGGGCAAGTATCGCGAGAACATGTTCGTGGTGCCCGACGAGGTGCCCAACATCGAGGATGAGGGAGCGGTGCTGTCGGGCGAGGGCGACCTCATGGCCTTGAAGCCGATGAACTGCCCCGCGCACGTCCTGATCTTCCGCCAGGGGATCAAGAGCTACCGCGACCTGCCGATCCGCATGGCCGAATTCGGCTGCTGCCACCGCAACGAGCCGCATGGCGCGCTCCACGGCATCATGCGGGTGCGCCAGTTCACCCAGGACGACGCGCATATCTTCGTGCGCGAGGACCAGCTGATCGGCGAGGTCCGCGCCTTCTGCGACCTGCTCGATTCGGTCTACAAGGATCTGGGCTTCGAGAGCTATGCGATCAAGCTGGCGCTGCGCCCCGAGAAGCGCTTCGGCAGCGAGGCGATGTGGGACTGGTCCGAGCAATCGCTGCGCGATGCGGTGAAGGCGACCGGGCGCGACACCGCGGATTACGGCTGGGAGGAACTGCCGGGCGAGGGCGCCTTCTACGCGCCAAAGCTCGAATTCCACCTGACCGACGCGATCGGGCGAACGTGGCAGGTCGGCACGATCCAGACCGACACCGTGCTCCCCGAGCGGCTCGACGCGAGCTACGTCGGCGAGGACGGCGATCGCCACCGCCCGATCATGCTCCACCGCGCCATTCTGGGCACGTTCGAACGATTCATCGGCATATTGATCGAACACCACGCCGGCCGCTTCCCCCTGTGGCTCAGCCCGGTGCAGGCGGTGGTGGCGACGATCGTCTCCGACGCCGACGAATATGCACGGCAGGTCGCAGCGGACCTGGCGAAAGCGGGTATCCGCGTCGAGACCGACCTCCGCAATGAGAAGATCAACTACAAGGTCCGCGAACACAGCTTGGCCAAGGTTCCGGTCCTCCTGGTCGTCGGCAAGCGCGAGGCGGAGGAAGGCACCGTCGCGGTCCGCCGTCTCGGCAGCCAAGGCCAGGAGATGCTGTCCCTGGCAGACGTTATCGCGCGGTTGATGGCTGAGGCAACGCCGCCGGACCTTATCTGACGAAGGTTTGACGCTCGAACCTTTCGCTCGGCCGTAAAAATCTCTATATGACGGGTTGAACCACCACAGGAGCAACACCCATACGTCCTCCCACACTGCGCCGGCCCAACCAGGCGCCGCCGATGAACGGCCCGCGATTCAACGAGTTCATCCAGAGCCAGAAGGTCCGCGTGATCGATCACGAGGGCGAGAATCTGGGCGTGATGTACACCCGCGAGGCGATGGCGCAGGCTAACGAACTGGGTCTCGACTTGGTCGAAGTGTCGCCCAACGCCGATCCGCCGGTCGCCAAGTTCCTCGACGTCGGCAAGTTCAAGTACGAGGCGCAGAAAAAGGCGAACCTCGCGCGCAAGTCGCAGAAGACGCAGGAGATCAAGGAGATCAAGATGCGTCCGAACATCGACGATCACGATTACGACACGAAGATGAAGAAGGTGAACGACTTCATCGGCGAGGGCGACAAGGTCAAGATCACGCTGCGCTTCCGCGGCCGCGAACTCAGCCACGGCCAGCTCGGCATGAACCTGCTCAAGCGGGTCCAGGACGACGTCGCCGAAGTCGCGAAGATCGAGGCTTATCCGCGCATGGAAGGCCGCCAGATGCTGATGGTGCTCGCGCCCAAATAAGTGACGCCGCCGCCCGGCGGCGCATCCGATAGGGTTTGCGGTTCCCGCCCGGTGTGCAGACACCGGGCGTAGCGTCGTATCATCGCCTTGGCCTTGATCCCGGTGTGGTGTTTTGGCGACACTCATTCTAAAACCCTTAACGAACAGAAAAATTCCTAGACGCACGCCTCATTATCACCCTACCGGCCCGCGATACCGATCATTCGAATCGTACCCGGAGAGTTGAAGCCCATGCGTGCCACCGCGTTCCTTTTGTCCGTTGCCGCCGTTGCAATTGCACTACCTGCCGCCGCCCAGGTGCCGGCAGGCTCCGAGACCGCGCCAGCGCAGGCGCCGGTGCCATCCGACGCGGTCGCCGGCGGCTCTGTGGACGGCCAGACGCAGGGTGCGACGGACGCGGATACCACCGCCACCGAGGCCGCCGCGACCGAGCAGGTCAGCACCGGCGACATTGTCGTCACCGCAACGCGCCGCTCCGAGCGGCTGTCGAACGTGCCGATCGCGGTGTCGGCGGTCAGCCAGCAGTCGCTGCAGAATTCGGGCGGCAGCGACATTCGTTCGCTCAACCAGCTCGCGCCGTCGCTGCTGATCTCCTCGACGGGCAACGAATCCAACGCATCGGCGCGCATTCGTGGCATCGGCACGGTCGGTGACAACCCCGGCCTGGAAAGTTCGGTCGCGGTGTTCATCGACGGGGTGTATCGCAGCCGTACCGGCGTCGGCCTCAACGAACTCGGCGAAGTCGAGCGGGTCGAGGTTCTGCGCGGACCGCAGGGGACGCTGTTCGGCCGCAACGCGAGCGCCGGCCTTATCAATATCATCACCCGCGCGCCCGAGTTCAACTGGCACGGCAATGCGGAAGCAACCTACGGCAATTTCGACCAATATCGTGCAGCGGGCGGGATCACCGGGCCGCTGATCGGCGACACGCTCGCGTTTCGGGTGGACGGTGTGTACGTGAACCGTGACGGCTTCTACAAGAACGTCACGCAGGGCGGCGGCAGCGAAGCGCGGGTCAACGATCGCAATCGGTACTTCGTCCGCGGCCAGCTGCTCTTCAAGCCGACCGAGGACATCAGCTTCCGCCTGATCGGCGATTACACCCGCCGTAACGAAAGCTGCTGCGGCGCGACCTATTACAGCCAGGCCGAGACGACTGATCCGACCGCCAATGCGGTTCAGGCGAATGGCAGCGCGGTCAATACCGACGGCGCGGTCACTTCCGGCACGTCTAACCGCATCGTCGACATCCTGCGTCGCCAGGGTGCGGTATACCCCCGCGCGGGCGTGACCGCCGATCCGTTCAACCGCGAGGTTGCGGTGACGCCGGGTCAGACGTTCCGCAACAAGACCAAGGATTACGGCGGATCGGCGCAGCTCGACTGGAACCTGGGCGGCGCGACGCTGACGTCGATCACGGCATACCGCGAATACAAATCGGGTAACGCGGGCGACGTCGATTACACCAACGTCGATCTCACCCACCGTGCGGGCGACGGCAATGCCTTTCGCCAGTTCAAGACCTTCACCCAGGAGGTGCGTCTTCAGGGTTCGCTCTTCGAGGACAAGCTCGACTGGCTGGTCGGCGGCTTCTATTCGAAGGAGAAGCTGAAGCTCGTCGACAACGTGGTGTTCGGTGCGAACTATGGCGCGTTTGCGGCCTGTCGCCTGGTGGCGACCGCAAATCCGCTGGTGCTGCTCCAGAACCAGGCCAATCCGGGCTGCCTCGGTACGGCACCGCAGGCGGCGTTCGGAGGCGCCACCGCGCGGCAAGCCTTCGGCGCCAATTTCGGCGCGCTTGCCCCCGCGGTCCTCGGTGGCCTCGATCTGCTGTCGACACTCAACAATCGCGGCGATCAGCGTTCGATCTACCGCCAAGACAGCGAGAATTACGCCTTCTTCACGCACAACATCGTGCGTTTCACCGACACGTTGTCGTTGACGCTCGGCGCGCGCTACACGCATGAGCAGAAGGAATTCCGCGCCAACTTCAACAACAACAACACGATCTGCCCGGCGCAGCAGGCCAATCTGTCGCCGCTGGTCGTCAACCCTGCGGTCCCCGCGGCGGCGCGGACGTTCATTGCCGGCATCGTGACGCTGACCTGCACCGGCAATTCGTCCTCGACGCTGAACGCGCTCAATCTGAACGACAGCTTCGATGACAGCGAAGTCACCGGCACCGCGGTGCTTTCGTGGAAGCCCACGCCGAAGCTGCTGACCTACGCCTCGTTCGCCAAGGGCTACAAGGCGGGCGGGTACAACCTCGATCGGTCCGACCTCGGCGGCCTTAACGGGGTTTTCAGCCCGCGCACCAATGCCGATGCGGCGGGGCTTCGCTTTGATGCGGAAAAGGTCAACAGCTACGAACTGGGCGCCAAGTTCAACACCCGCGGCTTCAGCCTGAACGTCGCCGCATTCCGTGCCGAGTTCCAGGATTTCCAGCTGAATACCTTCAACGGTTCGGTGTTCGTGGTGCAGAATATCCAGGGCTGCTCGAACGACCTGGGTGGGGCGGATACCGACAGCCTGGCGGGCAACGGCACCTGCGTCGGCGACGCGAACAAGCGCGGCGTGATCTCGCAGGGTGTCGAGCTGGAAGCGACGATGAGCCCGGTGCGCTCGGTGTCGTTCAGCGCGGGCTACACCTATTCCGATACCAAGTTCCGCCGCAACCTGGTCGGCAATTCGCAAGGCGAGGCGCTGGACCCCGCGTTGTTCCTGCTGCCGGGCGCTCAACTCTCGAACGCGCCCAAGAACGTCGTCACCACGTCGTTCAGCTGGACTCCGGACATCGGCGCGAACGGGCTTTCGGGGCTGTTCTACGTCGATAGCCGCCTGTCGTCCGATTATAACACCGGTTCCGATCTGGCGCCGGAGAAGAAGCAGGACGGCTTCGCGCTGGTCAACGCCCGCATCGGCATCCGTGGTCCCGACCAGAACTGGGCATTGGAACTGTGGGCGCAGAACGTGTTCGACAAGAACTACATCCAGGTGGCGTTCAACACGCCGTTCCAGGGTGCAGGCTCGTCGGCCAACACCCAGGCGTTCGGCACGACCGGCAACGCGCTGTATTCGGCATTTCTGGCTGAGCCGCGCACCTATGGCGTGACCCTGCGCTCGCGCTTCTGATCCTGGCGATCCTCCCCGCTGGCCGGGGAGGGGAACCTCGACGCGCAGCGGCGTGGTGGAGGGGGTTCTCCGCAAAGGGTGTCGCTGGTGGAGAACCCCCTCCACCAGCCTTTGGCTGGTCCCCCTCCCCGTAAACGGGGAGGATTGATTCATGCCGCCACCTCCTCCGGTTCGCCCGCCGCCGCCGCCAGCAGTTTGCGCTCCAGCGTCTTCAGCCGGCCCGGATTGACGATGCGGTCGCCGGTCAGGTCGGTGAGATAGAAGACGTCGACCGCGCGCTCGCCATAGGTCGCGACGTGGGCGGAATGGATGGTCACCTTCGACTGGAACAGCGCATGGGCGAGCTGGTTCAGCAGCGCAGGGCGGTCGCGCGCGTTGACCTCCACCACGGTGAAGCGGTTCGATGCGCGATTGTCGATCAGCACGTTGGGCTGGATGTCGAACGCTTCGGCGCGACTGCGCGATAGCGGGCGTGCGGTCAGCCGGTCGGCCAATTTGCCGCGATTTGCGAGCGCATCCTCGATCCCGCGGCGCAATCGCCCGAGCTGCTGCGTGTCGTCGAAGGGGCGCCCGACCGGATCCTGCACGAGGAAATTGTCGATCGCCATGCCGTCGCGCGTGGTGTGGATGCGCGCGTCGATGATGTTGCCGCCCGCCAGATGGATCGCGCCTGCGATGCGATAGAACAGCCCCGGATGATCGGCGGCGTAGATCGTCACCAAAGTGGCGCCACGCTCGGCATAGACCTGTGCGTCGATCGCCAGCGGCATGTCGGCGGCGCGCGCCATCAACCGGGCATTGTGTGCCAGCACGTCGTCCGGCTCGGCCACCCAATAGGGTTCGGCCAGGCGACGGACGTGGGCGGCGAAGGCGGCGTCGTCCCAGCCCAGCGCCCCGCGCAGCTGCTCCTGCTTGACCGCGACCCGTTCACTGCGGCCCTTCTGCTTGTGGCCGAGCCGCAGCACCTCTTCGGCTGCCTCGTAGAGAGTGGCGAGCAGCTGGCGTTTCCATCCGTTCCAGACGTTCGGTCCCACCGCGCGAATATCGACGATGGTCAGCAGCATCAGCAGCCGCAGCCGTTCGGGGCTCTGCACGATCTCGCAAAAATCGAGGATCGTCTTGAAATCGCTCAGGTCGCGCTTGAACGCGGTCGCCGACATCAGCAGGTGGTGGCGGACCAGCCATGACACCGTCTCCGTCTCCGCAGGCGTCAGCCCGAGCCGAGGGCCGAGACGACATGCCACCGCGGCACCCAGGACCGAGTGATCGCCGCCGCGCCCCTTGGCGATGTCATGGCAGAGCAGCGCCACGTACAGCGCCCGGCGTGAGACGATCTGGCGGACCAGCGCAGCCGCCAGCGGGTGATCGCCGTCGAGCAGCCCGCGCTCGATCTGCGATAGCAAGCCGATCGCGCGGATCGTGTGTTCGTCGACGGTATAGTGATGGTACATGTCGAACTGCATCTGCGCGACGACGCGGCCGAAATCGGGAACGAAGCGGCCGAATACGCCGGTTTCGTTCATCCAGCGCAGCACCAGTTCGGGATCGCGCGGGGAGGCGAGCACGTCGAGGAACAGCGCGTTTGCCCGAGGATCGGTGCGGATGTCGTCGGCCAGCTTCACGTCGCGCGCCGCCGCACGCATCGCCAGCGGATGAATTTCCAGCCCGTGCTTGTCGGCCAGCGCGAACAGTTCGATCAGCCGCGCGGGGTCTTCGCTGAAGAAATCGTCGCGCGGCAGCGCCAGGCGGCCGCGATCGAGCACGAAGCCGTGCAGCCGCGTCGGCCGCCGCCGGATTGTCGGCAATCCGAACCGCCGCCCGCGCCCGGCGAACGTCTCGTCCAGATGCGCCAGGAACACGCCGGTGAGGTCACCGACGATCTTGGTTTGCAGGAAGTAGAATTGCATGAACCGCTCAACCTTCGACTTGCCCGGTCGGTCAGAAAAGCGCATCCGCCCCGCGATCTCGCGTTGCAGGTCGAAGGTCAGCCGGTCCTCGGCGCGCCCGGCGACCGCATGGAGGTGGCAGCGCACCGCCAGCAGGAAATTGTCGGCGCGGTGGAAGCGGCGGTATTCCTGCGGTGTGAACAGCCCGCGCTCGACCAATTGCGCCGCGCGCTGAACGTCATAGGCATATTTGCCGATCCAGAAGAGCGCGTGCAGATCGCGCATCCCGCCCTTGCCCTCCTTGACGTTGGGTTCGACGACATAGCGGGTATCGCCCATCTTGACGTGGCGGGCGTTGCGCTCGGCCAGCTTGTCGGCGACGAACTGGCGCGCGGTATCGGCCTGCACCTCGGCCTTGAAGCGCCGCGCCGCCTCCTCGTACAAGCCGGTGTCGCCGACGACGTGCCGCGCCTCCAGCAACGCGGTGCGCACCGTCACATCGGCCTTTGCCTGGCGCACCATCTCGTCGAGCGAGCGGCTGCTGTGGCCGATCTTGAGCCCCAGATCCCAAAGCGCATAGAGCATCGATTCGATGACGCCCTCGGCCCAGGGCGTCTGCTTCCACGGTGTCAGAAAGCCGATGTCGACGTCGGAATAGGGCGCCATCTCACCGCGGCCATAGCCGCCGACCGCGATCAAGGTCAGCCGCTCGGCCGCGGTCGGATTGGGAAGCGGGTGGAGGCGCGCGACGGTGAAATCGTAGAGCGCGCGCAGCAGTTGATCGACCAGATACGCCTGCGCGCCCGCCGCTTCCAGCCCGCGCGAGGGGTGGGCGAGCATCCGCCGCTCGACCTCGGCACGTCCCTCCACCAGCGCCTGCTTGAGCAATGCGGTGGCCTGACGCCGCAAGGCACCGCGATCGGCGCCGTCCAGCGCGGCCAGCGCGTCGGCGAGCAGGCGGCGATCGACGATCGCGCGGCGGTTCGGGATCGATTCGAATCGGCTGGGCATGGCGGCTAGATAGGGGCGCGACGTGAAAATGCAGCGCGCGGGGCGAGCCGGCCGGCGCGAAACTTCCCTTTCGTCGCGCATATGAGGGATGATGCGGGCGTGAAGTTTGCGGGTCCGGCGTATCGCCGGGGCTTGATGCCGCAGCATGACGCCATACCGTTCGTTCCAAACCGGAGGAACCGCACGCTACGCTCGCGCGGGAAGCGTCCCCTTTGAGGGTCGCCCTTTTCGAGGCCATCGTTCGAGGCGTTTCGGCGGGTCGAGGGAGGGCGCATGGCGGCGACGATGACGAGTCACGGGGTTGTAGGACAGCGCAATGACGAGTCTCGCGGTTGGCGCAGTCCCGAGGGCCGCTCCACGCTCTCAACAGCGCCAAGACCTTGCCACGGCGAGCACCCGGAGACTATGCTCAGCGCGCCGGCATCCAGATATGCCCAAATGCTTGAGGGGGGATCGTCATGGCCGCGTTGAACGAAGAACTGACATGGGCAAATGTCGGCGCGATCAGCACGGGTCCAGGCACCAATGTGTCGGACGCATTTCAGCTTCTATTCGGTAATCCTACCAAGGAGTTGCTGGTCAAGGGCACGAAACTCTACAAGTTCAACGGTTATAGGACGCTGGCGCGAGACGCGCTGACACCCGATACGCCGATGTCGCCGTGGTGGAGTCCCATCCACGCCTACAAGCACGATGCCGGGCTGGAGCAGAAGATCAAGATTGCGCAGGCGAACAGCGTCAGCCTTCGCGAATGGGGACGGCTCACCTCGGCGATCAAGGAGAATTGGAGTTCGCTCGACTGGTTGCTGACCGTCGAACTCGCCGAGCCGGTGTATGCTTGGTTCGGTGGTTTCAAGAGCATGGACCGGATCGACAAGGACGCGCAGTCGGCGCGCAACTCGGCGGTCGAGAAGCGTGGCGGCAGTTCCAAGCTGCCAGGCGGCGCCACGCAATTCTATATCCCGAACCTGGCGTTTCGCCACTTCGCCAACCACGCGTTCGCGGCGCTGTAGCGACCGGCGTGTCGTGATCGCATCCTCTCGATCGGTGCAGCCGGCCTATCCGGATTGCGATCTGCGTGATTACCGATTGCGGCAGGAATGGCAGATGCATTCCTCGCCCGCCGGAACGCGATGAATCAGGCCTTGTAGCTGTCCACCTACGCCGTCGAACGAGTTTTTAATGACATCGAAGAATATGGGATCGCCATGTTCGAAATATCGGCGCGCTGAATGTGCGACCAGATCGGCGTACTGGATCATTCTCGTGGCTTTTGAATTCACGAACAACGGTACTTCTGCGAGATTATAAAGCTGTCCCCAGCGATGACCGATCAGACGAAATTGTGTCGCGAGCGTTTGTAGCGAGGTTTCGTATGAGGTCTCATCAAGAACGATCAATCCGCGCTGGGTATTTCCCTGCTTGTGGAAGCGGCCGAGCATGCGATCGAAACGGCTCGCAACATGCTCGAACGCCAACTCCATAGGATCGTTTTCCCCTGCCGCGCGGCGATGGACGGCGGCGCAAAACAGTCGCGTATTTCTACTCTGTACCAAGTAAGACAGCGCCTCGCGATATGCTTCCATCCGCGTTTCGCGGGGTATGCCGCGCCACTGCTTCTTTCCGGAAAATATTTCCGTGCCATGAAATTCAAGGTTTGCTGGATTGTCCGGCCAAAGCCGCTCGGCAAGGCGATCGAGCTGTTGTGAAAGCCAGTGCCCGCTCGTCTCGAACACGCTTACGCCAGCGAGCACGATATGACGGTCGCTCGCATTGCCAACCGAGCCGGAGTCATCAAGATAAAGAAGGTGCATTTACCGCAAAGAGGCAGCCGGGCGAAGCACATGGCTCCGACGATCCGCTACGGCGTATCTCCCGACTGCATGATCCATATATTTTGTATTGCGCTAAATGCAAGCTAATTGCTTTTCTCATTCGCCAGTGCCTTGATCCGGTAGAGCGCATCCAGCGCATCGCGCGGAGACATTGCGTCGAGATCGAGGTTGGCGAGTGCCTGGCGGACGGTGTCGCATTCGGCCTCCTGCGCCTGTGCGGCGGCGGCGAAGAGGGGGAGGTCGTCCAGCCCCGCGGCGAGGCCACCGGTCTTTGCCCGGCCCGCCTCCAGCTTGGCGAGGACCGCTTTGGCGCGCGCGACCGTTGCCGGGGCCATGCCGGCGAGGCGGGCGACGGCGAGGCCGTAGCTGCGGTCGGCGGGGCCTTCGGCCAGTTCGTGGAGCAGGACCAGTTCGCCCTTCCATTCGCGCGCGCGGACGTGGTGGAGGGTCAGCGCGTCGCAGCGTTCGGCGAGCCGGGTCAGTTCGTGATAATGGGTGGCGAACAGGCAGCGGCAGCGGTTCTCGTCATGCACCGCTTCCACCACGGCCCAGGCGATCGCCAGGCCGTCGTAGGTCGAGGTGCCGCGCCCGACCTCGTCCAGGATCACGAAGCTGCGCGGCGTCGCCTGCGCCAGGATCGCCGCGGTCTCGACCATCTCGACCATGAAGGTGGAGCGCCCGCGCGCCAGATTGTCCGACGCGCCGACCCGGCTGAACAGCCGGTCGACCAGGCCGACGCGCGCGGCCGTCGCGGGGACGTAGCTGCCCGCCTGCGCCAGCACCGCGATCGCCGCATTCTGGCGCAGGAAGGTCGATTTGCCGCCCATGTTCGGTCCCGTCACCAGCCATAGCCGCGACTCCGGAGTCAGCGTGCAATCGTTGGCGACGAACCGCCCCCCCGCCTTGGCGACCGCCGCCTCGACCACCGGATGGCGCCCGCCGCGGATCTCGAAACAGGGTTCGTCGACCAGCACCGGCCGCGTCCAGCCGCCTTCCGCCGCGCGCTCGGCGAGCCCGGCGGCGACGTCGAGCCGGGCGAGCGCGTCGGCGGTCGCGGCGATCGCCTCGCGCGTGGCGAGCGCGGTCGCGGTCAGTTCCTCCAGATGCGCGGCTTCGGCGGCCAGCGCGTGGGTGCCCGCCTGGCTCACCTTCATCGCGACCTCGTGCAGCGCGGGCGTGTTGAAGCGCACCACGCCGGCCAGCGTCTGCCGGTGGGTGAAGCCGCTGTCGGCAGCCATCAGCGCGTCGGCGGCGCGGGCGGGCACCTCGACGTGATAGCCCAGCACGCCGTTGTGGCGGATCTTGAGCGCGGGCGTGGCGGTCTTCGCGCGGAACTCGGCCTCCAGCGCGGCGATAGCGCGGCGGCCGCCGGCGCCCGCATCGCGCAGGTCGTCGAGCGCGGCGTCATAGCCGGCGGCGATATAGCCGCCCTCCGACGTCTCGATTGGCGGCGAGGCGACGAGCGCGCGCTTGAGCAGGTCGATCAACGCGCCATGGCCGCGCAGTTGCGGTGCCAGCGCGGCCAGCATCGCGGGCGGATCGCTGGCGCCGGCCAGTCGCTCGCCCAGGCTCCACGCGCCGTCCAGCCCGTCGCGCAACTGCCCCAGATCACGCGGGCCGCCGCGTCCCGCCGCCAGCCGCCCGAGCGCGCGGCCGACGTCGGGAAGCGCGCGCAGGGTGGCGCGCAGCGTCTCTCGCAGGCCGGCATCGTCGTGGAGGAAGCGCACGAGATCGAGCCGCGCATCGACCTGCGCCCGGTCCATCAGCGGCGCGCCGATATCCGCCGCCAGCGTGCGTGCGCCGGCGCCGGTGACGGTGCGATCGACGGCGTCGAGCAGCGATCCTTTTCGCAAGCCCGCGGTGGTGCAGGTCAGCTCCAGGCTCTCGCGCGTCGCCGCATCTATTGCCATCGTCGCGCCCGTCGCGGCGAGTGTGGGCGGGCGCAGGAACGGCATCGCGCCCTTGGCGGCATGTTCCAGATACGCGACCAGCCCGCCCGCCGCGGCCAGCGCCGCGCGCCCGAACGCGCCGAAGCCGTCGAGCGTCGCGACCCCGTAGAGCCGCTTCAGCCGCGCTTCCCCGCTTGCGCTGTCGAAATCGCCGTGCGGGCGCAAGGTCGTCGCCGCCTGGGCAAAGGCGCTCGCCTCGCCCGCCACCACTTCGGCTGCCGCCAGCCGCGCGAGTTCGGCGCCGACCCCGGCGGCGTCGGTCTCGACGATCTCGAACCGCCCGGTCGAGACATCGGCGGCGGCGACGGCGACCTGCCCCCCGGCTTCGCCGATCGCGACGCACCAGTTCGCGGTGCGCGCGTCGAGCAAAGCCTCCTCGGTCAGCGTGCCCGCGGTGACGAAGCGGACGATGGCGCGGTTGACGAGCGCCTTCGACCCGCGCGCCTTGCGGGCGGCATCGGGGCTTTCGGTCTGTTCGGCGATGGCGACGCGGTGCCCGGCCTTGATGAGCCTTTGCAGATACCCGGTCGCGGCGTGGACGGGGACGCCGCACATCGGCACCTTGGCGCCATCATGCTCGCCGCGCGCGGTCAGCGCGATGTCGAGACAGGCGGCGGCGATGCGCGCGTCGTCGAAGAACAATTCGAAGAAATCGCCCATGCGGTAGAAGAGCAGGCTGTCGCCGGCTTCGGCCTTGAGCGCGTGATATTGCGCCATCATGGGCGTGGGAGGGGTGGTCATCCGCGCTGCCGATAAGGTCGGCGGCGGCCGTGGCGGACGTCGAGGATCACGACTTCATCGCCGGTCACTTCGTACGTCAGGCCGTAAGGCGGTACGCCGGTCATCTGACGCAGGCCTTCACCAGCGTGCCGGCCTCGATGAGGAAAGGTTTTGAGGCTCTCAACCAATGCGAACAGACGCGTGGAAATATCGTCGGCAGCTCGAACGTCGTATCGCCGGACGTAGGCGACGATCGTATGTACTTGCCGAGCAGTTCCGATCGGCCAGCGAACTTTAATCATTCTTGCAGGCGAGCCATTCCTCGATCGGGAGGAACTCAGCGCTGCCCGCCGTCTTGAGCCATTCACCGACTAGCTCGTGCGTATACCACCGGCCAGCTGCCATGTCGGTGCGTGCCCGCGCGATACTCTCGGCAAGGTCGTCCTCCCCGGTCTCCGGAGGGGGCGGCAGCGCGCATAGCCAATCGGTCAACTCGTCTTCCGACATGCCGGTGACCGGCTTGGCAATGTTTGCTTCGTGCTTCACGTTGATGAGCATAGCCCCGTAGGCCCCCGCTTGAAAGGCCTGCGGTAAACCGCCTAGAGCCTCTAGCGTCCCCGGGAGCCGCGCACATGTCCGACGAAACCAACGTCCAATTCTCCGAGCGCGAGGCGCTGCTGTTCCATTCGGAGGGGCGGCCGGGCAAGATCGAGATCATCGCGAGCAAGCCGATGGCGACGCAGCGCGATCTGGCGCTGGCCTATTCGCCCGGCGTCGCGGTGCCGGTGCGCGCGATCTACGAGGATCCGGCGGCGGCCTATGACTATACCGCCAAGGGCAATCTGGTCGCGGTAATCTCCAACGGCACTGCGATCCTGGGGCTGGGCAATCTCGGCGCGCTGGCGTCCAAGCCGGTGATGGAGGGCAAGGCGGTGCTGTTCAAGCGCTTCGCCGACGTCGATTCGATCGACATCGAGCTGAAGACCGAGGACGTGAACCGCTTCATCGACGCGGTCGAGCTGATGGAGCCGACCTTCGGGGGGATCAACCTGGAGGATATCAAGGCGCCCGAATGCTTCATCATCGAGCAGACGCTGCGCGAGCGGATGAACATCCCGGTCTTCCACGACGACCAGCACGGCACCGCGATCATCACCGCGGCGGGACTCATCAACGCGTGCCTGCTGACCGGCCGGCGGCTGAACACGATCAAGGTGGTCGTCAACGGCGCGGGCGCGGCGGCGATCGCGTGCACCGAGCTGATGAAGGCGATGGGGGTGCGCGGCGACAACGTCATCATGTGCGACCGTACCGGCGTGATCTATCAGGGCCGCGACGACATCAACCAGTGGCAGTCGGCGCATGCCGCGGTCACCGAGCGCCGGACCCTGACCGAGGCGCTGCACGGCGCCGACGTGTTCCTGGGGCTGTCGGCCGCGGGTGCGCTGGCGCCGGAGATGGTCAAGGACATGGCGCCGGCGCCGATCATCTTCGCGATGGCCAATCCCGAACCCGAGATCCGCCCCGAACTCGCCAAGGCGGCGCGTCCCGACGCGATCGTCGCCACCGGCCGGTCGGATTATCCGAACCAGGTCAACAACGTGCTGGGCTTTCCGTTCATCTTCCGCGGGGCGCTGGACGTGCGTGCTACGGGCATCAACGATGCGATGAAGATCGCCGCCGCCCATGCGATCGCCGAACTGGCACGCGAGCGGGTGCCCGAGGAGGTCGCGATAGCTTATGGCGTGCGCCACAGTTTCGGCCCCGAGTATATCATCCCAGCGCCGTTCGACCCGAGGCTGATGGAGGTCGTGCCAGCCGCGGTCGCCAAGGCGGCGATGGATTCGGGCGTCGCGACCAAGCCGATCCTGGACATGGAGGGTTATCGCCAGTCACTGCGCGCGCGCCTGAACCCCACCACCTCGGTACTCAGTCTGGCCTATGAAGGCGCGCGTGCGCATCCCAAGCGCGTGATCTTTGCCGAGGCCGAGGAGGAAGTCGTCCTGCGCGCGGCGATCGCTTTCAAGGAGGGCGGCTATGGCACGCCGGTGCTCGTCGGGCGAGACGACGTGCCGGACAGGCTGCGTGCGCTCGGTGTCGACGACCCCGCCGCCTACGAACTCCACAACAGCCGCAATTCGCCGCTGGTGCCGCGGATGGCGGATTTCCTCTACGCGCGGCTCCAGCGCCGCGGCTATCTGCGCCGCGATTGCGAGCGGATGATAAATCAGGATCGCAACATCTTCGGCTCGGTGCTGCTGCAGCTGGGCGAGGCCGATGCGATGATAACCGGGATCACGCGCACCTATGCCCACACGATCCGCGAGGTTCGGCGGGTGATCGACCCCGAGGCCGGGCGCACCCCGTTCGGCATCCATCTGCTCGTCGGGCAGAGCCATACCGTGTTCATGGCGGACACCACGATCAACGAACGCCCGACCGCGGTGGAGCTGGCCGACATCGCCGAACAGACCGCCGCGGTCGCCCGGCGGATGGGCCACGAACCGCGCGTGGCGTTTCTCAGCTATTCCAACTTCGGCAATCCCGAAGGCAAATGGCTGGAAAATATCCGCGAGGCGGTGAAGGTGCTGGAGGGCAGGGGCGTCGGCTTCGAATTCGAAGGCGAGATGACCCCCGACGTCGCGCTCAACCCGCGGCAGCTGGCCAATTATCCCTTCGCCCGGCTATCCGGCCCGGCCAACGTGCTGGTGATGCCGGGGCTGCAATCGGCCAACCTGTCCGCCAAGCTGCTGCGCGAACTGGGCGGCGACACGATGATCGGCCCGATGCTGATCGGCATGGAAAAGCCGGTGCAGATCGCGCCGATGAACAGCACGGCGAGCGAACTCGTGACGCTGGCGGTGCTGGCCGCCGGGGGAATCGCGCGCTAGGGCGCGCTATTCTTTCGAGGGCTCACCTACCGCAACCGTTCTCCTGCGAAAGCAGGAGTCCCGGATGGCAGGGTGCGGCCTGTGGCTCTGGGCTCCTGCGTTTGCCAAGAGAACGGGAGGAGTGACGCAAGCCATTCCAGCGGTCCAATGTCGATCCGCCCTGGCTGTCGTTGGAGAGGATGCCTCCGTTTCGGAGGTTGTCTTGCTTGCCGCCAGCGATGGCGCAGGCATCGTCTGTCGAACCGAGGGGGGAAGCGGACATGCGGATCTGGATCATGGCGGGCGCGCTGGCGCTGGGCGGGTGTTCGTCGCTCAACAGCTTGCGAACCGATCTTTCGGCACCGGCGCCGTCCACCGACCGGGAGGCCGAGGCGCTGGTCGCCAACCTTCGCGAGGCGTATCGCGCGCGGTGCGGCCCCGGTGACGCGCCAGCGGATTGCCAGGGGTTTCAGACCGACCTGAACGTGGCCGGCGTGACGCGTTTCACCGGTGCCGGGATGGCGCTCTCCGATCTCTATTGCGACCGTTTCTTTCGCAGCACCAACCAGGCGGCGCGCAAGCGACGGTTCGGCAGCGGTCTGGCGACCGATGCCAGCACGTTGGTGGCGGGTGTCCTGAACCTGGCGAAGGCGGGCGCCGACGGGATCACGGCGTCGACGCTGGGGTTCAACGCGATCAACGGCACGTTCCGCAATTACGACCAGAGTTTCATGGTGGACGCCGATCTGTCCAAGCTGCGCCGCCTGGTTCTTTCTGCACAGGACAACATGCGGCTGCGCATCGACAACGAGCCGCCAAAGACCATCTTCGCGGCGGAATCGACGATCCTGCGCTATGCCGGGCTATGTTCGTTCCTGGGCATGCAGGATCTCCTCAATACATCGGTGACGGAGAAGACCGCGCAGATCGAACAGCAGAATGCCGCCCAGTCGAAACCGCTCGTGGCGGCCCCCGTTCCGGTCGCCCCGGCCCCGGGGGCGCCTGCCGCCGCAGCTCCGCCCGCCGTGCCGCCGCCCGCCGCGGTTGCGCCTCAGGTGCTTGCGCCGCTGCCGCCGCCCAACTGATCCGCCGTCTGCTTCGATACGTGCGTGCGCGATGCGAGCGGATTGGCGGTGGGGGCGTACCGGATTCAATGTAAGGGTTAATTCAGGTTATCCATGTATATCCGCCCGTGGAGAGGGAGCGGAAGGCAATGGAAATGATGTCGGGACGATGGACGGCTGAGGCCGCGCATGGCTGGTTCGATGCGCAACCGTGGCTGGTGGGGTGCAATTTCACGCCTGCCTATGCGATCAACCAGTTGGAGATGTGGCAGCCCGAGAGCTTCGATCTCGTGGCGATCGCGCGCGAATTGGCGCTGGCATCGTCGCTGGGCATGAATGCCGTGCGCGTCTATCTTCACGATCTTCTCTGGCTACAGGATGGGCCGGGCTTTCTCGATCGGGTCGATGCGTTTCTGCGCGCTGCCGACCGGCATGGCATCCGCACGATGCTGGTGCTGTTCGATTCCTGCTGGGATCCCGAACCCGCGCTCGGGCCGCAGCGCGCGCCGCGTGCGGGCGTGCACAATTCGGGCTGGGTCCAGTCGCCGGGCATCCCCGCGCTCAACGATGCCAGTCAGCATCTCAGGCTGGAAAGCTATGTGAAGGACGTCGTTCGCCGTTTCGCGAACGATTCCCGCGTGCTGGCCTGGGACATCTGGAACGAGCCCGACAATGGTCCGGAAGTGGCGCTGTGCGATCCGGTCGCGCTGAAGGCCAAGGCGGACCTGGTCGTGCCGCTGCTGAATGCGGCGTTCGGCTGGGCGCGCGAGAGCGGGGCGACGCAACCCCTGACCAGCGGCATCTGGCTGGGCGACTGGTCCGCACCCGACCTGCTCAGTCCGATCCAGCGCGCGCAGACCGGCCAGTCGGACGTGATCTCGTTTCACAATTACGGCAATGCCGAGGATTTCGTCACCCGCGTGAAGTGGCTCGGCGCGATGGGCCGGCCGCTGATGTGCACCGAATTCATGGCGCGTCCGGCGGGCAGCACGTTCCAGGCGATCCTGCCACCCGCCAAAGAATATAAGGTCGGCGCCTTCTGCTGGGGCCTGGTGCGCGGCAAGACCCAGACGCATCTGCCGTGGGACGGCTGGGACGGCCGCCTGCCCGATACGCCGGCAGACGCCTGGTTCCACGATATCTTCGACGAGGGCGGGGTGGCGCACGATCCGACCGAGGTCGAGTTCCTGCGGCTGTTGAGCGCGATCTGACACCGCGGGCCGGCGCCTCGAAACGAACGGCTCCAGCCTGGATGGCAAGGTCGTCCCGACGGCGCACGACCTGTGCGCCTGGGCCCCGGCCTTCGCCGGGGAGGCGTTCGCTGGCCCAGGCGTATCAACTTGGTCGCGAACGGCTCCGGGATGCACGCGACATTCGGCCGAGTTTCTGACTGCGGGATCCGTTCTCCTGCGAACGCAGGAGCCAGAGCCAAGGGGGGGATGCGCCCTGCCACCCTGGACTCCTGCTTTCGCCAAGAGAACAGGAAAGATCGGAGTGGAACAAGACCACTCTCCGACGAGCGTTCAGGCGTCGATGCTGGTGCCCAGAGCGGCATGGACCAGCCCGCCGTCGACGGTGATCGTGTCGCCGATCACATAGTCGCCGGCGCGGCTTGCCAGATAGATGGCGGTGCCGGCCATGTCCTCGTCCACACCAATGCGCTTGGCCGGGATGCCCTTGGCGATGGCGTCGCCGTGGTCGCGTGCGGCCTTGTTCATTTCGCTGGCGAAGGCGCCAGGTGCGATCGAGGTGACGTTGATCGAATCCTGTACCAGCCGCGCGGCCATCCGCTTGGTCAGATAGATCAGCGCCGATTTGGAGGCATGATAGCTGTACGTCTCCCACGGGTTCAGCCGCTGACCGTCGATCGAGGTGATGTTGATGACCTTGGCGGGCCGCGCCGCAGACGCCGCGGCCTTTAGCGCGGGGTGGAGAGCCTGGGTCAGGAAGAACGGCGATTTGACGTTCAGGTCCATGACCTTGTCCCAGCCCTTTTCGGGGAAATCCTCGAACGGTTCGCCCCAGGCGGCGCCCGCGTTGTTGACGAGGATGTCGAGCGCGCCTTCATGCTCGGCCAGTTGCGCGGCGAGCGCCTTGCAGCCCGCGACCGTCGAAACGTCCTGCGGCAGGGCGATGCAATTGGGGCCGAGTTCGGCGACCGCGGCTTCGCAGGCATCGGCTTTCCGCGACGAGATATAGACCTTGGCACCCTGCGCGATGAAGCCGGCGGCAATCATCTTGCCGATCCCGCGCGATCCGCCGGTGACCAGCGCCACGCGCCCGTCGAGGCGGAAGAGGTTGGTGGTATCCATCGCTTGGCTCTCCTGCATGTTTGCGCCGCTGCTATCGCGCGCGGCGGCGGTGCGCAAACCCGGAGTTCGAAACGATGCCCGATTGACGGGGGTGGCGCCCATACTATGCTCCGAAAAAAGGACGTGGACATATGCGGTTCGAGGGCAAGCGCGCGGTCGTGACCGGCGGCGCTTCGGGCATAGGGCGCGCCACGGCGCTGCGGCTGGCGCAAGAGGGTGCGCATGTGATCGTGGGCGACCTGGACGCGGAGGGCGGTGCGGCCATTGCCGACGCGTCCGGCGGCGCGATCGCGTTCCTGCGCACCGACGTCACCCACGAGGCGGACATCGTCGCGCTGCTCGCCGCCGCCGATGCCGCGGGCGGGCTGGACGTGCTGTTCAACAACGCCGGCGCAGGCGGCGCGCGCGCGCCGATCGGGGAAATCGCGGCGGAGGATTGGGACGCGACGATGGCACTGCTGCTGCGATCGGTCGCGCTGGGCATCCGCCATGCCGCGCCGCTGATGGCGAAACGCGGCGGCGGCGCGATCGTCAACACGTCGAGCGTCTCGGCGCTGGGCACCGGCTATGCGCCGACCGCTTATTCCACCGCCAAGGCCGGGGTGCTCCATCTGACCAGGCTCGCCGCCGCCGATCTGGCGGGAGACGGCATTCGCGTGAATGCGGTGGTGCCCGGCTTCATCACGACCGGCATCTTCACCCGGCATCTCGGCATCGCGGGCGAGAAGCTGGCCGCGGCCGATGCCGCAATCGCCGGGGTCGCGGCGGGCGCGCAGCCGATCCAGCGCGCGGGTACGCCCGAGGACATTGCGGCGGCGGTCGCCTTCCTGGCGAGCGACGACGCCAGCTTCGTCACCGGTACGCACATCGTGATCGACGGCGGGCTGACGATCGGCACGCGTGCGAGCTGGGACCGGCAGTCGCCTTCGCTCCTCACCGCGCTGGAGGCTTTCCGGTGACGTCGGCCACGCCGTCCGTCCGTCGCCTCAGCCGCCGGACGATGACGAGTTATGCGTTCGGGGCGACGGCTTACGGGGTGAAGGATTCGGGCTTCGGCACGTTCCTGCTGCTGTTCTATAATCAGGTCGTCGGGCTGCCGTCCGCGACCGTCGGGCTGGTCATCATGCTGGCGCTGGTGATCGACGCCTTCATCGACCCCGCGGTGGGTTTCTTGTCCGATCGCACGCGTTCGGGCTGGGGGCGGCGGCATCCGTGGATGTATGCCTCCGCGCTGCCGATCATGGTCGGGTGGATCGCATTGTGGAACCCGCCCGCGGATGCCTCACACACGACCGCGCTGGTCTGGCTGTTCGCCTGCGCGGTGCTCGTGCGCAGTGCGGTGAGTTGCTACGAGGTGCCCTCGGTCGCGCTTACCCCCGAACTGTCCGCCGATTACGACGAGCGCACGCGGATCATGGCGTGGCGTTATCTTTTCGGCTGGATCGGCGGATTGGCGATGCTGACCGCGGCATACCTCTATTTCCTGGCGCCCACCGCGGGCTTTCCCAACGGGCTGCTCAACCGCGCGGGCTATGGCGGGTTCGCGCTGGCGGGCGCGCTGTTCATGGGGATCGCCATCCTGGTGTCGGCGGGGGGCACCCACCACGAAATCCCCAATCTGCCGCAGCCCGAGATCGTGCCGCAGTCGCTGGTCCAGAATTTTCGGGAATTGGGCGAGACGGTGCGCAACCGGGCCTTCGTCGTGCTGATGCTCGCCAGCGTGTGCGCCTACACGCTCCAGGGCATCAGTTATGCGATGTCGAATTACCTCTACAGCTATGTCTGGCGGTTTGAGGGGCCGGTGTTCGCGTATCTGACGATGGCGCTGTTCTCCGGGGTGTTCGTGGCATTCGGCGTGGCGCCGCGTGCCGGAAGGCTGTTGGGCAAGCCGCGCGCGGCGATGGCGGGGGTGCTGATGGGGGCGACGTTCAACACCGCGCCCTACTGGCTGCGGCTCGCCGGTCTGTTCCCGGAGGTGGGGGACGCCGCCTTGCTGCCGGTCCTGTTCGCCTTCTTCATCGCGGGCACCGCGTGCAACGTGTCGGGCTTCATCCTGGGGGCGTCGATGATGGCCGATGTCGCGGAGGATTCGGAGGCGAAGACCGGGCGGCGATCGGAGGGCGTGTTCTTCGCGGGATCGTTCTTCGTGCAGAAATGCACATCGGGCATCGGCATCTTCGCCGCGGGCATGATCCTGGCGCTTGCGAACTTTCCCGCGCGGGCGAATCCGGGCACGGTGCCGGTGGCGACGATCGACCGGCTGACGGTGACCTATGCGGGGCTCTACATCCTGCTCGCCTGCGCCGCTGCGTTCTTCTTCACCCGCTTTCCGTTCGGGCGCGCAGAGCATGACGCGCGACTGGCGCGGCTGGCCGCGGCGGACTGATCGGCGAGTCCGGCCGCAACGGGCGGCGTTCGCTGGCGTGAGTGCCGACAAGATTGGGGTCCATCGCGGCGCGAATGCGGGTTTCGACACAGGTCGTCGGCGGCGGAACACGCTTCATCCGATAAGGTTCCGGCGCGTATAGGAATAATAAACCTCCGCCCGTAGCGAGGCTGCGACAACCGCTTCCGACCGGGGGGTCATTTTGAACTTCAAGACTTTTGCAGTGCGATTCGCGCTGGTGTTCTCGTGCGGCCTGATGACGGCCACTCCGGCGTTCGCGCAATTCTGGCAGTGCGCGCCGTTCGCCCGCCAGGCTTCGGGGATCGACATCCGCGGCAATGCGAACACCTGGTGGGGCCAGGCCGCTGGGCGGTACGCCCGCGGCAACACGCCGAAACCCGGCGCGGTGCTGGCGTTCGAGGCGACGCGGCGGATGCGCGTGGGCCATGTGGCCATGGTGTCCAAGGTCGTGGGCGAGCGCGAAGTGCTGCTCACCCATGCCAATTGGTCGCGCCGCGGCGGTGTCGAGACCGACGTTCGGGCGATCGACGTTTCGGCGGCGGGCGACTGGAGCCTGGTGCGGGTGTGGTACGGACCGCAAGGGTCGCTGGGCACCTCGGCCTATCCTGCAAACGGCTTCATCTATGCGGATCGCGCGCTTAAGGCGGACACGCTGCCGCCGGTGGAGCTGGTCGCCGCACCGAACGAGACGCAGCTCGCCAATGCGGGTTCGCTGGCCGCGGTGGGCGCTGCGCTCTAGGCGCGACGCGGTATCTGGTATCCTCTCGCGCACCTGTTTGCTTGCGAAAGCAGGAGTCCAGAGCCACCAGCGATGTGCCCTGCCGTCCTGGGCTCCTGCTTTCGCAGGAGAACGGCGCGGCGGGAGCGAATCGTGATCGCAAATCGCGCTAAGCCGCCTTCTCCGGCCTGAAAGTCATCGCGACGCCGTTCATGCAATAGCGCTTCCCCGTAGGCTTGGGGCCGTCGTCGAAGACATGGCCCAGATGCCCGCCGCAGCGCGCGCAATGCACTTCGGTACGTGCCATCATCAGCTTTCCGTCGGTGCGGGTGCCGACGGCGCCGGACAGCGGCGCCCAGAAGCTGGGCCAGCCGGTGCCGCTTTCGAACTTGGTCTTCGAGGCGAACAGCGGCTGCGCGCAGCCGGCGCAGGCGAACGTGCCGGCGCGCTTTTCTCGATTGAGCGGGCTGGTGCCCGGCGTTTCGGTATCCTCCTGGCGCAGCACGCGATAGGCGGCCGGCGAGAGCATCCGGCGCCATTCGGCGTCGCTGCGGGTGACGGGGAAGCGCTCGGCAGCGTCGGCCGAACGGCTTCCGCAGCCAAACAGGGCGAAGGCGCCGGCGCCGAGCCCGGCGAGGCGGAAGAAGGTGCGGCGGTCTGTATCCATCCGTGGAATATGGGAGCGGTGTCGCCCAGTTCCAGTGTCTTGCCAGCCGGCTGTCCTCACCCATCGCCGGCTTCGCCGTCTCTCCCTCTCCCCGCGGGAGAGGGAAGGGGGCAGGTTCAATATTTCGAAATCTCGACCGGCAGCTTGCGATAGCCGTGGACGAAGCATGCAGCGACGCGTTCCGGCTCGCCGAGGACGTTTACGCGCATGCGGCGCTTGGCCATTTCCTCAAGCAGGATGCCGATCTGCAATTCCGCCAGCCGTGCGCCGACGCAGCGGTGGATGCCGTGGCCGAATGCCAGGTGACGCCGTGCGTTGGGCCGATCGACGCGGATGGTGTCCGCATCCTCGAACATGGTTTCGTCGCGGTTGGCGGAGATATACCAGAGCGCCAGCTTGTCGCCCGCGCGGATCGTCTGCCCCATCAGCTCGGTGTCCGCAGTCGCGGTGCGGCGCATGTGCGCGAGCGGGGTCTGCCAGCGCAGGATTTCCTGGGTCGCATTGGGGATCAGCGACGGATCGCCCTCCAGCTTCGCACGCGCATCAGGGAAGCAGTCCAGGCCATAGGCCAGCGCGCTCATCGAATTGCGGGTCGTGTCATTGCCACCGACGATCAGCAGGATCAGATTGCCGATGAATTCGTGATGATCCATCTCACGCATCGCATCGGAATGGATCATCATCGAGATGAGGTCGGGGGTGGGTTCCTTGCCGACCTTGGCATTCCACAGATTCTGGAAATAGGCGCCGCATTCGAACATGTGGACCAGGCGCTGCTGGCGCAGTTCCTCGGTCTTCACGAGTTCGATGTCGCCGGCCCAGTCCGACCAGAAGGTCAGCTTGCGGCGATCTTCCCAGGGGAAGTCGAAGAGGATCGCCAGCATCTGCGTCGTCAGTTCGACGGAGACGGTGTCCACCCAGTCGAACGGCGTATTCCACTCCAGCGAATCGAGAATGTCCGCGGTGCGCCGGCGGATGTCCCCTGACATCCGCGTCATCTCCGACGGGGTGAATGCCGGTGCCACGGTGCGGCGTTGCGCGGTATGGACGGGCCGATCGCGCGCGATGAACATCGGCATGCGCACATCGCGCCCCTCCTGGAAATCGGCGATCGTGATGCCGCCCGCTTCGGAGGAGTAGAGGTCGGGCAGCGATTCGACCTCGACGATGCCCTTGTAGGTGGAGACCGACCAATAGGGTCCATAATCGCTGTGCGGGACATAATGGACCGGCGCCTCTGCCCGCAGCGTGCGGAACGGAGCCTGCCACACGTCGTCGCGGTACAGTGCCGCGCGGCTGACGTCGAAGGGGTCGGCGGTGAGCGCCTCTACCGATTGTGTCGCCATGTCATCTCTCCAATTTTCGCAGAGCAGACGCTTAACTGACACCCATGTCAACAGCTTTGCGCCGCCGCCAGAACGGCTGGGCGCTGCCCGATTGCAGCACGCCGCGGCGGAACAGGCGGGCGCCGATGATGATGAAGATCGCTACCCATAACGCCTGCCACGCCAGCGCCGCGGCGTGCGGCCACAATCCGGGCAGGCTGGCGGCATGCCCGGCCATCGCGAAAGGTGACGACAGCGGGAAGATCTCGGCCACGGTGGCAACCCAGCTTCCCGGCCGCGCGGCGGCGGCACTCGCCAGCCCGAACATCGCCATTTGCAGGATGGTGATCGGCAGCGACAGCATCTGGATTTCGCGCGGGGTGGACGCCTGCGCCCCGATGCCGAGGAAGACCGAGCCGAGCAGCAAATAGGCCATCGTGAAATAGCCGGCGAACAGCAGCGCGAACATGGGGGCGCCGACCGCGGGCGACAGGCCGCCAAGCCCCGCGGCCATCGCGGGCGGCAGCAGCGCGCCGACGTTGCCCGCAACCGTGCCCCAGAAGCCCACGAAGAGGACCGCAACGCCGAACATGCCGAGCAACTTGCCCAGGAAAACCGCCTCCAGCGGCACCGCGGCGGCGAGCACCTCGATGACCTTGTTGTTCCGCTCCTCGGCCATCGTGCCGACCACCTGGCCGGAGAGGAACAAAGTCAGGAAGAAGATGCCGAAGACTGCCAGGAAGCCCGAACCGTTGCGATCGCCGCGTGGCGTGCGCCGGGGGCTGGATCATGGTTCTGGTCGCGACGACTTCCGGTGCCCTGGCGCCCAGACGGCTATCGGTCAGCGTCTCCCGTGCCAGCACCGCCAGGTAATCGGCGGCGCGCGGGCCGCGCGGGCCATAGAGGATCGCGGGGCGGTTCAGCGGGCCGTAGATGACCGCGCTGGCGTCGTAATCCTTTGCCGTGAAGGCGGCACGCGCCTGGGCGGCGGGATCGCGCGAGGGCGCGGCGATGAGCAGCATCGGCGGGGCCTCTTCGCGCCGGAAGACTGTGCGCAATCGCTTGTCCGCTGCCTGCATCGGCGCGGCCAGCGCGGGCGGGACGATCGCGACGATGCGTTCGACGTCCGGCGTGCTGCCGACGTTGCTGGCGGCCAGCGCACCGATCGTGCTGAACGACCCCAGCAGCACCGGCGCGAAGAGGAAGAGGAGGAAGATCGGCGTGAACACCGTCGCGACGAAATCGCGGCGTGCGATCGTCAGCGTCTGGCGGATCATCCGGCGGGTGCGCGTCATGCGGCGTCTCCGCGCGGCGCATCCTGTTCGCCGACGATGCGGACGAACGCCTCGTGCAGCCCCGGCCGCGCGATCGTCAGCCCGGCGATGCCGAACCCTGCGTCGATCAGTGCCACGAGCAGCGGCTCGATCCCGCCGCCGGGCATCTCGAATTTCCACTCGGCGCCCTCGCGCACCGCATCCGGCGGGAGCAGCGCCGCGACGCCCGCCCCGTCGCGATGCGGGCGGTAGCGGACACGCTCGGGCAGGGTGGCGCGCGCCTCGTCTACCGTGCCCTCGAACCGTCTCTTGCCGCCCGCGATGATCGCCAGCCGGTCGCACAGCCGCTCGGCATGCGCCATGACGTGGGTGGAAAAGAGGATGGTCGCGCCGCGGGTCCGCTCGGCCAGGATCAACGCTTCCAGCCGCTCCTGATTGACCGGGTCGAGGCCCGAAAAAGGTTCGTCGAGGACGAGCAGGTCGGGCTGGTGGACGACCGAGCCGAGGAGTTGCACGAGCTGTGCCATGCCCTTGGACAATTTGCGGATTTTCTGGTCGGCGGCGTGGCCGAGGCCGGCCGCTTCCAGCAACGTCACCGCGCGGGCGCGACCGGTACGCAGCGGCAGGCCGCGCAGGGCGCCGAGGAAGGCGATCGCCTCACGCGCCTTCATCGAGGGGTAGAGTCCGCGTTCCTCGGGCAGATAGCCGACCCGGTCCGACGCGTCGCGCGGGTGCGCTTCGCCGAGCAGCGTCCGCTCGCCGCTGTCGGGCTCGATGATGCCGAGCAGCATCCTGAGCGTCGTCGTCTTGCCTGCGCCATTGGGCCCGAGCACGCCGTAGATGCTGCCGCGCGGCACCGCGATGTCGACACCGTCGACCACCCGCCGGTCGCCGAAGCGCTTCACCAGGCCCTGGGCATGGACCGCCAGATCAGATTGCACGCGCGACATTCCCCCGGACACGCGCGGGTGGTAGCGGGCGGACGTGTCCCAAGACAAGCTGGAAGCGCGGATAAAGGCCAAGGCGCGCGAACTGGGCTTCGCCGCCTGCGGGATCGCGCGCGCCGATGCCGCGCCGCGCACGGCCGCGCGGCTGCGCCAATGGCTGGACGAGGGCATGCACGGCGGCATGATCTGGATGGAGGAGCGCAGCCATCAGCGCGGCAGCCCGTCCGCCTTGTGGCCCGAGGTGCGCAGCGTCATCTCGCTGGGCATGAGCTATGCGCCCACAGCCGATCCGTTGCGGCTGGCGGACGAGGGCGGGGTCGGACGCATCTCGGTCTATGCGCAAGGGGCCGATTATCACGACGTGGTCAAGAAGGCGCTGAAGGCGCTGGGCCGGTGGCTGGCCGCGGAGGGGGCCGGTTCGGGACAGGAATGCGATCTCAAGGTGTTCGTCGATACCGCGCCGGTGATGGAAAAGCCGCTGGCGGAGGCGGCGGGCGTCGGCTGGCAGGGCAAGCATACCAATCTGGTCAGCCGCGAGCATGGCAGCTGGCTGTTCCTGGGCGCCATCTATACCACCATCGACCTGGAGCCGGACGCGGCGGCGGCCGATACCTGCGGCAGTTGCGATGCGTGCCAGCGTGCCTGCCCGACGGCTGCCTTTCCCGCGCCCTACCGGCTCGATGCGCGGCGCTGCATATCCTACCTCACGATCGAGCACGCCGGGCCGATCCCGTACGAATTCCGCGAGGCGATCGGCAACCGCATCTATGGCTGCGACGATTGCCTGGCGGTGTGCCCGTGGAACAAGTTTGCGGCTTCGGCCTCGGCGAACCTGGCGTTCGCACCGCGCGCCGAACTGGCTGCGCCCGATCTGTCGGATCTGCTGGCGTTGGACGATGCCGGGTTCCGCAAGGTGTTCGCGGGTTCGCCGATCAAGCGGATCGGGCGCGACCGGATGGTGCGCAACGCGGTAATCGCGGCGGGAAACAGTGGCGACGCGGACCTGACCGGGCCGGTGGCGGCGTTGCTGGCCGATCCGGCGGCGGCGGTGCGCGGGGCGGCGGTGTGGGCGCTCGCACGGCTGGACCCGCGGCGGTGGGCGGCGGAGCGGGACGGCAGGGCTGCTGCGGAGCAGGACGTGGGTGTGCTGGCAGAGTGGGACGCTTCCGGCCGTAGCATGGTCGGGGACGGTGGCATGGCCGGATCGATGGACCTTGCTCAAGCCGGCTTCATCACGATAGTCTAGCGGAACGCCTCGCGGGCAACGGAGGATTTGATGGCCATCATGCGCATTCCTGCGACGCAGGCGAACCCGTCGCGGCCGTTCGTCTGGGGCGGTGCCGCGTTGCTCCTGATGCTGCCGCTGGTCGCGATGCAGTTCACGCGAGAGATGCGGTGGGACACGGCCGATTTCGTGATCCTGGGCGCGATGCTGTTCGCCGCATGCGGCACCTACGAATTTGCCGTGCGGATGAGTGCGAGCATCGCATATCGCGCCGCAACCGGGCTGGCGGTGCTCGGCGCCTTCTCGCTGGTGTGGCTCAATCTGGCGGTCGGCATGATCGGCACCGAGCGTGACGCGGCCAATCTGATCTATGGCGGGGTGCTGGTGGTCGGTGTCGCAGGCGCGATCGTGGCGCGCGGCAGGCCGCTAGGGATGGCGCGGGCGATGACTGCTGTGGCGGGTATGCAGGGGCTTGTCGCGATAATCGCGCTTCTTTCGGGAAGCGGTGCTGCCGTGATCCTCGACGGATTCTTCGTGGCGCTATGGCTAGCATCGGCGCGGCTGTTCCGCAAAGCCGGTGCGTCCGGGCGCGGGGTGAGCTCGGCCAGGATTGCACCGATCATATAGGCCGGTAGAGCTACACCGTCGGTCAGGTGAAAGGCGGAGCGGCACGCCGTGCCGTTCCGCCCCCCTATCGCTTAGTTGCTGTCGGAATCGTCGTTCTTGGTCGCGTCGACGATCAGGATCGAAGCAATGCCGGCGCCGATCAGCAGGGCAACGATGCCGCCTGCGCCGCCACCGAGCTTGTTGGCCCGGGCCGAGGGTGCCTTCGCGCGAACGCTCTTGGCGACCGACAGCGACGCTGCCGGATTGGCCGGTGCAGCGAGGGCCGGTGCGGCCGACAAGGATGCAGCGGCGGCGATCGCCATGTATTTACCAAATTTCATTCAACGTCTCCCAACAGTTCCAGGATCAACACCGTCCAATTGGACGACGCCCGAAATGCCTCAACCGCCCCAGACCTGCTCAAGTTCCGTCGAAAAAGTCAAGATGAACGAATCTAGCGCGCGGTTCGCTCAAGCTGCCGAGGCCGATGGATCGCCGCCTCTGGACCGCACGATCCGACCCGGCAACGAGCGGCTATTTTCCTCCGTCCCGGCGGGTCAGTGCCGCGACGCAACTTGCGCGGTCGATCGTGCTGCCGTCTGGCTCGCGCGCATCGAGATAGGTGACGCGCGGCTCGGCACCGGCACTGGACGGGTAGAGATAGGCGTCGAGCACGCAGATGCCGCTCTGGAACTGGAGTTTGCGCGCGGTGCCTTCGCGCAAGTCGGCGTCCGGCTGGCCGAACAGCTGGGTCAGCGCGGCCGCGGTCTGGCCGTTGACGCGCTCCAGCCCGACGCTGCCATAGGTGACGCGAGGCGCCGCCACGATGCCGGGGCCGGCGCCAGCCACGCAGCCGCCCAGCAGCGGCAGGAGGAGGATCGCACTTCGCTTCGTCACACTTCTCTCCGGAATCAGGGACGACCGGGCGCCGCGATGCACGTCGCCCGCCCCGCCCGTCAACGTCGCGCCGGTTGCGCGCGCCGGACCGCCCGATTACGGCGGCGCTTTACCGTATGCGGAGCCAGCGTTGACCCAGCCCACCTATGATGTCGTCGCGATCGGCAATGCCATCGTCGACGTCCTGTCCCAGGCCGACGATTCCTTCATCGCGACCGAGGGCATGGCTAAGGGCTCGATGCAGTTGATGTTCTCGCCGGAAGAGGCCGACGCCCTTTACGCCAAGATGGGGTCGGGGATCGAGGCGAGCGGAGGGTCCGCGGCGAATACCGTCGCCGGCGTCGCCGCATTGGGCGGCAAGTGCGGCTTCATCGGGCAGGTCGCCGACGATCAGCTGGGCGAGGTGTTCGCGCACGACATCCGCAGCGTCGGCATCCGTTTCGATACGCCGGCGCGCGCAGGCGCCCCGACGACTGCGCGTTGCCTGATCTTCGTGACGCCCGATGGGCAGCGGACGATGAACACCTTCCTCGGCGCGTCGCAGTTCCTGCCGGCCGGGGCGCTCGATCGCGACCTCATCGCGGATGCCGCGATTCTGTATCTCGAAGGCTATCTCTGGGATCCCGAGGAACCGCGCGCCGCAATGCGCGCCGCGATCGAGATCGCGCGCAAGGCGGGCCGCAAGGTGGCGTTCACGCTCAGCGACGTTTTCTGCATCTCGCGCCACGGCGACGATTTCCGCAGATTGCTCGCCGACGGGTTGATCGACATCCTTTTCGCCAACGAGGCCGAACTGGCGGCGCTGGCCGGGATGACGGATTTCGAGGCGGCGGTGGCGCGGATTTCACCG
The DNA here is from genome assembly GCF_036387595.1 of Sphingomonas sp. Taxonomy (GTDB): domain Bacteria; phylum Pseudomonadota; class Alphaproteobacteria; order Sphingomonadales; family Sphingomonadaceae; genus Sphingomonas. The sequence continues at coordinate 281,137 of NZ_DASVTL010000117.1, forward strand.
CAGGTCGCGACGCTGGTGGTGACGCGCGGTGCCGAGGGCGCATGCGCGATCCAGCACGGCACGCGCGCGCAAGTTTCCGCCGAGCCGATCGCGCGCGTCGTCGACACTACCGGCGCGGGTGACCTGTTCGCGGCAGGATTCCTGCACGGCCAGGCGCAGGGCAAGGGGCTGGAGGCCTCGCTGAAGCTCGGCGCGATCTGCGCGGCGGAGATCATCAGCCATGTCGGCGCACGGCCGATCGTCGATCTGAGGGAATTGACTGCGCGGGTGGGGTAAAGTCGCCCGAACATGCGATGCAAAGAAAAGGCCCCGGCGGTCGTTCGCCGGGGCCTTCTCATGTCAGCACGGCCGCAGCCGCGTCAGGGCTGTTCGCCCACCGGCGCGACATATTCGCCCATCTCCGGGCGGTCTTCCTGATCCAGCCCCTTGTAGAGCCGGCTGTTGTGCATCCCATAGACGAAATAGAGGATGATCGCGCCGAGCGTGTACCAGCCGAAGAACACGAGCACGCGGTTCTCGACCGTAAATATCAGCGCGATGCACGATACGATCCCCAGCGCCGGCAGCACCGGGAACAACGGCACGGTGAAGCCGCGCGGGATGTGCGGGTGGGTCTTGCGCAGCCAGATGACCGAAAGGCAGACGATGGCAAAGGCGGCCAATGTGCCGACCGAGGTCATGTCGCCCAGCGTGTTGATGTCGAAGAACGCCGCCGCCGCGCCGGTTATCAGCCCGACGAGGATGGTGTTGACCCACGGCGTCTTGAACTTTGCGTGGACGGTAGCGAACACCCGCGGGAGCAGGCCGTCGCGCGCCATGGTGTAGAAGATGCGGGTTTGGCCGTACATCAGCACCAGCACCACCGACGTCAGGCCGACGATCGCGCCTGCCTTCACCAGCTTGGCGAACCAGGCCCATTGCGGCCCAAGCGCATCGACCGCGACGGCGACGGGATCGGGGACGTTGAGCGTCTTGTAGTTCACGATCAGCGTCATCACGATCGACACGAGGATGTAGATCAGCGTGCAGGCGGCCAGCGATCCGAGCAGGCCGATCGGCATGTCCTTCTTGGGGTTCTTGGCTTCCTGCCCCGCGGTCGAGACCGCCTCGAACCCGATATAGGCGAAGAACACGATCGATGCCGCGCGCAGGATGCCGTCCCAGCCGAACTTGCCTTCCTCG
>NZ_DASVTL010000118.1:0-52017 GCF_036387595.1 Sphingomonas sp.
TGTTCTTGTTGTAATTCTCCTGACCTGTGGTCAGGTTGGTGCCGAACCCGTCGCGGGTCAGCCGCGCGAGCGCGCCGCCGATCTTGATCGTGCCATTGCCGATCGGCACGGAGCCGCTGATCACCCCGTCGGCCTGGTTGAACGTGCCGTAGCTCGCGCGGACGCGCAGCGTCGGCTCGTCACCCAACCGCCTCGTCACATACTTGACCGCGCCGCCGATCGTGTTGCGGCCGTAGAGCGTGCCCTGTGGCCCGCGCAGCACCTCGATCCGCTCCACGTCGTAGATGTCGAGGACCGCGGCCTGCGGGCGGTTGAGGTAGACGTCGTCGAGGTAGATACCAACGCCCGCCTCGAACCCCGCCACGGGGTCCTGCTGTCCAACGCCGCGGACGAACGCGGTCAGCGTCGAATTGGTGCCGCGCGAGGTCTCCAGTGTGACGTTGGGTGTAACGTTCGAGAGGTCGGTGATGTCGAGCGCGCCGTTCGCCTCCAGCTGCGCGCCGGTGAAGGCGGTGACTGCGATCGGCACGTCCAGGAGCGACTCCTCGCGACGACGCGCGGTGACGACGATGTCCTGCGGGTTCTGCTGCGCCGCATCAATGGCGGTGTTGTCGTCCGACTGGGCCTGAGCCGGCGTCAGCGCTCCCCCGACCTGCGCAAAGGCAGGCGTCGCGATCAGCGCGGCGGCGGCGGTGCCGATGTTCAGAAGCACGCGCGCAGACGAAAATGCCATGATACCCTCCCCCTATAGCGCCCGCGTGGACCGCGACTTGTGCGCTCGATGCCGGGGCTATACTGAAACCTGAACCGGGTTTCAACTTGGGAAAGGGGGAGGATGTCACAGGCAGGTGCGACCGGAGACACCCCGGCCAAAGCGCCGCGTACCGAGCGGGGGCGCAGGACACTGCGCGCGATTCTGGACGCGGCGGCGGCGGAGTTCGGAGCGCGCGGCTTCCACGACGCGTCGATCGGGGGGATCACCAAGGCGGCGGGCGTCGCGGCGGGGACATTCTACACCTATTTCGACTCAAAGGATGCGGTGTTCCGGGCCTTGGTCGCGGACATGTCGGCGCGGGTGCGCGATCACGTCGCCCCCGGCATCCGCGCCGCGCCCGACCAGATCGCAGCGGAGCGCGCCGGCCTTGCCGGGTTCATCGGGTTCGTCCGTGCACACAAAGAAATCTACCGGATCATCGACGAGGCCGAGTTCGTCGATCCCGCCAGCTACCGCGCGCATTATGCGAGCACCGCCCAGCGGATTACGCAGCGGCTGCAGGCCGCGGCGGCACGAGGCGAGGTGCGCGACGACGTGAGCGAAGTGCACGCTTGGGCGATCATGGGGATGAACGTGTTCCTGGGGCTGCGTTACGGCGTGTGGGACGACGACCGCCCGGTGGACGACGTCGCTCATACGGCTGCGGCCTTCCTGGCGAAAGGGCTTCAGCCTACCACAACACGCCCTTGACGGGCTGGAGCGGCGCGGGCGCAGGGTCGCCGATCGCCTGGAGCAGGTCGATCTCGATCGTCCGGCACATGGCGGACAGCGGCACGTCGTGAACGGTGTCGGCGAACGGATCGACGAGATCGTCGCCGATTCGCAGCACCGCGAGGAACATCAGACCCGCGATCGTCGATCCGAGCGGAGTCGCAAAGCCCAGCGTCTCGACCAGGCCGATCGGCAGCAGCACGCAGAACAGATGAGCGAACAGCGTCGGCAGGAAGCGGTACTGGTTCGGCAACGGCGTGTTCTTGAGCCGCTCCATGCCGCCTTGCGCGTTGGCGATATCGACGAGCAGCTGCTCCATGTGGGTCTGCTGGATCGTGTCGATCCAGCCCGATCGTACCGCGTCGGCGATGCGGCGGCCCGCGCCGTCGATCAGCCCGTTGGCGATGTTGGTGCGGGCCAGCGCGGGCTCGGCCTCGCCGCGCGACAGGAAGCGCAGGACCTGCTCGTCGACAGGCTGGCGGCGGAGCTGACAGCGCAGCGCGTTCACATAAGCGACCTGCCGGAGCACGATCGAGCGCCTGAGATCGCGCGCCTCCGGCCCGGCCAGAAAGTTGCGGGCGGCGCGTGCGAGACTGCGCGAGGCGTTGATCATCGCGCCCCACAGCACCCGCCCCTCCCACCAGCGCTCGTACGCCGAATTGACGCGAAAGCCGAGGAACAGCGCGAGCACCGAGCCGAACAGGGTCAGCGGCAGCGACGGCGCCTTGAACGGGAGGATGTAGTAGGTGACCGTCACCGCGACGTCCCAGACGAACAGCGCGGTGAGCGGCCGCCACACCTCCGCGACGATCGTCTTGGCGCGCGGGATCGCAGCGACGATCACCGCGTCATCCGACCAGCGCCTGGTCGCGCAGGCCCCGCCAGACGCGCGCCGCCTGGACCGTCTGCGCCACGTCGTGGACGCGGATGAGCTGCACGCCCGCCTCCAGGCCCTTCATCGCGAGCGCCAGGCTGCCGCCGAGGCGTTCGCCGGCGGGCGCTTCGTTCGACAGCGCGCCGATCATCCGTTTGCGGCTGGCGCCGAGCATGACCGGGCAGCCGAGGCCGTGAAAGGACGCAAGGCCGTTGATCAGCTGGAGGTTGTCCGCCAGCGACTTGCCGAACCCGATGCCGGGGTCGACTGCGATCCGGCCGCGCGGGACGCCCGCTGCGGCGATTGCCTCGATGCGCGCCGCCAGCCACTCGAACACGTTAACGAGGACGTCGTCGTACCGGACGCGGCCATGCCCGCCCGCCTTCGGGTCCGGCGAGTGCATCAGGATAACCGGGCATCCCGCGTCGGCGACGACGCGTAACGCACGGTCGTCCCAGAGCAGCGCGGAGACGTCGTTGACGATCGCCGCCCCTGCAGCAAGCGCCGCCTCCATCACCGCGGCCTTGCGTGTGTCGATCGAGACGAGCGTGCCCGCCGCGGCCAGGCGCTCGACGACGGGAACGGTGCGTGCGATCTCGTCGCCTTCCCACACGGCCGTCGCGCCGGGCCGGGTCGACTCGCCGCCGACGTCGATCAGCGCGGCACCCGCTGCGGCCATGTCGACGCCCGCGCCCGCCGCACCCGCCGTATCGCCATGCCTGCCGCCGTCGGAGAAGCTGTCCGGCGTCGTGTTGAGGATGCCCGCGACCTGCGGCTGATCGAAGCGCAGCGTGCGCGGGCCCATGACCCAGGGCGCGCGGGGCGCGGTGAAGTGCTGGTGGAGCGCCGCGGCGCGCTGACCCAGGCTGTCCACCTGCCGCACCGGGATCGTCCAGCGGCGCGTGCCTTCGCGCACGTCATAAGCCGCGTACCACAGCATCCCGCCGGCGAGCCGTACGACCGCCCCGTCGTCGTGCCCGACGGGGGTGGCGACGAACTGGGCGGGGGCGAGGTGAAGCATCAGGGCTGCGTCGCCAGCAAATAGGTTTGCCGCAGCGCGTCGATCGCGGCGAGGCCGGTATCCGCTTCTTGGTGCCAGAAGGTCCAGCCGTTGCACGCGGGTGCGCCCTGCAAGCTGGCGCCGAGCTTGTGGATCGAGCCCGCCTGGCCGCAGTCGCTGAGCAGCGAGCCGTCGGCGCGGACGGTCGCGCGCCAGCGGCGCTTGGCGTCGGTGAGCACGCTGCCGGGCTGGAGATAGCCGGTTTCGACGATCGTGCCGAACGCGACCTTGGGGCTGCTGCGCGGGCTCTGCATCGTGCGCAGCGCCGATTCGTCGAGCGGCAGCGCGGCGGCGATCCGCTCACCGGCGGCGGCGATATAATCATCCTCGCGCTCGATGCCGATCCAGCGCCGGCCGAGCCGCTTGGCAACCGCCCCGGTCGTCCCGGTGCCGAAAAAGGGATCGAGGACGACGTCGCCCGGCTTCGTACAGGCCAGCAGGATGCGGTAGAGCAACGCCTCGGGCTTTTGCGTCGGGTGGACCTTCACGCCGTCGCGCTTCAGCCGCTCCTGGCCGCCGCAGATCGCGAACTCCCAATCGCTGCGCATCTGCAATTCGTCATTCAGCGTCTTCATGCTGCGATAGTTGAAGGTGTATTTCGCCTTTTCGCCCATCGACGCCCAGATCAGTGTTTCATGCGCATTGGTGAAGCGGGTGCCGCGGAAATTGGGCATCGGATTGGCTTTGCGCCAGACGATATCGTTGAGGATCCAATAGCCCAAGTCCTGCACCGCCGCGCCGACGCGGAAGATGTTGTGATAGCTGCCGATCACCCACAACGTGCCGTCGTCTTTAAGGATGCGGCGGGCCTCGGCCAGCCAGGCGCGGGTGAAGCGATCGTAAGCAGCGAAGGTGTCGAACTTGTCCCAATCGTCGGTGACCGCATCGACGTGGCTGCCGTCTGGGCGGAACAATTCGCCGCCGAGTTGGAGATTATAGGGCGGATCGGCGAAGATCATGTCGACCGACCCGGCCGGCAGCGCGCGCATCGCCGCGATGCAATCGCCGCGCACGATCGTGTCGAGCGGCAGCGCCGCGGATTCGGGGCGGCTTGCGGCGGCTTTGCCCGCGCGCGGTCTCGCGATCGTGTCGGTCAGCGCCATCATATCCCCCTGCTCGGGTCGTGAAATCGCGGCAGAAGCCCGACTCCGTCAAGCGGCCATTGGTTAACGTGTTCGGTGAAGATCGGATTAACAGCGCCCGCTGGACGCGGCGTGCGCCACATATTGAGTCCGAAGCCGGCAAGAATCCCTATCCCTAGCGGTGTGACGCAAAAGACTCACAACGCCAGTTCCGTCTGCGCGACCGGCGCGAAGCTGCGGCGGTGGAGGGGTGACGGCCCATGTTCGCGCAAGGCCCGCAGGTGCGCGGCGCAACCATAGCCCTTGTTCGAATGCCAGCCGTAGGCGGGATGCGATTCGGCATGGGCGATCATGATCTGATCGCGAATGTGCTTGGCCACGATCGAGGCGGCGGCGATTGAGAGCGATTTCGCGTCGCCGCTGACGATCGCGGTGGCGGCAAAACCCCAGCGCGGCAGGCGATTGCCGTCGACCAGCACGTGGCCGGGCGGACAGCCCCCCTGCGCGACCAGGGCCTCGACCGCCAGCGTCATCGCCTTCATCGTCGCCCAGTGGATGTTGAGCCGGTCGATCTCGTCCGCCTCGACGATGCCGACGCCGACCTGCGCACACCCCATCAGCCGCCCGTGGAGGCGTTCGCGCTCCGCGGCGGACAGCTTCTTGGAATCGTTCAAGCCCCGCGGCACGCCCTTGGGCGGCAGGATGACCGCGGCGGCGACGACCGGCCCGGCGAGCGGGCCGCGCCCGGCCTCGTCCACCCCCACGACGGGGGCGAGGCACAGGCGCTCGTGGGCGAGCGAGGGGCGGGTCACACGCGCCACGGCGGGAACCTTCGATTTTCGCCGGCCTGGTAGAGGCAGACGGGATTGCCCGCGGGATCGCGGGTCCAGGCCTCTCGCCACAGCCACGGTTTGTCTTGTGGCGGTTCGTCGAACCCGATGCCCGCCGCCTGCGCCGCAGCGACGGCGGCGTCGAGATCCTCGTGCTCCAGATAGACGCTGGCGCGTTCCGCATGGCCGATCGAGAGCGTCGCGCCACCGGCGGCCTCGAACCGGGCATAATGACCGTCGGCGGTGGCGACGATCTGACGCAATCCCAGCATCTTGTAGAAGGCGACCGAGGCGCCGTAATCCTGGAGTGGCAAGGTCATCTGGTTGAGGCGGGGGCCGTCGCCCAGATCGAGCCGCACCGCCTGCTGCGCCATCGGGCCGTGGCCTGCGCCGAGACCGGCCGCGTCGTGCATCGCGGTGCGGACGAACCGGCGGGCGTTGGCGATGGCGGTGGGTAGGGTCAGGCCGCGGGCGAGGTTGGTGGCGATCGCGGAGGCCAGCGTGCAGCCGGTGCCGTGGGTGGACGTGGTGTCGATCCTGGGGCTTTCCCAGCGCACGACCTGGCCGCTGCGATCGAGCAACCGGTCGGTCAGCACAGCGCCCTCCCCATGCCCGCCCTTGACCAGCAGTGCAGCCGCATGGGCGAGGACCGCGGCTTCTCCGCCGAGCGCGGCGAGTTCGGGCAGGTTGGGGGTGACGACGGTCGCCAGCGCCATCAGCCGCGCGAATGCCGCGATCGTCGCGTCGTCGGCGAGGATAGCGCCGGAGGTGGCGACCATGACCGGATCAAAGACGATGGGCACTCTCCCTCTCCCCGCTTGCGGGGAGAGGGCTGGGGAGAGGGGCAGTGTGGACCAGGCAGCATCCCGCTCTGCCCCTCTCCCGCCATCGCTACGCTCGGCACCCTCTCCCCGGAGGGGAGAGGGAGAAAGTTCCTCCAGCACATCCGCCACCGCATGCGCCGTCTCGGCCGAGCCGATCATGCCGATCTTGATCGCGTCGACGCCGATGTCGTCGATGCACGACCGCATCTGGGCGACGACGATCTCGGTGTGGATCGCATGCACCGCCTGCACGCCGATGGTGTTCTGCGCGGTGATCGCGGTGATCGCGTTCATCGCGTGCGCGCCAAGCATGGTGACGGTCTTGATATCCGCCTGGATACCCGCGCCGCCGCCCGAATCGGAGCCGGCGACGATAAGGATGCGCGGGAAGGTCACGGACGCGCGCCATCGTCGGAACCGGAGGAACCACACGCTACGTGCGGGCGAAAATCTCCTCCGTCGCGCGATCCGTCGACGGATGCGGAGGCGCGCGGGACAAAGCGGTGGATCATGGCGGGCACGTCATAGGGCAGGAGCGATGTGTAGGACAGATGGGCGCTACCCCGGATGGCGCCGCGCGGTCGCAGCCGGATTGGCCTTCAGCGCCTTGCCGACGCGCGTCGGGCGATCGAGCAGTTCGCCGCCGCAATTGGGGCAGCGTTCGTCGAGCGCCTCCGCGCAATCGGCGCAGAAGGTGCATTCGAACGAGCAGATGAACGCGCCGCCCTCGTCCGCCGGCAGATCGGCGGCGCAGCGTTCGCAGTCAGGACGCATGTCGAGCATCGGCGATCCCTTTACGCAACGATTCCGATGCGTCCACCCTAATCCTCGGCCGTTCACGGGGGAGGGAACCGTCGCGAGGCGATGGTGGAGGGGGCTCTCCCCATGGGACATCGCTCGCGGACAACCCCCTCCACCAGCCGGCGGCTGGTCCCCCTCCCCGCGAGCGGGGAGGATTAGGCGGCGGCAGCCCGCACGGCGTCGCAGATCGCATCGACGAGCCGCTCGACCTGGGCGCGGTCGTCGCCTTCGGCCATGACGCGGATGACGGGTTCGGTGCCCGAGGGGCGGATCAGCAGGCGACCGCGGCCGACGAGTTCGGCCTCCGCCGCGGCGATGGCGTCCTTCACGCGGCCGTCGTCGAGCGGCTTGCCCCCCGCAAAGCGCACGTTCTTGAGCATTTGCGGCAGCGGTTCGAAGCGGTGGAGCACTTCGCTGGCCGGCGCCCCTGCCCGCTGCACCTCGGCAAGGATTTGCAAGGCGGCGACCAGCCCGTCGCCGGTCGTCGCATAATCGCTGAGGATGATGTGCCCCGATTGCTCGCCGCCGACATTGTAGCCCCGCGCGCGCATCGCCTCCAGGACATTGCGGTCGCCGACCGCGGTGCGGACCAGCCCCAGGCCCTGCGCCGCGAGATGCCGCTCCAGCCCGAGGTTGGACATGACGGTGGCGACCAGTCCGCCCCCCGCGAGACGCCCGGCGCGCGCCCAGGCCGCGGCGATCGTCGCCATCAATTGGTCGCCGTCGACGATCGTCCCGTGCTCGTCGACCACGATCAGCCGGTCGGCATCGCCGTCCAGCGCGATACCGATGTGCGCACCGCTGGCGACCACGGTTTCCGACAGGGTCTGCGGCGCGGTGGAGCCGACCTGGTCGTTGATGTTGATGCCGTTGGGCGTGACGCCGATCGAGACCACGTCCGCACCCAATTCCCACAAGGCGGAGGGCGCGACCTTGTAGGCGGCACCGTTGGCGCAGTCGATGACGATGCGCATGCCGTCCAGGCGCAGGTTTTCGGGGAAGGTCGATTTGGCGAAGTGGATGTAGCGGCCCTGCGCGTCGTCCACGCGCCGCGCGCGGCCGATGCCCTGCGCGGGTGCCAGCGTGCTTTCGCCGTCGATCAGCGCCTCGATCGCGGCCTCGGCATCGTCGGACAGTTTGAAGCCGTCGGGACCGAACAGCTTGATGCCGTTGTCGGCGAACGGATTGTGGCTGGCCGAGATCATCACCCCCAGATCGGCGCGCATCGACTGCGTCAGCATCGCGACCGCGGGGGTGGGCATCGGCCCGACCATGACCACGTCCATGCCGACGCTGGTGAAGCCCGCGACCAGCGCGGATTCGAGCATGTAGCCGCTCAGACGCGTGTCCTTGCCGATCACCACGCGGTGACGGTGGTCGCCGCGCAGGAAATAGGCGCCCGCCGCCATACCGACCTTCATCGCCATCGCCGCGGTCATCGCGCCCGCATTGGTCAGCCCGCGAATGCCATCGGTGCCGAAATATCTTCTTGCCATGAACGCGCGCTTCCCGTTCGCTATGCCAAACCCGCCGATAGCGCCAAATGTTGGAAATCGCGAGCATGTCGCAACCTACCCGTATCCTATTGTCGCTGGTCCTCGGCCTGGTGATCGGCGTCCTGCTGGCTGCTCAGGCGCCGGGCGCGGTGCCGGGCGTGCTGCTGGCGGCCGAGCCGGTCGGCACCGCCTGGCTCAACGCGCTGCAGATGACGATCGTCCCGCTGGTCGTGTCGCTGCTCATCACCGGCATCGCGGCGACCGCGGAGGCGGTGCGCGCCGGGCGGACGGCGGCGCGCGGGATCGCGGTGATCCTGAGCGTGATGTCGCTGAGCGCGATCCTGGCGGCGGTGCTGACCCCGCTGCTGCTGGAGCTGGCGCCGCTGCCGGCCGAATCCGCGGCAAGCCTGCGTTCGGCGCTCGTCGGCGTGCCCGAGACCGGCCCGGTGCCGGGGCTGAGCGCGTTCTTCGCTGGGCTGGTGCCCACCAACGTCGTCGCCGCCGCCGCGAACAGCGCCTATATCTCGCTGCTGATCTTCACCTTGCTGTTCGCCTTTGCGCTGACCCGGATCGAGGCGGAACCGCGCGAGCGGCTGACGGGCTTCTTCACGGGCGTGCGCGATACCGTGCTCGTGATGGTGAACTGGATCATCTGGGCGGCGCCGCTTGGCGTATTCGCGCTGGCGCTGACGGTGGGTGCGAGAGCAGGGAGCGCGGCGTTCGGGGCGTTGGTCCATTATATCCTGATCGTGTCGGCGGTGGGCGTGGTGGTGACGCTGCTCGCCTATCCGATGGCGATGTTCGGCGGGCGGGTGCATTTCGCCCGCTTCGCGCGCGCGGCGGCACCCGCCCAGGCGGTGGCGGTGTCGACCCAGTCCAGCCTCGCCTGCCTGCCGATCATGCTGAAGAAGGCCGAGGAACTGGGCGTGCCGGCCGCGACCGGCGGGGTCGTGCTGCCGCTGGCGGTGGTGATGATGCGCGCGACCGGGCCGGCGATGAACCTGGCGGTCGCGATCTATGCCGCCACTTGGTTCGGCATCCAGATCGGACCTGCCACGCTGATGGTGGCGACCGTCGTGGCGATGCTGACGTCGCTGGGTTCCGTCAGCCTGCCCGGGCAGGTGAGCTTCATCAGCGCGATCGCGCCGATCAATGCGGTGTTCGGCGTACCCGTCGCGCCGCTCGGGCTGCTGGTCGCGGTCGAGACGCTGCCCGACATCGTGCGGACGTTGGGGAACGTGACGATGGACCTGGCGGTGACGACAGCGGTGGCGGCGCGGAGCGGCGCCGTGCCGGTGGACGAGGCGGATGCGCTGCTGGCGCGAGGTTAGGGTCGTTCGCGACCAAGTTGATACGTTTTAGCCCCTCCCCTGAAGGCGAGGGGAGAGCAAACCTGGTCGAGTTCAACTCTAGCTCAGCGCGTCTCGCCGCGGGTGCGCACCCCGGCCGCCTGCGGTTCGGCGAGTTCGGCTTCGCCCGCCATCGCATGGTCGGCATCGTCGGCCAGCGTGTCCAGGTGCATCAGCCGCTTGACCAGCGGGCTGACCAGCAGCACCGCGACGCCGATGCCGATCGTCCACCAGCCGATGGTGTTGTAGACCGCCAGCGTGCCTTCCTTGGTCATCGCGCCGCCTTCGCCGCCGGTCGCCTCGCCGATCTTGCCGGCGACGAAATTGCCCGCCGCGGTCATGTAGAACCAGGCGCCCATGATGAGGCTGGCGAGATGCTTGGGCGCCAGCCGGTTCATCGCCGACAGGCCGACGGGCGACAGGCACAATTCGCCGGTCGTCTGGAGGAAATAGACGAGGAACACGAACAGCACCGGGGTCGCGACCTCCGGACCGACCGAATGCGCGCCCCAGACGAAGACGAGAAAGGCGAGTCCCACCTGCAAGAGCGCCAGGCCGAACTTGGCCGGGGCCGACGGCTCTGCGCCGCGACGGCCGAGCGCGACCCAGAGCGCGGCGAAGATCGGCCCCAGCAGCACGATGTAGATCGGATTGATCGACTGGAACAGCGACGCGGGCACCCCCTGACGATCGACATAGCGGTCGGTGTACAGGTTCAGCGATCCGCCCGCCTGCTCGAACAATCCCCAGAACACCGGGTTCAGCGCGATCAGGAACAGCACCGCGAACATCCGGTCGCGCGCATGGGGGTGCAGCTTGAACGATTCGATCAGGACATAGCCCAGCAGCCCGACACCGGCCACGATCAGCAGGGTCTGGATCACGTCCTGATATTGGATCAGCATCCAGATCACCGCGGTCGCGGCCACGCCGATGCCGTAGAGGGACCATTCGACGGTCTTGGTCAGGACGCGCGGCGCCTCCCCCCGCCCGAGCAGCAGCGGCTTGAAACCGATGAAGACCAGCAGCCCGCCGAGCATGCCGATTCCCGCCAGCCCGAAGCCATAGCCCCAGCCATAGGTCTCGCCGAGGTAGCCGACGAGGATCGTACCGATCGCGGCGCCGACGTTGATGCCGATGTAGAAGATCGTATAGGCGCCGTCGCGGCGGATGTCGGTGCGCGGATAGAGTTGGCCCACGATCACCGATATGTTCGCCTTCAGAAAGCCGCTGCCGACGATGATGAACGACAGCGCGAGCCAGAAGATGTTGATCGCGAAGCCCGCCTGCCCGCCATCGCCTTCCACCGCCATCAGCAGATGGCCGATCGCCAGCAGCACGCCGCCGAACACGACCGCCTTGCGCTGCCCCAGATAGCGATCCGCCAGATAGCCGCCCAGCACCGGGGTGATATAGACCAGCGATGTATAGGCGCCGTAGATGAGGTTCGCCTTGCTGTCATCGAACAGCCAATGCTTGGTCAGGTAGAAGATCAGCAGCGCGCGCATGCCGTAATAGGAGAATCGCTCCCACATTTCGGCGAAGAACAGGACGTAGAGTCCCTTGGGATGGCCCGCGAATTCGGGACTGCGGGTGGTCGCCGCATAGCCGCCGCCGACCAGCAGGACGGCCAGGAACCCGACCGCGATGGATGGAATGATGGGCAAATTCTGCTCCCCGCACGCGCACGTGGCCGAAACGTTTCTCGCCCGGCCTTTCAAGCGCGCGAGCCTAGCGCACGGCTGGCGAATGCCAAGGGGCGTTGTGACGCGGGGGCCGACGCCATAGGAGCCGTGCGATGTTCAACGACACCGCCTCGCCGCTTTCGCTGCTCGCCACCCGCCGTTCGGGCAAGCCGCGCGATCTGATCGCACCGGGGCCGGATGCGGACCAGCTCGCTGACATCCTGCGCATCGCGGCGCGCACGCCCGACCACGGCAAGCTGAACCCCTGGCGGTTCGTCGTCGTCGACGATCGCGATGCGCTATCCGCGCTGATCTGCGACGCCTATCGCGCCGAGCGGCCCGACGCCAGGCGGCTGGAGATCGAGGCGATGGACCAGTTCTCGCGCCAGGCACCCGCCTTGGTCGTCGTGCTGTCCAGCCCGCGGCCGGAAAGCCACATCGCGATCTGGGAGCAGGAACTGTCGGCGGGCGCGGCGTGCATGAACCTGCTCCACGCGGCCCATGCGCACGGCTTTGCGGGCGCCTGGCTGACCGGCTGGGCGAGTTATTCGGACGCGGTGCGCGACGCCTTCGGCCAGGCGCCCGAGCGGATCGCGGGGTTCATGTTTCTGGGGACGCCTTCGCGCGCGCTCGACGAGCGCCCCCGTCCCGAAATGACCGCAATCGTTTCGCACTGGCCAGGCTAGAAGACTCGACTCGGCGGCCATTTGGTGTACGATGCCACCATGACAGCCCTGAGCAGCCCATGACAGCCCTGAACGGCGACGACAGCCCGGTCTATATCCGGCTGCGTGGCGGCATCTCCGCTGCGATCCTGCGCGGCGATTACGTCGCGGGCGACCAGCTTCCCTCGGTGCGCGCGCTCGCCGCCGAACATGGCGCGAATCCGCTGACCGTGGCCAAGGCGTATCAGAGCTTCCAGGACGACGGCTATGTCGAGGTGCGCCGCGGCGTCGGCATGTTCGTGCTGCCGGGCGCGGCGGAACGGCTGCGCGTGGCCGAGCGGGCGATGTTCGTGAACACCCAATGGCCGCGGATACGCGACCATATCGCCTTGCTGGGGCTGGACGCGGCGGACCTGCTGGAGCGCGAGACGGGATAGGGTCGTTTTCCGGTCGGGCTGGGCGGAGTCGAAGCACCTTGGCCCCGGCCCTGTGGCTCGTACCATGCCCTTCGACTGCGCTCAGGGCGAACGGGTGTTAGAGTTCTTCGCGACCAGGTTTACTCTCCCCTCCCCTTCAGGGGAGGGGCTTATTGCGTATCAACTTAGTCGCCAGCTACTCCAGGGATCCGCGAGGCACCGTCAGCGCAACCGACTTCTACCTCCTCAGTCCGAAAATACCGTTGCCGCCTCTTCCTGGCTCAGGTCGATCCCGAACATCGTGCTCAGCCGCATCCGGTAGGCGTCCAGATCGGCGATCGTTTCGGTCGTTTCGGCGCCGTCCGCCCAGCAGCGAAAGTGCGTGCCGGTGAGGGTCGCGAAGCCGGGGGACAGGATGATGCTGACGATCGGGCGGCGGCGCATGGGGCTGGCGGGGGCGCTCGCGGCCCAGTGACTGCCCATCGCGAGATCGGCATCCCATACGGCGTCGAGCGTGAAACTATATTGCGGGCGCCAGCCGGCGGCGGTGTCGCGGCCGTCGGTGGTCGCGGGATTGCCGTCGCGGAAGGCCATCCAGCCATGCTGCGCGTCGCGCGCCAGGCGAAAGCGGGCGTCGTCGGGGGCCGCGACCTCAATGGCTTCGGCGAGCGGCAGCGGCGGGGCGTAGCTGCCTCCGAAACCGGCGTCGGCGATCCAGTCGCCATCGTCGAGCGTCACCAACGCCAGCGTATGCGCGCGCGGCGGCACGTCGCTCACCCCCAGCCAGACGCGCGCGAGGAGCGGGCGGGCGGCAAAGCCCAGCGCGGCGAGCGCGTCTAGGAACAGCCGGTTGTGCTCAAAGCAATAGCCGCCGCGCCGCGCGGTCACCAGCTTGGCGAACACGGCGCCGCCGTCGATCGCGATGCCGCGGCCGAGGATCACATCGAGGTTCTCGAACGGAATCGCCAGCCGGTGCGCAAGCTGAAGCCGCGCCAGCCCGGCGGCGTCGTGCGTGGGGCGTGCGGCCAGCCCGATCCGCGCGAGATAGCCGTCGAGATCGAAACCGCTCACGCTGCGAACGCCTGCGCCCCCACCGCATAGAGCACGCTGGCGTCCGCGGTCGCCGCGGCTTCGAGGCCGAGGGCTTCGGGGACGATCTGTTCGAGGTAGAAGCGCACGCACGCCCGCTTCATCGCGGCGAAGTCACCGTCACCGGTGACGCTCGCCCCCTCGCGCTCCATCAGCCATGCGCAGGTCGCGACCGAGAGCATGGTGAGGAAGGGATAGCTGGCAGCGAGCTTGTCGTCGGCGTCGGCGGTCGCGAGGCGGCGGCCGATGCGCTCGCACGCGTCGACCAGCGCGAGGACGCGGGCGTCCCTGGCCTCGGCGCGGATGTCGGCGACCAGCGTGGCGAAGGCGCCGCCCCCCTCCTCGTTGTGGCCGAGGCTGAGCTTGCGGCCGACGAGATCGGCGGCCTGGATGCCGTTCGTGCCCTCGTAGATCGGGGTGATCCGCGCATCGCGGAAGAATTGCGCGGCGCCGGTTTCCTCGACATAGCCCATGCCGCCGTGGACCTGGATGCCGATGCTGGCGACTTCGTTGCCGATGTCGGTGGCGTGCGCCTTGGCCAGCGGGGTGACGAGTTCGAGCCGGTTCTTCGCGCCCGCATCCCCCAGGGTCGCGCGATCGACCTGCCCTGCTGCGTAATAGACGAGTGCGCGCGCCGCCTGGGTCTGCGCCTTCATGCGGATCAGCATGCGGCGGACGTCGGGATGCTCGATGATACGCACCGGTTCGCGGCTCGGCGAACCGGTGCGCGCCGACTGGACGCGGTCGAGCGCATAGGCGACCGCGGCCTGGGTCGCGCCCTCGGCCACCTGCACGCCCTGAAGCCCGACGTTGAGGCGCGCGTTGTTCATCATCGTGAACATCGCGCGCATGCCGCCATGCTCCGCGCCGATCAGCTCGCCGATGCAATCGTCGGCATCGCCGAAGCTGAGCACGCAGGTGGGCGAGGCGTGGAGGCCCATCTTGTGCTCGATCGAGACGACGCGGACATCGTTGGCCGCACCGGGCCTGCCGTCCGCATCGAGCCGGTATTTGGGGACGAGGAACAGCGATATCCCGCGCGTGCCCGCCGGCGCGTCGGGCGTGCGTGCCAGGACGAGGTGGACGATGTTCTCGGCCATGTCGTGATCGCCGAAGGAGATGTAAATCTTGGTGCCCTTGATCGACCATCGGCCGTCGCCCAGCGGGGTGGCGATCGTGCGCAGCGCGCCTACGTCCGACCCGGCCTGAGGCTCGGTGAGGTTCATCGTGCCGGTCCAGGCGCCGGTCGCGAGATGGGGGAGATAGGCCGCCTGCTGCTCCGCGCTGCCGTGATGCTGCAACGCCTCGATCGCGCCGACGGTCAGCGTCGGGCAGAGCGCGAAGCCCATGTTGGCGGTGCCCAGCGTCTCCAGCACCGCGGTCTGGATCACGAAGGGCAGGCCCTGCCCGCCGAATTCCTCGGGCACGCCGATCGTGCCCCAGCCGCCCTCGACGTAATCGCGATACGCCTGGGAATAGCCTTCGGGCATGACGACGCCGTCCGGCGTCCATTTGGCGCCGACGGTGTCGCCGATGCGCGCGAGCGGCGCCCATTCGCCAGCGGCGAACGCGCCGGCACCCTCCAGCACCGCATCGACCACGTCGTCGGATGCCGCCGCGAACCGTTCGGTAGCGGCCAGATCGCCGATCCGCACGACCGTATCGAGGACGAGCCGCTGTTCGGGAATCGCAGGGGTGAAGGGCATGGGCTTCCTCTCGTGCTCGGGCGGCTTATCGTTTGATTTCGGGGCGGCTATAGCGCCGGGCGATGGCCGATCCAAACGCCCGTATTCGCCCCTACGGCCCGGCCGCGATTGCCGAGGCGGCGGACGCGATCCTGCGCGGCGGGATCGTCGCGGTGGCGACCGAGACGGTGTACGGGCTGGCCGCCGATGCGACCCAGCCGCAGGCCGTTGCGCGGATTTATGCGGCGAAGGGGCGGCCCGCGTTCAATCCGCTCATCGTCCATGTCGCGGATCAGGTCGCCGCCGAGACGCTGGCGGTGTTCGACCCGGACGCACGCGCGCTTGCGGCGGCGTTCTGGCCGGGGCCGCTGACTTTGGTGCTGCCGCTGCGGGCCGAAGCGGGGATCGCGGCGCTGGTCACTGCGGGGCTTTCGACGATCGCGATCCGGGTGCCCGCGCACCGCGCGATGCAGGCGCTGATCGGCGCGACGGGCAGGCCGCTGGCGGCGCCCTCGGCCAACCGCAGCAACGCGATCAGCCCGACCTGCGCCGAGCATGTCGCGGCCAGCCTGGGCGCCGCGGCGCCGCTGATCCTGGACGACGGGGCATGCACCGCGGGGGTCGAATCGACGATCGTCGATGGGCACACGATCCTGCGACCGGGGCCGGTGACGGCGGCGATGATCGGGGACGTGCTCGGGCAGGTCGCGGTGGCGCAGCATGGCGGCGCGATCACCGCGCCGGGCCAGCTGGCCAGTCATTATGCCCCGCGCAAAGCCTTGCGGCTGGATGCGATGCAGGCGGACGCCGACGAGTGGATGATCGGCTTCGGCGCGGTCGCGGGCGACGATACGCTATCGGCGTCGGGGGATGCCGTGGAGGCGGCGGCGCGGCTGTTCGATGCGCTTCACCGTGCCGATGCCTCGGCCAAGCCGCGCATCGCCGTCGCAGCCGTACCCACACAGGGTATCGGCGCGGCGATCGCGGATCGCCTGCGCCGCGCCGCGCACCGGTAAGACGCCACCCCCGCGCAACGGCAGGGGTGGCGCAGGGTGGTTACTGGACCGTCGCGGACCCGTTCACCACGGCGGCCTTCTGCTCGGGCGTCATCGTTTCGGTGTTGATGTCGGAATCGTCGACCGCTTCGGCGCGATCCTCGGCATTGTCCTCGATCGCTTCTGCCCGATCCTCGAGATTGTCGGCGGTCGCTTCCAGCGCGTCGGCCTGGTTCTCGCCGGCGGCCTCGACGTTCGATGCGAGCGCATCGTCGCCCTTGCCACCGCAGGCGGCCAGCGGTGCGGAAAGGAGAGCGAGGGCGGCGAGAGCGTGCAGTTTCATGATATTACTCCGTGTTGCGGGGCGGAGAACCGGCCAGCGCACCCGATTGTTCCACTTGCGTTACGCCCGAGAGGCTGTTTGAAACGCGGTGAGGCCGCGTTTTGCGGTGCCAGCCCGCTCCCCCTCCCGGCCACCCATCAGGGTACGATGTGGGTGGCCGGGAGGGGGAGCGGGCTGGAACCGCCTCGAAACTCGCTCTTTCGCGAGTTTTCAAACGCACTCCGAGCGATCACGCGGTTACCGCAGCCTTCGATCGTGCGGCGAAGCTCTTGCGCAGTTTCTGGAGCTTGGGCGGGATCACCGCCATGCAATAGGGGTTGGAGCGCCCGGAGGTTTCCCAATAATCCTGATGATAGCCCTCGGCCGAATACCAGGTCGTCATCGGTTCGATCGTGGTGACGATCGGCCAGGCGCTGTCCGCCTGCGCGCGTTCGATCGCGGCGCGCATCTCTGCCTCTTGCGCCTCGTCGGCCGGGAACATCGCCGAGCGATATTGGGTGCCGACGTCGTTGCCTTGGCGGTTCAGCTGGGTCGGATCGTGCGTCGCGAAGAAGATGTCGAGCAGGTCGCCGAGCGCCAGGGCCTCGCCATCGAAGCCGATGCGGATCGCCTCGGCATGGCCGGTGGCGCCGCCGCAGACCTGTTTATAGGTCGGATCGGCCACGTCGCCGCCGATATAGCCGCTCTCGACGCTCTCGACGCCGATGACGTCCTTGAACACCGCCTCGGTGCACCAGAAGCAGCCGCCCGCCAGGGTCACATATTGGGTCATTAGAACCTCCGTAAGTTCCCCAAGAGATAGGAAGCGGCTATGCGCGCGCCAACTAGGGAGATTGCAATGCTCGACGGCAAGGTCATGGTCACCGGCGGGGCCGGCTATATCGGCAGCCACGCGGTGCTGGCGCTGCTCGACGCGGGATATGAGGTCGTCGTGATCGACAATCTCGTCACCGGGTTCGACTGGGCGGTCGATCGCCGTGCCGCGCTGGTCCAGATGGCGGTGGAAGATGCGCGCGTCCGCGACGTCATCGCCGAACATGGCGTTCGCGCGATCATGCACTTCGCGGGTTCGGTCGTGGTGCCCGAATCGGTGAGCGATCCGCTCAAATATTATCGCAACAATACCGCGGCCAGCCGATCGCTGATCGAGAGCGCGGTGGCGGCCGGCGTGCCGCACTTCATCTTCTCCTCCACCGCCGCGACCTATGGCACGCCCGCCAGGGTGCCGATCGCGGAGGGTGATGCGACCGTGCCGATCAACCCTTACGGCATGTCGAAACTGATGACCGAGGCGATGCTGCGCGACGTCGCCGCGGCGCACCCGATGAACTATTGCGCGCTGCGCTATTTCAACGTCGCGGGCGCCGATCCGCAGGGGCGCTCGGGCCAATCGACGATCGGCGCGACCCACCTCATCAAGATCGCGGTCGAGGCGGCCACGGGCAAGCGCGACGCGGTGGGCGTCTATGGCACCGATTTCGACACCGCCGACGGCACCGGGGTGCGCGATTACATCCACGTGTCGGACCTGGCCGCCGCGCATGTCGCCGCGCTCGGCATGCTGATCGAGCGGCCTGCCGAGAGCCACACGCTCAACTGCGGCTACGGGCGCGGTTTTTCGGTGCTGGAGGTGCTGGACGCGGTCGACCGGGTGACCAACCGCACGATCGAGCGGCGGTTCGAGGGGCGCCGCGCCGGCGATCCCGCCGCGCTGGTCGCGGACAATAGCGCGATCCTCGCCGCTCTGCCCTGGCGACCCGAGCGTGACGACCTGGACGGCATCGTCCGCGACGCGCTGGCATGGGAACGCGCGCTGGCCGAGCGCGGGCGGTGAGGCTGCGCTCGCTGCTGTTCGTTCCCGGTGACCGGCCGGAGCGGATGGCGAAGGCGGCCGGGTTCGAAGGGGTGCAGGCCGCCGATGCGCTGATCCTCGACCTGGAGGATGCGGTGGCGCCCGCGAACAAGGCAGCGGCGAGGGAAGCGGTGGCGATGGTCCTGGCCGCTCGGCGGACCGTGCCGCTTTTCGTGCGCATCAACCCGCTCGATTCGGGGCTGGCGGAGGACGATCTCGCGGCGGTGCTGCCCGCCCGGCCGGACGGGATCGTTCTGCCCAAAGCCGAAGGCGCGGCGTCGCTCGCTTGGCTCGACGCGCTGCTGTCCGGCGACACGCGCATCCTGCCGATCGCGAGCGAAACCGCGGCGGCGATTTTCACGCTGGGAACGTATGGCGGGGTGACGCCGCGGCTGTGCGGGCTGACCTGGGGCGCCGAAGACCTGCCCGCGGCGATCGGCGCGGCCACCGCGCGCGAGGCGGACGGGAGCTACACCGCGCCCTACCAGCTCGCGCGCTCGCTCACCCTGTTCGGCGCGCATGCCGCCGGGGTGCCCGCGATCGAGACCGTCTATCCCGATTTTCGCGATCTGGACGGGCTGGCGGCCTATGCCGCGCGCGGGCGGCGCGACGGATTTACCGGCATGATGGCGATCCACCCGGCGCAGGTGCCGGTCATCAACGCGGCCTTCACCCCGTCGGAGGCGGAACTGGATTACGCCCGCCGCATCGTCGCGGCCTTCGCGGCGAATCCGGGCGCAGGCGCGCTGCAACTCGACGGACGGATGATCGACGCGCCGCATCTGAAAGCGGCGCAGCGTGTGTTAGCGCTCGCCGTCGAGTAGCGCGTGCTGGCGCTCGCCGCCGAGTGAGGCGCGGGCGCGGGCGGTGGCGAACCACCAGCCTAGTGCCCAGAGCGTCCCGAAACACCATCCGGCCAGCACGTCGCTCGGCCAGTGGACGCCCAGATACACCCGACTCGTGCCGATCGCACCGACCAGCAGGATCGCGACGATCGCCACGTAACGCCGCGTCGCCCGGTCCCGCGTCACCTGCGATGCGAGCGCCGCCAACGTCAGATAGCAGACCGCGCTGGAGGCGGCGTGGCCGCTGGGGAAACTGGCGTGGGTGACCGGCACCAGATGATCGACGATGTCCGGACGCGCCCGCGCGAAATAGGTCTTGGCGAGATCGACGATGCGTCCTCCGCTCCAGCAGGCAGCGATCGTGGCCGCGGCGGTCAGCGGCAGGCGCTGGACGAGCAGCAGCCCGGCCACCGCCAGCACGACGATCGTCAGCACCGTGCCGCTGCCGAGTGCGGTGACGTTGATCGCGGCGCCCGCCAGCCACGGCGGTCCGCCCCAATGGCGCAGCGATGTCAGGATCGCGCGGTCGAAGCCGAACGGCCAGCGATCGACGACCAGCCCGCCGAGCAGCACCAGCACGAGCGCCGCGGCGATCAGCCCGGCGCCGATCAGCGGAGCGGGCAGGCGCCGCCCTTCGCCGGGTGCTTGCCCAGGCGTTTTCCCGGGCGCTCCCATGGTGGGTCCGCCGGGGCTCGAACCCGGGACCTCTCGATTAAAAGTCGCTTGCTCTACCAACTGAGCTACGGACCCTCCCGGGGATGCTTCGCGCGACCTAGGAGCGTGGACGGCGGCGGTCAACCGCATGCGCCAATTGGCGGACGGTTCGCCCGGTCACCGGATCGCGCCACGACGGCGCGATTTGCACCAGCGGGTGGAGCACGAAGGCGCGCGTGCGGAATGCGGCGTGGGGGATCGTCAGCCCGGCACTCGCCCATATCCCGCCCGACCACAGCACGATGTCGAGATCCAGGACGCGCGCGCCCCACGTCTGCCCCCGCCTGCGCCCGAAGGCCCGCTCGATCCGCTTCAGCCGGGCGAGCAGATCGGGCGGAGCCTCGTCGCTTTCCACCAGCGCGACCGCATTGGCGTAGCGGCGCTTAGATGGGCCGAGAGCTGCGCTGCGGATGATCGGCGACGCGACCACGACACCGCCGATCGCCGCCAGCGCTGCCGCCAGCGTCCGCTCGGGCGCGCCGTAACGGCTGCGCACGTTCGACCCCAAGGCGATCGCATAGGTTGTCGGGAGCATGGTCATCGGCCTAACGCACCGGGATGATCTTCGCACCCTCCCCGATCCCTGAAACCGAACCGCCCTTCGATTGCCCCCGCTGCCCGCGCCTCGTCGCCTTTCGCGAGGAATTGCGGGTCGAGTTCCCGACGTGGTGGAACGCGCCGGTCAACGCTTTCGGCGATGCTCAGGCGTGGCTCGGGATCATCGGCCTGGCACCCGGCAAGCACGGCGCCAATCGCACGGGGCGGCCGTTCACCGGCGATTTCGCGGGGCAGTTGCTGTTCGACACGCTCGGCAAATACGGGCTGGCGAGCGGCACCTATGCCGCGACGCCCGAAGACGATCTGGCGCTGCACGGTGCGATCGTCATCAACGCGGTCAAATGCCTGCCCCCAGCCAACAAGCCGACGCCGGAGGAAATCCGCACCTGCCGGCCGTTCCTGGAGGGGCAATTGGATGTTCTGCCGAACGCGCGCGTGTTCGTGGCCCTGGGACAGATCGCGCACCAGTCCGCGGTCAAGGCGCTGGGCGGGCGGCTGCCCAAGGCACGGTTCGGGCATCTGGCGGAGCATGTGATGCCCGACGGCCGCATCCTGATCGATAGCTATCACTGTTCGCGCTACAACCAGAACACCGGGCGGCTGACGACGCCGATGTTCGAGGCGGTGTTCGCGCGCGCTGTCGAGATTCGCGCTACGCTGTGACCCCGCGGCGGCGCACCAGCCGCCCGACGATGGGCGCGCCGATCGCCAGCGCGAAGGGGGCAAGCAGCGGCATGACCATGCCGGCGGCAAAGGCGATGACGCCGAGCACGATCGAGGTCCAGCTCGCCCGCAGCATCGTCTCTCGCTCGTCCTCGCTCACCGCCTCCTCGACCAAATGGCGGTCGCGCAGCGCGTGCGGCACCTTCACCTCGATGACCAGCAACGTCATCGCGATCGCGAAGACCGCATCGGAGAAGAAGGTCAGGCGTTCCAGCTGCGCGCGTTAGGGAGCGTGGCTCATCGGCTTACCTGGCCGCGCCAGCGTCGCGAAGATGCACGCTGGCGATGTAGTCCGTCGCGGTATCCGATTGCTGGGAGGTTGGCGTCGAGCGATAGGCATATTGGACAAGGTGGATGTCTGTCGCACCCCCGAATGCGCGGGCGAACATCGTCTCGGGCTTGCCCGTCGCTGCGTTCATCGGGCAATCCACGCGCAAAGTGGCGATCGGATGGCCGCCCTCGATGCCATCGACGACAGGCGCGGCGGTCGCGCCCGGACATGCGGTGGCCATTAGGCCGGAGAGCCGGTCCAGCAGGCGGTGCGGCCCGACCGGCGCCAGGCCGGCGAAGCGTTGCACCGTAATCATCTGCGACCACGCCTCCACCGTCTCGGCGACGGGCACGCGTTCCTCGATCGTCTGGCCGCCCTGCGCCGCCTGGTGGCCGACCTTGAACCCGGAAGGCATCGGCGCCGCCAAAGTCTCGACCGATCCACCCTGCATGACCATTGCCATCGCGAGCATCAAAAGCATCATCGTCCCCCGGCTTGACGGCTCTCCTACGAACCGGCCACCCTCGCGCGTACACGTAAGGACGCTTTAGCCACACCATGCAGCTTGTCATCGTCGAATCGCCCGCCAAGGCGAAGACCATCGAGAAATATCTGGGCAGCGACTACCGCGTCCTGGCCTCCTATGGCCATGTCCGCGACCTCCCGCCGCGCGACGGATCGGTGAATCCCGATGAGGGATTCGCGATGGAATGGGAGAATTACGCGGACAAGGCCAAGCAGCTGAAAGCCATCGCGGATCTGTCCAAGACCGCGGACCGCCTGATCCTGGCGACCGATCCCGATCGCGAGGGGGAAGCGATCAGCTGGCACGTCCAGGAGGTGCTGCGCAACCGCAAGGCGCTGCCCAAGGACGTCCAGCGGGTGACGTTCAACGCGATCACCAAACAGGCGGTGACCGAGGCGATGCAGCGCCCGCGCGAACTGGATACCGACCTGATCGACGCCTACCGGGCGCGGCGTGCGCTCGACTATCTCGTCGGTTTCACGCTGTCGCCGGTGCTGTGGCGCAAGCTGCCCGGCGCCAAGTCCGCTGGGCGCGTCCAATCGGTCTCGCTGCGGCTGATCGTCGAGCGCGAGCGCGAGATCGAGGCGTTTCGGCCCCAGGAATATTGGTCGGTGATCGCCGATCTGGAGCATGACGGCACGCCGTTTATCGCGCGCCTCGTCCAATGGGAGGGCAAGAAGCTCGACCGGCTGTCGATCGGCGCGGAGGGCGATGCGTTGCGCGCCAAGGCCGCGGTCGAGGAGGGGCGCTTCTCGGTGCAGAGCGTCGAGACCAAGCCCGCGACGCGCAACCCGCCGCCGCCGTTCACCACCTCGACCTTGCAGCAGGAGGCGGCGCGCAAGCTCGGCTTCTCCGCCGATCATACGATGCGGATCGCGCAACAGCTCTACGAGGACGGCGCTATCACCTATATGCGTACCGATGGCGTGCAGATGGACGGCAGCGCCATTTCCGCCGCGCGCCTGGCGGTCGCGAACCGCTATGACGCCAGCTATGTGCCGGACAAGCCCCGGCAATATCAGACCAAGGCCAAGAATGCGCAGGAAGCGCACGAGGCGATCCGGCCGACCGATTTCGGCAAGGACAAGGTTGGCAGCGGCGATCATGCCCGCCTGTACGATCTCGTCTGGAAGCGCGCGCTGGCCAGCCAGATGGCGTCGGCCCGCATGGAGCGCACGACCGTCGAACTGAGCGAAGGCACCGGCCGCCACGTCCTGCGCGCGACCGGCCAGGTGGTGCTCTTCCCCGGGTATCTCGCGCTCTACGAAGAAGGCCAGGACGATACCGCGGATGAAGACGCCAAGCGCCTGCCGCGGCTGCGCGAGGGCGATGCGCCCGCCAAGAAGGCGGTGAACGCCGAACAGCATTTCACCCAGCCGCCGCCGCGCTTTTCCGAAGCGTCGCTGGTCAAGCGGATGGAGGAACTCGGCATCGGCCGCCCGTCGACCTATGCGTCGATCATCAAGACGCTGAAGGATCGCGCCTACGTCCGCCTGGAGAAGAACCGCTTCTTCGCCGAGGAGAGCGGCCGGCTGGTGACCGCGTTCCTGGAGCGGTTCTTCCCGAGATACGTCGGTTACGATTACACCGCCGAGTTGGAAGACGAACTCGACGAGGTCTCGGGCGGACGTGCCGGCTGGCAGGCGGTGCTCGACGCATTCTGGCGCGATTTCAAGCCGCTGACGACCGAGGTGATGGCGCAACAGCCGTCCGCGATCACCGCCGAACTGGACCAGTTCCTGGCGCCCTATCTGTTCCCCGACAAGGCCGATGGCACCGACCCGCGGCTTTGCCCCAATTGCAATGCGGGCAGCCTGGCGCTGCGCGGCGGCAAGTTCGGCGCGTTCATCGCCTGCTCCAACTACCCCGAATGCAAATACACCCGCCGCTTCGCGCAACCCGGCGGCGAGGGCGAGGACGGGGTGCCCGAGTCGCTCGGCAAGGATCCGGAGACCGGGCTGCCGATCGAGCGCAAATCGGGGCGGTTCGGGCCGTATATCCAGCTGGGCGAGGGCAAGGAGGCCAAGCGGGCGTCGATCCCCAAGGACATTCCCGAACTGACCCTGGAATGGGCGCTGAAGCTGCTGACCCTGCCGCGGACCGTCGGAGTCCATCCCGAGACGGGGGAGGAGATCGTGGCGGCGATCGGCCAATATGGGCCGTATCTGAAGCATGCGGGCAAATATGCGCGGCTGCAATCGACCGCCGACGTGTTCGAGACGGGGATGAACGCCGCGGTCGTCAAGCTGGCCGAAGCGGCGGCAGGCGGCGGGCGCCCGCAGCGCGGTGCCGCCGCACCGCTCAAGATACTCGGCCCTCATCCGCGCACCGAGGCGGAGATCAAGCTGATGGAAGGGCGCTACGGCCCCTATGTCACCGATGGCGAGACGAATGCGACGCTGCCCAAGACGATCCAGCCCGACGCGCTGACGCTGGAGGAGGCCGCGCAGCTGATCGACGCGCGGGCGGCGGCGGCGCCGTCCAAGGGGAAGAAGAAGGCCGCGCCGAAGAAGGCGGCGGCCAAGAAGCCGGTGGCCAAGAAGGCACCTGCGAAAAAGGCGCCGGCCAAGAAGTCCGCCGGTAGCGAGCAGTAGTTCCTCCCCTCGGACGGGGAGGAGCAGAGGCTACGCCGCCAGCCGCCGGGTCGCGCCGAGCCAGGCGCGCGCCTGGCGCTGGGCCTCGGCGATCTCGCGCGCGGTCATGTCCTCGGCCACGTCGGCGCGGGCTTCGGCGGCTGCCGCCATGCCGGCCACCGCGGCCAGATTGAACCATTTGTGCGCTTCGATCAGGTCGACGCCATAGTCCGACGTTCCCATCGAATAGGTGATGCCCAGATCGTACAGCGCGTTCGTATCACCACGGGCCGCATCGAGCAGCCGGGTCTCCATCAGGAATTGTGCGCTCTTCAGGCTGTTGCCCATGTGCCGCCCCCATCACCCTATCGTGATTGCGCCGGTATGAGCCGAGTCCTGTCTACAAATGGTTAACGGGTTAACTCGTTCTTTTCCCGGCGTCATTCCACCGCGATATTGTCGATCAGCCGGGTCTGCCCCATCCGCGCCGCCGCCAGCAGCCGACGCGGACGGTCTGGCGCGGGATCGGCGTCCAGCGTCTCGGCATCCGCCAGCGCGACGTAATCGACCGCGAACCCCGCGGCGATCAGCGTGGTGCGCGCATCGTCCAGGGCGCCGCCGACATCGCCGCCGCGCGCGATCGCGCGCGCCGCAATGCCCAGCGCGCGCGGCAGCGCCACGGCGCGGGCGCGCTCGTCGTCATCGAGATAGACGTTGCGCGACGACAGCGCGAGTCCGTCGTCCTCACGCTGGGTCGGCACGCCGACGATCTCGACGCCCAGGTCGAGGTCGGCCGCCATTCGGCGGACGACGGCGAGCTGCTGATAATCCTTCTCGCCGAAATAGGCGGCGTGCGGGCGCACCTGGTTCAACAACTTGGCGACCACCGTCGCTACCCCGTCGAAATGCCCCGGCCGCGCCGCACCGTCGAACCCCGCGCTGACGCCGGAGACCGATACGTTGGTCGCAAAGCCCGCCGGGTACATGTCGTCGGCGCCCGGCAGCCAGACGAGGTCGCAGCCGGCCTCGTTTAGCATCCTGAGGTCCGCCATCTCTTTGCGGGGATAGCGCGACAGATCCTCGCCCGCGCCGAACTGCCTGGGGTTCACGAAGATCGACGCGACCACCTTCGTGCCGGGCCGCCGCGCCGCCTCGACCAGCGCCATATGCCCGGCATGGAGCGCGCCCATCGTGGGCACCAGCGCGACACGCGCGCCGTCCCACGCGGCGATCGCCTCGCGCAGTTCGCCCAAGGCGCGGATCGTCTGCACGGCAAAATTCCCCTCGTTCCCGGCCGTCCGCGCTTCTATGGAGGGAATACCACGCGATCAACAAGGGATACCAAGACTTGGACGGCGCTGCCCCTCCCCAGCTCGTGAAACCTGCCGCGCCGAAGCCGCATGTCATTGTGTTCGCCAATGAAAAGGGCGGCACCGGCAAATCGACGACTGCGGTCCACGTCGCCATCGCTCTGGCCGCCAAAGGCGCGGCGGTTGCCTGCCTGGACCTCGATCATCGCCAGCGCACCGTCGGGCGCTATCTCGACAATCGCGCCGCCACCGTCGCGCGGACCGGCACCGATCTGCCGATGCCGGCGCATGCGACCTTCACCGAGCAGAGCGAAGACGCGTTCGAAGCGGTGTGGCAGCGGCTGTCGCAGGGTGCCGACTACCTCGTCGTGGATACGCCGGGCCGCGACGATCCCTTCGCCCGCACCGCAGCCGCGCTGTCGAACACGCTCGTCACTCCGATCAACGACAGCTTCGTCGATTTCGACCTGATCGGGCAGGTCGATCCCGAGACCTTCCAGGTCAAGCGCCCGAGCTTCTATTCCGAGCTGATCTGGGACGTCCGCAAGCAGCGCGCCCGCGCCGACGGCACGACGATCGACTGGGTCGTGCTGCGCAACCGGCTCCAGCACATCGAGGCGCGCAACATGCGCCGGGTGTCGGACGCGCTCGCCCAACTGTCGAAGCGCGTCGGATTCCGTATCATTCCGGGACTCGGCGAGCGCGTGATCTACCGCGAATTGTTTCCCGCCGGGCTGACGATGATCGATTCCAAGGCGTTCGGGTCGATGGGGCTGGGGCATGTCGCGGCGCGTCAGGAACTGCGCGAGATGATGGGCGCGCTGCAACTGCCCGATCCGGCGATCGGTCGCCCGGCCGTGTCGGGCGTCGCGGCATGATGAAGTGGCTGCTGATCCTGGCGATCGTCTGGGGCGTGTGGACGTATCTGCGCCGCAAGCCCAAACGGACGGACGCCGGCGGCAAGATGGTCCACGATGCGGCAGAGGCGCGCGCGATCCTGGGCGTGTCCGCGGGCGACGATGCGAGCACCATCCGCGCCGCGCACCGCCGGGTATTGGCGACGGCGCATCCCGATCGCGGTGGTTCGAGCGAGCTGGCAGGCCGCGCCAATGCGGCGCGCGACCTGTTGCTGCGCATGGGCGAAGGCGCCGCTTGAGCACGCCATCGCACAT
Organism: Sphingomonas sp.; assembly: GCF_036387595.1. Lineage (GTDB taxonomy): Bacteria > Pseudomonadota > Alphaproteobacteria > Sphingomonadales > Sphingomonadaceae > Sphingomonas. Next base: position 27,225 of record NZ_DASVTL010000118.1, read on the forward strand.
CAATCCGGGCGCGCTGCGCGAATATGACGTGCGCGGGATCGTCGGGACGACGCTGGACGCGCGCGATGCCTATGCGATCGGCCGCGGCTTTGCGACCTGCATCCGCCGCGGCGGCGGCACCCGAGTCGCGGTGGGGCGCGACGGCCGCCTCACGTCGCCGATGCTGGAAGCCGCGGTGATCGAGGGGCTGACCGCCAGCGGGGTGGACGTCGTGCGCATCGGACTTGGTCCGACGCCGATGCTATATCATGCCGAGCGCCTGCTTGAGGTGGATGGCGGCCTCCAGGTAACCGGCAGCCATAATCCCGCCGAGTATAACGGCTTCAAGCTGGTACAGGCGCACCGATCGTTCTTCGGCGCGGCAATCCAGGGGCTTGCCACGATGGCGGCCGCGGCGGACTGGTCGGAAGGCGCGGGCACCGTCACCGATGCCGACATGCTCGACGCCTATGTCGGGCGCCTGCTCTCCGGCTATGCCGGCGGCACATTCCGCATCGCCTGGGATTGCGGCAACGGCGCCGCCGGACCGGCGATCGCGCGGCTCGTCGCGCAGTTGCCCGGCGAACATCATCTGCTCTTCGCCGAGGTCGACGGCACTTTTCCGCATCATCATCCCGATCCCTCCATCGAGGCGAACCTTGCCGATCTGAAGCGCGTCGTCGCGGAGAGAAAGCTCGAATTCGGCGTGGCTTTCGACGGCGACGGGGACCGGATCGGCGCGATCGACGGGGCGGGGCGGGTGATCTGGGGCGACCAGCTTCTGTCCATATTGGCCGAACCTGTCCTTGGCGCCCACCCCGGCGCGACGATCGTCGGCGACGTAAAGGCCAGCCGCACATTGTTCGATCGCATCGCCGCGCTGGGCGGCCGTCCGGTGATGTGGAAATCGGGGCACAGCCTGATGAAGGAAAAGATGGTCGAGACCGGCGCGATGCTCGGCGGCGAGATGTCGGGGCATATCTTTTTCGGCGAGGCGCAGGGCGGCTTCGACGACGCGCCTTACGCGGCGGTACAGCTGATCCGCGCGATCCATCTGTCGGGCGGGTCGCTCGCCCAGTTGCGCGATGCGCTGCCTTCGCTGGTGGCCAGCCCGGAAATCCGGCTGCCGGTCGACGAGGCGCGCAAGTTCGGCATCGTCGCGGGCGTTCTCGCGCGGCTGGAGGCGCAGGGTGCCGCGATCGACCGCACTGACGGCGCGCGCGTGACCACCGCCGACGGATGGTGGCTGCTGCGCGCGTCCAATACCGAGCCGGCGCTGACGCTGCGCGCCGAAGCGCCGGATCAGGCCGGGCTGGACCGGCTGCTCGCCGCGATCGAAACGCAGCTAAATGCCGAGGGCGTATCGCTTTTGTCCCCCGTCGATCCCAGATAGGCGGCGTGCCCGCTCCCCTGCCCCAGATCGTCCGCGTCATCGACCTTGAGACCACCGGCACCGCGCCGCCTGCGCACGGGGTCTGCGAGATCGGCTGGCAGGATGTGGCGCTGGGCAAGGACGGCCGCTGGGATCTGCACGGCGAGGGCGGCAGCATCCTCGTCAATCCCGGGCGCGCCATTCCGCCGGTGACGATGGCGATCCACCACATCCGCGATGAAGACGTCGCCGAGGCGCCCTGGTGGCAGGATTGCGCGCGGCCGGTGCTCGATCCCTGGCCGCGCCGCGTGGCACTGGCCGCGCATCGTGCGGATTTCGAACAGAGCTTCTGCACGCCCGCGCTCACCCGCAATGCGGACTGGATTTGCACCTGGAAATGCGCGCTGAGGATGTGGCCGGACAGCCCCAGCTTCTCCAACCAGGTCTTGCGCTATTGGCGGCGACCCGACGGCATCGACCATGATCGCGGATTGCCGGCGCACCGGGCGTTTCCCGACGCCTATGTCACCGCCTTCCACCTGCGCGACATGCTGAACGAGGCAAGCTTGGCGCAGCTGATCGACTGGTCGCGCAACCCCGGCCTGCTGCCGCGCGTCCGCTACGGTCCCGACCGCGGCAAGGAATGGCGCGAGATCGCGCACGATTCGCTCATGGGCTTTCTCAGCGACCGCGATCCCGACGTGCGCTTCACCGCGCAGGCCGAGTTCGACCGGCGCAGCGGCGGCGGCAGCGTCGGCCGCGCGAGCGCGCAGGAATTGCTGCTTTAGAACGAGATGACATCGGGTGGAACCTCCCCTCCCCTTCAGGGGAGGGGCCGGGGGTGGGGCGCTTCCTCAGGCGCATCGCGGGAGGAGAGGCCCCACCCCAGCCCTCCCCTGAAGGGGAGGGAGGAGAAGGTGATCGACCTCAAGTCATCATGCTCTAGGGTACGTTCGGGCCAGATAGATCCCGGTCGTCCGCACTTCAGCGCGCGCCGCAACGACCAACGGCTGGCGTCAGGGGCCGGCGGCGGCAGCAGCCTGAACTTCACTCAGCCGAAACTTCACTGACATCACGCCTATCGCACATACGGACAGCGGGAAGTCTGGCCTGGCGGACACTTGCGCCCGCCTGTAGGCGTTGAAGAAACTTGACGGGGGTACACAATTGGTGGGGAACGGCAATATTGCGCGGCTAGCAGCTGGCGCGACGATATGGTGCATGGCGGCGTCGCTGGCGGCGGCGCAAACTGGACCAGCGCCTTTTGCTGGACGGCTGGATCAGGCGCGCACCACGCTGCAAGTCGACGAAAGCGGCCTGCACGGGCCGGGCGCAGCCGTGATCGCCGCAGCGGTGGAACAGGCGCGCTATGTGTTGCTGGGGGAAGACCATCTTTCGCGAGAAATACCCAGGTTCACGGTCGGCATGTGTCGGATCATGGCACCGGGTGGCTTGCGCGCGCTAGCCGTGGAAACAGGCCCGGAAGCGGCAGTCGTTGTGAACAGCAATCTTCGCCGTCCCGATCGCGCAACTCGCATTGCCGCGTTTGCCCAGAAATACCCGGACGCAATGGCCTTCCTGAATGGTCGTGACGAGAGCGACATGGCCTCAGAGTGCGCGCGCTTGGCTGGACCCGGTTTCGAGATTTGGGGCCTCGATCAGGAGTTCTTCGGTTCAGCCGGCTACCTCCTTGAACAGATGCTCGCAGCGCATCCGGGACCGAATGCCCGTGCTGCTATCGAGAGGTTGGTGGCACTCGACCGCAGCATGTCAGCCGCTGCGGTTGCATCCGGATCGCCAGGCGACCTGTTCATCTACAAAGTGACCGATCGGCAAATAGCGGAAGCCAGCGGCCTGATCGCGCGCGATGGTGGCGTGCGCGGCAAAGCCCTATTCGCCGCGCTGGTGGAGACACGATCGATCTATCTCGGTCAGAATACCGATGGGTATGCGTCCAATGGACAGCGAGCCCGCCTCATGAAGCGCAACCTGGTAGGGCATTTGACGGCAAGCCCCAGCCCCGCACGCGTTCTGTTCAAGTTCGGTGATGTCCATATGGCTAAGGGCATCAATGGTCTCGGCCAGCGCGATCTTGGAAACTTTGCTGCCGAGCGCGCGGAAGGCGATGGCGCATCGTCGGTCCACATCGCGGTTTATGGCGCGAAGGGTGTTCATGCGCTGTATGGCGGAGTTGGCCGTCAGGTTCGACACGAACCCTTCGTACTGACCGATGATGCTGACTATGCGTGGCTGAAGGATGCTTTGGCGACGCGGCCGGGCGAGGGGCAAGGCTGGGTACTCATCGACTTGCGCGCTCTTCGCACCAAGCCAGCACAGGACATGCCCGCGCCATGGCGCAAGGTGGCACAGCGATATGATCTGTTGGTGATTGCTCCCGACCTAACGCCTTCATCCCTACTGGGCGCGAAATAGTCTCGTTTTCCAGGCGGTGGCATCCTCTCCGCTGGCTGGTAGCGTCGGCCCCATTCAACGAACGCTTGGAAAAGCCGGCGGCGAGGATAGCGGCAGCTATCGGCAGCTTCGTTCCGGGAACCGGACCGCCGTCCACCTTCCGCGACGTCGGCCTCAGGTCGATCCGATGTCCCGAGCCTCGCCACCCGCCCAGACGTGGGTGCACAATTGCGCTTCGGCCGTGTCGTCCGGCTCCAGCGCGGCGACCGTCACCCAGCCCTGTGCCCGCAGCGCAGCGCCGTCTGCGGGCAGTGTGGCGAGCGGCAGGAACAGGCGGCGTCGGTCCGGGGTGCCGCCGAGCGTGACCAGCGGGTCGGCGAAGAGCGAGAAACCCGTCGCGGCTTCCTCTGCACCGTCTTCGTGGACGATCGTGTAGGTGCCGCCGCGGCCGACCTCGCGGCCTACGCCGCCCGCGAAGAGCGAGAAGCCGAGCCAGGACTGATATTCGAACCCGTGGCGCTCGGTCGGGTCCAGGGTCAGCGTGATGCGGTCTCCCAAGCCCGCTGCAATGCGCGCCAGCCCGTCGAGCCGCGAGGCGAGCGCGCCGGTGGTATCGAACGCGCGCAGTCGCTCCAGCGCCGACGCGAACGGCCCCGCCGCCGCCACCAGCGGCAGATAGGCGGGGGCCAGCGCCGCAACCCCGCCGGCATCCTTGGCGTCCAGCCGCTCGCGCAGCAACGCGATCCGTTCGGGTGCGACCGGCAGCGGCCCGGCCGCCAGCGTATCGACGAGGTCGGGCAGCGTGAAGTCGATCGAGGGCGACGCCGCGCCCGCCGCCGCCAGCGCCTCGACCGCAACCGCGACGACTTCGGCGGCGGCGGCGACCGTATCCAGACCGATCAGTTCGCAGCCGATCTGCCGCGCCTCGCGCTCCGGCGACAATTGCGGGCTGCGCAGGCGGAGCACCGATCCGGCATAGCTGAGGCGCACCGGGCGCGGGTGATGCGCCATCCGCGTCGCGGCGATCCGCGCGACCTGCGCGGTGATGTCGGGGCGGATCGCGATCGTCGACTGGCTGATGGGATCGACATAGCGCACCGCATCGGTCAGCCCCCCCGCCTTCAGCCGGGTCGCGAGGCCTTCGGCAAATTCGGCGAGCGGGGGGTCGACCCGCTCATAGCCGTGCAGCCGTGCCGCTTCGAGCACGCGCGCCTCCAGCGCGGCGGCGGCATCGGCCAGCGGGGGGAGGCGATCGTGGAGGCCTTCGGGGAGGAGGGCGAGGGTCATTAAAGCCCTCTCCCCTTCGGGGAGAGGGTTGGGAGAGGGGTAGTGGTGAGCAGTTCCTTCAAGGTCAACAGCACGCCCTCCATATTCGCGATCACATCCGAGTTGTTGAAGCGGACGACCCGATAGCCTTGGCTTTCAAGCCACGCCGTGCGCCGAGTGTCATATTCGGCGGAGCAGCCGTGCGTATCACCGTCCACTTCCAGGATCAGCTTACGCTGGCGTGCAACGAAGTCGACGATATACGGCCCGATCACCACCTGCCGCGCAAACTTGACGCGTTCGAACCGCTTACCGCGCAACGCCATCCAAAGCTCACGCTCCGGCTGCGTCATTTCCGCGCGCATGACCTTGGCCCGTTTCAGCAGCGTCTCGTCCGTTTTGGGCACTGCCCCTCTCCCAACCCTCGCCCCGGAGGGGAGAGGGCTTTCTCTTATCAGAAGGACAGGCCCATCGCGGTCTTCACCCCCGGCAGCGCCTTGACCGTTGCGAGCAGTTCGGCGGTTACGGCCTCGTCCACGGACAGCAGCAGCACCGCCTCGCCGCCCGCCTCGCGGCGGCCGAGATGGAAGGTGCCGATATTGACGCCCGCCTCGCCCAGCGCGGTGCCGAGCCGGCCGATGAAGCCCGGCGCATCCTCGTTGACGACGTAGAGCATCGGCCCGACCAGATCGGCCTCGACCTTGATCCCGAACAGCTCGACCAGACGCGGCGCGGAATCGCCGAACAGCGTCCCCGCGACCGACCGTTCGCCCGCATCGGTCTTCACCGACACCCGCAGCAGCGTGTGGTAATCGCCCTCGCGCTCGGTCCGCACCTCGCGCACCTCCATGCCGCGCTCGCGCGCCAGCACGGGGGCGTTGACCATGTTGACCGTGTCGGTCTGGGTGCGCAGGAAGCCGCTGAGCACCGCGCTCGACAGCGGCTTCTGGTTCAGTTCGGCGGCGGCACCCTCGCTGTGGATCGAGATGCGCGGGATCGCGCCGGTAGTCAGCTGGCCGACCAGCGACCCCAGCTTTTCGGCGAGCGCCATGTACGGCTTCAGCTTGGGCGCTTCCTCGGCCGACAGCGACGGCATGTTGAGCGCGTTGGTGACCCCGCCCGACACCAGGAAATCCGCCATCTGCTCGGCGACCTGGATCGCGACGTTGACCTGCGCCTCGGTGGTCGAGGCGCCGAGATGCGGGGTCGAGACGAAATTGGGCGTGCCGAACAGCGGCGATGCCTTGGCCGGTTCCTCGACGAACACGTCGAGCGCGGCGCCGCCGACCTGCCCCGAATCGAGCGCCGCCTTCAGCGCGACCTCGTCGATCAGCCCGCCGCGCGCGCAATTGATGATGCGCACCCCCGGCTTGGTCTTGGCGAGCGCCTCGGCCGACAGGATGTTGCGGGTGCTGTCGGTCAGCGGCGTGTGCAGCGTGATGAAGTCGGCGCGCGCGAGCAGTTCGTCCAGCGTCACCTTCTCCACGCCCATTTCCACCGCGCGCTCGGGGGTGAGGAAGGGATCGAAGGCGACGACCTTCATCTTCAGCCCGCGCGCGCGATCCGCGACGATCGAGCCGATATTGCCCGCCCCGATCAGCCCGAGCGTCTTGGAGGTCAGTTCGACCCCCATGAAGCGGTTCTTCTCCCACTTGCCCGCCTGGGTCGAGGCATCGGCTTCGGGCAGCTGGCGGGCGAGCGCGAACATCAGCGCGATCGCGTGTTCGGCGGTGGTGATGCTGTTGCCGAAGGGCGTGTTCATGACGACCACGCCCTTCGCCGAGGCGGCGGGGATATCGACATTGTCGACCCCGATCCCGGCGCGGCCGACGACCTTCAGATTGGTCGCGGCGTCGAGGATCGCCTTGGTCACCTTGGTCGAGCTGCGGATCGCCAGCCCGTCATAGTCGCCGATCATCGCGATCAGTTCGTCGGGGGTCTTGCCGGTGATTTCGTCGACCTCGACCCCGCGTTCGCGGAAGATCTGGGCGGCGCGGGGGTCCATCTTGTCGGAAATGAGGACTTTGGGCATGATTTTAAGCCTTCTTCTCCCTCTCCCCTTGGGGAGAGGGCCGGGGAGAGGGAAGTCGGGGAAGGAGCCGGGAAGCGGGTTACTGCCCCTCTCCCCGACCCTCTCCCCGGAGGGGAGAGGGAGTTCAGGCCTTCGCGGTCGAATAGGCCCAGTCGAGCCACGGCCCGAGCGCCTCGATGTCGGCGGTGTCGACCGTCGCGCCGCACCAGATGCGCAGACCCGCCGGCGCGTCGCGATAGCCGGCGACGTCGAACGCGGCGCCTTCCTTTTCCAGCAGCGACGCCATCGTCTTGATGAGCGCTTCGTCCGCACCCTCCACCGTCAGGCAGACGCTGGTCCGCGACCGCGACGCCGGATCGGCGGCGAGATGGCCGAGCCAGTCGCGCTCGGCGACGATCCGGTCCAACGCCGCGGCATTGGCATCCGATCGGGCGATCAGCCCACCGGCACCGAGCGACTTCGCCCATTCCAGGCAGAAGATCGCGTCCTCGACCGCGAGCATCGACGGGGTGTTGATCGTCTCGCCCTTGAACACGCCCTCGGCAAGTTTTCCCTTGGAGACCAGCCGGAATACCTTCGGCAGCGGCCAGGCGGGGGTGTAGCTTTCGAGGCGCTCGACCGCGCGCGGGCCGAGGATGATGACGCCGTGGCCGCCCTCTCCGCCCATGACCTTCTGCCAGGAGAAGGTGGCGACATCGATCTTTGCCCAGGGAATGTCATAGGCGAACACCGCGCTGGTCGCGTCGGCGAAGCTAAGCCCCGCGCGATCGTCCGGAATCCAGTCCCCGTTCGGCACGCGCACGCCGCTGGTGGTGCCGTTCCAGGTGAACAGCACGTCGCTCGACCAATCGACCTGCGCCAGATCGGGGAGCCGGCCGTATTCGGCGCGGATCACCACGGGATCGATCTTCAGCTGCTTGACCGCATCGGTCACCCAGCCTTCGCCGAAGCTTTCCCACGCCAGCGTCGTCACCGGGCGCGCGCCGAGCATCGTCCACATCGCCATTTCGAACGCGCCGGTGTCGGAGCCGGGCACGATGCCGATGCGGTGGGTGTCGGGAAGGCCGAGCAGTTCGCGCATCAGGTCGATGCTGTATTGCAGCCGCGCCTTGCCGATCTTCGAGCGGTGCGAGCGGCCCAGCACCTCGGTCGCGAGACGCGACGCATCCCAGCCCGGAGGCTTGGCGCAGGGTCCGCTGGAAAAATGGGGTCGCGCCGGCTTGATAGGCGGCTTGGCGAACGCACCCGTGGCGGGTGCGGTAGAAACGTCCGTCATAGTCTCTCCTCACAGAGAGCACGCGCCGCGTTGGGGCGGCGTGGCCCGTCGACGGCCCTAGCGGCTCGGGCGCGGGCGTCAACCGCCTTAACTTAAGCGTAGCGAACCCGCGGGCATGAACGAACTCATGGACGAGCGGATCACCGGCATCGCGCAAGACATCGCGGTCAGCATGCGTGGGCAGCTGCTCGGCACCTTTCTGGCGCCCGGATCGTCGCTGTCGCTGGGCGCGCTGGCACTGTCGCTAGCCGTGTTCGTCCTGCTCGTCGTACCGCGCAGGCGGCGGCCGGTAAGGTTCGCGGTGCTGCGCCGCGCGCTGTTCCCACGCCGCCTGCTGCGCAGTGCTTCGGGGCGCTGCGACCTCGTGTGCTTCGTCGGCGGACTGTTGTTCGCAGGGATCGCGATCGGCTGGGCGGTCGTATCGGCGGATCGGGTCGGAGCGGGCGTCACACGGCTGCTCGGGCCGTCGCTCAGGCTTGCCGCGCCCGTCTGGATCAGTGCACCGATCGCTACCGTCGCGCTCTTCCTCGCCTATGAATTCGGCTATTGGCTCGATCATTGGCTGAGCCACCGCGTCGCGTTCCTGTGGCGTTTCCACAAGGTCCATCACCAGGCGGAAAGCCTTTCGCTGCTTACCAACGGTCGTGTCCATCCGGTGGACACTATCGTATTCCACAATATCCTCGGACTCACGATGGGCACGACCGGCGGGCTGCTCGCGCACATCTTCGGGCCGGAGGCGACGCCGCTGACGCTGAGCGGCACCAACATCCTGATCCTGACCGCGGCGGTGGTGCTCACGCACCTGCAACATTCGCATCTGTGGTGGACGCTGGGACCGGGGTGGGGGCGGTGGCTGCTCGGCCCGGCGCATCACCAGATCCATCATTCCGCGGACCCGGTTCACTTCAACCGCAATCTCGGCAGCAGCCTGGCGGTGTTCGACCGGCTTTTCGGCACGTTCCACATGGCGGGCGAACGACCGGCGACCTTGCGCTTCGGGGTCGACGACGGTGAGCGCGCGCCGCACGGCGTGCGCGCCGCGCTGGTCCAGCCGTTCATAGATGCCGCGCGCGACATCGGCGCGGCCGCGAGGCGCGCAGGCGCGTTCGCGACGAAACGGACTGGCGCGACGAAACGGACTGGACGCAGCCAGGACAAGGCGACACCATCGGCGGCGTGAAGCGGCGTGCCCTTGCCCTCCTCCTGCTGCTCGCCGCCTGTGGCCGGGGAGAGGCGCCGCGTGGCGGCGCACGGCCCGAGCCGCAGCGGCCTTCGGTGCGGCAGACCGCGCAATGTCTCGCCGATCTCACTCGTGAGGGCGTCGCATTCCGCTCCCTTCCCGACAAGGATTATGGCGCGGGCTGCGGGGTTTACGGCGCGGTGCAGCTGACCGACATCGGCGTGCCGGTGACCGGGATCACCGCGATGCGATGCGGCAATGCGCGCGCCTTCTCGGCCTGGGTGCGCAATGCGGTGGCGCCGGCGGCGTATCAGACGTTCGGCAGCGAACTGGCGCGGGTCGAGGGGATGGGCACCTATGCCTGCCGCAACGTCGTGGGATCGCCACGCAATGCCGGCAGGCGATCGGGGCATGCGATCGCCAATGCCACCGATGTCGGCGGCTTCGTGCTGAAGGACGGGCGGCGCGTCACGATCCTGCGCGACTGGCGATCGGAGGACGACGCGACCCGCAATTTCCTCCAGACGGTCCGCGCCTCGGCCTGCCGCCGCTTCGGGACGGTCCTCAGCCCCGATTACAATGCAGCACACGCCAACCACCTCCATCTGGAGGACGACTCGGTTAGCTTCTGCCGGTAGCGCCGCGGCAAAAATTCCCGTACCAGCCCCGGATGACCGAGACACGTGTTCCCTCGCGGGTATTCGCCCGCGCCCGCCAGGATGCCGCTTCCGCCAAGGAGGCCGTATCGACCCCGCAGACGCAGAACCCGGCCTATGCGCTGGCCTTTCAGGACATGGACTTCCTGCTGCGCGAGGATCTGCGCCCGGTGCGGTTCCAGCTGGAGCTGATGAAGCCCGAGCTGCTGCTGGAAGAAGCGAAGATCGCCTCGACCTTCGTGATGTACGGGTCCGCGCGTATCCCCGAGCCGCACAAGGCGCACGCGCTGCTGGAGATGGCAACCGACCAGAAGAGCCGCCGCATCGCCGAGCGGCTGGTCGAAAAGAGCCGCTATTACGACGTCGCGCGCGAACTGGCCGCCAAGGTCTCCAACTTCCCGCGCGACGAACAGGGGATGCGGCACTTCGTCGTGTGTTCGGGCGGCGGCCCGTCCATCATGGAGGCCGCCAATCGCGGTGCGCACGACGTCGGCGCCGAATCGATCGGGCTGAACATCGTCCTGCCCCACGAACAGGCGCCCAACCCCTATGTTACCCCGTCGCTCAGCTTCCAGTTCCACTATTTCGCGCTGCGCAAGATGCACTTCCTGCTCCACGCGCGCGCCCTGGCCGCGTTTCCCGGCGGGTTCGGGACGTTCGATGAATTGTTCGAACTGCTGACGCTGATCCAGACCGGCAAGATCAAGCCGATTCCCGTGCTGCTGTTCGGTCGCGCCTTCTGGGAGCGGGTGGTGAATTTCGAGGCGCTGGTCGAGGAAGGCGTGGTCAGCGAACGCGATCTCGGCATCTTCACCTATGTCGAGACCGCCGACGAGGCATGGGATGTGGTGCAGCGTTTCTACGCCGAGGGCACCAAAGAGGTTCCGGCGCCGCCGGCCTGAGGCCCGGCGGCGGCGCGGTTACTGCGTGCGGGCGCCCTTGCGCGCCGCTTCGGGGTCGATCGACGGCGCGCCGCGCTCGGGCGTGCCGGTGTTGGCGATATCGCCGGTTTCGCCCCGCACATCGCTGGCCACCGCATCGACCGCATTCGCCGCGCCTGGCGCCGCGCCCGACCCGCCGCCGACCACATTGCCGCCGTCAGCCGGGGCCGCGCCTGCCGCAGGGGCGGCGGGGAGCGGCAGGTTCGAGCCCTGCTGGTTGAGATACAGAACAACGTTGGCGCGATCCTGCGCGTTCGCCAGGCCGGCAAAGCTCATCTTGGTGCCGGGGGCAAACTTGCGCGGGCTGGTCAGCCACGCGTTCATCTTGTCCCAGTCCCAATTGCCGCCGACGCCCTTTAGAGCGTCCGAATAGGCAAAGCCCGCCTGATGCCCCAGGTTCTTGCCGAGTACAGCGTACAGATTGGGGCCGATCCCGGCCGCGCCGCCCTGGTTGATCGTGTGGCACGAGGCGCATTTCTTGAACACCTCGGCGCCCTTGGCGGCGTCGGCCGTGCCCAGCAGCGATGCGATCGGCACCGCCGCGGCCTCGCCGCCGTCGCCGCCCTCTTCGACGACACCCTCGATCGCATAGCCCATCTTTTCGGGCCGCTCGCCGTGAAACACCATGCCGCCGACGATCGACAGCCCCAGTGCCGCGCCGCAGCCCGCCAGCACCCAGCCCGCGATCGTGTTGGTCCGATTGTCCATTATCTGCTCGATGTCCCGGCGCTGAAATCTCCTACCCCATAGAAAAGCCCCGCCCACACCGCAAGCACGCTTGGCAAGCCTGGGGCGCGCCCGTATCGCGTCGGCCGATGGATCAATATGCCGTCCCCGCCCAGCCGATCGTCGCGGCGATGACCCGCGCCGCCGCCGCCGAACCCGGCCGCACCGTCGCCTTTCAGGGTGCGCCAGGCGCCAACAGCCATGTCGCGGCGGTGCAGGCGTTTCCCGACGGGCTGCCGCTGCCGTGCTTCGATTTCGCCGATGCGATCGAGGCGGTCAAATCGCGCGCTGCGGATTGCGCGATCATCCCGATCGAAAATTCGCTCCACGGCCGCGTCGCCGACATGCACTTCCTGCTGCCCGAATCGGGGCTGGTCATCACCGGCGAACATTTCCTGGGCATCCGCCACGCGCTCCTCGGCGTCGGCCCGCGCGAGGGCGTGCGCCAGGCGATGAGCCATCCGCAGGCGCTGGGCCAATGCCGCCACTGGATGCGCGCCCACGATATACAGCCGGTCGCCTATCCCGACACCGCCGGTGCCGCTGCGGTGGTGGCCGAACTGGGCGACCCCGCGGTCGCCGCACTCGCGCCTGCCGCCGCTGCCGCGATCTATGGCCTGGAGGTGCTGGCCGACGACATCGCCGACGCCGATCACAACACCACGCGCTTCGTCACGCTGGCGCGTGGCGGCCGGCCCGCGGTCGGCGAAGGCCCATGGATGACGACGCTGATCTTCGAGGTGAAGAACGTGCCCGCCGCGCTCTACAAGGCGATGGGGGGCTTTGCGACCAACGGCGTGAACATGACCAAGCTCGAAAGCTATCAGCGCGGCGGCAGTTTCGCGGCGACCGAATTCTATGCCGACGTCGATGGCAGACCGGGCGAGGCCGGGTTCGATCGCGCGATCGAGGAACTGGGATTCCACGCCAAATGGGTGCGGCTGCTCGGCACCTATCGACAAGCGCGGGCGCGCGGCTGACCTACCGGGCGGCGCACGCCAGCGTCGCCGCGTCGATCGCGGTGGCGGCGCCGGCCAGCGCATAGACGTCGGCAAAGGGGCGCCCGCCCCCGCCCACCGCCTCAACGCTCATGCTGCGCCCGGCCCGCAACGCGGCGACCAGCGCGCGGTCGGTGGGCGCATCGGGTGCCCAGGCGTCGCGCGCGCCGGCCACCAGCGGGAAGCGGCGTTCGCCGATGCTCAGCGTCACGCCGGCGGAGACATCGCGCTCCCGGCTGAGGCGGACGTGGAGCGAGGCGCGCAGGCCGCGGGCGGGCCAGGTGGCGATGCTGGCGAAACCGTTCGGGTTGCCGCCCGCCATGATCGGCCGCGCGATCGCATAGCAGCGCGCCGGCACCGCGTCGCGAAAGGCACCCCAGCCGCGATACACGCCGATCGTCTCGCGCGCCGCCGCGGGGCCGGCGAGCAGCAGCAGCAGCGCGAGACTCTTCACGCCGGCGCCTGACCGGTGCCGCGATGCGCCAGCGTCTCGACCCCGCCCGCGATCAGCGACACCGACCCCTGCGGCAGGCCCGGCGCGACGGGCGCGTCGAGGCCATCGTGCGGCGCAAGCCCGGTCAGCACGCCGCGCAATACCCGGCTGGAGATGCCGTGCATGACAACCAGCCGATCGCCCGCATCGTCCGCGGTGTCGGCCGCCCAGGCACCGGTACGCTCGGCGATGGCGGCGTAGCTCTCGCCATCGGGCGCAGGCCGCAGGATACCGCCGGCGCCGATAACCGGCCCGACCTGCGCAACCACATCGGCGTAATAGCGCCCGCCCCAGCTGCCCATGCCGATCTCCACCAGCCGCGCATCGGTGCGCGCAGCGTGCCAGTCGAGTTCGAGATGTTCGGCGATGACGCTAAGCGTCTGGAGCGCGCGCCCGGTGGGCGACGCCCAGAGGGTCAGCGCCGGGCGCGCGCCCAGCAGCGTGCGCAGCGCAGCCCCCATCTCGTCTGCCTGCGCGAAGCCGTCGCGGGTCAGCGGCGTGTGTGCGTGATCGCCCTGCAAGCGGCGGGCGGCGTTGAAGACGGTCTCGCCATGCCGAGCGATATAATCTCGGCCGCGACGCGGGCTGGGCATTGCGGCGGGCAGATCAAGCTCCTGTGGCGAAAATACAACGAATTGCGCTGTTTAGCTGAGGTTCATGCAACATGCGCGGCCGTTAACCATTTGGCCCGTCCACCCCGCGTGCTGTTCGGGGGTGAGATAACGGAGTATTCCCATGCGTACCATGTCCCTCGCCGCGATGCTGATCGCTTCGCCGGTCGCGCTTGCTGCCGCCGCACCCGCCTTCGCACAAGCCACCGATCCCGTCTTCACCGGTCCGCGGGTCGAAGGCATTCTGGGTTACGACCATGTCGGCGCGGGTTCCAGCGTCGACAACGATAATGGCCGCGACGACCAGTCGATCGGCGGGCTGCTCTATGGCATCGGCGCCGGGTATGATGTCGCGGTCGGCGGCGCGCTGGTCGGCATCGAGGGCGAGATCACCGGATCGACCGCCAAGAGCGATCGCCGCGACTATAGCGCCGACTTCGGCTTCGGCCGGGTGAAGCAGGGCCGCGACCTGTACATCGGCGCGCGGGCGGGCATCCTGGCGACGCCGGAGACGCTGATCTATGCCAAGGGCGGCTATACCAATGCCCGGCTGAACGTGCTGGCGGGATCGACCAGCCAGACGACCGACACGGATTTCGACCTCGACGGCTGGCGCGTCGGTGCAGGTGTCGAGCGCGCGGTGGGGCCGAACAGCTACGCCAAGGTCGAATATCGCTATTCGAACTATCAGCGCGGCCAGGTGGATTACGTGAACGGCGCGACCAGCAGCCGCTTCGACGTCGATACCGACCGGCACCAGGTGGTCGCCAGCTACGGCTTCCGCTTCTGATCGGTTAACCATCTGGTAAGCGGAATCACGAGAGGGGTCGGGGCGCTTGCTCCGGCCCCTTTTTGGCTTGTAGGGTTGCGCGGCATTGCGGACGCCCCCGGGACTCGGGTTGGCACGGGGGAATATGATGAAGGCGACGATCGAACGCGCGACGCTCCTCAAGGGGCTGAGCCATGTCCAATCGGTGGTGGAGCGGCGCAACACGATCCCGATCCTGTCGAACGTGCTGCTGGAAGCCACCGCCGAGGGTGCGCTCAAGATGATGGCGACCGACCTCGATCTGCAGATCAACGAGAGCGTGGCAGCGGCAGTCGATCAGCCGGGCGCGACCACGGTGTCCGCCCACACCCTGTTCGACATCGCGCGCAAGCTGCCCGACGGCGCGCAGGTATCGCTGGCCGCGGCCGAAGGACGTCTGACGATCGTGGCGGGACGCGCGCGCTTCTCGCTCGGCACGCTGCCGCGCGACGATTTCCCGGTGATCGCGGAGGGCGAATTGCCGACCCAGTTCGAACTGGGCGCCAAGGAATTGAAGGAGATCATCGACAAGACCCGATTCGCGATCTCGACCGAGGAGACGCGTTACTATCTCAACGGCATCTTCCTCCACGTCGCCGACGCGGATGGCTCCGCGCCGGTGCTCAAGGCCGCGGCCACCGATGGCCACCGCTTGGCCAGGGTGACGATACCCCGGCCGGCAGGCGCGGAGGGGATGCCCGACGTGATCGTGCCGCGCAAATGTATCGCCGAGTTGCGCAAGTTGCTCGACGAGGTCGATGGCTCGGTCGGCGTATCGCTGTCGGGCACCAAGATCCGCTTCGACCTGGGCCGCGCGGTGCTGACGTCCAAACTGATCGACGGCACCTTCCCCGATTATTCACGGGTGATCCCGACCGGCAACGACAAGATCCTGAAACTCGACCCCAAGAGCTTCATGGAAGGCGTCGATCGCGTCTCGACGATCGCCACCGAGAAGACGCGCGCGGTGAAGATGGCGCTGGACCGCGACCGGATCACGCTGTCGGTGACCAGCCCCGAAAACGGCACCGCCGCCGAGGAAGTCCCCGGAGACTATGCCGCGCTGCCCTTCGAGATCGGCTTCAACAGCCGCTATCTGATGGACATATTGGGCCAGATCGAGGGCGACATCGTCGAGGTACACCTGGCCGACGCCGCCGCGCCGACGCTGATCCGCGAGAACGACAAGGCCTCGGCGCTGTACGTCCTGATGCCGATGCGGGTGTGAGAGTCCGTTTGAAGATGCGGTGAATCCGCGTTTTGCGGTGCCACCCTCCGCTTGGCCTCCAACGATGCTGCGCATCGCCGGAGCCTCCTTAGATCATGATGACGCCACCTTTACCCGTTCGTGCTGAGTAGAGGCCGAGTAGCCCCGCAGGGGCGTATCGAGGACTCGTATCGAAGCACCGTTGGTACGCGATCACCTGTCCTTCGATACGCCCTCTCGATACGCTGCTCCGCAGCTACTCGATGGCTACTCAGGACGAACGGGTGGGTGAGGCTGATGTCATCATGGTCTAGCCAAGCTACGCCCGCTCTCGAAACTCGCTCTTTCACGAGTTTTCGGACAGCCTCTGACGCCTCACGTCCAATAGAGGATGCGCGCGTCGGGTAACTGGGCGGCGATGGTGTCGTAGAAGAAGGTTCTCAGCGCCTTCATCGTGGGCAGGTCGTAAACCTGTTTCGACGTGCCGAACTTGGTACGCTTCTCGATCCGGTTGGCGGCGCTCATGTCGAGCGCCGAACCCGGATACCAGCTGTCGAGCGTCGCCTTCGACCCTTCGGTGAAGCGGTGGGTGATGAGTTCGACCGTCAGGTCCACGTCCGCTGCGCCATCCAGCGCAGTCGCGACGTCGGCGATCAGCCCGCCGTAAGCCGCCTGCCAGCCCTCGGCGGCGATGATCGGCGCGATCGTCAGGCCGATCGGATAGCCGGCATCGGCCATGCGCCGCATCGCGATCAGCCGGTCCGCGACCCGCGCGGTGCCGCCTTCGTAGCGCGCGAACAGCGCCGGGTTGAGCGACACCCGCATCCGCGTGCGGCCCGCGTGCGCGAGGCCCAGCAGCGGCGCGACGTCTGCGAACTTGGTCGTGAAGCGCAGCGCCGCGTCCAATCCTGCCGCGCCGAACCAGGATATCAGCGCGGCGAGCGACCCCGTCACCGGCTCGATCGCCAGTGGATCGGTGTAGCAGGACGCTTCGAAGGTCGTGCCCTCGTGCGCGCGCGCGCGGCTGCGCGAGGTGATCTGCCCCTGGCCGACGTACGCGGGGATCGTGTCGACGATCTCGTCGAGGTTGGCATAGGCGCGGGTGATCGGCGGGCCGGTCAACGACCCGGCCAGATAGCAATAGCTGCAATGCGCCGGGCACCCTTGCGCCAGATCGACGCGCCAGTCCGCGCTGGGCGGGATCGGCTGAAACCGGCGTCTGGAAGGTGGCGCGACGACGACCGCGAGCGTGGCCTTGGCCTCGGCATAGGCGCGCGCAGGATCGCTGGGGAGGTCCAGGGTCAGGCGGTCACCGGAAAGCTCGACGATCTCCGTCCCCAACGCCGCGGCCCGCTCGACCATCGCGCGGCCATGCGCGAAGCCGCGCGCGGCGCGGGTCACGAGCAGGCGGCGCGGGCGCCAGACGCGCGGGCTGGTCGGTTCGGGCATCCTTCGTTAACCCGCGAGGACGACTTGCGTTCAGGGGGAGTGGACTATGCAACGAAGGACGTTCCTGATCGGCGCCGGTGCGACGCTGGCGAGCGGTGCCGCGGCGCGGACGCCGATGTTCGGCGGCGCCGGCTTCGCGGAAGCGGTCGCGGCGCTGGAGCGGGAGACGCGGGGGCGGATGGGGGTGGCGATCCTCGACACTGCGAGCGGCGCGCGCTTCGCCTGGCGCGGCGGTGAGCGCTTCCCGATGTGCAGCACGTTCAAGATGGTGCTGGCCGGGGCGGTGCTGGCGCGGATCGATACGGCACGCGAGCGGCTCGACCGCACCGTAGCGGTGGCGCGCGGCGATCTGGTGCCGCACGCGCCGTTTGCCGAAACGCGCGTCGGTGGCACCGCGACCGTGGCGGAACTGTGCGCCGCCGCGGTCGGGCAGAGCGACAATGCGGCGGCGAATTTGCTGCTGGCGACGTTGGGCGGA
This sequence comes from Sphingomonas sp., assembly GCF_036387595.1. GTDB lineage: Bacteria > Pseudomonadota > Alphaproteobacteria > Sphingomonadales > Sphingomonadaceae > Sphingomonas. The sequence continues at coordinate 45,112 of NZ_DASVTL010000118.1, forward strand.
CCCGTGGGATTGACGCGATTTCTGCGGGCGACGGGCGATCCGGCGACCCGGCTCGACCGACTGGAGCCGATGCTCAACAGCGCCATGCCGGGCGACCCGCGCGACACGACGACCCCGGCGGCCATGCTGGCGACGTTGCGGCGGCTGACCCTGGGAACCGTGCTGTCCGCCGATTCGCGTGCACGGCTGGTCGCGTGGATGGTAGCTGCGACCACCGGGACGAAGCGACTACGTGCAGGGCTGCCTGCGCAATGGCGGGTCGCGGACAAGACGGGAGCGGGGAACAACGGCACCGACAACGTCGTCGCGCTGCTCTGGCCGGCCGGGCGTGCCGCACCCTTGCTGGTGACGAGCTACATCACCGGATCGCCTCTGCCACTGGCTCAGACCAATGCGGCCCAGGCCCAGCTCGGGCGCGCGATCGCGGCGGCGGTTCGGGGCTGAGGCACCGAAAGCCCCGCGGCATTGACCTGGCGCCGGCGTAGGATCATGCGCTGCTCAAGGCGCACCACGACATATTGATGAGCGGCGATCCCGATGCCGTTTCCTCGGTGCGCTTCCGCCTGCGCCGCAGCGACGGCACCCTGGCCTGGATCGAGGCTGCCGCGCGTGTCGCGCAATATCGCGGCCAGACGTGCAGCATCTCGGTGTCGCGCGACGTGACCCAGCAGGTCGAGACCGAGCGCGAACTGCAGGCCGCACGGATCGAAGCGGAGGCCGCGGCAAACGCCAAGTCATCCTTCCTGGCCACGATGAGCCACGAGATCCGCACGCCGATGACCGGGGTGCTTGGCATGATCGAGCTGTTGCGCGGCGACGTCGAGCCGGCCGAACGCGCACGCTTCTTCGAACGGTTGGAACAATCCGCCCGGACGCTGATGACCGTGCTCGACGACGTGCTCGATTATTCCAAGATCGAAACGGGCAATCTGAGCCTGGAAGACGCCAGCTTCGATCTCGAAGGCGTGGTGCGCAACGCGGTCGATCTGTTCGCCGGCGCCGCCTCGCGCAAGGGGCTTTCGCTGTCGCTGGCGGCGCCGGGAACGGATTCGTTCGTGCGCGGCGACGCCATCCGCGTGCAGCAAATTCTCTCCAACCTCATCAGCAATGCGATCAAGTTCACCGAAGCGGGGGGGGATCACCGTCCATCTGACCAGCGCGCCCGAAGAGGGGGAGCGCACCCGCTGGCGAATCGCGGTCGCGGATACCGGGATTGGCATCGACCCGGCGGCTAGCCACCGGCTGTCCTCGCCCTTCGTCCAGGCGGATCTGTCGACGACGCGGCGGTTCGGCGGAACCGGCCTCGGCCTCGGCCTGACCATCAGCAAGCGGCTGGTCGGCGCGATGGGTGGCGTCATCGGGATCGATCCGGCGGCTGGGGGGCGAGGAGTTCGGCATCGTCATGCCCGCCACGACGCTGGTCGGCGCGCACCAGGCCGCCGAGCGGTTGCGCGAGGCGATCGGGGCGCGCAGCCTGGCCGACATCGACCCCGACCTCTCCTTGGCCATAAGCGCGGGCGTGGCCACGATCGGCGGTTTGGCGTAATCTTGCTGCGCTTGCGAAATGACGCTTGCGCGGACCCAGCGAATCGGTCATCTTTTGCGCGTTCGGCGATGATGCCGGACACGAGATAAGCGCAGCGCGGTTCCAACGGGGGGATCGCACGGCGTCGGACGGCCGGATGGTCGTCCACAGGCAACGAAGCCGCTTCGACACGTCCTCCACGGGCGCGTCGGAGCGGCTTTTTCTTTGTCCATCGCAGATGGGGGGACGAACATGGCGACCGCGTTCTGGAACGACGAGACACACGATACCCGCAGCGGGTTCTGGGCCAGTGGCCATGTGCCCACGCTGATTGCGGCATTCCTGTATTTCGACCTCGCCTTCATGGTTTGGGTGCTGCTCGGGCCGCTGGCACCGGAGATCGCCAAGACGCTGGCGCTGACCCCGGCGGAAAAGGGATTGATGGTCGCCGTGCCGACGCTGGCGGGGGCGATCCTGCGGGTCGTCAACGGGCTGCTCGTCGACCGCATCGGGCCGAAGCGCTCGGGCGCGATCAGCCAGATGATCGTCATCGGCGGGTTGCTGTCGGCGTGGATGCTGGGGGTGAACAGCTTTGCGGGCACGCTCGCGCTGGGGGTCATCCTGGGCTTTGCCGGCGCCAGCTTCGCGATCGCGCTGCCGCTCGCCAGCCGCTGGTATCCGCCCGAGCATCAGGGCAAGGCGATGGGCCTGGCCGGCATGGGCAATTCGGGCACCGTGCTGGCCGCGCTGTTCGCACCGACCCTGGCCAAGCTGTTCGGCTGGAACGCGGTGCTCGGCCTCGCCTGCATCCCGCTGGCGATCGTGCTGGCGCTGTATCTGGTGATGGCCAAGGACGCGCCGACGGCACCTGCGCCGAAATCGCTGGTCGAATATCTGGCACCATTGCGGGCACCCGACGCCTGGTGGCTGATGGGTTTCTACGCGGTCACCTTCGGCGGCTTCGTCGGGTTGGCGGCATCGCTGCCGATCTATTTCACCGATCGCTTCGGCCTGACCACGATCGTCGCGGGCTATTGCACCGCGGCCTGCGTGCTGGCGGGATCGCTGGTGCGGCCGATGGGCGGCGCGCTGGCGGACCGGATCGGCGGCGTGAAGACGCTGACCGCGGTGTTCGTCGTCGCGGCGCTGGCGCTCGCCGGGGTCAGCGCCGCGCCGACGGTCGGAAGCGCGCTGGGGCTGTTCGTGCTGGCGATGCTGGCGCTGGGCACCGGCAACGGCGCGGTGTTCCAGCTGGTGCCGCAGCGCTTCTCGGCGGAGATCGGGGTGATGACCGGCTTGGTCGGCATGGCGGGCGGCATCGGCGGCTTCTATCTCGCCTCCTCGCTCGGCCTGGCCAAGCAGCTGACCGGCAGCTTCCAATGGGGCTTCCTGATCTTTGCCGGGCTGGCCGTCATCGCGCTCGCCGGGCTGACGCTGGTAAAGGGCAGCTGGCGCCGCGAGTGGACCGCCGCGCAAGGCGTGCGGATTTGATCCCCCGGGGGGGACCGCCAGGAGCGATGCGCGCGCTCCTCGCCGTGGCGGCCACCGCGGCAACGCCGGCACTGGCCCAGGACATCGCGCTCAAGCCGCTCGCCAGTGCCCGGCTGCGCTACGAAACGGTCGAGCAGGACGGCATCGCCGCCCAGGCCGACGCGCTGACGCTGCGGGTGCGCACGGGGGTGCAGGCGACGAGCGGCGCGTTCGCCGCGCTGGTCGAGGCGCAGGGCAATCTGGCGATCGTCGGCGATTACTACGACGGGGTGAACGGCATCGCGGACTGCCCCCTGGTCGCGGACCCCCAGAACGTCGCGCTGTTCCGCGCGCAGGTTCGATATCAGACCAGGGCGGTGGCGATCACCGCCGGGCGGCAGCGGATCGTGCTGGACGACGAGCGTTTCGTCGGCGACGTCGCTTTCCGCCAAAACGCCCAGACCTTCGACGCGGTGCGGGTCGAATGGGCGGGCCTCCCCAGGCTGAAGGCCGACGTCAGCTATATCGGCGCGGTTCGCACGATCTGGGGTATCGACGGCAAGGGCGCGCGGCCGACCGTCATTCCCGGCGACACGATGCTCGCCAATATCGCCTACGCCACCCCGATCGGCACCGCGACCGGCTTTGCCTATCTGATCGACCAGGACAGCGCAGGCGTGCAGGGGTTCCGGCTGTCGAGCCAGAGCTATGGCGTCCGGCTGGTGGGCACGCATGCCTTCGCCCCGTCTGTCAGGCTCGCCTATCAGGGCAGCTATGCGCGGCAGAGCGACTATCGCGGCAACCCCAACCGCTATGCCGCCGATTATCATCTGCTGGATGCCACGCTGGGCGTCCGCGCCTTCAAGCTGGGCGGCGGCTATGAGGTGCTGGGCGCGGGTAGCGGTGCGCCGCTGACCTCCTTCCAGACGCCGCTCGCGACGGGGTTCAAGTTCCAGGGCTGGGCGAACAAGTTCCTGACGACGCCGCCCGACGGCGTGCGCGATGCCCATGCGAGCGTCGGCTATGCGGCGCCTGCAATCGGCGCGCTGAAAGCGGTGACGTTCCAGGCGATCTACCACCGCTTCGAAAGCGACCGGCAGGTCCGCCATTACGGCAACGAGATCGACCTGCTCGCCACCGCCAAGTGGCGCAGGACGAACGTCGCCGTCCGCTACGCCGATTACCGCGCGGACGGCTTTGCCGCGGACACCACGAAACTCTGGCTGCAATTGGATTGGACGATCTGATGGAACATCGGCGCATCGAAGCGGGGCGGGATGCCCGTGAACATCTTGTCGTGATCGGCAACGGCATGGCCGGGTGCCGCGCGGTCGAGGAACTGCTGGCGCGCGATCCCGCGCGTTACCGGGTGACGATCTTCGGCGCCGAGCCGCACGTCAACTACAACCGCATCATGCTTTCCCCCGTGCTGGCGGGCGAGAAGACGTTCGACGAGATCGTCATCAACGACCTCGCCTGGTATGCAGCCCATGCGATCGACCTGATCGCGGGCGATCCCGTCATCGCGATCGACCGGGCGGCAAGAACCGTCACCGCGCGGTCTGGGCGCAGCGTCGCTTACGACCGGCTGCTGATCGCGACCGGGTCCGACCCCTTCATCATCCCGGTGCCGGGCAAGGATCTGCCCGGCGTCATCACCTTTCGCGACATGGCCGACGTCGATCACATGGTCGCCGCGGCGGGCAGAGGCGGCGATGCGGTGGTCATCGGCGGCGGGCTGCTGGGGCTGGAGGCCGCCCACGGGCTGACGCTTCGCGGCATGAAGGTGACGGTCATCCACCTGATGCCGACGCTGATGGAGCGCCAGCTGGACGAGGCGGCGGGCTGGCTGCTCAGATCGGCGCTGGAGGCGCGTGGGCAGACGATCCTGACCAGCGCGAACACCGCCGAGATCGTCGGCGAGCACGCGGTCGAGGGCGTCAAGCTGAAGGACGGCACGCTGATCCCGGCGTCGCTGGTCGTCATGGCGGTCGGCATCCGGCCGGCAGTGGCGCTGGCGCGCGAGGCGGGGCTGGAGATCGGGCGCGGGATCAAGGTGGACGACCACATGGTCACCTCCGATCCCGCGATCCTGGCGGTCGGCGAGTGCGTCGAGCATGAGGGCAACGTCTATGGCCTGGTCGCGCCGCTGTGGGACATGTGCCGCGCGCTCGCCGACGGGCTGACCGACAGCCATAGCGGCTATCGCGGATCGGTGACGTCGACCAAGCTGAAGGTGTCGGGGATCGACGTCTTCTCCGCCGGCGACTTTTCCGGCGGTGAAGGCGCGGAGGACATCGTCCTGCGCGATGCCAGCCGCGGCATCTACAAGCGCGTCGTGGTGAAGGACGACCGGGTCGTCGGCGCGGTCCTGTATGGCGATACCGCGGACGGCGGCTGGTATTTCGACCTGATGAAGCGCGGCGAAGACATCGCGCCCCTGCGCGACATGCTGATCTTCGGCCAGGCCTTCGCCTCGGGAGGAGGCGCGCTGGACCCTAGTCTGGCCGTTGCGGCGCTCTCGGACGATGCCGAGATCTGCGGCTGCAACGGCGTCAGCAAGGGCAAGGTCGCAGCGTGCATCGTCGGCGGCGCGCACAGCCTGGACGCGGTACGCGCCGGGTGCAAGGCATCGGCGAGCTGCGGATCGTGCACCGGACTGGTCGAGACGTTGCTCGCGCTGCAACTGGGCGACGAGGTGCAGGCGGGCGCGAAGACGATGTGCAAATGCACCAGCTTCGGCCACGACGACGTGCGCCGGGAGATCGTGGCGCAGGACATGCGCACCATCCCCGAGGTCATGCAGCGGCTGCACTGGTCGACCCCGGACGGCTGTTCGTCGTGCCGCCCCGCGCTCAATTACTACCTGCTCTGCGCGCTGCCTGGCGAGTATCGCGACGACCAGCAGAGCCGCTTCGTCAACGAACGCATGCACGCCAATATCCAGAAGGACGGCACCTATTCGGTCGTGCCGCGGATGTGGGGCGGGATCACATCCTCAAAGGAATTGCGCGCGATCGCCGATGTGGTCGAGAAATACGACGCGCCCCTGGTCAAGGTGACGGGTGGTCAGCGGCTCGACATCTTCGGCATCAAGAAGGAGGATCTGCCCGCGGTCTGGGCCGATCTGAACGCCGCCGGGATGGTGTCCGGCCATGCTTACGGCAAGGCGCTGCGCACCGTGAAGACGTGCGTCGGCAGCGAATGGTGCCGGTTCGGCACGCAGGATTCGACAGGGCTGGGGGTGAAGATCGAGCGCGAGACCTGGGCGTCGTGGATGCCCCACAAGTTCAAGATCGCGGTCAGCGGCTGCCCGCGCAATTGCGCCGAGGCGACGATCAAGGACTTCGGCATCATCTGCGTCGACAGCGGCTACGAACTCCACGTCGGCGGCAATGGCGGGATCAAGGTTCGCGCCACCGACCTGCTCTGCAAGGTCTCCACCGAAGGGGAGGCGATGGAGATGTGCGCCGCGTTCATCCAGCTCTACCGCGAAGAAGCCCGCTATCTGGAGCGCACCGCGCCGTGGCTCGAGCGTGTCGGGCTCGATTACATCAAGTCGCGGCTGGTTCCCGATGCCGACGCCCGCGCTGCTCTGGCGAAGCGTTTCGTCCACTCGCAGCAGTTCACGCAGGATGACCCCTGGGCAGCGCGCGTGGCCGGGGCGGACCGAGAGCAGCATGCGCCGATTGCGCGCTTCGAACCCCAGTCATCAATTGTGGCAGAGGAGATCGGGGCATGATCGGCGAATGGCTCGACATCGGCTGGGTGGACGAGATCCCCGTCCGCGGCAGCCGCACCGTGCAGGTCGCGGGTGGCGAGGACTTGGCCGTGTTCCGCACCGGCGAGGGCAAGATATTCGCGCTCCTCGATCGCTGTCCGCACAAGCATGGCCGCCTCTCCCAGGGTAT
>NZ_DASVTL010000119.1:0-15124 GCF_036387595.1 Sphingomonas sp.
ATCGGCGGCGCAGGCCAAGGCGGCGGGATCGCAGCGGTTCTGCATGGGCGCGGCGTGGCGCAATCCCAAGGACCGCGACATGGACGCAGTGGTCGCGATGGTCGAGGGCGTGCGCGCGATGGGGCTGGAGACGTGCATGACATTGGGCATGCTGACCGCTACCCAAGCGCAGCGGCTGGCCGCGGGGGGCCTGGATTATTACAACCACAATATCGACACGTCGCCCGAGAATTACGGCAACGTCATCACCACGCGGACGTTCCAGGACCGGCTCGACACGCTGGCGACGGTGCGCCACGCGGGGATCAACGTGTGCTGCGGCGGGATCGTCGGCATGGGCGAGACGCGCGAGGACCGCGTCGGCTTCGTCCACGCGCTCGCCGCCCTGCCGCGCCACCCCGAAAGCGTGCCGGTCAATGCGCTGGTGCCGGTGAAGGGCACCGTGCTGGGCGATATGCTGGCGGACACGCCGATGGCGAAGATCGATGATATCGAGTTCGTGCGGACGGTGGCGGTGGCGCGGATCACCATGCCGCTGTCGATGGTCCGCCTGTCCGCCGGACGCGAAAGCATGAGCGAGGCGACGCAGGCCTTGTGCTTCATGGCGGGCGCGAACAGCATCTTCACGGGCGACAAGCTGCTGACGACGGGCAACGCCGGCGGCGGGGCGGATGCGGCGTTGTTCGCGAAGCTGGGGTTGGTGCCGATGGTCGGTGGCGAACCGATGCGGGTGGCGGCGGAGTAGAAGATGGACCATTTCCCCAACGATCCAGATATTGAGAACGGTCTTCTTGGCCTGTTGCAACAATTCGAAGAGCCGGTCGATCCAAGCAAGCTCTATGAGCCGCTTGCAGAAAAGTTCGGCCTCTCGGTCGATCTGCGGCATCGCCTAAGACAGGACAGGCCCGAACTGCTTTGGCATAACAAGGTACAATGGGCTCGTCGCAAGCTCGTCGAGCGCGATCTTATGCATCGCGAGCCTCGGGGTCGGTGGCTTCTAACTGACCTAGGACGGTCAGCGGCTAGCAGGCTTACAGGCTCGCTTCGACGCGAGCGGGGCGAAGCAACCTTAAGGCCAAATTTTTCTTCTTCCGATTTCATCCAAGTGAAAACGTTCAAGAAAATCCTGGTCGCCAATCGCGGCGAGATCGCTTGCCGCGTGATGCGGACGGCCAAGCGGATGGGGATCGCGACGGTGGCCGTATATTCGGAAGCCGATGCGCGCAGCCCGCACGTGCTGATGGCGGACGAGAGCGTTCGGCTGGGGCCGGCGCCTGCTGCGGAAAGCTATCTCAAGGCCGAGCTGATCCTGCTCGCCGCCAAGGAAACGGGCGCGGATTGCATTCATCCGGGCTATGGGTTCCTCTCCGAGCGCGAGAGTTTCGCGCGGGCGTGTGCGGAGGCGGGGATCGCGTTCGTCGGGCCGCCGCCGGGCGCCATCGCGGCGATGGGGGACAAGATCGAATCCAAGAAGCTCGCCAAGGCGGCCGGGGTGAACGTCGTGCCAGGGTTTCTCGGCGAGATCGCGGACACCGACGAGGCGTGCCGGATCGCCGCGGATATCGGCTATCCGGTGATGATGAAGGCGTCCGCAGGCGGCGGCGGCAAGGGGATGCGGCTGGCCTATTGCGAAGCCGATGTTCGCGAGGGCTTTGAGGCGACCAAGCGCGAGGGGCTGGCCAGTTTCGGGGACGACCGGGTGTTCATCGAAAAGTTCATCGAAAGCCCGCGGCACATCGAAATTCAGGTGATGGGAGATCAGCACGGGACCATCCTCTACCTCGGCGAGCGTGAATGTTCGATCCAGCGGCGGCACCAGAAGGTGGTCGAGGAGGCGCCTTCGCCCTTCGTCACGGCAAAGATGCGCAAGGCCATGGGCGAGCAGGCGGTCGCGCTGGCACGGGCGGTGGGCTATTATTCTGCCGGCACGGTCGAGCTGATCGTGTCGGGGGCGGATACCAGCGGCGAGGGCTTCTACTTCCTGGAGATGAACACCCGGCTCCAGGTGGAGCATCCCGTCACCGAGGCGATCACCGGGCTGGACCTGGTCGAATTGATGATCCGCGTGGCGGCGGGGGAGGCTCTGCCGCTGACGCAGGAGGAGGTGCGGCTCGACGGCTGGGCGATCGAGAACCGGGTCTATGCCGAAGATCCCTATCGCGGGTTCCTGCCGAGTACGGGGCGGTTGGTTAGGTACAACCCTCCGGCCAGCGAGGGGACGCCCTATCATCCTCCCCGGCACGGGGAGGTGGCAGCGCAAAGCGCTGACGGAGGGGGCGGGCGGCAAGCGGGTCGCACGTGGCCCGCCCCCTCCACCACCGGCGTTGCCCGCGGTCTCCCTCCCCGCGCCGGGGAGGATTTGAAGGCCTACGTCCGGGTCGACGATGGCGTCGTCGAGGGCGGTGAGGTCAGCATGTTCTACGACCCGATGATCGCCAAGCTCATCACCTGGGCGCCGACGCGCGAGGGTGCGATCGACGCGCAGATCGGGGCGCTCGATGCGTTCGAGATCGAGGGACCGGGCAACAACGTCGATTTTCTCTCCGCGCTCATGCAGCATCCGCGGTTCCGCGAGGGCGCGCTGACGACCGGGTTCATCGCGGAGGAATATCCCGACGGATTTCAGGGCGCGCCGGCTTCGGCGGCGTTGCGGCGCAAGCTCGCCGCGATCGCGATCGCCATCGACCTGGAACATAGCGCGCGGGCGGGAGAGATCGGCGGGCAGCTTGGCTCGCCGGTGACCGAGCGGGCCGAGCGCGTGGTGACGATCGACGGCGAGCGGCTGCAAGCGTCGGTGGACAGTCGCGACGGCGTGCAACTGGTCGATTTCGCGGATGGGCAGCCTGCGACAGCCGTCGAAGGACATTGGCGTCCGGGCCAGCGCGTATTTACCGCGCGGGTGGATGAAGAGCCGCTAAGCGTGAAGGTGGCACGCGTGCCCGGTGGCTGGCGGTTGACCGCGCGGGGCAAGTCGCGTGTGGTTCAGGTGCTGCCGCCGCACGTGGCGGCGTTGACGCAGCACATGATCGAGAAGGTGCCGCCCGATCTCTCGCGCTTCCTGATCGCGCCGATGCCGGGCCTGCTCTCGCGGCTGGATGTCGGCGCCGGCGACCGGGTGGAGGCCGGGCAGCCGCTGGCCGTGGTGGAGGCGATGAAGATGGAGAACATCCTGCGTGCCGGCAAGACCGGGATCGTCAAGTCGCTGGCGGCGCAGGCGGGCGACAGCCTGGCGGTCGATCAGGTGATCCTGGAGCTGGAATAGCGCGTGCTCAGCTTGCCGGGCGGGTGATCGTGCGTTCGGGGGCGGTGACGAGCGCGCGCAGTTCGGCCAGTTCCTCTGCGGTGTCGACGTCGATCAATTCGGCGGGGGTGGTGACGACGTGGCGGCCGGCGCGGACGAGGTCGCGGGCGCCCTCGTCGCCCGTTAGCGACAGCAGGAAATCGAACCGGTCGCTGCCGAACAGCGCGGGTGGGGAGGTGTCCACCCCGTCGCTCGACGCGACGACCGCGTCCGGGCCGCGGGCGGCATCGAACAGCCGGTGGATATGCGCCGCCGTCACCCGCGGCATGTCCGCCAGCGCCAGCAGCACCGCGTCGGCGCCGCATGCGCGTGCCGCTGCCACCCCGAGCACGATCGAGCCGGCGATGCCGTCTTCGGGCGCCTCGTTCCGCAACACGCGGTAACCGTGGGCGGCATAGTCGATCCCGCAACGGCCCGTGATCGCAAGCCTGTCGAGAAACGGAAGCGCCTGTAGCGTCACCGCGACGTGCAGCCCGAGCGGGCGTCCGAGGAAGTCCTCATCCAGCTTGCTGCCGACATCGCCGTAGCGCGCCGACCGGCCGGCGGCGAGCAGGAGCAGGACGGTGCGTTCAACCGCGATCATGGAAGGCTCCTACCATTGCCGCGGCGATGGACAGCGCGATTTCGGACGGCCCGATCGCGCCGATGTCGATGCCGACCGGCGCGTCGATGCGGTCGATGTCGGTAAGGGCGACGCCCATGGCGGCAAGGCGTTCGCGGCGTGCGGCATGGCTCTTGCGGCTGCCGAGCGCGCCGACATAGGCGGCGTCGCTGGCCAGCGCGGCGACCAGCGCGGGGTCGTCGATCTTGGTGTCGTGGCTAAGCGTCACCACCGCGGTCGAGTGACCCGGACGGTAAGCCGCCACCGCTTCGTCCGGCCAGCGATCGTCCAGCGTGACGCCGGGGAAGCGTTCTTGCGTCAGGAAGCGGGCGCGCGGGTCGATGACGACGGTGTCGATGCCAAGGGTATGCGCGAGCGCGGCCAGGCTCTGCGCTATCTGCACTGCGCCGACCATCAGCAGGCGGCGGGGCGGGTCGTAGCGGTTGACGAACACCGTGCCGGTTTCGAGCGGGCGAGCATCCGAGTGGCCGCTCGACAGGTCGGTGGTGACCGTCAGCGCCTGCCCGGCCTCGCGCGCTTGCGCGATGCGGTCGAACAATTCGGGGTCGAAGCCCTGCGCCGATACCGGCTGCACCATGACCGCAATCTCGCCGCCGCAGGGCAGGCCGACTTCCCAGGCTGCGGCGTCGGCGACACCATAAGTCCTGACCTGAAACGGGGCGCCCGCGATGACCGCCGCGGCGGTGGCCAGGATGTCGCTTTCGACACAGCCGCCCGACACCGATCCCTCGAAACGGCCGTCCGCGTGGACGAGCATATGGCTGCCCTTCGGCCGGGGCGCAGAACCCCAGGTGGAGACGACGGTGGCAAGCGCGAGCGGCTCGCCTGCCCAATTGCGCGCCGCATTCAGGACGGAATCGTTCTCGACCATTCTTCTTCCTTCATTCCTCCGCAAAGAAGCTAAAGCGGCGGCAAGCCTGGCAGCAATTTGTCCAACGTCGCCGGAAAGTCGCGCACCCGGACCCCACAGGCATTGTAGATCGCGTTCGCCACCGCCGCGCCGGCGCCCGATATGCCGAGTTCGTCGACCCCCTTGGCGCCGACGGGGTTGGCGGATGCGTCGATCTCCTCGACGAAATACACTTCGATCACGGGCACGTCGGCGTGGACCGCGACGTGATACTCGCCGAAGTCCGGGTTCACGAAACACCCGGTTCGGGTGTCCACGACCGCATCCTCGCACAGCGCATAAGCGATGCCCCACGCCATTCCGCCGCTGAGCTGGCTCGCGGCGGTCTGGCGGTTCAGGACGCGGCCGACGTCGAACACTCCCAGCATCCGGCGGACGCGAGTCTCCCCGGTGACGGCGTGGACGGCGACCTCGACGAAATGCGCGCCGTGGCTGGCCTGGCTGGTGCGCTTGCTCTCCGTGCCCGGCCCGGTCTTGCCGAGCGCCACGATCGCTTCGCCACGCACCAGATCGGCGAGCGCGACCCGGCGCCCGCCAGCGGTGACGCAGCCATCGCGCAACACGAGGTCTTCGGGCGCGGCGTTCATGCGCAGCGCCAGTTCGGCGAGGATGTCCTCGCACGCCAGCACCACCGCCGAGCCCGCGCTGCCCGCGCCGAACGAGCCGCCCGAACCGGCGCTCGGCGGCAGATCGGTGTCGCCGAGCTGGACGGTTACGTCCGCCACGGTAAGTCCGAGCATCTCGCCGGCGACCTGCGCCAGGAGAGCAACGCGCGGCTGAGTGCGGGGTAGAGCGCGATGACGCGGGCGTCTGCGGCGAGATCGCTGTTCGGCACGAGCGCGCCGATCGACAGGCCGCCATCCTTCTCCTCGATCGTCGACAGCGGCAGGCGGGTGATGTCGATCAGGGCGGACGGCGTCTCGACCTGCAGCTTCATCAGATCGAGCAGGTTGGTGCCGCCGGCGATGAAGCGGGCGCCGGGGGCCGCGCCGTCGCGGGCGGCGGCTTCGATGGTTTCGGCGCGGGCGTAGGCAAAGGTCTTCATGGCGCCACCATTTCGCGAATCGCGGCGACGATGTTGGGGTAGGCGGCGCAGCGGCACAGGTCGCCGCTCATCCGCTCCGCGATTTCGGCATCGGTGCATTCGGACGCATCGAGCGCGGGTGAGGCGTGGCTGGGCCAGCCGCGTGCCATCTCGTCGAGCATCCCGACCGCCGAGCAGATCTGACCCGGCGTGCAATAGCCGCACTGATAGCCGTCGTGCGCGATGAACGCGGCCTGGAGCGGGTGAAGGTCGGCAGGTGTGCCCAGCCCCTCGATCGTGGTGATCGCATCGTCCTGGTGCATCACGGCCAGGGTCAGGCAGGCGTTGATCCGGCGACCGTTGACCAGCATCGTGCACGCCCCGCACTGGCCGTGGTCGCACCCCTTCTTGGACCCCGTGAGGCCCAGGTGCTCGCGGGCCAGATCGAGCAGCGAGGTGCGGACATCGACCTCGGCGTCATAATGCTGACCATTGATCGTGAAATGCATGCGTGATCGAACCCTCGACCGGAGAAGACCTGTGACCTACGTTGTTTTCGCCGGGCGAGCCATCGCCATCCTCGCCTGTCTGGCGTCGGGCGCGGCGAGCGGGCAGAAGGCGCGCATGGACCGGCCGATCGTCATCGCGCACCGAGGCGCCAGCGGCGAGCGGCCCGAGCATACGCTGGCCGCCTACGAACTGGCGATCGATCAGGGCGCGGACTTCATCGAGCCGGATCTGGTCCCGACCAAGGATGACGTGCTGGTCGCGCGCCACGAGAACGAGATCAGCGGGACCACCGATGTCGCGGGGCATCCGGAATTCGCCGCGCGGCGGACGACGAAGACGATCGACGGGCAGGGCATCACCGGCTGGTTCACCGAGGATTTCACGCTGGCGGAGCTGAAGACGCTGCGCGCCAAGGAACGCATCCCCGAATTGCGGCCGGGCAATGCGGCCTATGACGGGCGCTTCGCGGTGCCGACGCTGGCCGAGATCATCGCGCTGGCCAAGCGACGGTCGGCGGAGACCGGGCGGACGATCGGCATCTATCCGGAAACCAAGCACCCGACCTATTTCGCGAGCATAGGCCATCCGACCGATGCGCGCCTCGTCGCCGAACTGGAGGCGGCGGGGTGGGACGATGGCGAAGCACCCGTCTTCATCCAGTCGTTCGAGGTCGCCAACCTCAAGCGCATTCATGCGATAACGCGCATCCGGCTGATCCAGCTGATGGATGTGGAGGGGGCGCCGGCCGATGGGGCAGTGGCGAGCTATGTGGCGATGCGCAGCCCGGACGGGTTGAAGGCCGTCGCCGCTTACGCCTGGGGGATCGGGCCGAACAAGGCGGGGGTGGACGGCACGACGCTGGTCGCGGACGCGCATGCTGCCGGGCTGCGCGTCCATCCGTGGACCTACCGCGCCGAGAACCGGTTCCTGCCGCCGCGCTTTGCGGGTGCCGATGGCCGGGGGGACGTGGCGGGCGAGATCGCGGCTGGACTTCGCCTTGGAATCGACGGATTCTTCACCGATTATCCTGCCATCGGGGTCGCCGCGCGCGACGCTGCCTTACGAAAGCCTGCGCCATGAAGATCATGTTCATCCTCCTGCCGCTGCTTGCGGGCGGCTGCATCAGCACCGCGGCGAGCATCGTGAAGGCGCCGTTCCAGGTGGCGGGCAAGGCGGTCGACTGGTCTACGACGAGCCAGGAGGAATCCGATCGCAATTATGGCCGCAAGATGCGCAAGGCCGAAGCGCGCGAGGGCAAGGAGCGGCGCGAATATGACAAACGCTGCCGCAAGAAGGACGCCCGGTGCGGGCCTTATGACGGCTATGTCGCCCGCGACTGACCGGCGAGCACGTCGGCGACGGCGCGCAGCACCTGCGGCCTGAGCTGGACGCCCAAGTGCGAACTGCGCACCTCGATCGCGTGGGCAGACACATCGCGGCAGATCGCGCCCGCGACCAGACCGTCGGAGCGGCTCCAGATCGCGGTTGCGGGGACCGATAGCGGTGCCGCGATCTCGGCGCTGCGGGCGAGGACGGCTTCGTCGTCGATGCGTTCGCCGGTGACCCACTCGAACGCGCGCCAGACGTTGGTGGCCCTGGCCGACCCGGCATATGGCGAGGCGACGGTGATGACGGCGCGAACGAGATCGGGGCGGCGCAAGGCGACGAGCCGCGCCATGATGCCGCCGAGACTGACCCCGACCAGCGTCACCGGGCCGTGGGTTGCCGCCAGTTCCTCGACCCGCGCGATCAGCCGCACCGCGTCCGGGCCGACGCTGCGGATACCCAAATTGCGCCCCAAGCCCCAGCCGACGCAGACATAGCCGCGCCGCGCGAGATAGCGGCGCATCGCGAAATTGGACCGGTCGGAATTGAACAGGCCGGGCAGCAGCATGACGGCGCGACCATCGCCGATCGGCGCGGCGGCGAGGAGCGCGCGGTGCCGCCACCAGGTCGCCAACATCCACGCGGCGCGCGGAAGTTCGGCGGCCCACAGCGCCTTGGACGGTGCCTTCAGAACCATCGCAGTACCGTCACGGGAAAGGGCGTCCATGCGCCGACGCGCAGGCCCGCCCGGCGCAGCGCGTCGCCGGTCCAGGCGTTGCAGGTGCGCACCGCGTCATAGCGGCCTCGCGCTTCGTAGAAGACATCCGATCGCCCATAGCCGCGGTGCCGCGTCCCGCCTGGCCTGAACGTCGCGGCGATATACGCCGCGAGCGCGCGATATTCCTCCGGGCGAAGCACGATCGCGCGGAAGTCGGTGCCGGGGGTGGGGCGGGGGAGATGCTCGACATGTACCAACGTGGCGTCGCTGCCGATCGCGGCGGCCAGGATCGTGCGTGCCTTCACGTCCGCCCAGGTGGCCGTTTCGAGATAGAAGGCGCGCTCGCCCCAGCCGAAGGCGACATGATCCAGCCGGGCGTAGCGTGGGTCGGCAAGGTCGCCGGCAGGGACTCGCGGGCGCCAGTCGATGCCGGCGGCCAGCTTGGGCACGACGATGCCGGTGTGGACGCCGTTGCTCTCGACATAGACGGTCACCCCGCGTGCCGGCGGGCGCCAGTCGCGGTTCGCGGGAATCGCGCCGCCGATCAGACCCGCCGCGGCATAGCCGGCCAGCAGCAGCAGGATCGCCGCGGCGACGCCCTTGGCAATTCGCTTCAGCGCTGCCACGTTCCACCCTTGTCACGCATCATCCCAGGACTAGCGCCATGCTTACCGAAACGCACGCGCCCCCGCCCGGCGCCAACGCCGATTGGACGGTCGATCAGGACTGGGCGCATTATACGGCGGAGGAGCACGGCGTTTGGGACACGCTGTTCGCGCGCCAGGCCAAATTGTTGCCGGGACGGGCGTCGGATGCGTATCTGCGCGGGCTGGACGTTCTCAAGCTGTCCAAGCCGGGCATCCCCGATTTCGCCGAACTGTCCGAGCGGCTGATGGCGCTGACCGGGTGGCAGGTGGTGGCGGTGCCGGGGCTGGTGCCCGACGACGTGTTCTTCGACCATATGGCCAACCGGCGCTTCGTCGCGGGCAATTTCATCCGCCGCTCCGACCAGCTCGATTATCTGGAGGAGCCGGACGTCTTCCACGACGTGTTCGGGCATGTGCCGATGCTGGCCGACCCGGTGTTCGCCGATTACCTGGAGGCTTACGGGCGCGGCGGGCAGCGGGCGCTGGGGCTGGATGCGCTGAAATATCTCGGGCGGCTATATTGGTATACGGTCGAGTTCGGGCTGATCGCCGAGCCGCAGGGGTTGCGCATCTATGGCGCGGGGATCGTGTCGAGCTTTTCCGAATCGCGGTTCGCGCTGGACGATCCCAGCCCAAACCGCATCGCGTTCGATCTCGCGCGGGTGATGCGCACCGAATACCGGATCGACGATTTCCAGCAGAATTATTTCGTGATCCCTAGCTTCGATGCGCTGCTGAAGGCCACGGTCGAGACCGACTTCGCGCCCCTTTACGATGTGTTGAAGGCGCAGGACGATATCGCGGTGGCCGCGATCGTCGAAGGCGATGCCGTGCTGACGCGTGGCACGCAGGATTATGCGCGAGGAAAAGCGGCCTGAGAAAACGGAAGGTCACTGGAAAGTCACATCCTACACGCTGTTTCTCACGAACCTCCTGCGGTGGCCCCGAGCCGGGGCGAGTGCGGGAAGGACGGCTTAGGATGCCATCCGCCTGTAGGACAGATCAGATATCCAAGGCCCAGCCATCGCGGCCCTTCGGGTCGAAGGGTGCGCTCGGCGCGTAGCGCTGCGGCCCGGCAGTGAGGCGGAGCACCGACCAGTCGCCGCGGCGATCGACCGCGTCCAGGCGGCACCCGCACGCTTCATAGGCGGCCACGACGGCGGTACGCTGCGTTTCGAGCAGGCCCGCCAGCACGATCGTGGCGTCCGCGTCCGCGATGCTGGCGATTTCGGGCGCCATCGACACCAGCGGGCCGGCAAGGATGTTGGCGATAACCAGATCGAACGGAGCGATGTTGTCGATCGCGGGGTGGCGCGCGCCATCGGCAACGAACAGCGTTACCTCTCCGATGTCATCACCAACGACCACGTCGTTCAGTTCTGCGTTCTCGCGCGTCACGGCGACCGCCACCGGATCGATATCGGTCGCGACGATCTCCGCCATCGGCCACAATTCCAGCGCGGCAAAGGCGAGCAAACCGGTTCCGGTCCCGACGTCGATCACCTTGCTGAACCGCTTGCCCGCCGCGGCGAGTCCATCGAGCATCGCCAAACAACCGCTGGTCGTGCCGTGATGTCCGGTCCCGAACGCCTGACCCGCCTCGATCAGGAACGCACGTTGGCCGGCACCCGTATCGACCTCCACGTCATGCGCGCTGGTGTGGACCACGAACCGCCCTTCGCGGATCGGTTCGAGCCCCGCCTGGCTCAACGTCACCCAATCCTGATCGTCGAGCCGCTCCACCTGCGGCGCGGCGCGCGCACTGGGCGCCAGCGCGCGGATGGCCGCGAGCGCCGCGGCATCCGGCTCGCGCTCCATATAGGCGTCCAGCCGCCAGCGCTCCGCATCGTCCGCGACGTCCTCGGTGGTCATCAGCACCGCGTCCAGCCCGGTATCCGCAAGCGTGTCGATCGCCTCGGCCTCGGCGCGGGTGCAGGGCAGGGTGACCTTCCAGCTGCCTGCCGCGGATTCGTCGCACGGCGTGGGAGGGGCGGCGGCCGCGGGCGGCCCGCTATCAGACGAACCGGCGTTCGCCAGCTCGTCGGACGGCGTGGGCACGCCGCCGGCCGGTCTGATAGCGAGGCGCCCGCTATCGGACATAGCTGGCGCCGTTGATGTCGATCACGGCGCCGGTCATCGACGCGGGCGCTTCGAGGGCGAGGAACCTGGCGGCCGCCGCCACCTCCTGCGGATCGGCGACGCGGCCCAGCGGGATGTCGGCGAGCAGTTTGTCGCCGCCGCGGCTTTCGAGGTAATTGTCCGCCATGCCGGTCATCGTGAAGCCGGGGCAGATCGCGAAGGCGAGGATGCCGTCGCGGGCATAGCCGCGCGCGATCGTCTTGGTCATCGCCACCATCCCGGCCTTGGACGCGGCATAATGCCAGTGCGCGGGCGAATCGCCGCGATAGGCGGCACGGCTGGCAATGTTGACGATGCGGCCCGGCACGCCGCGCGCTTGCCAGTCGAGGATCGCCAGGCGGCAGAGCTCGGCCGAAGCGGTCAGATTGACCTGCATGGTGCGGTTCCACGCTTCGGCCCAGTCATCGGCGTCGAGCGGATTGGCTTCGAAGATGCCGGCGTTGTTGATGAGCACGTCGATCGGGCCAGCGAGCCGATCCTGCGCCTCCTGCCACAGCGCCTTCGCTGCGCCCGGCTGACCGAGATCGGCACCGATCCGCATGGCGGCATCACGCGTTCCGTGCCCGATCAGGATCGCTCCGGATTTGGAAAGGGTGTCAGAGATGGCGGCACCTATGCCGCGAGAGGAGCCGGTCAGGAGAATGCGCGTGGTCATGTCCATCGTGATGCCCGGTGCTGGACCCCGGCTCAAGGCCGGGGTGACGCAGGAACGATGAAACACTCATCCGTCACCCCGGACTTGTTCCGGGGTCCAGGGCTGGGCCGGGCAATGCCGTCAGCGGGTCGAGTCCAAGTCCAACCGCAAGGTCGTTCCACATCGGGTTTTGCCGCTCGATCAGATTGCGCTTCCATTCTCGCCGGTAGCGCTTGAGTTGCTTCTCGCGCCGAATCGCGACGTCCATCGTATCGGCGACCTCGTAATAGACGAGGCGTATGATACCATACTTCTTGGTGTAGCCGTCGAAAGCGTGTGCACGATGCTGCATGATGCGGCCGACCAGATTGGACGTCACGCCGGTATACAGCGTGCCGTAATAGCCGGTCGCCAGGATGTAGACGCAAGGAGTCCGCTCTCTCATCAGCGACACGGCTTGCCGCACACTGGACCCCGGAACAAGTCCGGGGTGACGGTCGATAGGAGGTCAGGGCCGCCCTACGCCGCGACCCGCGCCACGAAATCCCCGGCGCTGTTCTTGAGCGCGGTCAGGCGGCCGTCGAGTCGGTCGAAGCCCTGGCTGACGGTGTCGATTTCGCTGGCCACGGCCTCGGTATCCTCGCGGATCGCGGCGATCGTGCCGCTCATGGAATCGGCGGCTAGCGCGGTTTCGTCGACTGCGGCGGTGATGGCGGTGACGGTCTGCGCTTGCGCCTCCATGGCGTAGCGGATGCGCTCGGCGGAGGTCTGGACCTCGACCACGGTCGCCTTGATGCTGGCGTTCGCCTCGACGTTGGAGCGGGTGGCGGACTGGATTGCAGCGATCTTGGCGGCGATGTCGTCGGTCGCGCGCGCGGTCTGGCTGGCGAGGCTTTTCACTTCCTGCGCGACGACCGCGAAGCCGCGGCCCGCGTCCCCGGCACGCGCCGCTTCGATCGTGGCGTTGAGCGCGAGCAGATTGGTCTGTCCGGCGATGTCGCGGATCAGGCCGAGGATCGATTCGATGCCCTGTGCATGGCCGCTGAGCGTTTCCGCCATGCTCACCGCCTGGCTGGCGTGGGTGGAGGCGCGGGTGGCGATTTCGGCGGCGGCCTCCACCTCGGTGCGCGCGTCCTCGATCGCGCGGATCAGGCCGGCGGCGGTCTGTGCGGCTTCGCGCATTGCGACCGCGGATTGTTCGGCGGCGGCGGCGACTTCGCTGGTCTTGCCCAGCATGCCGCGCGCGGAGCGCGACGATCCCTGCGCCTGGTCGCGCAGCGAATCGCCGTCCTGCTTGGCGTCCTCGACCACTTGCGCGATGCCGTCGCGGAACTCGCTTGCGATCCCCTCGCGTTCCTGTTGCTGGTCGAAGCGGGAATAGCAGTCGTAGAGCGAACAATAGATGTCGCCCTCAAGCGCCCGCATCCGCAGCAGCAGCCCCACGTAGGTGTTCAGCCGCTCGTCGTTGTCGCCCAGTTCTCGGCGCAGGATATCGAAGGTCATGCGTCCGCCCGCGTCCATCATCGCGAGAATCGGCGTCAGCCCGACACCGATCGCAAAAGCGGAGGCCACCGTCCGCTCGGCCGACTGCACCCATGCGGTGCTGTTGAGGTCGGTATAATGGTTGCGCAGATAGGAGACGGCGAGATCGTACATCCGTTCGCGGTCGTGTGGTGCCCAATTCTGCGCCGACCCGTAGAGCTGTTCGCGCCGCGTCCAGATGGTGATCGCAATGCTGCGCGCATCCGGCTCGATCATCGCCCACATCTCGCGCGCCAGCACGAGGTCGGCGGGTGCGATGTCGAACACGTTGAGGCGATCGGCAAGATCGATGGTCTTGGTCATGCTTTCCGGCGGCGGCAGCTGCTTGGTCACGGACAATCCCTCTTCGGCGGCCGATCAGCGGCTTCGCTCGACCTGCCTAATCGGGCAAGGTTAATGGCAGGTTAGAGAATCGTGGCACGGGTCTTTGCAGACGTGCGCTGGTCTGCGCGCGCGGCTTGCATAGCCGCGCCGCTCGTCTCATAGCGCGCCTACGTCTGTCCGTTCTGGGGAACACGTCACCTTGGCCTCCGCCCGCAATCCCGCCCGTCCGCTATCGCCGCATCTGTCGATCTGGAAATGGGGGCCGCACATGCTGGTCTCGATTCTTCACCGTGCCACCGGATCGGGGATGGCCACGGTCGGCACGCTGCTGCTGGTGTGGTGGCTGGCCGCGATTGCCTCGGGCGAGGAAGCCTATGCGGGCTTTCGCGACGTGTTCACCACCGATCGCGGCGCGCTGAACATCCTGGGCTGGGTGATCGCGGTCGGACTGACGCTGTCGCTGTTCCAGCATATGATGACCGGCATCCGCCACTTCTTCCTGGACGTCGGCGCGGGTTACGAGTTGAAGACGAACAAGACCTTCGCGATGCTGACGATGGTGGCCGCGGTCACGCTGACCACGATCTACTGGCTCTATATGGGGATGAAGTGATGCGCTCCGGCACCGCGATCGGCCGCGTCCGCGGCTTGGGTTCCGCTAAGGAAGGCACCCATCACTGGCTGAACCATCGGATGACCGCCTGTTCGAACCTGCTGCTGATGACGTGGCTGCTGATCGCGGTCGCGCGGCTCGGCCATTACGATTACGCCGCCGTGCGCGCCTGGCTGCAATCGGCCTGGGTCGCGATTCCGATGCTGCTGCTGATCGTGTCGGTCTTCTATCACTTCCGCCTGGGGCTCCAAGTGGTGATCGAGGACTACCAGACCGACGCGAGCCGCGTCATCCTGCTGTTCCTGCTGAATTTCTTCACCGTCACCGCCGCGGGGATCGCGATCTTCTCGATCCTCAAGGTCGCCTTCGGAAGCGCCGCCTGATGCCCGCCTCTTACAAGATCATCGACCATACGTATGACGCGGTGGTCGTCGGCGCCGGCGGCTCCGGCCTGCGCGCGACGATGGGGATCGCGGAAAGCGGGCTGAAGACCGCGTGCATCACCAAGGTGTTCCCGACGCGCAGCCACACGGTGGCGGCGCAGGGCGGGATCGCGGCGTCGCTGGGCAACAATTCGCCCGATCACTGGACCTGGCACATGTACGACACCGTCAAGGGGTCCGACTGGCTGGGCGATCAGGACGCGATCGAATATCTGTGCCGCGAAGCGCCGCAGGCGGTGTACGAGCTGGAACATGCCGGCATGCCGTTCAGCCGCAACGAAGACGGCACGATCTATCAGCGCCCGTTCGGCGGCCACATGCAGAACATGGGCGAAGGCCCGCCGGTGCAGCGCACCGCCGCCGCCGCCGAT
>NZ_DASVTL010000120.1:0-11881 GCF_036387595.1 Sphingomonas sp.
ATGTTCATGGCAGGGCTCCTTCTCGTGGAACCCCGATCGTCTGCCTGCTGCCCGCAGCGCTCAATCCACGCGCTACGCTCGTTGCCTCACCTCAACCGAGCCCAAGCACCCATCCCGCGCAGCGGGTTCGTGCTTCCACCAATGATGGTCATTTGATGCGGCCCGCGATCTCGCCCGACTTCCGCTGGCGCTGTCGAGCATGTCGGCTATGATCCCCGCAACAAGGGGATTCATCAATGCGCTACCTGCTGCTCGCCACCGCGCTCATCGCTTCGCCCGCGCTCGCCGAACCCGACTATGCCCCCGCCGTGAAGGCCGATTACGACGCGTCGCTCGCCGCGATGTGGGACGATTTCCACCGCAACCCCGAACTCTCGTTCAAGGAAACCCGCACGGCCGCGAAGATGGCGGCGGCGCTGAAGACCGTGGCCGGCATGCGGGTGACGGAGAAGGTCGGCGGCACCGGCGTGGTCGGCGTCCTCAGCAACGGTGCGGGGCCGACGGTGCTCGTCCGCGCCGACATGGACGGGCTTCCCGTGGAAGAGAAATCCGGCCTCGCCAATGCCAGCAAGGTGCGTCAGACCGGCATCGACGGAGTCGAGGCGCCGGTGATGCACGCGTGCGGCCATGACACCCACATCACGTCGCTCATCGGCACGGCGCGGCGGCTTGCGGCGCTGAAATCGCGGTGGCGCGGCACGATCGTCTTCATCGTCCAGCCCGCCGAGGAGCGCGTCGGCGGCGCCGCGGCGATGCTCAAGGACGGACTCTACACCCGCTTCCCCAAGCCCGATTACGCTTTGGCCTTCCACTCCAATTCCGAAGGGCTGGCGGGCACCGTATCGGCATCGGAAGGCATTCAATATTCGTCGTCGGATTCGGTAGACATCACCATCCCCGGCGTCGGCGCGCACGGCGCCTCCCCGCACACCGGCAAGGATCCTGTGTATATGGGCGCGCAGCTGGTGATCGCGCTCCAGGGACTCATCAGCCGAGAGCGCCAGCCGCTTGCCCCCGGCGTCATCACGGTCGGCTCGTTCCATTCGGGCTTCAAGCACAACATCATCTCCGACGAAGCCCGGCTCCAGGTGACGGTCCGCGCGAATGACGAGGAAACCCGCGCCAAGCTGATCGCGGGAATCAAGCGGGTCGCGCGGGGCGTCGGCGAGATGAACGGCATGGCCGCGGACCGCATGCCGGTCGTCACCGTGATCGAGGGCACACCGACCACGATCAACGACACACCCCTCGCCCGCCGCCTGAATGCCGTCATGGCGCAGACGCTGGGGGCCGACCGCGTGTTGCCGTTCAAACAGGAGGGGATGGGTGCCGAAGACTTCGCCGCACTCGTCGCCGCCGATACGGGCGTGAAGAGCTATTATTTCGACGTCGGCGGCACGCCCCAGGCGGTGTTCGATGCGGCTGCGACGGGAGGCCCGCCGGTTCCCTCGCACCATTCGCCGCTGTTCAAGATCGCGCCCGAGCCGGTGATCGTCACCGCCACGATCGCGATGACCGCCGCGGTACTCGACCTGCTCAAGCCCGCGGCGTAGGCTGGGGGAAACATGGGAGAGAGCATTTGATCGGCTATGCGACGTTGGGCACCAACGACATCGACAAGGCGCTGAAATTCTATGATGGGTTGCTCGCGGTGATGGGCGGCAGGCGGCTGATGACGATGCCCGACGGGCGCGGCTTCACGCTATATGGCGCGGGCCGGGACAAGCCGATGCTGGCGATCACCAAGCCCCATGACGGCGGCACCGCGACCGCGGGCAACGGTACGATGGTGGCGCTGGCCGCCGACAGCCGCACGCACGTCGATGCGTTATACGCCAAGGCGATGGAATTGGGGGCGACCGACGATGGCGCGCCGGGTATTCGGGGGCCCGAGGAGATGGGCTTTTATGGGGCCTATTTCCGGGACGCCGACGGCAACAAGTTCTGCGCTTACAAGAGCGGCTGAGCCTAGTCTCGCCGGGAGAGGGAGAGACGCGAAGCGGCGAGGGGTGAGGACGGTCTTCTAACGCAAGGCCCGCAAAGCCGGCGTATCCATGCACCGCGACAGCGCCGCGCCGGATCGTTGCGGCATCACGCTTTCGCGCGGCGGTAAACCCGCGACGACGGGCGGCACCGCCACCGGTCGTCCGATCCCAACGGGCGCGAACCGTTTGTCCGGACGCTCGCCCACGATCCCGCTGCACGCCATCGCGGCCCCGAGTATTTTCGGTGGCGTATCGCGCGCTTCATAAGACAGGCGGAACGTCCCCCAATGGATCGGGATCGCCGTCGAAGCGCCGAGTCCGCGGAACACGTCCACCGCCTGCGCGGGGCCGATATGGCTTCCCGAGCTCATCTGCCCCGGCGCGAAGCGGAACGCGCCGATCGGGATCAAGGCCAGACGGATCGGCCCCAGCTTCGCCGCCTCCGCAGGCCAGCGCCCGTCGCCCATGCCGGTGTCGCCGGCGAAAAACAGGTTGCCGCCGGGTAGCCGCACTACGAAGCTGGCCCACAGCGCGCGGTTGCGGTCGGCGAACCAGCGGCTGCCCCAATGGTAGTTGCGGGTCACCGTCACCTCGAACGGCCCGCCCCCGGCCGGCGGCGATACCGGCAGGCTCTCGCCCCAATCCGCCGCCTGCGCGACGATCCCTTGCGCGCGCAGGATCGGGTCGTTGCCGAGCGGGGTGACGATCACCGGTCGGTCGCGCCGCCACAGCCGCTTGAGCGTCGCCAGGTCGAGATGATCGTAGTGATTGTGGCTCAACAGCACGAGGTCAATCCGCGGCAGATCGGAAAACGCCACGCCCGGCGCGATCGTCCGTCGTGGCCCCAGGCCGAACGGCCCCGCGGTGTCGGCATAGATCGGGTCGGTCAGGATGTTCATGCCCTGGGTCTGCACCAGCACCGTCGCATGGCCGATCCATGTCGCGACCATGGCGTCACCCGTCACCCGCGCGGGCGGCCTGGAAGGCATCACCGCGACCGACTTCGGCCAAACCGGCCGACCGTCGCTGCCGGTCAGTTGCCGCCAGAGGAAGCCGCCGCGCCAGCCGCCGCCGGGCACGCCCGCGGTGTCTTCGCCATCGGGGTTGAAGAAGCGCGCCCCATCGAAATGCCCGCTCGCCGGCCCCGCATAATAACGCCGATCGAGGAAGCGCGGCACGATCGTCGCCAGCAGCGCGAGCAGGATCACCATTACGAGCAGCGTCACGCCGATGATCTTCAGGACATTGGTCAAACGCAAGCAGCCCGCGAACGAGGGAAGGGCTATCTCAACGCCGGCCGATCCGCAAAGGGTGCAGAGTTCCGGCGGGCAAGCCCCGGTTCGCCGCGTGCAGGGTTGCCGACGCCCGCCATATTGCAAGAACGGAGCACAGTGCGCGATACCCTGCCGCAAGCGGGGAGGATCAACGGCGCCACTTTCGCGCCAGCCGCCACTGCCACAGCATCAGCAACGGCACGACGATCGTCTCCATCCCCAGCCCCAGCACATGGCCGCGGGACGGGATGCCGACCGCCAGCAGCGACATGCCCCGCGCCAGGCCGCCGACGACGATCAGCCCGCCGAGCAGGCGAAACCGCGCACCCTTCGCCTCGATCCGGGAAATGCACGACGCAAAGCCGATGCCGGTCGCAAAGAAGATGCCGGAGATGTAGCGGAAATGGCTGTCGAGATCGCGCGGCACGTCCGCCAGATGCCCGAACGGCGCCGGACCATATGCGATCCCCTGCCCACCCACGATAAACGGCAGCAGGCAGGCGATCGCCACCAGCCCCTGTAGCACGCGTTTCTCGATCATGGCCGGTCCTCGTTCAGCAATTCCTCGCGGACGTGGATCGCGCCTAGCGACACCCGCACCTCGATGATGAACCCGACGAGCGACGCGATCAGCAGCACCATCGCCAGGATGAAGGCAAGCGCCACGAAGGTGCCGAAATGCAGCTTGGCCAGTTCGGCGACGAACAGCAGCACCACGACGATGCATGTCATTACCGCGCTGGCCACGGCCAGGAAAAGCGAATTGTTGATGATCGTCATCCGCCGGTCGAGCAGCCGCAGCTCGCGGACATGGCGATCGTGTTCCGGCCCGGTCGAGCGCGGGTGGAGTTGCTCCACCGCCCGCGCACGGTCGATCACCCGCGACAGCCGCCCGGCCAGCACGTTGAGCAGCGCGCCGATGCCCGCCAGCATGAACACCGGCGAAAGCGACAGCGAAATCGTCTGGGCGATCGTCGAAAGCTCGGGAAGCGTCGGCATCGGCCTTCTCTGGCGCGGTGCGCGGCCGAGCGCAACGCCTTGGTAACCATGTCTCTCTAACCCGTTTGGCGATGACCAAGCCGATCCCGCCCGTCGCCTTTGCCGCGGCCGACCCCGTGACGCGGATCGAAACGGTCGACGGCCTACCGGCGGCCATCGACGCGGTGGCCGAGGCGGCGGCGGCGCCGTATCGCTTCCTGCGCGCCGGCTGGTTCGCCGCAGCGGTGACGGCTTACGGCGGTCAGGCCCGGACGATCGTGGCGTATGAGGACGAGGTGCCGGTCGCCGCACTGCCGCTGGTCGGCCTGGGTTCGCGCATGCTGGGGCTCGTGGCGGTGCCGGGCAGCTACTGGCCGTTCCGCAGCATACCGCTGTCGCTCGCGGCAAGCGATGCGGCGGCGCCCGCTCTGCTCGCCGGAGTCGCCCGCACCGCGCGGGGCTTGCGGATCGGACCTGTCCACGACGACGATCCCGCCGCCGCCGCGCTCATCGGTGCGGCCCGCGCGCAGGGCTGGGCGGTGATCGACCGGTTCGTGGCGCGCGACTGGCGCCTCGACATGGCGGAACAGCGGCGTGAGGGGGTCTGGCCGCGGCTGTCGACGTTGCGCAAGAACCGCTTCCACGAAAAGCATCTCGCCGCGCACGGCCGTCTGGACTGGCACTTTGTCGACGGCACGGATTGGCCGGAGGCGTTCGCGGCGCTTGGGCAGATCGAGGACCGCAGCTGGATTGCGACCAGCACCGACGGCGGCGACGCCAAGTTCACGCGGGCAGGTCACCTCGCCTTCTGGCAGGCGGCGGCGCGCGATCCGGTGCTGGCGTCGATGTTTCACGCAGCCCTGCTGACCGTCGACGGCAATCCGGCCGCCTTCTCCTTCGACATGGATGTTGGCACCACCAAATATGCGATCGCCAACAGCTACGTGCCGACCTTCGCGAAGCACTCGCCCGGCAAGTTGCTCTATTGGCGCAACCTCGCCGACGCGCTGGATCGCGGGATGGAGACGGTCGATTGGGGCGCAGGCGACCGCGGCGGCTACAAGCAGGTCATCGGCGCCGAACGCGGCCCCGCGATCCGCGACTGGCTCCTGCTGAGGCCGGGCGTGCCCGCGACGCTCGGCCGGTTGCTGGCAGGTGCATGGCGGCGCAGCGGTCGGGCGGCCGACATCTAGAGTCGAACTCGACCAGGCTTGCTCCCCCCTCCCGGCACGGGAGGAGAATTGCATATGGCCTGTTTCGGGGATGCAAGATCACCGCCTCCCCGGCGCAGGCCGGGGCCCAGGCTGGCATACCTGGATGGCAAGGTCCGTCCTGACGTCGCACGACCCGTGCGCCTGGACCCCGGCCTTCGCCGGGGAGGCGTGCTGTTCAAAGCGTATAAACTCCCGAAGGCGATATGCGGTGCCGAACAACTCTAGGCAGCCTTCATGGATCGCTGCCCAAAATACCGTTCGTGCTGAGCGAAGTCGAAGCACATTGCCCAGAGCCAGACCCTTCGACTTCGCTCAGGGCGAACGGAAATCAGGGAGCGCAAGCCTTCTCCTTCACGGCCGCGTCGCGAAGCGCGGTCAGGAACAGGTCGCACCACCAATGCACGTCCTCGCGCCGGACGCTGTCGATCAGCGCCTCCCAGCGGCGGATGCGTTCGGCGCGCGGCATCGACAGCGCGGTGACGATCGCATCGGCCATCTCCTCGGCGCTGTACGGGTTGACCAGCACCGCCTCCTGCATCTGCGCCGCCGCGCCGGCGAAGCGCGACAGGATCAGGACGCCGGGGTCTGCGGGGTCTTGCGCCGCGACATATTCCTTGGCGACCAGGTTCATGCCGTCTCGAAGCGGGGTGACCAGCGCGACCCGCGCGGCACGGTAGATGCCGGCCAGTTCGCCGCGCGGATAGCCCTTGTTGACGTAGCGGATCGGCACCCAGTCGATATCGGCATATTCGCCGTTGATCCGCCCCGACAATTCGTCGAGATCGGCGCGGATTTCCTGGTACGCGCTCACCTTCTCGCGGCTCGGCGGTGCGATCTGGAGCATGTAGACCAGCCCCTGCCGCTCGGGGTTTCCGCTCAGGAAGCGTTCGTAGCCCAGGAACCGCTCGCGCAGCCCCTTCGAATAATCGAGCCGGTCGACGCCGACGATCAGGCTGCGGCCGGTCGCGGACATGTACATCCGCTCGCGCGCGAACCGTGCCGCGTCCGACGTCGCGGCTTCCTCGAACCCCGCGGTCTCGATGCCGATCGGCGCGACGATGGCGCGGATCGTGCGGCCGCCCGCGGTCAGCCGCCCGTCCGCGCCCTCGCTGCCGCCCATCTGGGTCAGCACGTAATCGCGAAAGCTGTCGAGCCAGTCCGCGGTCTGGAAACCGACCACGTCATAGGCGAACAGCGACTCGACCAGCTTGCGGTGGCTGGGCAGCGACAGCATCAGACCCGTAGGCGGCCAGGGGATGTGCAGGAAGAAACCGATGCGGTTGGCGATGCCGCGGTCGCGCAATTCCTGCCCCAGCGGAATCAGATGGTAATCGTGGACCCACACCAGGTCGCCCGGCTCGACCTGCGGCACCACCGTGTCCGCGAACCGCCGGTTGACCCGCGCATAGCCGCTGTCGAACTCGCGCTCGAATTCGGTCAGGTCGATGCGGTAATGGAACAGCGGCCAAAGGGTCTTGTTGGCGAAGCCGTTGTAATATTCGTCGACGTCCTGCCGCTCCAGGTCGATCGTCGCGGTGACGACGCGCCCGTCGCGCTGGAAGTCGATCTCGCCCGTGAAGCATTCGGTTGTCTCCCCCGACCAGCCGAACCACAATCCGCCATTGGCGCGCAGCGCCGCGAGCAGCGCCACCGCCAGCCCGCCCTGATTGCCCCCCGCACCCTTGGCCGGCGGCTGGACGCGGTTCGATATGACGACCAGCCGGCTCACCGCACCGCGCTCCACGGCTTGCTCAGCAGCACCGCGCAATTGATGAGCCCGACCAGCGAATAGGTCTGCGGATAATTGCCCCAGAGTTCGCCGGTCGCGGGGTCTATATCCTCGGCCAGCAACCCCGCCGCGGTCCGCCGCGCGACCATCTCCTCGAACAGCGCGCGCGCATCCTCGGCGCGTCCGGTCGCGTGCAGCGCCTCGATCAGCCAGAAGGTGCATACGTTGAACGCGGTATGCGGCAGCCCGAAATCATCCTCGGTGGCATAGCGCAGCATGTAGCTGCCGCGCCTGAGTCCTTCCTCCACCGCCACCAGAGTGCCCTGGAAGCGGGGATCGTCGGGCGCGAAGAAGCGCAGGTCGAGCAGCTGGATCAGGCTGGCGTCGAGATCGTCGCCGCCGAAGGTCGCCGAGATGCGCTGCGTCTCCGGCCGCCACGCCGCCGCCTCGATCGTGGCGCGCATCACGTCGGCACGCCCCTGCCAGAACGCCTCGCGCTCGCTCAGCCCCAGCGCATGCGCCGCCTTGGCCAGCCGGTCGCACGCCGCCCAGCACATGGCGGCCGAATAGGTGTGGACATGCGCCTTGGTGCGCAGTTCCCACAGCCCCGCGTCGGGCTTGTCATAGACCTCCCAGGCATGTTCGCCGATGCGCTCCAGCGCGTGGAAATCCTCGACGCCGGCGGTGCGGTACAGCCGCTCGTCGAAAAACGCCTGGACGTTCGACAGCACGATCTGGCCGTAAGCGTCGTGCTGGATCTGTTCATAGGCCTGGTTGCCGACCCGCACCGGCCCCATGCCGCGATAGCCGGGCAGGCCCGGCTCGATCCGCTCGACGATCCCCGCCTCCCCCGCGACGCCGTACAGCGGCTGGACGTGGCCGCCCTTGGCCGCATCGACGATGTTGCGCAGATATTCGAGATACCCCTCCAGCACATCGAGCGCGCCCAACCGGTTCAGCGCCTGCACGGTGTAATACGCGTCGCGGATCCAGCAATAACGGTAATCCCAGTTGCGCCCCGAATCGGCATGTTCGGGCAGGCTGGTCGTCATCGCGGCGACGATCGCGCCGGTCTCTTCATGCTGGCACAATTTCAGCGTGATCGCGGCGCGGATGACGACGTTCTGCCACTCGACTGGGGTCGCCAGCCCGCGCACCCACTGCCGCCATTCGGCGATCGTGCGCGCCAGCATCCCGTCGACCGCCTCGTGCAGCACGCCGGTGAAGCTCTCGTCCGGACCCAGGAACATGTGGAGCGGCCGTTCGAGCCGGAACCACGTCTCCTCCGCCACCCGCCCGACCGGCGCGTTGGTCGTCAGCCGCAGCGTCTGATCGGCCATAAGGAAGCGGATGTGGTTGGACCCTTGCGTCCGCGCCGCCGCCTCGCCCCAGCGGGTCGCCACGCGCAGCGCCACGCGGATGCGCGGGGAACCCGCCACCGGCCGCACGATCCGCGCGAACGCCGTCGGCCGGTACGTCCGCCCCTCGCGCACGAAGCGCGGCGCGAAATCGACGATCTCCACCGCATTGCCCGGCGCATCCTCGTGCCGGGTGACCAGCACGGGCGTGTTGCGCAGATACTGCTGTTCGGTCTTGACGCCGCCGTCGAGTTCGATCGCCCAGAAGCCGGTCTCCGGCTCCTCATGGTCGAGCAGCGCCGAGAATGCCGGATCGCCGTCGATCCGCGGCACGCAGCCCCAGACGAAGCGCCCGCCGCGGTCGATCAGCGCCGACACCTGGCAATTGCCGATCGGCCACAGGTCCAGGTTCGGGATCATGTCGTCACCCCCGCCAGCCATTCCCGAAGCGCCGCGACATCGGCGAGTGCATAGGCCGCCGCGGTTTCGCGCGGCTCGCCCACCAGCACCCCCGCACCGCCCAGCTTCACGGCCGCGGCAAAGCCGTCCTCGTCGGTCACGTCGTCGCCGAACACCAACGGCCGCGTGCCCCGCATCGCGGGCGTTTCCATCAGCGCTGCCACCGCCTGCCCCTTGTCGCCGGGCGCACGCAGTTCGACCATCATCTTGCCGTGCTGGACGACGAGATCATGCTCCGCCGCCAACCCTTGCGCAAACGCCCGCGCAGCGTCCTGTGCGGCAGGCGCAGCCCGGTAATGCAGCCCCGCACCGAGCGTCTTGCGCTCGAAGACAATGCCGTTCGCGCGCGCATAGCCCGCCAACGCATCTGACGCCGCGTCGAGTCCTCCCGGCGCTACCGCCGCCGATGCGGTCACGCCCGGCACGCGCCGCTCGGCACCATGACTGCCCGATACTGCCAGCGAGGAAAGCGCGTCGCCGAAGAAGTCATCCAGTTGCGCGATCGACCGCCCGCTGACGATCGCCACCCGTCCCGGCAGCCGCGCGGCGACCTGCGTCAGCAGCGCGATCAGCGCCCGGTCGACGATCACCGCGTCCGGCGTTTCCGCCAGTTCGACGAGCGTACCATCGAAATCGAGAAACAGGCTGGCATCGCGCCAATGCGGCGGCGGTGGGGACAAAATCTGGGCAAGCGTCATGCCCCCAGAACCGCCATCACCCCTCGCGCGTTCCGCTGCACCTGCGAAAGGATCGGCGCTGGCCGTGGACCTACATTGCGTCACCCTGGCGCAGGCCGGGGCCCATCATCCCGCAGGCGTCGGCCAAAGAGGCTCCAAGCGCTACGTTCGCCGAACCACGGACCCCGGCCTTCGCCAGGGTAACGCGTGGCGAATGCAGACACGCGCTCCTCAAGCCCCCCTCAAACCCGCTCCAGCAACCCCTCGCGCGCGATCCGTTCGCGCCACACCAGCGGCGCCAGCTGGTGGACGTTGTTGCCCATCGCATCGACCGCGACGGTCACCGGGAAATCGGCGACCTCGAATTCGTAGATCGCCTCCATCCCCAAATCCGCGAAACCGACCACCTTCGATCCCCGAATCGCGCGCGCGACCAGATAGGCCGCGCCGCCGACCGCCATCAGATAGGCCGAACCCGCCTCGCGGATCGCGTCGGTAGCATCCGCGCCGCGCTCCGCCTTGCCGACCATCGCGAGCAGCCCCTGGCCCAGCATCATGCGGGTGAACTTGTCCATCCGCGTCGCGGTGGTCGGCCCGGCCGGGCCGACCACTTCGGCGCCGACCGGATCGACCGGCCCGACATAATAGATCACCCTCCCCGCGAAATCGACCGGCAGCGGCTCGCCCGCGTCCAGCATGTCCTTGATCCGCTTGTGCGCGGCATCGCGACCGGTGAGCATTTTGCCATTGAGCAACAGCCGGTCGCCATGTTTCCACGACGCCACCACCGCGGGCGTCAGCGTGTCGAGATCGACGCGGATGGCGGCCTTGTCCGGGGTCCAGCGCACGTCGGGCCATTCGCTCAGCTTCGGCGGCTCCAGATAGGCGGGGCCGGAGCCGTCGAGGGTGAAATGCGCGTGGCGGGTGGCGGCGCAATTGGGGATCATCGCCACCGGCTTGGACGCGGCATGGGTCGGCCAGTCGAGGATCTTGACGTCGAGGATGGTCGACAGCCCGCCCAGCCCCTGCGCACCGATGCCCAGCGCGTTGACCTTGTCGTAAAGTTCGATGCGCAGCGCCTCGATATCGGTGCGCGCGCCGCGCCGCTTCAGCTGCGCCATGTCGATCTGGCCCATCAGCGATTGCTTGGCGAGCAGCATCGCCTTTTCCGCGGTGCCGCCGATGCCGATCCCCAGCATTCCCGGCGGGCACCAGCCCGCCCCCATCTGCGGCAGCATCTCCAGCACCCAGTCGACGATCGAATCGGACGGGTTCATCATCTTGAACTTCGATTTGTTCTCCGAACCGCCGCCCTTGGCCGCGACGTCGATCGACACCGTGTTTCCGGGCACCAGTTCGACGTTGAGGACGCTCGGCGTATTGTCCTTGGTATTGCGCCGGGTGAACGCCGGGTCCGCCAGGATCGAGGCGCGCAGGCGGTTCCCGGGGTGCAGGTACGCGCGGCGCACGCCGTCGTCGATCACCTCCTGGAGCGAGCGCGCGGTCGTATCCAGCCGGCAGTCCATGCCCCATTTGACGAACACCGTGACGATGCCGGTATCCTGGCAGATCGGCCGGTGCCCCTCGGCGCACATCCGCGAATTCGTCAGGATCTGCGCGATCGCATCCTTGGCGGCGGGGTTCGCCTCTGCGGCATAGGCATCGCCCAGCGCGCGGATGTAATCCATCGGGTGATAGTAACTGATGAACTGGAGCGCGTCGGCGACGCTCTCGATCAGGTCTGCGGCGCGGATAATGGTCATGGCCGAACCACTATGGTGCCGCGGCGATCAGTGCAACGGCCGCTAACCCTTTGCCAATTCTCTCGTCCTATCACGGTGTCATGGGACTCACTCGACCTGCCGCGCATCGTTCGCCACCCGCTTCGCTCAGCTTCCTCGACGCGCTGGGCCTCGCCGAGTTCGACGACCAGTCGGTGCGCGACGCGGGGGAGGCGCGGCTGGTCGAGGTGGCGACGCTCTGGCCGGTGGTGGTCGCGGTGCTGGCGCTGACCTCGGCCGGCCTCGTCGGCGCGCTGTCGTGGTGGAACCAGCTGACCGCTGGCACCACCGCGCTCGCCGTGGCACTTGCCGCGCTCGCGCTCGGTGGCTGGGCGCTGTTGGCATTGCCGGTCGCGCGCACGCTCGCACCGCATCGCCGCACCGGCCTGCTCGCCGGGCTCGCCGCGCTGCTGGCGGTCACATTGT
>NZ_DASVTL010000121.1:0-6040 GCF_036387595.1 Sphingomonas sp.
GGCGTGGCGTCGCTGGGCGGCTATGCCGAGGTGTTCCAGCGCAACGTGCTGGCCAGCGGGGTCGTGCCGCAGCTGTCGCTCATCATGGGGCCGTGCGCGGGTGGTGCGGTGTATTCGCCGGCGATGACCGACTTCATCTTCATGGTGAAGGATTCGAGCTATATGTTCGTCACCGGCCCCGACGTGGTCAAGACGGTGACCAACGAAGTGGTGAGCCAAGAGGCGCTGGGCGGGGCGGTGACCCACACCACGAAAACCAGCGTGGCGGACAATGCGTTCGAGAACGATATCGAAGCGCTGCTGGCGGCGCGCGACTTCATCGATTTCCTGCCGGCGTCGAACCGCACCGGGGTGCCCGAACGGCCGACCGCGGATGCGTGGGACCGGATCGAGGATTCGCTGGACACGCTGATCCCGGCCAATGCCAACCAGCCGTACGACATGCACGAGCTGATCCGCAAAGTGGTCGACGAAGGCGATTTCTTCGAGACGCAGCCGGCGCATGCGGCGAACATCATCACCGGCTTCGGCCGGGTCGAGGGGCGCACGGTGGGCTTCGTGGCGAACCAGCCGATGGTGCTCGCGGGGGTGCTGGACATCAACTCGTCTAAGAAAGCGGCGCGGTTCGTGCGGTTCTGCGACGCGTTCGACATCCCGATCGTGACCTGCGTCGACGTGCCCGGGTTCCTGCCCGGCACCGCGCAGGAACTGGGCGGGATCATCAAACACGGCGCCAAGCTGTTGTTCGCTTACGGCGAAGCGACGGTGCCCAAGATCACCGTCATCACCCGCAAGGCTTACGGCGGCGCGTATGACGTGATGGCGTCCAAGCATCTGCGCGGCGATTTGAACTACGCCTGGCCCACCGCCGAGATCGCGGTGATGGGAGCCAAGGGCGCGGTAGAGATCATCTTCCGCGGCAAGACACCGCAAGAGATCGCCGAACGCACCGCGGAATATGAGGCGCGCTTCGCCAACCCGTTCGTGGCGGCGACCATGGGCTTCATCGACGAGGTGATCCAGCCGCACTCGACGCGCCGACGGATTGCGCTTGGCTTACGCAAGCTGCGGGGGAAGGTGCTGGAAAACCCGTGGAAGAAGCATGACAATATTCCTCTATGAGCAGGCGCGGCTATGAGGCTCGTAAACTGGTCGAAGAGCGTTGGCCAAATCTGTCCAATCTGATCGGTTGCTACTTCAACCAGGATTTCGATCTTCTCTACGGCTCGCTGGAAGGAGCATTCGAGAGCGCGGTTCGTGATGGAACGCTTGCTTACCGTCAGTCCGTTTTAAGGGAATGGAGAGATTTGCAGCTAGTTGAAGGAACCGGGACAGACCTCCGGGCGAGCCTTGCCGTGCTTGGTGCCGACGTGTTGTTCAAAAAAGCGAAAGATGCCCGTTCTTTCATGAACTTGTTTTACGACAAGCTGATCGAGCAAGTGCGAGCCGAGACAAGCAAGGAGTGGAAGCCATGACCCTCGGTCGCATCAACCACGTTGGCGTCGCGACACCGTCGATCGAGAAGTCAGTGGACACGTATCGCACGCTGCTCGGCGCGGACGCGATTGGCGAACCGTTTGACTTGCCCGCACAGGGGGTCCGCGTGTGCTTCATTGATTCGCCGAATACGCAGATCGAACTGATCGAGCCGTATGACGACACCTCGCCGATCGCGGGGTTCCTGCACAAGAACCCGGCGGGGGGGCAGCATCATGTGTGCTTCGAGGTGCCTGACATCCACGCCGCGGTTGCCGATCTGACGGCCAAGGGTGCGACGGTGCTCGGAAGCCCGCGGATCGGTGCGCATGGGACGCCAATCGTGTTCGTTCACCCGAAGGATTTCGGCGGAGTGCTGATCGAGCTTATGGAGGCCCCGCGTGGGTCGCACGCGTAGCGTCTGCTATGCGAAAGGATTAGGGTTGCCGCATGAACAAGCCGCTTCAGCTACCACCCGTCGCCGACGACGACATCGGTCCCCTCGACGCGAATGGCGAGCAGATCTGGTCGTCCGAGGAGGAAACGGCCAGCGTGCGGATGTGGGCCGATCCCGAATTCCAGGCCGGGCTCCAGGAAGCCGAACGGCAGATCGATCGCGGTGAGTGGCATCCGCATGAGGAGGTCGTCGCACGGTCGAAGGAGATGAAGCGGCGCTGGTTCGTGGAGAAGGGCATCACCCCGCCGCCCGGCTATTTCGAGCGTTGAAGATCGTCTGGACGCCGGTCGCGGAGGTCGACCGGGACCGCATCTGGATGTTCCTGGCCGAGCAATCGGTGGTTGGAGCGGACAAGGTCGAGGCGAGGCTGCACCAGCGGTTGGAATCGCTCCGCGGGGTGCCTCGTCAGGGGCGTCCCATTGCAGAGGGCCGGCGCGAGTTGTCGATCCCCGACATCCAGCTTCGGGTTATCTACCGCATCGCCCCAGAAGAGAACGCCGTCCGCATCCTCCGCCTCTGGAGCACGCGGCAGAATCGCGAGGGACCATGACCTACGACCACATCCTCACCGAACGCCGCGGCGATGTCCTCGTCGTCATGCTCAACCGGCCCGATCGCCTCAACGCCGCGCCGCCGGCGATGTTCGAGGAGATCACTGCGGCGCTTGGGCGTCTGGACGGCGCCCGCGCGGTGCTGTTCGCGGGGGCGGGGCGAGCGTTCTGTTCGGGGGCGGATGTCGGTGGCGGAGCGCTGGGCAGCGACAATCCGGGGGAGGCGACCTATGCGGCGCTGACCGGCAGCTACAATCCCGCGCTGCTGGCACTCGCAAGCCTCGATGTGCCAGTCGTCAGCGCGGTGCGTGGGCCGGCGGCGGGGATCGGGTGCAGCCTGGCGCTGGCGGCGGATTTCTGCATTGCGAGCCAGACCGCCTATTTCCTCCAGGCGTTCGTCAACATCGGGCTGGTGCCCGATGGCGGCGCGTCGTGGATGCTGCCGCGGCTGATCGGGCGCGCGCGCGCCACCGCGATGATGATGCTGGGCGAGCGGGTGCCCGCCGCCAAGGCGCTGGAATGGGGGATGATCCATGAGGTCGTGCTCGACGAGGCGCTGGATGCGACCGCCTTCGCGCTGGCCGAGCGGCTGGCGGCGGGGCCGACGATCGCGCTGGGGCTGATGCGCCGCGGGCTGCACGATGCGCTGGAGAGCGATTACGCCAGCGCGATGGCCGCCGAGGCGGAGAACCAGCGCACCGCACGCGGCAGCGCGGATTCCATGGAAGGCGGCATGGCTTTCCTCCAGAAGCGTAAAGCGCAGTTCCGGGGCGCCTGATGGCCGAGATCGAGATCAACACCGGCGAGGATGCCGGCGCCGCGCCCCCAGCGCCGCCGCAACCCCAGCCGCAGCCCGAGCCGGTCGCCCGGCCGGTGCTGGCCGATTGGGAGCGCGCCGCGGCCAAGGAGACCAAGGGTGCCGATCTGATCTGGGCCACGCCCGAGGGGATCGCGGTCAAGCCGCTGTACACCGCCGATGACGTGACCACCGATCCCGGTCTGCCCGGTTTCGCGCCGTTCACCCGCGGGGTGCGTGCGTCGATGTATGCGGGGCGGCCGTGGACGATCCGGCAATATGCGGGCTTTTCGACCGCGGAGGCGTCCAACGCCTTTTACCGGCGCAATCTGGCGGCGGGGCAGAAGGGGCTGTCAGTCGCGTTCGATCTCGCCACCCACCGCGGCTATGACAGCGATCATCCGCGGGTGGCGGGCGATGTCGGCAAGGCCGGGGTCGCGATCGACAGCGTCGAGGATATGAAGATCCTGTTCGACGGCATCCCGCTCGACCAGA
This sequence comes from Sphingomonas sp., assembly GCF_036387595.1. Taxonomy (GTDB): domain Bacteria; phylum Pseudomonadota; class Alphaproteobacteria; order Sphingomonadales; family Sphingomonadaceae; genus Sphingomonas. The sequence continues at coordinate 3,776 of NZ_DASVTL010000121.1, forward strand.
TGAGCGTCAGCATGACGATGAACGGCGCGGTGATCCCGATCCTGGCCTTCTTCATCGTCGCGGGCGAGGAACAGGGCGTGCCGCGGCATCTGCTCGACGGGACCATCCAGAACGATATCCTCAAGGAGTTCATGGTCCGCAACACCTATATCTATCCGCCCGAGCCGAGCATGCGGATCGTCGCGGACATCATCGCGTATACCTCCGCCGAGATGCCCAAGTTCAACAGCATCTCGATCAGCGGCTATCACATGCAGGAAGCCGGGGCGACGCAGGTCCAGGAACTGGCGTTCACCATCGCCGATGGCCGCGAATATGCGCGCGCGGCGATGGCGGCCGGACTCGATATCGACGCGTTCGCCGGGCGGCTGAGCTTCTTCTTCGCGATCGGCATGAACTTCTTCATGGAGGTCGCCAAGCTGCGCGCGGCACGCACCCTGTGGCACCGGGTGACGACCGAATTGGGGGCCAAGGACGAGCGGTCGAAGATGCTGCGCACGCATTGCCAGACGAGCGGCGTGTCGCTGGCCGAGCAAGACCCCTATAACAACGTCATCCGCACGACGATCGAGGCGCTGGCGGCGGCATTGGGCGGCACGCAGTCGCTCCACACCAATGCGCTGGACGAGGCGATCGCGCTGCCGACCGACTTCTCCGCCCGCATCGCGCGCAACACCCAGCTGGTGCTCCAGGAAGAGGCGGGGATCACCAAGGTCGTCGATCCGCTGGGCGGCAGTTATTATGTCGAGAGCCTGACGCAGAGCCTGGTCGAGGAGGCCTGGGCGATCATCGAACGCGTCGAGGCCGAGGGCGGCATGGCAAAAGCGGTGGCCGCGGGATGGCCCAAGGCGATGATCGAGGAAGCCGCTGCCGCGCGCCAGGCACGGGTCGATCGCGGCGAGGACGTGATCGTCGGGGTCAACCGCTATACGCTGGCCGAGCAAGATCCGATCGACATTCTGGACGTCGATAACGTCGCGGTGCGCGAGGCGCAGGTCGCGCGGCTGGCCAGGATGCGCAACGACCGTGACGAGGCGAAGTGCAAGGCTGCGCTGGATGCGCTGCGCGAGGGGGCACGAATTCCTCCCCGGCACGGGGAGGGGAACCATGCGCAGCATGGTGGAGGGGGCCTGCCACAAGCGGCAGCGCTCGCGGAGGTTCCCCTCCGTCAGCCTGCGGCTGCCACCTCCCCATGCTGGGGAGGAAATAAAGAAACCAATCTCCTCGCGCTTGCCATCGACTGCGCCCGTCACCGCGCCACGCTCGGCGAGATCAGCCAGGCGATGGAGGATGTGTTCGGCCGCTACGGCACGCAGCCGGCGCCGGTCAGCGGCATTTACGGCGGCGCCTATGCCGACGACGCGCGCTGGGCGCGGCTGACCGATGGCGTCGCGGCGACCGGGCGGCGGCTGGGGCGCCGCCCGCGGATGCTGGTCGCCAAGATGGGGCAGGACGGGCACGACCGGGGCGCGAACCTGGTCAGCAGCATGTTCGGCGACCTGGGCTTCGACATCGTGCCGGGTGCGCTGTTCCAGACGCCGGGCGAGGTCGCGGCGCTGGCGCTCGAGAAGGACGTCGACATCGTCGGCGCGTCGAGCCTGGCGGCGGGGCACAAGACGCTCATCCCCGAATTGATCGGGCATTTGCGCGACGCCGGACGTGCGGACATCAAGGTGATCGCAGGCGGGGTGATCCCGGCCCAGGATTATCAGGCGCTGCGCGATGCCGGGGTGCAGGCGATCTTCGGACCCGGCACCAACCTGATCCAGGCGGCGGAGGATGTGCTGCGGCTGCTAGGGCACAACATGCCGCCCGAACAGGATGCGGCCGAATGAGCCTGGGCTTCTCCGTCGAGACGCTGGTGCCGGCCGGCCGCAGCGGCGGGGCCTTGCGCATGGGATTATCGCGGGTTGCGGAGGCGGATTGGCTGTTCCCGGCGCCCGATCTCGGCGCGCGCGTGGCGGCCTTTGCGACGCATCCCGACAGCGTCGTCGTGCTGCCGCAAGCGGCCCACGCCGCGCAGGAAATAGCGGCGCTGATCGGCGTGGCCGGTGGGCTGGGCGAGGCGGCAAAGGCGGTGTGGGAGGATTTGTGCATCCTCCAGCCGATCGGCGCGGACGGCGTCTATGTCCTGACAGCGGGTGCGCTGGCGTTTCCGACCGACTGGCATCTGGGCGAGAAGATCGGCTTGCCCGTCACCGCCATCCACGCGCCGATCCACGGCTATGCGGAGCAATTGGCGCAAGGGGTGGATCATGTGCTGGC
>NZ_DASVTL010000122.1:0-165771 GCF_036387595.1 Sphingomonas sp.
GAGCTGCAGTTCGAGCTGCAGGATGAACTTGTCCACCACGCGCGCCACGACCTCGGGCGGAAGGTAACCGAAGGGCACCACCGCATCCAGACGGTTGCGGAATTCGGGCGTGAACATCTTCTGCACCGCCTGCTCGTCCTCACCCTCGCGGCTGAGCGTGCCGAAGCCCAGCGTCTCGCGCGCCATGTCGGAGGCACCCGCGTTCGTCGTCATGATGAGGATGACGTTGCGGAAATCGACCGACTTGCCGTGCTGGTCGGTCAGCCGGCCGTTGTCCATCACCTGCAGCAGGATGTTGAACAGGTCGGGATGCGCCTTCTCGATCTCGTCGAGCAGCAGCACGCAATGCGGGTTCTGATCGACCGCATCGGTCAGCAGACCGCCCTGGTCGAAGCCGACATAGCCCGGGGGCGCACCGATCAGCCGCGAGACGCTGTGCCGCTCCATATATTCGGACATGTCGAACCGCTGGAGCGGGATGCCGAGGATCGCGCTCAGCTGCTTGGCAACCTCGGTCTTGCCGACGCCGGTGGGGCCGGTGAAGAGGTAATTGCCGATCGGCTTCTCCGGCTCGCGCAGACCCGCTCGGGCCAGCTTGATTGCCGAAGACAGCTTCTCGATCGCGCTGTTCTGCCCGAACACCACGCGCTTCAGATCGGTTTCCAGCGTCGCCAGCGCCAGCTTGTCGTCGGTCGATACCGACTTCGGCGGGATGCGCGCCATCGTGGCGATGACCTGCTCGATCTCCTTGGGCGTGATCGTCTTCTTGCGCTTGGCCAGCGGCACCAGCATCTGCATCGCGCCGACCTCGTCGATCACGTCGATCGCCTTGTCGGGCAGCTTGCGGTCGTTGATGTAGCGGGCGCTCAGTTCCACCGCCGATTTGATCGCATCGGGGGTGTATTTGACCGAATGATGTTCCTCGAACGCCGAGCGCAGCCCGGCGAGGATCTTGATCGTGTCCTCGATCGTCGGCTCGTTGACGTCGATCTTCTGGAACCGGCGCAGCAGCGCGCGGTCCTTTTCGAAATGGTTGCGGAATTCCTTGTAGGTCGTGGAGCCGATGCAGCGTATCGTGCCGCCGCTTAGCGCGGGTTTCAGCAGGTTCGACGCGTCCATCGCGCCGCCGCTGGTCGCACCCGCGCCGATGACGGTGTGGATTTCGTCGATGAAGAGCACCGCATGCGGCAGCTTCTCCAGTTCGCTGACGACCGCCTTCAGCCGCTCCTCGAAATCGCCGCGATAGCGGGTGCCCGCCAGCAGCGATCCCATGTCGAGCGAATAGATCACCGCGGGCAGCAATACGTCGGGCACTTCGCCCTCGACGATCTTGCGCGCCAACCCTTCCGCAATCGCGGTCTTGCCGACGCCGGGATCGCCGACATAGAGCGGGTTGTTCTTGGAACGGCGGCACAGGATCTGGATCGTGCGATCCACCTCGGGGCCGCGGCCGATCAGCGGATCGACCTTGCCGATCTTCGCCTTTTCATTGAGATCGACGCAGAATTGCTTGAGTGCGGATTCGTTCTTGCCCTTCTGCTCGCCCGGCTTCTGCGGCTTTTCCTCCTCGGCGCCCTTGGGGGTGGAGGCCTCCGCCGCGCCGCCCTTGCCGACGCCGTGGCTGATGAAGCTGACCGCATCCAGCCGGCTCATGTCCTGCTGCTGGAGGAAATAGACCGCATAGCTCTCGCGCTCGCTGAACAGCGCGACGAGCACGTTGGCGCCGGTCACCTCGTCGCGGCCCGAGGATTGCACGTGCAGAATCGCGCGCTGCACGACCCGCTGGAAGCCGCTGGTCGGCGACGGATCGGTCGCGGTATCGACTTTCAGCGCGTCGAGTTCGGTATCGAGGTAATGCGCGACGGTGCCCTTGATCTCGCCCAGATCGACCTTGCACGCGGTCATAACCTTGGACGCATGCTCGTCGTCGATCAGCGCCAGCAGCAGGTGTTCGAGCGTGGCATATTCATGGCGGCGCGCGCTGGCGGCCTCGAGGGCCTTGTGCAGCGTGGTCTCCAGCGCGGGGGCAAAAGATGGCATAAAGCTACTCCAGAAGGCCGCGTGGGGACGCGCGGCCCGTTGCCGACCATGTCGGGAGCCACAGGCCCCGCATCAAGCACCCGCACACCGTGATCGCAGCCGCGACTCCGCCGCGCGGCCGGTGGGCGAAGTTACTCATCGCCGGAATAGCTGGTCGGCGCTTGCGCGATGGTTAACGGCGCGTTCTATTTTCACGCGGGCGCGGGCGATTTCGCCTTCCAGCGTCGTGATCCGCATTTCCAGCTCGGCTACCGACAAAGGATCGAGATCCTGCCGCGCGAGTTGTGCGAGCAGATCGTCGGGACGGGGAAGTGCGTCGTCCAGGTCCATGATCGACAGCGTTGACCGGGGGCCGTGCGATGTCAATAACGCGGTTGCGGCATCCGCCTGGGGGAACACGACCGAATGGACGCGATACCGGATACCATGCGCGCGATCGACCCGGAGGCTCCGGGCGGGCCGGAGGTGCTCATCGTCGTGGACCGGCCTGTGCCGCGCCCCGCTTTGGGCGAGGTGCTGATCCGGGTCGCCGCGGCGGGCGTGAACCGCCCGGACGTGATGCAGCGCCAGGGCCGCTATCCGCCGCCGCCGGGCGCGCCGACGATCCTGGGGCTGGAGATCGCAGGCACGATCGTTGCAGTCGGCGAAGACGTGGGTATGGAACAGATCGGTCAGCGGGTGTGTGCGCTGGTCGCGGGGGGCGGTTACGCCGAATATGCCGTGGCGCCGGCCGGCCAATGCCTTCCGGTTCCCGAATCGCTGACGATGATCGAGGCTGCGGCGATCCCCGAAACATTGTTCACCGTGTGGACCAATCTGTTCGAGCGGGCCTATGCCACGGAGGGCGATGTCGTGCTGGTCCACGGCGGCACATCGGGCATCGGCACGATGGCGATCACGCTGTGCGGGTTGTTCGGCATCGACGTGATCGTGACCGCTGGCTCGCCCGAGAAATGCGCCGCCGCGCTGCGGCTCGGCGCGGCCCATGCCATCGACTATCGGGCGGAGGACTTCGTAGCGCGGGTGCGCGAGATCACCGGCGGCAAAGGCGTCGCGGCGGTCCTCGACATGGTCGGCGGCGATTATCTGCCCCGCAACCTGCAATGCCTGGGCGATGACGGCCGCCACGTTTCCATCGCGGTGCAGCGCGGTCTGGAGGCGACCATCCCGATCTTCGAGATCATGCGCCGCCGCCTGACGATCACCGGATCGACGCTGCGCGCGCGCGATACCGGGTTCAAGGCACTGGTGGCGGACGAACTCTCGCGCACCGTCTGGCCGCACGCCGAGCAGGGTCGGCTGAAACCGGTGCTCGACCGTACCTTTCCGCTCGATCAGGCTGCGGATGCGCACCGCCGGATGGAGGCGGGCGATCACGTCGGCAAGATCGTGCTGACGGTCGGGGCGATGGGGGACTGACCCGGCCGGGGAACTCGCGGCCGAGCGAGTTCCCCGGTGAAGTATCAGTTGCTGTCGGGGGAATCGTCGCCGTCGTCGTCGGCAACGACGGTCAGGACCAGGACGCTCAGCGCCGCCAGGATACCGATGTTGATGAGGGTCGCTCCGCCGAGCGCACCGCCCAGCCGGCTCTTGCCCGCCGTCGTCGTACCGGCCCGTGCGGACTTGGCCACCGACAGTGAGGCGGCGGGGTTCGGCGCCGCCGCGGCTGCGGTGGAGATCGTTAGGAATGCAGTGGTCGCCAGGGTGGCGAGCGCACGCGCGAGGCGGGTCTTCATGATCGGTAACTCCCTTTTGATACGGCGACTTTCACGGTTACTGGCGCATGATCTTGCACTGCGTCAATGCGCTGCGCGATGGCACCGGGATGTTGCACGATCGTGAATGGTGCACGGCGCTTGCCCTTGGGGCCTGTGCGCACTAAGTCGCTGGGGAATGCGCGGCCGCTCCGATGAGGGGCGGCCCTTTTTATTTCGAGTCAGGAGTAACCCGGTGGCCCAGCCGCTCATGCCCCACGCGACCGCGTCCTGGATGGTCGACAATACCGCGCTCAGCTTCGAGCAGATCGCGGACTTCTGCGGCCTCCATATCCTGGAGATCCAGGCGATCGCCGACGATACCACCGCGACCAAGCTGACCGGGCGCGATCCGGTGCGCGCGCACGACCTGACCCAGGACGAGATCGACAAGGGCCAGGCCGACCCGAATTACCGCTTGCAGATGCTGAAAGGGCCGGAGCAGGTCCGCCGCACCAAAGGGCCGCGCTACACCCCGGTCAGCAAGCGCCAGGACAAGCCCGACGGCATCGCCTGGATCATCCGCAACCATCCCGAGATCACCGACGGCGCGATCGGGCTGCTGATCGGCACGACCCGGACGACGATCGCCGCGATCCGCGACCGCAGCCACTGGAACATCGCCAACATCACGCCCAAGGATCCGGTGACGCTGGGCCTGACGACGCAGCGTGAGCTGGATGCCGCTGTCGCCAAGGCGGCGAAGGCGGCGGGGATCGAGGCGCCGGTGACCGACACCCGGCTGGAGGGCGACCGCGAGTTGTTGCTGGGCCAGCTGCGTGCCGAGCGCCAGGCCGCGCGCGAGGCCGAACTGGCCGGCGACGCGCCCGTTCCCAAGCCGATGTTCGACGATCCGTTCAAGCGCTGATCCCTGCATGAGCGCTGCGGCGGGGCGCGGCACACGCGCAGCGCTCGCCTATCCATTTGCGGGTGCAGAGCCGCCCGTCGGCGGCACGATGCGGGTTGCGCCAGGTGTCCGCTGGGTGCGGCTGAAGATTCCCGGACCGCTCCGGCACGTCAATTGCTGGCTGATCGACGATGGTGATGGCGTCGCGCTCGTCGATACCGGCATGGACACGCCGGACGCCCGCGCCGCCTGGGACAGCGTCTTTCGCGGGAACCTTGCGGGCGTTCGGGTCACGCGGATGATCGGCACCCATTTCCATCCCGACCATATCGGACTGGCGGGTTGGATGTGCGCGCATCAAAACGCACCGCTGCTGATGACGCGGGGCGAGTGGCTTTATGCCCGCATGCTGATCGCCGACGCGTGCGACACGGTGCCGGACGAGGCGGTTGCCTTCTGGCGCGCGGCCGGCTGGGACGACGAACAGGTGGCTGCGATGCAGGCGTGCGGATGGGCGGGATTACGCCGCATCGTCACGCCCCTGCCGCTCGGCTTCACCCGGCTCATCGACGGCCAGCGGCTCGCGATCGGCGGGCGCGACTGGCGCGTCGTCACCGGATCGGGACATAGTCCGGAACATGCCTGCCTGCTCGACGAGGCGAACGGCGTGCTGATCGCGGGCGACCAGGTGCTGCCGCGGATCAGCCCGAACGTGTCGATAACGATTTCCGAACCCCATGCCGATCCGCTGGGCGAATGGTTCGCCTCGATCGACAAGCTGCGCGCGCTGCCGGCCGACCTGCTGGTGCTTCCCGGCCACGGCGATCCGTTCACGGGGCTGCACGCGCGCCTCGACGCGATGGCGGACGAGCACCGCGAGCGGCTGAACGCGCTCGAACTATTCCTCGCAGAGCCGCGCCGGGCCGTGGACGCCTTTGCCGTCCTGTTTCGGCGGACGATCGGGCAGGACATGCTCGGCATGGCGACAGGCGAAGCGCTGGCGCACCTGCGGCGGCTGGAGCGTGAGGGGCGCGCCTTTGAGGAGATGCGTGACGGGGTACGATGGTGGCGCGCGACGTGACGCGCTAGGCTATCGCAACGAATCGGGAGCGGTGAATGAGCGACGCGAACATGCGTGACAGGGCCGTCCAGCTCTACGACGCCTTCACCCACGAGCACCGCGACCGGCGGACGCTGCTGCGCCAGATGACTGCGCTCGCCGGGTCCGCCGCCGCTGCCGAGGCGCTGATCCTGGGCATTGCCGCATCGCCTGCCGCCGCTGCGCGGATCGACCCGGCGGACAAGCGGCTGCGGGCCGATCGCTGGGAGGGCACGATCGCGGGAAAGCCTGCCGCGGCTTATGTCGCCTCACCCGTCAGCGGTGCCAAGCGCCGCGGCACGGTGATCGTAATCCACGAGAACCGTGGGCTGACCGCGCATATCCAGGATGTCGCCCGCCGCATCGCCCTGGCCGGGTTTGACGCCGCCGCGCCCGACTTCCTGGCGCCGCAGGGGGGTACGCCTGCGGACGAGGATGCCGCCCGCACGCTGATCGGCTCGGCCGATTACGACCTCGTCATCGCGCAGGGACTGGGGTTCGCCGAACGCTATCGCACCCGGCGCGGCGGCACGGGCAAGGTCGGGATGGTCGGCTTCTGCTGGGGCGGGGCGCTGGTCGATCGGCTGGCGGTCGCCGGCGGCCCGGCGTTCGCGGCGGGCGTATCCTATTACGGGCCGGCGCCGGCGCCGTCCGAAGCCGCCAAGGTCCAGACCCCGCTGATGCTCCATTATGCAGGCAAGGACACACGCGTCGCTGCGACCGGCGAACCTTGGGCCGCGGCGCTGAAGGCGGCGGGCAAGCCGGTCGAGGCGTTTACCTACGCCAACGTCGACCACGCCTTCAACAACGACACGTCCGCCGAACGCTATGACAAGACCGCGGCCGATCTCGCCTGGGGCCGCACCATCGCCTTCTTCCACCAGCATCTCGACGCCTGAGGATTGCCAATGACCCTTACCTTCTACACCAACCCCATGTCACGCGGCCGGATCGCGCGCTGGATGCTCGAAGAGGTCGATGCGGATTACGAGACGGTCGTGCTCGATTACAGCGGGTCGATGAAGGCCGCCGATTTCGTCGCCATCAACCCGATGGGCAAGGTGCCCGCGATCGTTCACGACGGCCATATCGTCACCGAGGGCGCGGCGATCTGCGCGTATCTGGCCGATACCTATGCCGAAATGGGGCTGACCCCGACCGCGGCCGAGCGCGCGAATTACTACCGTTGGCTGTTCTTCGCGGCAGGCCCGGTCGAGGCAGCGGTGACCAACAAGTCGCTAGCCTTCGAGGTGCCGGAAGGACGCGATCGGATGGCGGGCTATGGCACCTTCGACCTGATGGTGCACACGCTCGAGCGCGCGGTCGGCGCGCACGAATGGATCGCCGGCGACCGCTTTACGGCAGCTGACGTCTATGTCGGAGCGCAGGTGATGTGGGGGCTTCAGTTCAAGTCCATCCCGACACGCCCCGCCTTCGAAGCCTATGCCGCCCGGCTGGGCGCGCGCGAAGCATATCGACGCGCATCGGCCAAGGACGACGCGCTGATGCCGGCCGCGCAGTAGGACGTTCGATCCTCCCCGGCATGGGGAGGGGGACCAGCCGAAGGCTGGTGGAGGGGGCTCACCGCGAGCGATTCACCGCTTCGCGGCGGTCCCCCTCCCCGTACCGGGCAGGAATGTCGGGGATCAACCGGGCCATCACCGCGTCCCGCGCCACGTCACCCATCGTCGTCCACCGGACGATCTCGTCTAAGGTGCGCCCGCACCCCACACACCGATCGTCCTCCACGGTGCAGATGCCGGTGCAAGGGGAGGCGAGCGTTACGCCACCCATCCCGCAAGCCAATCCGCCAGCGCCTGCGGCGTCAGCGAGCGCGCGTCCGACAAAGCGGTTTCGCGACCGGCGTTGAGCAGGCGGTTGCTTTTGGGATCGACGACCAGCACCGCGGGCACGCCCTTCAGACGGCTGGTGATGCCGTAGCGCGCCGGAATCTGGAGGTTCTTGTCGAAACGGCCGACGTCGACCGTGACCACCTCGAAATGCCGCGCGACGAACGGCTTCATCTCGGGCAGCTCCATTACGCCCGCCAGCAGGCGGCAGTCGAGGCACCAATTACCGCCCAAGTCGATAATGAGCCGCTTGCGCGCCTTGATCGCGCGGGCGCGGGCGGCGGCAACCTGCGCGTCGGCATTGGCGGCTTCGTCATAGGGCAGGGGCAGCGGCTTGCCGAGTTGCTCGAACGACGCGGCGCGGACGTGAGGCGCAGCAACGCGCGCATCGGCGGGAACCGCGATCAGGGCAGCGGCGATCAGGAGCGGGCGGATCATGTCGATTCTCCGGAAGAGGGCGCGCATGTCATCGCCCGGCCGGGACGATGGTTGCAACACAGCTTCGCTTGGGCGCGCACAACCGGTGTGATCCGATCGGCTGTGGGGCGAGATCATCGACCCAGCGTGACACCCAGGAAATCGGGAACAGGGCCGTTCCAGCCCTCGTCAGGCCCGTCGTCCGCTTGGCGGAAACGCGGTTCGGGGCGACGCTCCTCGCGGCGGGGTTGGCGATCACGATGTTCGGCGCGGGGTGCGCGTTCCTCGCGGACGGGTGCGGGCGCCGGAGCCTGCGTCTCCACGGCCACCGCCTCGACGCAAGCCTCTTCGACTGCGGCCTCCACCGCGGGAGTCTCTGCTCTGGGCTTGCGGGTGCGCTCGCGCCGCGGGCGTTCTTCCCTGGCTGATTCGCGCGCCGGTTCCGGGGCGGCGACCGCGGCCTGATCCAGCCTTTGGATCGTCTGTCCGGTCAGCTTCTCGATATTCTGGATGTTCTCGGCATCGTCGGGCGCCACGAAGGTATAGGCGGTGCCGGTCGCGCCCGCACGGCCGGTACGGCCGATGCGGTGGACGTAATCGTCGGGGTGCCAGGGCGCATCGTAATTGAAGACCGTGCTCACGCCCTTGATGTCGAGCCCGCGCGCCGCGACGTCGGAGGCGACCAGGATGTTGACCACGCCGCTCTTGAACAGTTCGAGTTCGGCCAGGCGCTGCGGCTGTTCCATGTCGCCGTGGATTTCGCCCGACTTGTAGCCCGCCTGTTTCAGCACCTTGTTGAGGTCGCGCACCGTCGTCTTGCGGTTGCAGAAGATGATCGCGTTGGTCACCTCATCCTGCGCCAGGATGCGGCGCAGCGTCTCGCGCTTAGCGGTCTGGCTGGCGACGGTGACCAGATATTGGGTGATGTTGAGGTTGGTCGATGCCGGCCGCGACACCTCGATCCGCTTCGGGTTATCGAGGAACTTGTCCGCCAGCTTCTTGATCGGCGCGGGCATCGTCGCGGAGAACAGAAGTGTCTGGCGCTGCTTGGGCAGCTTGGTGCAAATTTCTTCGATATCGGGGATGAAGCCCATGTCGAGCATGCGGTCGGCCTCGTCGATGACCAGCATCGAACAGCCGTTGAGCAGTATCTTGCCGCGCCCGAACAGGTCCATCAGCCGCCCCGGCGTCGCGATCAGCACGTCGACGCCCTTTTCCAACGCCGCCAGCTGGTCGCCCATCGACACGCCGCCGATCAGCAGCGCCATCGAGAGTTTGTGGTTGGCGCCGTATTTCTCGAAATTTTCCGCCACCTGCGCGGCGAGTTCGCGGGTCGGCTCCAGGATCAGCGATCGCGGCATCCGTGCGCGGCTGCGGCCGTGCGCCAGGATGTCGATCATCGGCAGCACGAAGCTGGCCGTCTTGCCCGTGCCCGTCTGGGCGATGCCGATGATGTCCTTCATCATCAGGACAGGCGGGATCGCTGCCGCCTGGATCGCGGTCGGCTCGGTATAGCCGGCGTCGTTGACCGCTTTCAGCAGTTCGGGGGAGAGGCCGAGATCGGCGAAGCTCATGCAAATGTCCGGATTGGGGGCAAGCGACATCGCGCGCCAACGCGCGGTGCGCTCGCGGATTGGCGGCCGAAAGTCAAGGTTTGGCAGTGACCCAGGTTCGGCCGCCGCCGCTTCCTATCTCTTCGCCTCCAGCGCCTTGAACGCAGAAATGCCGCACTTCGCCCCCGATCGCGCGCGGATCACGTCGCGATCGGCGCAGACGTGGCCGTCGGCGCCGGGTTTCAGATAGATGCCGGAATAGAAATCGAGCGACTTGCACTCGCCGTCCAGCTTGGCTCGCAACCACTTGCCGCCATAGAGCACCATGTCGACGGTTCCCGGCTTGGTGATGAGCACACCTGCCAGATTGGCGGGGGCGACGCACTTGGGGCCTTTGCGTTCCTTCCACACGATCGGCTTGGCGGGCGCCACCGGCATGCGCCTGACGCGCACGACGATACGCTCGTGGATGGTCAATTGCGCCAGCAGGACTGCTGGCGCATCGGACAGCATCGGCGCGAGCGCGAGCAGCAGGGTGGGCAAAGCGGGATGGGTCATCGGCAGGCGAGCCAGACCGTAGGGGTGGACGTTGAACGGATGATGAACTCGGATTAACCGCGTCCCATGAAAACCTCCGCCCAGATGAATCCGGCGCAATCGGCGATGATCGCGGCGCTGGCGGACACCGTAGATCGCCGCGTCATCGTTACCGATGCGGCTTCGATCGCGCCCTGGCTGGAGGATTGGCGCGGCCGTTACCATGGTTCGGCGCCTGCGCTGCTGGCGCCGTCCACGACGGCCGAAGTGGCGGCGATCGTGCGCGCGGCGGCCGAATACCGCGTGCCGCTGGTGCCGCAGGGCGGCAATACCTCGATGGTCGGCGGCGCCACGCCGCCCGCGGACGGTTCGGCGCTGATCCTGTCACTGCGCCGCATGGACCGGATCCGGGCGCTGGACGACGAGGGGGGGCTGGTAGTCGTCGAGGCCGGGGTGATCCTCCAGACCTTGCAGGAGGCGGCACTGGCCGCGGGGCGGCGGTTTCCACTCACGCTGGGCGCGCGCGGAAGCGCGACGATCGGCGGCCTCGTCTCGACCAATGCGGGCGGCACCCAGGTGCTGCGTTTCGGAACGATGCGCGGGCTTGTCGCGGGTGTTGAGGCGGTGCTGCCCGACGGGACGATCCATGACGGCCTCGCTGCGCTCAAGAAGGACAATCGTGGCTATGACCTGACGCAGTTGCTGGTCGGGGCGGAGGGTACGCTGGGCATCGTCACCGCCGCCACCCTGCGGCTCGTGCCCGCGATCGCCGCGCGCGCCGTGGCGTGGGTCGGCGTGCACGGCCCCGACGTCGCGCTGCGCCTCCTGCGCATGCTGGAGCGGGGTACTGCTCTGATCGAAGGGTTCGAACTGCTGCCCGCCGAATCGCTCGACGCGGTCGTCGCGCATGTCGCTGGTGCCCGCGCGCCACTGTCGGGCACGCACGCCTGGCATGTCCTGATCGAGGCGGCGACCAGCGATCCCGGGGTCGATCCCGCCGCGATCCTGGAGCCGCTGCTTGCCGACGCTCTGGCGCAAGGCTTGGGCGACGATGCGGTGATCGCTGCCAGCGAGGCGCAGGCCGAAGCGTTCTGGCGCATCCGCGATTCGATCTCGGCCAGCGAACGGGCGCAGGGACCGGCGACCCAGCACGACATCTCCGTGCCCGTCGATGCGATGCCGCGCTTCATGACCGGGGCGGCTGCGGCATGCCAGGCGCGCTTTCCCGGCACGCACGCCAGCGGCTTCGGCCATCTCGGCGACGGCAACGTCCATTTCCACGTGCGCGCGCCCGCGGGTGCCTCGCCGGAACGCTGGTATGCCGAGGAGGCGCAAGCGGTAACGGCGTTCGTCCACGATCTCGTCGTCGCCGCCGGGGGTTCGATTTCGGCCGAGCACGGCATCGGCCAGATGAAGGCCGCCGAGCTCGAACGCCTGAGCAGCCCCGCACGGATGGCTGCCTTGCACGCGGTGAAGCACGCGTTCGACCCTCACGGGCTCTTCAATCCCGGTAAGCTCGTTCTTGCGCCCCGGGCCTCAACGCCATAGAGCACCGCGCCATCTAAGCGGCCGGGGGGCCGTGGGTATTTTCCGGAGAGACTGTCATGGCCAGCGCGCCGCTTCCGCTTTTCTACAACGGGCTCGAGCCGCTTTCGAGCGAGACCCACGCGAACTACCGCGTGCGGGCGCAGAATGCCGCGCCGTTCCTGATCGGGCAGCACGCCATCCCGCTGACGATCGACGAATTTCCGCTGGTCCAGCGCGCGATGCCGATTGTCTTCTCGGTCGGTGACGAGGCGATCCCGCTGGCGCTGATGGGGCTGAACGAAGGCGTCAACGTGTTCATCGACGATGAAGGCAAGGCGATCGGCGACGGTTTCTACGTTCCGGCCTATGTCCGCCGCTATCCCTATATGCTCGCCCGCCTGCGCCCCGATGCGCAGGAACTGTCCTTGTGCTTCGATCCCACCTCCGACGCCGTCGGTGCGTTCGACGAGGGGCAGCCGTTGTTCGAGAACGGTCAGCCGAGCCAGGCGACCAAGGACATTTTGGCCTTCAACGAGACGTTCGAACAGGCCGGGCAGCGCACCCAGCAATTCATGGCGGAACTGCGCGCGAGCGACCTGCTGATGGACGGGGAGGTCTCGATCCAGCCGGAGGGCGCCGAGCAGCCGTTCATCTATCGCGGTTTCCAGATGATAAACGAGCAGAAGCTGCAGGATCTGCGCGGCGATCAGCTGCGCAAGATGAGCCAGTCGGGCATGCTGCCGCTGCTCTATGCCCACCTTTTCTCGCTCTCGCTGATGCGCGACATCTTCGCCAAGCAGGTGCAGCAGGGCAAGGTGCCCGAGCCGCAGCCGGGTTTCTGACGCCCGCCTATTTTACTGCGAATTTTTCGCAATTGGCGGTTGAAAGCCCCGTCCGGGGGCATATATCCAGTGCGTACGGCGTCGTGTCCCCCCCTTTCGCGGCCCGTATGACGCGCTTTCAGCGCGTCTCCTCCCTGAACCTAGGCCACCTCGTGCTTCGTGCACGGGGTGGTTTTTTTATCTATTCCGCTGCCATCGCCGATGATCCCCGGCCAAGTGCCTCGTCCTCCAGCGCATCCAGTATGTACGCGACGATCGCCACAGTCGCCGCAAACCCCGGCCCCCGGCAGTCGAGCGCAGTATCGAGATACAGGGACCGGTCGAGTTCGAGCTGGATGGCATGCACGTCGCGCGTCGGTGCGCCGTGCGCGTCCAGGATGTGGCCGCCCGCATAAGGCGCATTGCGCGCGACCTGATGCCCGCTCGCCACTGCCGCCGCCTCGACCCGCGCGACGAAGCGCTCGTGGGCAGAGCGTCCGAAGCGGTCGCCGATCACGATCCGTGGACCCTGCCGCCCAAGCGAAGGCATCGAGTGGAGGTCCAGCAGCACCGCGACGCCGAACCGGGCGCGCGCCGCCGCCAGAGCCTGCGCCACGGCGTTGTGATAAGGGCGGTGATCCTCGACGATTCTCTGAACGATCTCGGCGTCGCTGAACCGGCGTAGCCACAGGTCGCCGGCGTTGGTCGCCCGGCGCGGCACCAGCCCCAGGCCGCTACGGACCTTGGCCGAGCGCATCGCCAGCGCGACGACGCGTGCGCCCTCGTCGACCCGCGTATCGCGCTCGTCCTCGCTGCGGTTCAGGTCGATCCACGCGCGTGCGCGCCGGGCGACGATGGTCGTCCGCACGCCCCGCGCGGCGTGTGCGATCCCATCGACGTGCCGGTCCTCCAACGCGGTCGCGACGCGTATGTGTACCCGAAGCGCGGCGAGCAGCGCGGCCGGATAGTCGCGCCCGGCATGCGGCACCGACAGGACCACCGGACTCTGCGGCGGCAGGGCGCCCAGCACGTCGAAGCTCGCGTTCATTGCGATGAAGCGTAGGCGCGGCGCGGCCACCGGGCAACAAGCCGCTGGAAATGTTAACCGCTGGCGCGGTATGGGGCGAGGCTTGGGAAATTCGGGACCGCGGGCGCGATGATCAGGATTCTGCTGGCCGAAGACGATCAGGTGATGCGCGAATATCTCGCGCGTGCGCTTGAGCGTTCGGGCTATTCGGTGGTGGCGGTGGATTGCGGCACCGCCGCGATCCCGCTGCTGGAGACGCAACGGTTCGACCTGCTGCTGACCGACATCGTCATGCCCGAGATGGACGGCATCGAACTCGCCCAGCGCGCGTCCGAGATGTGCAGCGATCTGCGCGTGATGTTCATCACCGGTTTCGCTGCGGTGACGCTGAAAGCCGGCAAGGCGATGCCCCAGGCGCGCGTCCTCTCCAAGCCTTTCCACCTGCGCGACCTGGTCTTGGAAGTCGACCGTATGTTCGAGGTCGGCAACGCCAGCGGTCTTTGAAGAGCCGTCACGAGGAAATCGTAAGAACCCCGGTTGCGCTCGACCGCCCCTGCCGCTAGAGGCCGCCTCCTCGGGCGTGTAGCTCAGTGGTAGAGCACTGTGTTGACATCGCAGGGGTCGCAAGTTCAATCCTTGCCACGCCCACCATAAAAAGCCTTGGTAACTCAACGAGTTACCGAGGCTTTTTTGTATCTGAAGGGTCGGCAAAATCGGACTCCGTGCCCAATATATGCCCAGCAAAATCGGGCATTCCGGCTGCCGGTTGGGCAGATTCTGGGCACGCGCCGGGCAATGAATCCTGGGCGAAAACAGGTCGCTTGGCGAAATCGGCAGATGGACATACAATAGGTTTAAGCGCCCCTCTCGTCCGCGTGCGGGGTGGCGGGCTTGACGATCATGAGGAAACTTCGCGTGTGCGGGTCTCCGGCCGTCGTCGGGTGCTAGGCCGGGGATCCGTGCGCGCCGACCACCGGGTTTCCCCCATGTCGAATAAAGACCCTGCACCGGGGGCTGCCAGCCCAGCCGATGCAGTGGTGCCGCTCGGGCCACAGGCCGAGGCACCCATGGCTGGCTGTCCGCCGATGGCGTGCAACACGACCGGCGCGGTATACCAGCCCGGACCAATCTTGCCCCATGCGGTGCAGGATGGGGCCGATGGAGCACGTTCGCCGCCCAGGAAGGCCAGCGTCGGCGCCGCCGACACGCTGCTGACGCCGCAGGACATTCTCGAACGGTTGCGCATCTCGAGCGCCGAGCCGTCGAAATGGATGCGACGCACCTTCGCAAAACACGGTGTGCCCTTCATGCAAACGTGCGGTCAGATCCGCGCGACGGAGGCACAATACCGACTGCTCCTGGAAAAGATCACATGCTCTCCATCCGCCCCCGTGGGAAGAACAGCATTCTCTACATCCGTGGCCAAGTCTCGCTCGGCGACAAGCGGATCGACGTCAAAGAGTTCAGTTCAGGAACGTGTGACGCAGATGCTGCGTCGCACCTGATGGCAGAATACGAGACGAAGCTGCGCCACCAACTGATGTTCGGTCCGGCAGCGGCCGTCGCGCAGGGGGTGATGGCCGACGCCTTCGACAGCTATCTGTCCAAGGCCAGGCCGCCCGGCGCCTCGGACGTGCTTCGCATGGGCAAGCTTAACGCCATCATCGGCGACCACGCCCTGCGTGAGCCGAAGCAGGCGTGGGACCACTTTCGCCGCGCCTATCTCACCGGCCACGATCCGGCTGGGCAGGATCGCTACCGATCCGTTTTTCAGGCGGCGATCAACGTCCACCATGAGCTGCACGACCTGCCGCCGATCAAGATCAAGGCTATCCCGTTCAGCAACGAACGGAACCGCTACCTTACCAAGGAGGAACGCGATCGCCTGATCGGGTCGTACGTGGGCCACGTCCAGCCGATCATCACCATGCTCGCCTTCCATGGTCCCCGCGTCCAGACGGCACTCCAAATCCAGTGGGGTGTCAACGGTGTCGATATGGCGCGCGAGGCGATCCGGCTGAACCACAGCAAGAACGAGGTGATCCAGTCGGTGCCGATGCACCGCCGGGTCAAAGACGTGTTGCTGCCCATCTGGGAAGACCGCGGCAGACCTGCCAAGGGTCACGTATTCCTCAACAAGCACGGCCAGCCCTACCAGGACACGCGCCTCGCGCCGATTCCGGGCGGCAACCCGCTCAAGCGGGCTCACGCAACGGCGCTAGGACGCGCCGACGTTGAGGATTTCACGGTCCACGATTGGCGGCATCACTGGGCGTCGCACTGCGTGATGGCGGGGATCGACCTCATCACCATCATGCACATGGGCGGCTGGAAGTCGTTACGGATGGTGCAGCGCTACGCCAGCGTAGGGATCGAACATATGCGGGAGGCGATCGACAAGTTGTCGTAACATGAAGCGGGCATGGACCCTGTCAACCGCACACCACGACGAGGAGTTAGGTCTTGAAACGGCTCAGTCGCAAACGACTCTCTCAGTGGGCTGCCGTCACCTTGGCTGTGATGCGGTCGATGAGCTTGCGTGCGGCCACGCGGTTAACCGAGCACTCGTAGATGAGCTCGAACATCCGCTCGTAGCTCGTGCGCTCGGCCCGGGGGAGCATCGCGAACGGCGAGTCGTCGAAGGTCCGGGGTGCGGCGTTGGCCTCGAGTGCCGAGCGGAGCGTCGCGGCCGCTGACGTCAGGGCCTCGCGCTCCTCCCCGTCGAGCAGGGGCATCGCGGCGATGCGGTCCAGCTCCGCCAGGGTGGTAGATGCCATACGGGCGACGGTGTCGCGCTCGGCCGCACCGATCGATCCCTGTGCAAGGGCGTCGATCGTCTCCTGCACGGCGGCCTCGCCCAGCTGGAAGCGGCGCACCCAGTTCCTCCTGATCGAGTTCGAGCGGCACCGCCTCGAGATCTCGCGGGCGAGCGGCGCCAGCTGGTTGATCAGGTTGTTCAGGTGCGCGTTCTGCTCGAAGTCGTCGCGCCGGCCGTTGGGCACGATCCGGCGGTCGAGGACGTGCACCTCGCCCACCGACCAGGCGTTGAAGCGCTGCTCGGCGAACAGCTCCTCGAGCACGGCGCCGCCGCCGACCTGCACGTCCCCCGAGCGCAGCCGCAGTCCCTTGACGAGGTTGGCGACTGGGATCGCGCCCTCGTAAGGGTGGTGGAGGACCCAGGCGAGCGCCGCGGGCGCACCGTCCATGTCGGGGACCTGCCTGATCTCGACGCCCTCGTAGGCCAGCATCCGGCCGCCGCCCGCGTCGAAAGTGTCGCGGTGGGGGCGATAAAGCGGCGTCTCGGTTCCGTTCACATGGATGTGCAGGTTGGCGGGCTGCATGGCGGCCCGCATCGCGGACGAGATCTCCGTCCCGAAGCTGAAGTCAGGCGAGAACGGCACAGGAGCTACCTGCGAGAGGTACTCGGCAACGGCGGCGGGCGTCATCAGCCGGTCCGACCTCAGCCGGACGATCCCGCGCAACTCGACCTCAAAGAACCGCTCCGGCTCGTCGTCGGCCGGGATTCGCGCGACGGTCACGACCTGTGCGATGAGGTCCGCGACGCCGCCCGAGAACTCGGTCGAGCGCAGCAGCGCCTTGAGGCGGCGGCAGTCCCACCGCAGCTCGGAGACCTCACCCTCCCCGGCGACCCTCGAGCGGAACACCAGCTCTTGGGCGTAGCCGAGGCCGGCGAGGCGGCCGACGCCGCGGAACCCGCGCGCCTGGGTGCCGCGCTTGGCGCTCCCGCCGAGGCCGGTGAGCGTACGGACGAAGCGGTCCCATGGGACGCCGGCCCCGTTGTCGCGGATGCGCACGGTGCGCGAGGGCGTCTCGAACGCTATCGCGACGACGCCGGGCTCGTCGGCAGGGATCAGCCCGTCGGTGCGCGCCAGGTCGACCGCGTCGGCAGCGTTCTGAACATACTCGCGGTAGACGGTCATTGGGTCGACGTACATCGAGCTCGAGACCAGCTCGAGGATGTCCTTACCGATCACGATCTTCTCGAGCTCAGGGGCCACGCCCGCCGGCGGCCGGGTGGTCTTGCGTAGCGCTGTACTCATGCTGCGGCCCTCTGGGGTTCGTCGACGACGATCGCGTCGTCCGCGTCGAGCCCGGCGTCCTCGACGCGCTCGTCGTCAGGCACGCCGATGTCGGATGGGGAGATCTGCGTCGCGGCGCGCTGTCGGTCCCAGATCCTGAACAGGTCGGCCTTGGGCACCGGCACGTAGAAGCGCAGGATGTCGCCCACAGCCCGCGTGGTGGCGCGAGCTGGGAGGGTGGGGAACAGGCGCGGGTCGACGGACGACAGTAGTTCCATCAGCTCGCGGCGCTCGTAGCCGTCAAGGCGGCGGTACTCGTTCCTGTATGTGTCGAGCAGGCCGCTGCTGTCGTGGTGCTCGTACCAGTCGCGGTTGAAGATGAGGTCATGCGGCATAGCGAGGATGTCGGCGTAGTCGGCGAACGTGTCGCCGTAGGCGCGGCGGAAGAAGGTGGGCTCTCCGCTCACAATGCCGTGGGTGGCCTGCAGGATGATCTGCATCGAGCGCAGCTGGAAGCGTGTCCACTTCTCGCCGACGTGGCCGCGGTCGGGGCGGTCGGTCGGCTGGTAGCGCATGGGGAACGACCACACGCGGATGCCCAGCTCCTCGTTGAGCGTGACGTTCAGGCGCATCCGCTCGAACAGGTCCTCGGGGCCGTCGTGGAAGTTGTATAGCATATAGTTGGACAGTTCGGTCAGCCCGTGGTCGGCGGCGTAGCGGACGGCCTGCTCGTAGGGCTTGCGCACGCCGAGGTGGTCGAACGCGATTCGCAGCGGCCGCAGGCAGATCGACGCCAACTCGCGCAGGTACATCGGGTCCTTGCACAGGATGCGTGCGTCGACGCCTTGGTTGAAGTCGACGCGCCGCAGCACCGGCGGGCGTCCCGGGCGGTGGAGCTTCGCGCCCGGCGTGAAGCCGAGGTCGCGGATTTCCGCCATAATCTCCTTAAACCGTGGAGACGCGACGACGTTGTTGTCCATCAGGATCAGATCCTTCTTTGGACCGTAGCGCTCCTCGATCGCCCGTACGATCGCGGTGAGTGAGTCGGTGTCGCGCATAGCCCCCTCGAGCTTGGGCACGCCGCAGAAGTGGCACTTCCTGATGCAGCCGCGCGAGCAGTAGGCGAAGTAGGCGTCGCGGACGGGATAGCGGTATTCGATCTGGTCGAGGATCGAGTAGTCGGGGACCAGATCCTCGATTGGCGTGCCCGTTAGGTCGTCGGCGTAGAGCTCCTCCGAGAAGTCGTCGAGCTCGAGCGCAGTTGCCGGCGGTCCGGTCAGCAGGCCCTTGATGAAGCGCACGCCCGCCCACTTGGGCTCGTGGAGGAATCGCTCGTGCATGAGCGACGCGGCGATGCCGCCAACGAAGACCTTGTCGGCGTGTCCGTTCGCGATCTCGAGCGCGAAGTCGATGGTGGCGGCGATCTTCACGTACTCGAACGAGAACAGCGTGGTGACGTAGATGCGGTCCCATGCCTCGCCCATGACGCTGCGGTCCTCGCCCTTGATGAACTTGACGCGGTCGCGCTTGCCGTGCTCGCCGTGGTACTGGGCGAGCTTCATCAGTCCCAGCGGTGGGTACTTGTTCTTGTAGCCGGGCTCGATGAGCAGGATGTTGCGGTTAGCCATTGGCGACGGCCTTTACGGTCAGCCGTCGGCGCACCGCGCGGATGTGGGCGGCGGCCGCCTTGGCGCCGGACTCGCCGCCAAGGCCCGCGAGGTCGCCCGCGGACGTCCAGTCGATCTCCGTGGCGAAGTCGGTCAGCTTCTGCGCAAAGTAGCGCTGGTCGGTGGGCGTCCCGTCGCGGCGCTCCAGCCACAGGTCCGCAGCCACGTCCATAAGCGCGTAGACGCCGATCCCCTTCGCGAGAAGGTAACGGCGGGGCTTGATCCACGGCTCGTGGAGCACCGCGGCGATTGCGGTCCAGTAGTCCAGCACAGTGCGAGCGACGGTCTCCACCGACTCCGTCTGGAGGATGCGCGAGCGCGAGAGAAAGCGCTTCACCGCCTTTTGCAGTGTCCGCAGCGACGCCCGCCGCGTCATCCCCGAGGTCGACGCGCCGCCGAGGTCGAGCTGTCGGTGCCACGGTGAGGCGGGCTCGTTGTTGAGGTGCAGCGCGATGAACAGCTCGGGCCGGTCGCCGGCCAGGTCGCCGGCGAGCCGGCCATCGTGGAAGTCGAGCAGGCTGGCGCTGAGGCCCTTCGCCTTGCCGTTGATCACGCTGAAGATCTCCATCTCCTCACGCGCGTCGAGGCCGACATAGGCCATGAACGGCAGAACCACGTTGAGGTCGTCGAGGTGGCCGAGCCGGTGCTGGCAGTCCACCTGCGTCATCACGCGCGTCGCGGCCGCATCGATCTCGATGACGGCGGCCCCGCCATCGGAGCGCACCACCGTCCATGAGTCGGCCGTCTCGGGGCGCAGATTGAAGGTGAGCGGGATCGTCGAGCTCCTCGGGCGCTGGATGTAGCGTCGGAAGTCGAGGCTATGCTGTGCGTTGAAGCGGCGCTGATAGCCCCGCCCTGTGTCCTCGTCGAGCACATCGGCGTAGCTGAGGCGGTGCAGTTCGCGCGCCGGAGCGAAGCCCATCAGCACCGGCCGGCTCGCGGACGCGCCCGAGATGCATTCGATTCTGAGCTTTTCCATCACCGCGCATCCCACAAATCTGCATTCCTTGGATGCAACTTGCAACGAAACGCCCATCGTGGGCACCCTGCGCGGCGCAACCGATCGGATAAACGGAACGCTTCACCGCGACGTCGGCACCTGGGGCCGGCGGGCGGCGCCGCGTCGCGACAATTGTCTTTCTGCATCGCACGGGTGCGGGTTGATGCGGGGCGCGACGGCGAAGCTCGGCGGCCCAGGGTTGCGCGGTTGCTGGCCGGTTGACGGGGTTGCCGGACCGAAGCATCATCGAGGCAAGCGGAGGAATGACTGGATGATCGCATGGCCGACGCGGAGTCGCCGCGTCGCGCGGTGGGTTGCTAGATGACCATCCTGGACGCGATGGCGCGCAGGCTTGGCCTCGCCAAGGCGCCTCCGCCGTTGCTGGCGATACCGATCGCCGAGGAGAGTGCAGAGGACTTCCTCGCTCGTGTGGCGGACCTGCTCTCGGAGGCGGATACGCACGTCTACATCGACACCTCAATGCTGATGTGGCTGACAAAGATTGGCGACGTCGCGCGGAACCAGCTTATCGACTGCCTGGAGAGTGAGTGCCGTGGGCGCCTCCATGTGCCGCTCTGGGCGGGACACGAGTATCTCCGCCATCACGTTTCGAAGACAGTGGTGACCAATCTGGCCGAGACCGCTGACAAGTTGCGGAAGGTAGGCGGCCTGTACTCGGTCCTGCATCCCTATCTCGATGTTCCGCTCGGGGAGGGGACGCCCAACGCGAACCGCGTTCAGGCCCGCCGCGTGCTGGCGCAAGCTTCGGGACTGGCCGATCTGCTGGGTGCCTGGTCGGCGGCCTACCCGGCAAACGCGACCGCAGTGATCAGCTTCGTGAACCGCAATTCAACCGGTCGCACGAACGTTTTCGACGAAATTGACGGAATCGAGGCCGTAGGCGGCGCCCGCTTCTCGGGCCGGCTGCCGCCGGGTTTCGGCGATCGTAACAAGAAGGAGAAGCTGTCGGGTCGCGCGGCGGCGGCGAACGCGCGTCACGAGCTGGTCACTGGCGAGGACACGCGTGTCCAGGAGGATGCGGATGCGGAGGCCGAAGAAGACCCCAAGATGGTCGGCCATAACAAATGGGGCGACCTGATCCTGTGGAAGGAGGTCCTCCAGCATGCGAGGCTGCAACGTGCCCGGACGATCGTGCTACTGACGAACGACCGCAAGAACGACTGGTATCTGGGCGGGGGCACTAACGCCGGCATGGATGCCGAGATGCTGGCGGCGGAGCGGTTGAAGCCCATCCCCCGTCCGCACCCGGTGCTAATGGCCGAGGCCAGATCGGTCGCCGGCGTCCGGAACCTCGCGCTTCTTGACTCGCCCTATCTCGGTTTTCTGCTCAAACGTTTGCGTCCAGCCGCAGCGGACGCATTTAAGGACGTCGCGCTCGTTCAGCGCATGACGGTCCCGCGCGGTGACGTTCCGGCGGACGGACCGCGGCCGCCCGGCCCAGTGGTAAGGGCGGAGTGGCGGGACGGGCCGCGGGTCGTCTACACCAAGGCAAAGCTGCGGGACGTGTTGACAAGGTCACGTGGTGAGGTGACCGGCGAGGCGGCGACTCTCGTGGCGCTCGCTACCGCCGCCCTGGACGGCGGCGAGGGTCTCGGCGCGATGCTCAACGAGGCGAACTTGAGGGATCGGGACGACGACGCGCTGGTATCGTTCGCGCGGGAGGTCGGCGACCGATCGCGCGCCGGCGAGGCAGGTTGGACGAGCGCTGCTGCCGACCTCTGCTCGGCGCTACTCTCACTTCCTCACAAGACGTCGGGAAACCTATACGCGGGACTGCTCGCGTCGGCCTACCTCAATCGTAAGGACAATGAGGCGAGGCTCCCGCCCTCCAGTCCCGCCCTCGATACTCTGTGGGGCTTGGAGGGAGTGGGGCACCTGAAGGCGGCGCTCACGGCGGTACGGACCAGGTTGGAGCGGTCCGTGCATAGACCGATCTATCTGCCGGGCACTCGCGATGCCGTAATCCCGGCCACGATCGAGATTGAGGCGAACAGCGAAGGCCCGGAGGAGCTGGGCCAGCTGCGGATCGCTGGTCAGCGGGTTCTGGAGCCTACCCAGTTCCGCAAAGAGTGGCGGCTGCGGGAGTTGATGGGCGGCGAGGAGCGGGTGTCGGGCGAACGGCTGGTCCGCGCCGCTTGCGCCCATTTCGGCGTGCCGTTCGAGCAGGTGGCGCCGACTGACGACTTCGGCAGGCTGTTCGGGCTGCGCCCTGAGATTGGAATGCGTGATCCCGCCAATGTCTACCTGGTGGGCCCCGAGGAGGAATCATGACGGCTATCCGCACGATCCAGGTGCAACCCTACTTCGGCGGCTTCATCTTGGAGACGCTGACTGTCGGGATGTACGGCGAGTCCCGCAACGCGATCCGGGAATACATCCAGAACGCTTTCGATTCGATCCGCTCCGCGACGCCGGACCTTCTGGCGGAGGGCGAAGGGCTGATCGAAATTGAGATGCACGCGGATCGCGACGGTCTGACCATCCGCGACAATGGTGGCGGGATATCCGCAGGTAACTCCGTTGGCGTGCTCACTGCGGTAGGTGCCTCTGGCAAAAGCCACAGGAGTGACGCCGGCTTCAGGGGCATCGGCCGGCTCGCCGGGATCGTGTTCAGCTCGAAGGTCACGTTCACCACGCGTGCGGCCGGCGAGGACGAGAAGACGGTCGTGGTGTTCGACGGCGACCTGATGCGCGAGCTGATGTCGCCAGGCAAGGGATCGAGCCTTCCTGCCGAGCAGGTCCTGATTGAGTGCGTCGCCGCCACGATCGGGCCAATCGAGGCGGGCGATCCACCCCACTTCCTCGAGGTGCGCCTCGAGGGCTTCCGCGACCCGCCCGACGAGTGCACCGAGTTTAATAAGCTCAGCGCCTTCGTTTCGCAGGTCGGGCCAGTCCCCTACGCACCGGACTTCCCGTTCCGAGCACAACTCCGGCAGTTGGAGGCACAGGTCGGCATCGCGATTGACGAGGTTCGCGTGACGATACGGCATGGAGCGAGGAATCCCGTGCCGATTTACAAGCTGTACGGGCCGCGGCACGAGGTGGCTCAAGCCGGGATGGTCAACGTGGACCGGTTCTGGACGCAGTTCGACGAGGAGGGCCGCTGGTGGCTGTGGGTCGGGCAGAAGGATCAGCCTGGGTCCTATCTCGATCCGAACGTCAGCGGCATCCGTGTGCGGATCAAGAACATCCAGATCGACGGCACAGAGATCTTCCGCGAGGTTTTTCAGAAACACGCGAAATCGTTCGTCCGCTTCCCCGACTGGTTCGTCGGGGAAGTGTTCGTCGCCGCTGGCGCGCTCGTGCCAAACGCGCGGCGTGACACCTTCGAAGAGGACGCCGCGTGGAAGCAGGTGCGCCGGCAGCTTGGCGTCGTCGCTTCGGAGCTCGGGCGCGACGCCTACGCAATATCGAACGCGGGTCAGATGACGCTGGAGAAGCTGTCCGACAAGGCGGAGGAGATGGAGAAGGCGTTTGGGTCGGCGAAGAGCGCCGGCTTCCGGTCGCAAAACCGTTTGATCGAGATATCGGCCGAGGTCACCAAGCTCCAAAAGCGGGTAGCAACGGCCTCCCGGGATGCTGATCCCACGACATCGGCCTCGCTACAGGCCGTCGGGTCGCAGCTTGCAGACGTGAAGGTCGAGGCGATACGCGCTCTGGGCGGCGCAGGGCCCAAGCTGGACACCGAGGCAATCGAGCTCGCGGCGCGCGAAGAACTATTGCGCGAGGTCTGGAGCAACCTAGAGCGCGGGCTTGCGCCGCAGTGCCTGGCGCAGGCGCGCAAGGTCCTGACGGAGGAGTATGGCGACGACTTTTCATAAGCTATGCCTAAAACCCGACCGGGCGGCCTGCGTTGCCTTCCGATGGCGCGCGCTTTCGCTCGTGCAACCCGCTACTTGCGAACGCTCCACCCGAGCGCCATCCGCAAATCATCTCCGTCGGCCGCGGCGGGGGGCGAGTAGGTGACCTTCAGGTTGCGTGACGGCACCGCCAGATCCTGCGACAGCCTCTTGGCGAGTTCGTCCGTTGTGATCGCGTAGTACATAGGCTCCCCCTCGTCCGTGTCCCAGGCGTCATCGCCGGCCTTCAGCACGTCGACGCCGCCGACGTATACTGCGTCGACGCGCCGCCCATGCTTCTTCTTCACGGTTGAGACCGTGACAGGCAGATCGTGGCCCTTGCCCGGGACTACGTGGAAGTCGGCATTGGCAGCGATCAGCGCATCTGCTATGAAATCGAAGCTGGGCATGAACGCTGGCACGCGCTGCAACTCGAAGACGGCGTCGAAGAACTGGCTCTTGATCTTCGGCCGAAGTTTTCCCTCAGCATCGAAGAATATCTCGAACAGCATGCCGTCGAGGATCGCCTTCCGCTTCGGCTCCTCGTATCCGCCGGTCTTGGCGACGAACTCGCGGACGTATTCCATAGCGGCTGCGGAGGTGCCGCAGGCCGCCTGGTAGATGTTGCGGCCCAGTACGAAGAGGCTGTTCGTCGCCATCTTGTTGGCCGCCTGCGTCGTGAGGAGTGCCAGGGCTGGGTTCTGCCGGTACCAGTCGTGCGTCTTCAGCCCCGCGATGACCTTGTGGGACTTCTTGGCGGCGTCGAGGACGAAGAGTTTGTCCGCCAGCGCCGTACCGTCATACTCAGTGATGAGCTTGCCCAAACTCATGTTGAAGTAGAACTCCCCTGCGAGCGAGGTGTGCTCCCACGATGTCTGCCTTCCTTTCGTGGCGGCCGCGACCGTGTTCCTTACACGCTTGAACATCGTCTCGATCGAGCAGTCGGGCGCGTCGATGTGCTCGAGCAGCGCCGCAGTGTAGGTTCCGTTGCGGCCGTCGCCGTCATCTGCCATCTCGCCCGGTGAGGTGGCGAAGCCGATGATCGTGCCCTTCGGTGCGTAGACCGACGCGAGGCCGCGAGTCGCGGCGCTGCGTTGCCATTTCCGTTCCCATGGATTGTTGCGGCAGGCGTCAAGGACGATGATCTTCGTGGCTGTCGTTGACTTCGCCATGACGTCCACGACCTTGTCCATGGACAGCGAGCTGTGCTTGGCATCCGTCTCGCTGTCCATGTCGGTGTCGAGCGCCAGCAGGTAGTTGGCGCCCTCGATCTGCATGCCGTGCCCGGCGAAGAAGAACAACCCGACGTCGTGGGTCTCGAGCGACGCTGCGAACTGCTTGAGCTTCTTGTCCATCTCTTTGGCGGAGCAGTCGGTTGCGGTGATAACGGCGAAGCCATAGCCCTTGAGCTTGGCGCTCAAGTCGTCCGCATCGTGCACCGGGTTATCAAGGTTATGGCCGTCCGGGTAGGTGGCGTTGCCAATCACGAGGGCCGTCATGCTGCGCTTCATCGGTCTTCCTTGGGCAATGCGATATTCAACATCAGTTTCTGACTCAGTTTGACTCGGTATGCGAGCCCCAGCCTCCTATGACGACGGGCGACGGATGGCTGTCGCGAGTAGGCAGCCACCCAGCTCATTGTGCCTAGCAGTTGACGGATTTGCCTGCTGAGCATACGTACGCGCTTACGGGTAACCGTTGCGTCGAGATGCCATCGTCTCCCAAGGAACGGCTGAGTCGACAAAAAGGGCGAGAGTAACTGGCTCGCTTTGCATGCAAGCTGTCGTTGACGATAGCCTGCATCCCTGCCCGAAAGGGAGGTATGGGATCCGGTAACGGGTCAGGCCAGACCATCAGGTCTCACGGTCTCTTCAATTGTACTCGAAGAGGAGACCCGAATGACCATGCCTGCCCAGAAAGTATCGCGCAGTGCCGCATCGGATGCGGTTTCTGCGAACGTATCGGCGAACCCAGCATCTCGAGATGCGGCGGGCAAAAGGCCGCCGCGCCACCGGGTCAGAGGGGCGACTTCCTCCTTGAGTGCCAAAACCGCTAAAAAGCTGGCGGTGGATCAGAGAAAAGATGAGCGGCGTCGTAAAGCCGAAGCCAAAAAGGAAGAGAAGGCTGAAAATCTTCGGCAGAAAGAAGTTAAGCAGAACGAGACTGACGATCGCTTTACGTCACCAGACTTCATTCGCGCAATCGAGGATAGCCTTGGTCAGATTGATTTTGATCCTTGCTGGCACGAAGACAGCGCGGTGACACCGAGAGCGTATTTGGATGTTCGCCAAGGACATAATGGCCTTCGAGATAATTGGTCCGGGGACTTGGTTTTTGTCAACCCGCCTTGGTCCAAGCAGGACAAATGGGTTAGGCGAGCTTACGACCAGTGGCTGATGGGGAACGTGCGCACGGTGGTGTGCTTCGTGCCCGCCAAGACCGATACCAAGTTTTTCCATAGCACCTTAATCAAGGAGGCCGACCTATACTTTATCGAAGGGCGCCCCTGTTTCTTTAAGAAAGATGGAACATCCGAGGGAACAAAGGTCGCTACGATGCTTGTCATGTTCGGTGCCACGGATCAGCAAAGGATGCGCTTTGCCGAACTCGTTTCAGGCGCATGGTGGCTGCCAGGCCAAGCTGCGTCGGGTCGCATCAAAAAAGCTCCTGCTAGCTCGCTTGAAGCAACTAAGGATTATGGTCCGCTCTCTTGCGTCGCTCCGTTTGCCCCTAACGCTTCCAACTGGACCGTTCTCTGCAGTCCTTCGGCCGGGCCAACTCCGATCGCGAATTTAGCGTAGCTCCGTCAGCGTGGTGCCAAGCGCTGAAGGACAGAGTCAGCCGTTCTGATACGCCGCGTCGAACAGCGGCTTGGCTTTCTCGAGATCGGCCATCGACTGGATGGTGATCTCGAGATCGCCGGTGCCGAAATGATTGATTTCGCGCATGTCGCGGGTGAAGCCGGACTCCATCTCGAGCGTCCCGGGATCGATGCGGACGTAGGCCAAGACCTTGCCCAACTGGTTGCGCAGCTCGACGCACGCAAAGTTCTTAAGCCGTCGAAACGCGACATAGAAATCGGTGGTCTTGGTCTGAACGTCGTCGCCCTGTGCCTGCAGATGGTCTGCGACCGCATGGTACAGATCGAGCAGCCCCGGGGACGCCTCGGCAATCTGTTGGCTGACCGTCTTGTACTTCTTTCCCGACCCTGTTGAAGACACCGACGAAGCTGCCTCTGAAGTGACGCCGGACGCCGGCTTCGCCGTTGTCGCGGTCAGCTGCTCCAGCAGCAACAGGTCGTCGCCATATCGGCGATATCGCACCAGATCGATCGTGCGGTTCATCTGCTTGACCGCATGCTCATCCCACTTCTGGAAATCCCCCGCGACGCAGATCAGCCGTGATCCTGGCCAGTCCACTTTCTGGGCGACCTCCTTGCCTAGCTTCTCCATCACCAGCCACTCGAAATCCTTCCGGTGGCCCATCAGCCAGTCGAGGTAGAACAGCCCCTGGTTGATGACGTTCTCGTTCGAGGCGCGCTTGTACTCGATGACCACCGGCGCGTTGTTCTCGTCGATGCCGAGCGTGTCCATTCGCCCGTTCTCGTTGGTGATGAACTCGGAGGCGAGAAAGCGCACGCCGAGCAACGCTTCGAGATTTGTCTCGAACAGCGTCTGCAGCGACTTTTCCAAGGCCATCGCGCCGCCGGATATTTCAGCGACACCCGCTGACGTGGTGCGAAACAGCTTCAGGTCACTCATGCGGCGTATCGTCCATCGTTCAGTCGGCGGGCCATCCCGAGGCCGGCCAGGGCATCAAGTACCGGGCGAACCGTGGCCGCGCGCTTGCCTTTGAAGCTGCGCGCGATGTCGCCAGCTGCCATCGGCACGGTTGCGATGGCAAGGATCGACTGCACAGCGCCGACCTGTTCGGGCAGGGTTGGGGGCCAAGGGATGATATTGCTGACCGGCATCGCGGCGGCGTCGCCTAGGTCGAGCGAGGTCGAGACCGGCGCACGGTAGCCCGGGTCCTGGAACTCAGGACGCAGGTAGCGAACAAACCCGCGGGTCTCTTCTGCCGCGCGCTCCTTGTTCAGCGCCACTAGGCGGGTGAGGACCGTCTCGTCGTCGAGCGTCCCCGCTGCATGCTCAGCACCCCAGCCATAGGCCTGCGCGACGGCGGCATCGATCGCATCGTGATGCTGGCGGATTAGCGTCACCAGCCCGCGATCGTGGATCCCGCGCTCGACGTCGGTGAGCGGCCGACCAGCGCGCAGCGCTTCGACCACGTTGTAGAGCTTGGTCAGCGACAAATCGGGATGTTCGGCGAGCACTCGCTTGCGCAGTGTGTCGAGCGAATCGGCTTCGGCGCGGAGGCGATCCTTGACTGTGTGAGACACACTGGCCGGAAAGGGAAACGGGTCGAAGCAGCGGGATTTGCTGTAGCGCGGGTCGTCGCCCACGCCCATCCGGCCACCGCTCCCGATCGCCCAAGGGACGTGAAAGCGGCTGGACAGCACTCCCAAGTGGTACGCATCGGCTGTCGCGATGCAGACCAGCATGTTGTCCGGCAGTGTGGACGCCGGCAGGAACTGGAAGACTCGGTGCTTTGCCGTTTCGATTGTCGCGATATAGCGATCAACTCCGGCTAGCGCGCGGCGGATTTCCGGCCGCGTTTTGCCGAACAGCCACCATTCCTCGGCATATTTGCGGGCGTCGGCGGTGCTGCTTTTGCCAGCTTGCCCATCGCGCTGCGGTTTCACAGCGCCAATTAAATGCTGATATACTGCCGGATAGCGATCTCTGACGGCCGCCTCGTTCAGCCCGAACAGGTCGATGACCATCACGCCCCGGGAGCGTGACGCCAAGTCGCGGCCGTTGCGGTAGTCGAAGATCACCTGCGGCTCGATGCCGAGCCCCGTCCGCACACGTGGCGCAGTCTGGCCTCGCCCTTCCGCGATCATCACCGACGCCGGATCTAGGGTCGCAGCCTCGCCAGACGTGACGATGAAGCCGTCGCCATGCAGCTTCACACCGGGCGAGCAGATACGGTCGTTGGCTTTCAGCGGCACCGTCGCTGTCAGGTCTGCGCCAGTACGCAGGTCGCTGCCAATCACTCCCGCCCGTTGGGCGAAGTCGATCCGGTCTGGGGCATGCCGCTCGTCGACGACCGAAAGCAGCAGGCCTTCCCCCTTGCCCTTGGTCGCTACGGTCATCGCGATCCGCACCGCGGCGCCATCCTTCTCGTCGATCCACGGATGGTTGGGGATGGCGTAACGCAGCGATACCGCGTCCTTCGCGTCGAGGTGCTTGGCGATGACGCGGCGGCTGAACAGCTGGGTAATTGAGTTGGTGGTGACGAAGCCGAACCGGCGCGTCTTGCGCGTGCGCACGGCGGTCGCCGCACGGTCCCACCAGTGCATCACGAAATCGGCGCTTTCCGGCACGTCGGTCGTGCGGAACAGCGCATCGAAATAGCCGCCGCCCAGCCGATCGCGGACGTCCTTTCCGCCGATGAAGGGCGGATTGCCGACAATGAAGTCTGCGGCTGGCCATTTCGCAGCACGCGGGTTGACGTAGCGGTAGACTTCGACCCGCGCCGTCTCGTCGGGCACCGGCTTCCCCGTGACGGGATGCGACTTCATCGTCTCGCCATCCCAGCGCGTCACCGGCGCCCCGTGGTCATCGCGCTCGACGATGCGGTCGTCCCAGTCGATCAGCGCGTCGCGGTTCTCGATCGTGCGGATGTCGCGCAGGATCGGCTCGGGCGGCGGGCGGTCGGTGCCATTAACGCGGAAGTGCCACTGCAGATAGCCGATCCACAGCACCAGCTGCGCAATCGCCGCCGCGCGGGGGTTAATCTCGATACCCAGGAAGTTCTCGGGCGTGACGGTGTGGCCGGTCAGCTCGGCGAGATACTGGTCGTCGCCCAGATCAACGAGCAGGTCGAGCACCTCGCCCTCCAGCTCCTTCATCCGCGCCATCGCGACGTAGAGGAAGTTGCCGGTTCCGCAGGCGGGGTCGAGCACCCGGGTACGCGCCAGCGTGCCGTGGAATGCCTCGACGACCTTGCGCGCCTCTTCGGGCTTGCCTTGGTCGATCAGCTCGGTCGCGGCGACGCGGACGCCTGCCCAGTCGGTGCGCAGCGGCTCGATCAGCGTCGGACCGACCAGCCGCTCGACATAGGCCCGCGGAGTGTAGTGCGCGCCGAGCTTGGAACGCTCCTTCGCGTTGAGCGCGCGTTCCAGCAGTGTGCCGAAGATCGCCGGCTCGACCTCGGTCCAACGATGCTCGGCTGCCTGAATCAGCACGTCAAGTTCCTCAGCTTCGAGCGGGATCGCGCTGCGATCCTTGAACAGATAGCCGTTGAACTTCTTGAGCGGCACGCCGAGCGCCGGAGAGAAGTCGCCGCGGTCCATCGCGGTCCACAGCGCGGTCAGCTGGTGCTCCAGGTGCTGCGGCTGCGCGCGCTGCTGCCTCAACAGTGCGGTGAAGCTCGCTTCGGGGATCAGCCCGCTGTCCTCGGCAAACATCGTGAACAACAGGCGCATCAGGAAGCCGCTGGTCCGCTCGGCATTGTGGCCGCGCTTCTCCAACCGTCGGGCGACGGTCCCCAGCAGGTCGGCGATGTCGCGCGTGACCTGCGCCGCACGCGCCGACGGGTCCAGGCTGGACGGCGCATCCCAGATTGCCGCCAGTCGCTCCCGCACGTCGGGATCGCGCAAGTCCTCCAGCATGATCCGATAGCGTGACCGGTCAGGGAACTGGGCGTACGCCTTCCCGGTGCCGCTGAAGTCCGCATAGACTTCGATGCAATATCCGATGTCGGTGACCAGCAGGAACGGCGGCCAGCCGTGGTCGACGGGCAGCGCCTTGGCATAGCGCTCGGCCTGTCCCTTGGCCTGCACCATGGCCTTGGCCCAGCCCGGAGTGCCGCGGCGGGCGGTGCCGCGCTTCATTCGAGCGGTGGCGGTCTGGCCGAACAGGTCGAGGTCGTCCTCGCCCCGCGCGGCGGCCGCGCGATCGGCGTCGCTGCCTTGCTTTGCCTCGAGGATGAAGGTTCCGCGCTTGTAGGCGTCGATCCGACCGAAGCTGGCGCTGCCGTCGCCATTGTCCTGGAACACGCGGCGTTCGAACACATAGTCGTTGTGCGTGTCATCGGTGCGACTGCCCGTCGGCGGCGCGACACCGATCAGCGCACACAGACCGTTGACGAAGCTCTGCGTGTTGGCGAGCTCGGACCCGCCGGTATCGCGCCAGTGCGCGATGAATGTCTCGACTGCGTCCCCCATCACGCCATCTAGTGCGGCGAACGGTTCGGGCGCAATTCATTGCTGTCGATGATCGCCAGCAATCAGGCTGGAGGGCGCTGATCGGTCAATAAGGTACATCATCAGGGGCTTCGCTTAGCACTTCGATCCGGACAACACCGTTTCGGCTCCAAGGCGACTGGACCTCCATGCCGTTGAAGCGGCTCAAATCCGAGTCGTCCTCCGCCATGCGATGAGCCAACAACAACGCCCAAACGGGACCTTGCATGCCGGTGACGGACTTGTTGGTCCGCTTTGCCCATCCCTGAATGATCGTGTTCCATGCCCCGACCGTCTCGAGGCGATCCCTTCCAAGGGGCGGCCTAACGCGATCCGGCGTAAAGGTCGCAATATCGGTCGACGGAGGCAGGGGAAACGGCTCGGGCCACATTGCGTCATCGGGCGACAGTTCGACCAGCTCGACACCCGCGAACATCGCCGGCAACGCCGCCCAATTGCTGACCGGATGATCCGAATAGCTGTCTGGCAGCGCGGCGCTCTTGGAAGGCCGGCGTCCGTCGTTGAAGTCGCGGATGGTCTGCGCGACCATGCGCCCCAAGGCGCGCGAGACGGGATGCAGGTCGGCCTGGCCGATCTTCTCGGTCCGGAGATGCCGCAGCAACTCCCGCTCATATTCAGGGACACCGCCCTGCTCAGAAGCTGCAATTCGAAGCTCGTCGCCAATCTCCCGTCGCTGAACGTCGATCTCGTTAGCAACCTGCCGCACCTTGTCCCCGAACCGGCTGACAGTGACATACCGAGCGGCTAGCGTGGCTACCCGCTGATCACGCGACATCTTCCCGTCCAGCGGAGGAAAGCCGGTATGAGGGCCGGGATGATCCCTCAGCATCTCCAGTGCTGCGTCCAGGCGATCAAAATCGCCATGATCGCGCCACGCGGCCGCGGCCTCGAACAGCTCCTCGAAGCGTTCGCGTAGCTCCCAACTGGCCTGCGCCTCGCGCGTGGCATGCCAGGCGTTCGACTTCCTCACGCGATCCACTCCGTTGGAACTTACAAATAGCGGCATAAGGGCTACATTTTTATCGTAGCATGGGAAAACCCGACTGGCCACGGTCAAGGGCTAGAGAGCGTTGGAAAATAGCGCTCTCGTTCGTTGAAGTCCAATTTCCAACGCCTCCGTGGCGGTCAATTGTTCAGGCGCAATACCGCAAACGTGACGGGTAGGGTCACGTTTGCTGCGCCGCCCCGTCGGGGCGGGTGTCCTCGCTGCACTCGTCTGGGTCGGCGCTGGTGCGCCTCTGATCGGACGCGCGGCGTCCTCGGGCGCCCTGCTGCGTCTTCGACCGCATCGGGGCTTCGGAGCGTTCGCTTGGCGCGAACAATGAGCGAACATATAACAGCCGACACTGTCGGAGATAAATCGTGAAGGACCTTACCACCGCCCTCAAATACCTCGCTCGCCGCTTCAATGGACGATGGAGCGTCATCGATGATGCGCTCGCCCGCATCCGCGCAAACGACGGCGACCGGCTAAGCGCCGCCGGAGAGCCAGCGCGGCGGATGCTCCTTAACGCCTTCCGCGTACAAACCTACGTGGACGACACCCGCGACCGCCTCCGGACAGACCGGGCCAATGCGATCCGCAAACTTGAAAAGCCACTCGCGGCAGCACTCGGTCACATCGTCACGATCGAGCTGGCCGACCAGATGATCGCGGAAGTCGATGCCGCGGAGCGTCGCCGTTGGCTGGAGCAGGACGCTGCGGAGCGGCAGGAAGATGATAGCGCGGAGTATGGTCCGCTGATCAACGCCCTGCACCGACATGGCGTGGCGCGAGGCAACTACACCGTTCTTACCCCCGTCGAGATCGAGGCGATCGCGCGGTACATCCGCCGCAAAGTCGAGCAACGCCTCGAGGCGCTGCCGCCCATTCGCACCGCTGCGGATATGCGCGGTCCGGGCGGAAAGCGTCATCCATTCTGGAACGCCTTTCGGATGCCGGAACGCGATTAAGTCGAAGAAGCGGAGAGGTGCGTAGTCGAGCCGGAACTGCTGTCGAGTTGGCGCAGGTTACCGGCCAAAAGCCAGAACATGCGAGATGTTGCTCGCCGCGCTGTGGAGGCAGTTACTCTGCGCCATTCCTCTCAGGTCGCTGCTCGTCCTGCGTAGAACCTCTTTGCTCGCGGGCTTCGTGATCGATCAGGAGTTGGGGAAAAGCTGCATGTCGCGGCCACCGCTCCGGTCGATCCGCACCGCCATTTGGCGGTGCGCCCTTCGACACGAGGAATAGCATATGGGTATTTGGCAACAGCGTCCCCGCGACGATCACCCCACCGGGCGCGTGGTCGCGTTCGATATCGAAACGATCGTAGATCATGAGCCCGCTGATGGGGGCTTCCCTCCCATCCCTCAGCACCGACCGGTGACGGCGGCGTTCTTGGCCGCAACGCGCGCCGCCGATGGCAGCCACGACTTCCAGCTGGACGTGCTGGTCTGCCGCCCCGGTGAAGAGGAGCGGTTCTATCGCAAGGTTGATACCTGCCTACCGGCCGGAGTGGTGGGCATCGGCTGGAATTCGAAGGGCTTCGATCTGGCGGTTCTTCGAATCCAGGCGATGTCCCACCAAATCTTCGGGCTCGAAGGCCTGGCGCGGCAGGCTCAGGCTGGCCGCTACGACACGATCCATTGCGACTTGGCTGATCAGATGTCCGGTTATGGTTCGTCCCGTACGCTGTCGCTGGCGGCCGTTTGCGAGACCCTACAGATCCCGGTGAAGACGTCGACCCACGGATGCGACGTCGGCGCACTGTGGCGAGCAGGCGATGTTGACGCCGTCATGCGCTACGTCTGCGAAGACGTGATCGCCACGTGGATTTGCTGGCTGCACTGGGCCGCGTGGAAGAACGCTGATCCGAGCGAAATGGCGCTGCCGCTGGCGGACTTCGCCGTCTGGCTGCAGACGACGCCCGCGTTCGAACCGTTTCGAGGGTTCGCCGAGTGCCCGCCGGCCCGCTGGGCGCTGGCAAATGCGCCGGGCTTGCGCGCCGCAAGGGCATCAGCCGATGCCGAACGTCGGCTCGCCCAGGAGCGTGACGAGCAAGCCTTCGCCGCCAGCGCACGCTGATCCGCCGGGCGACAAAGCCCGGCTCATCCATCAACTTCGTCATCCGCTGCCGGCAACGCCGGTGGCGCGACGACGTGTGTCCACCGGAGCACGCATGATCACTCATCCCGCTTACATCACCGTCACCGCCGCGACCGTTGCAATGCCAGCCTCTACCGATGGTGTTCACGCCGTTGGTCGGCATCTCATCGGCATTGCGCTGTTCATCGCCGAGCTTCGCAAGGGCCGCTGGCGCTTCGCGCGACGCGCTCACGCCATCTCGGCCGGCGAGCCGGAAAGCGCACTGCTCGGATGGGCCACCGCCCGCCTGCCGGATCATGCGGTGCTGATCGGCTGGAACGTCGATCACATGCTCGTGCCGGCGCTGCTGGACGCCGCCGCCAATGCACACCCACCATTGCCCACCAATTCACCGGAAGGCTCCACCACCTGCTGCACGGCGGCGTCGTCGATATGGCGCTGGGGCATGGCGGTGCGGGCGCACCGACGCTGGCCAACGTGGGTGCCGACATGGCGATCTACGCGCCGATCTGGAACGTGGACGCGGTCACTGGCGCCTGGTCAGTCGGCGCCATCGACCAGTTCCGTCGCGATCTCGCCGACGAGGCGCTGGCGATCTGGCGAGTCTTCGTTCGAACCGCGGGCGCGTCCGGGATGGACGCTGAGGCTGCAACCGACGCCTGGATCCTTCGCCGCCAGCACATGAATGGAGTGGCGCAGGCCGGCAGCGTGCCCTGACCCGAAGCAGGAGGCTTGGGGTCCGTTGAAGAGCGGAAAAACCCCGGCTCGCAGGCCGCCACGATCGAACAGGAGACGACAATGCCCTCACCGTATCTCACAATGGCGCAGAACTGGTGCTTCGCGTTACGCACCTTGATGAACTACCCGCCCTACGCGCCGCCGTTCCACACGACGGCGTGGTGCTCGAGCACGCCGCGCAACATCTTCGAAGCGATGGAACTGACGAAGATCGCGGCCGCGAAGGGGACTGACCTCATTCACGTAGCTTTCACCCTGGACACCAACGAGCCGCTCGGCGTGTCTCTCGCGATCCGCGAAAGTGAATGCGTCGTATGGATCCCTAACGTGCGTCTGTACGCCCCGGACGAAGCGGCGCCGATCCAACTGCTCGCTGATGATTGCCGCTGGTTGATCGGTCCCCGGCTGTTCCTCACCAGCGCCAAGCTGCCGCCCAAACACCGCAGGGCAAAAGGAGAGGAGATCGCATGGCGTCGCTGGCGGCACGCGGCCGCGACGATTGCACCGCTTGGGGTGGAGGGATCGGTCTGGGTGCCGCCGGGCGGCACCTTCAAAGACGCCATCCCGCACGAGCGGCTCAACATCGCCGCCTGACACCCCTCACCATCAGCATCGTGGCTCAACAACGCTCTCGACGACGCCCCCCTGATCCGGGCGGCGTCGTCGCTTTTAAGGACACGCCAATGTACATCTCTCAAGCCGATCTCGCCGACACTCGTCGTATTCTCTTGGCGTCGCCGCCGCGTGATCGCCGCCCGCCCGACGCAATCGACTTCAAGGTCAGGCCGATCTCCGAAGACTGGCGGCTCGTTCACCGGATGCCAGCCTACAAAACGGCTACGTGCACACCGCCTACATCTGGCGGGACTCGGATGTATCCGATCGGTTCGGCCCCATGCCCGCCAGGTTCGCAGATCGCCGCTGCGAGCTGCGAGGTGCCGGTCTGTTACTGCCGGCCAACGCCCCGCTGTGGGCGACCGAGGGCTACCGGATTTGGCAGGATGCCGACGAAGCGGCTTTCGCGACCGGTGATCCGACCGCCGTCAGCGCCTGGCACGTCATGGCGCAGATTCCGGAGACGGTGTCCCCGTCGCACTGGCGCTGGATGTTTACTGGCTTCCTCCAGCGCGAGCTCGTTCGTAACGGTGCTGCGGTGGCCTGGGCTCTTCATTCCCTGCAAGGTGAGAGCAGCGATTGGCTGGTATCACCTCACGGCCATGCCATCGTCACCGCACGACACTGGAAGGCGGGTGCGGCAAAGGGGCAGCGTCACCCGGCTTGGATCGCCTCGTCGGAGCAGCAGAGACGACTGGGCGCGGCGTGGCGACAGCGGTGCGCGACGACCAGCCTCATGGCGCAGGCGGGTCTTCGATGGTCCACGCTGCCGATCATGTCTTAGGTCAACAAAGAGGATTGTGGGCGCGCGATCTGCTTGCGGTCCCGAAGCAGTACTAGCCAGAGGATCGCACGCGCGTTCCGCACGCTGTCCCGTCGATTTCTAATCGACGGCCAATGCGAGGAGCCCGGACCGGCGAACCAGTCCGGGCTCCTCGACTAAATCATCCGCGGCTCGTCGCTCGCCACGTCCGGCTGAGGGGCGGGCCCCGGCTGCATATAGCGCTTCAGCAAGTCGTCTCGCTCCTGGCGGAACGTGGCGGCCAGCACCTCCTGCTTCGTGCTTCGAATACGAACGTGCTCGATCACTTCATTGGCTGCGCGCAATTGCTCAAGCGCATTGTCCCGCTCCTGTTCGGTCGCCTCCAAACTCACCAACAGGCTGAGCTTGTCAGCCTCTGCCGTCGCAGCACGGTGGTCGGCCGTTGCGACGAGGTCGGCTGCAGCCTGTCGATCTTCGTAGACGATCTCTCCCAGCAGGCTGGTGAAGACCGCCACGAGCTTTCGCCCCTTGTCCTCACTGAGCACGAACGGCGGCAACGGTGCCGCGCCCAACTGGCTGGTGCGCCAAAGTCCAACATATTTGTAGACCGTCGCGCGACCCTTGGTCCCCAGACGGTCGACGACCATGTTGGCGTTGATGGCGTGGAGCGGCTTGCCTTCGGCGAGTAGCTTTTCGCATTCCTCGGTGACCTGTTCCGGGGTCACCCATTCGTCCTTCGTTTTCATACGTCACTTCGCTTCGCGGGTCGGCGCGCGTTCACTTCATCCAGCATGTTCACGCCGTTCAGGACGTACACCTGATGCAGGACGTTCAGTGCGCCGACATTGTCATGAAGATCTCGGCGTCTGCCGGAGATCTCGGTAGCGCCGCTCAGGTTGAGCGACGACGACGCAGATCGGCTAGGGCGCTGCCCACCGGGCTGGCGAAGCGACCAGCCAGCGATGGTGGGCTGCCGGCGTGCGTGCTGTCGCCCTCCAGGGCCGCAATCCTTGCGGCAGTCGCGCCAGAACCATGCCGATGATGAGCATCGCCGCTGACGCGATGAGATGAGCAAAGCCCCTTGTCGCGGTGGGCAGCATCCGCCCTACAAGCGCGAGCACCGTGCCGATGGCATCGATGGCTGCCACGTTCAATCGCGGGAGGCGGCGCAATGCCGGCATGACATCGGAATGGGCGGACGCGACCATGAAGCTATTGTATGTTGACGGCCTCTGTTTCCCAACCGCCATTTCGCTCAGCGCCAGTTTCGCTTAAGGCGGCTCAGCCGAATACAGCGGCCATGTGAGCAAGCCGGCCGTCGATCTCGGCACGTGACGCGGTCACGCCGAGTTCCGTGGCGATCACCGGCCAGTCGGCCAGCGCATGACGTACCGCGTCGATGATCTCGGCGATCGTTCGATCCGACAGGCCGTGCCGCCGGCCCAGCGTCACAACCTGCGTCCGGGTCGGCGCGCGGCCTTCGCCTTCGACGGCGAGGTAGTGCTCACCGCCCGGGCCATTCGAGAAGGTCAGGTCGTAAGCGGGAGCAAGGCGCCATTCGCCGTCGGCATCCATCAGGTAGCTGTGCTGTCGCGTATGATCGTCGCGATTGTGCGCCAGAACGTTGAATACCATTCGGCGGAAGGCCTGCTCGACGTCGCCGGCGTGGCG
Source organism: Sphingomonas sp. (assembly GCF_036387595.1). Taxonomy (GTDB): domain Bacteria; phylum Pseudomonadota; class Alphaproteobacteria; order Sphingomonadales; family Sphingomonadaceae; genus Sphingomonas. The sequence continues at coordinate 38,242 of NZ_DASVTL010000122.1, forward strand.
GGTGATCGCCGAGGTCGCGCGCAGGAGGCCATCGTAATCGATGCTTGGCACGTCGGGGAGCGCCTCGAGCGCGCCCGCCAGTGATACCATGTGCAGGCGGCGGCCCGGTGACGGGCGATCGAACCGGCAGGTCGCGAAATAGCCGAAGCCGTCTCTGGCCGGCAGCAGCCGCGAGGGCGCCATGTCGATCCCCGCGGCGCGTGCGATTCGAGCATAGGCTTCCTCGACGGGGCCGATGTCGATCGGATCGACTGTGGCGCGGAACTTGACGATCCATTCGTCATTGCCATCGGCAGCGGCGTTCTGGCCGAGCGTGCCGTCGGCGGCGATGCCGATGCTCACTTTTGGTCGGGCGCCACCAGACGTCCCGCCTAATCTGGCCAGCGTGTCGATCAGGTCAGTGTCCTCACCCAGCAACACACCCTGCGATTGCTCGGCCAGCGCGTCGAGATCGATCGTGTCGATCTCCTCAGCAGGCGTGGTGGCCGGTCGATAGACCAGGGCGCCGCGGCCGCCGTTGCCGACTAGGGCAAGCCGATCAACGGCGGTCAGGGTCGCAAGCCGGATGCCCAGCTTCTCCAGCCGCCGCTTCATCAGCAACTGACCCCAGGCATCGGGCAGGCTGTCGGCGAGGAAGCCGTGCAACCCGTCAAAATTCCGGCCGCGTGCGGCCTGCAGGCCGGGTTCCGTTGGGTAGAGTAACGGATCGATCCGCTGTTGCGCGTCGATCACCTCGGCTGACCATTCCAGCTGCGCTAATCCGCCGGCCATCGCGAGCCGGCCGATGGGCGAGGAAGGCTTGCCTTCGTTTAAAAGCAAGCCGATTTCCAGTGGGGTGCCGGGCGCGAGCTTCACGACGATGCCTTAGATGACGGCGCGCGCAGGCGACGCTTAGGCGCTGCTGCCTGCGCCGCCCGCTGCTGTTGTAGCAGTGCGTCCATCGACGTGGCGGCAGGCTCGGGAAACAGCGCGGCGAGGTCGCGCTCGCAACGCAGCGCGATCGCCGCACGGACCAGATCTTCGATCGACGCCTTGCCCTCGCTCTCCAGCCGGCGCCAGGTGCGATAGGCGACGCCGGCTCGGGCAGCGGCGTCAGCCTGTGTGTAGTTCATACCAAGCCGCCGGACCCTAATACGTTGACCTAGCGTAGCGGCGAATTCGAGCGGCGTCTGTAACACTGTCCATATGTGGACTATAATCATGCAAATGTCAATTATATCGTCCAATTTTGGACGATGTGGTCAGCAAGCGTTCGCGGTTAGTGGTTGAGACGAAATCGCTTACGATGGTGCGAGAACGCTTATTTTCCGGCTTCGTCGTGCGAGATCGATTACAAATTGCAACGATCATGCGAAACCGATTACGGGCGGAGACAGATATGCCGCTTGCCGGCGCTCCGCTGTTCGCCATCGGCTGCTGTCGCCAAATCCGGTCGTTGACCGAGCGCGACCAAAGTGCGAATCTGAATCGAAGGAGTCGCGACCGATGAGCGATCTGGGCAAATACTGGGCAGGCGAACCCTCCGTTACGGCCAACCCATTGAACAACAACCCGGAATCCGGCGTATTTCACCGCATTGACATCGCAGGGGTCGCAAGTTCAATCCTTGCCACGCCCACCACGTAAGTCGTTTCTATCCGGTCATCTTTGCCTCCAGGGTGAGGGGGCCGGGTAGAGCGACTTCGCCGCAACTCAGGCGAACTTCACCGCGCAACGCCGGGGCCGATATCGTCGAGATTTTCCGACGCCGGCCTAGCGCCCGTCAGCAGCAAATGCTCGCGCCAGCGCAGCCGTGGCCGCCTGGGCCAATCGCTCGCGCAGCACGACCTCCGATGCGATGCGCGGGCGCACGCCGTGTTCGCGCTGATACATCTGCTCGGCGATGCCGCCCCCTGCGCTCGCGCCATGCTCGACCGCGTCGCGCATTGTCAAAGCCCAATGCCGACGCTGCCCGCGTGCCTTCGCGGTCTGCGGTGCGGCGCCCTTTCAAGGCGACGACATTTTCAGCGCGACCAGGCCGGTCACGATCGTCAGCGCGGCGGCGACGCGGGCGATGCTGATTTGCTCGCCCATCAGGGTGATGCCGACGACGAAGGCGCCGACCGCGCCGATGCCGGTCCAAATCGTATAGGCGGTGCCCAGCGGCAGCGTCCTCATCGAGATCGACAACAGCGTGAAGCTGGCGATCATCGCCACGATCGTCACGATGCTGGGGGCCAGGCGGGTGAAGCCCTGGCTCTGCTTCATCGCGGATGCCCAAACCACCTCGAGCAGTCCGGCGGCGATCAGGATAATCCAGGCGATCGTTCGGCTCCCGCGGGCGATGGCCCGCGCCGGTTTAGCGGTGTGCCGCGTCCACGCAACCGCGGCGATTGAGGACGTGCGCGGTCCCGAGCAGTACGACCCCGGCCACCGTCCATATCGCCTCGCCCGCGCCGTGCGGCACCGCCAGCGCGGTTCCCATCAGGCCGACGCCCGCCGCGCCCAGCGCCAGCGGAACCAGCCGGCGATGCGCCAGCACGCCACGCCCCAGCGCGACGACGCCGAGCAGGATGGCGAGCGCCAGCCCCACCTCATGGACGATCGGCGCACCCAGCACGTCGCCGGCCGCCGACATCAGGGCGAGCAGGATCGACGTCGCCACGCAATGGACCACGCACAGTCCCGAGAGCGCGATCCCGACTCGATCGAGAAGGGGGGAGGGGCCTGCGGGTACGATCATCATGAGCCATATGGACCAGCAAAGGTTTAGATACAATATCTCATGTCGTGGCTGCGCGGGCGGTCGCATGGGTTCTTGCCGGGCCGCGGGTGATGGACCAAGTATCGCGCATGGATCAGACCCACGGCGCGGGCTTGCGCATCGCGATCCTCGGCGGCGGCACCGCGGGGTGGATGGCGGCGTGCGTCGTCGCGCGTGCCTGGCCCGCCGCGCAGGTGACCGTCATCGAATCGCCCGAGATCGGCATAATCGGCGTCGGCGAGGGATCGACCCCGCAGCTCGCGCATCTGTTCGCCGGCTTGGGAATCGCGGACGCCGCATGGATGCCGGGGGCGGATGCGACGTGGAAGGCGGGCATAGAGTTCGCCGGCTGGTCCGACCGGCCCGGCTTCGAACGCTATTTCCATCCCTTCGCCAATGCGGTCGACCTGCATACCGAACCCGCCTTTCACCGCGCCGCCGCCGCACGGCGGGCGGGGCGCGACGTCGCTGCGCATCCCGACGGGTTCTTTCTCAACAGCTGGCTCGCCCGCCACCGCAAGGCGCCGCTGCCGCCCCCGCATTTTCCCTTCGCGGCGGGCTATGGCTATCATTTCGACGCTCTGCGCGTCGGCCATGTCCTGCGCGATCACGCCGGGCGCCGCGGGGTCTCGCATCTCGCGCGGCGGGTTGTTGAGGTCGAAGTCGATACGGGCGAGGTGACGGCGCTCGTCCTCGATGGCGGCGATCGTATACGGGCGGACATATTCGTCGACGCCAGCGGCTTTCGCTCGGTCATCGCCCAGGGTGCGCTCGGCGTCAGGTTCCTGCCGTTCGCCGGCAATCTGTTCAACGATTCGGCGGTGGTCATGCCGACCCCGCCCGGCGCCCGCGGCCCCCGCCCCTCAACGCGTGCGACCGCGCTGTCGGCGGGCTGGGCATGGGACATTCCGCTGACCTCGCGCACCGGCAACGGCTATGTCTATTCCTCGCGCTATCTGGATGCCGGCGCCGCCGAGCGCGAGCTTCGCACGCATCTCGGGCTGGGCGATGCGGACGTGGCCGCGCGGCATCTGTCGATGAAGGTCGGGCGCGTCGAGACGAGCTGGACCGGCAATTGCCTGGCGATCGGCCTGGCGCAAGGATTCGTCGAGCCGCTGGAGGCGACCGCGCTCCATGTCGTGCAGACGACGATCGAGGCCTTCGTGCAAAGCTATGCCGACGGCGGCTTCACGGCCCGGCATCGCACCGCCTTCAACGCCAGCATCGCGGCGCGGCTGGAGGGCATTCGCGATTATATCGTCGCGCATTACCGGCTCGCCCGGCGCAGCGACACGCCGTATTGGCGCGACGCGACGTCCAACGACCGGCTTTCCGATTCGCTGAAGGCGATCATGACCTGCTGGTTCACCGGCGGCGATCTGGTGCGGGAGATCGCGGCGCAGGACATCGCGCGATATTATGCGCCACTGTCCTGGGGGTGTCTGCTCGCGGGCTATGGCGTCTTTCCCGATCGCCCCGCCGCTGCCGCCGCTCCTGCCAGCCCCGACTTCGCCGATTTTCTCGCCCGTTGCGGTGGAAATTTCCCCGATCATGCCGATGCGCTCGCCCAACTTGCCGGGTGACGCGCCTTTGCGAAAGGCGTAATCGGCGGATATGCTTCAAGCCAGCGCCGCCTTTCTTTCGCCCGCCCGCCCGCGTGCCGTCGCGCGCTGGCTGATCCTGGTCGCGGCGCTGATCGTGGTGATGGTGGTCGTCGGCGGGATCACCCGGCTGACCAATTCCGGGCTGTCGATCACGCAGTGGAAGCCGGTCACGGGGATCGTGCCGCCGTTGAACGACGCGCAATGGCAGGCCGAATTCGCCAATTACAAGCGCATCCCCGAATATCGCCAGATCAACGCGGGCATGACGCTGGCGGGGTTCAAGGCGATCTTCTTCTGGGAATATCTGCACCGCGCGCTGGGCCGCGTCATCGGCCTGGCGTTTGCGCTGCCGCTGGTCTGGTTCGCGATCCGGCGGCGGATTCCGGCGGGATATGGCTGGCGGCTGACCGCGCTGCTGGCGCTGGGCGGGCTGCAAGGTGCGATCGGCTGGTGGATGGTCGCCTCCGGCCTGGCGGTGCGGACCGACGTCAGCCACGTCCGCCTCGCGGTCCATCTGCTGACCGCGCTGACGATCCTCGCCGGGATCGTGTGGACCGCGCTCGATCTGCTGGCGTTGCACCGGGACCGGTCGGCGGCACCGGCGCGGCTGCGCGCGCCCGCACTGGCGGCGCTGGCGCTGCTGTTCGTGCAATTGCTCTACGGTGCCTTCACCGCGGGGCTGGACGCGGGCTATGCCTTTGCCAGCTGGCCGCTGATGGGCGACGCGCTGTTCCCGGCCGGCGTACCGATGGCCGATCCGGCGTGGCGCAACGCGATCGACAACCCGCTCGTCGTCCAGTTCATCCATCGCTGGTTCGCCTTCGCCGCCGCCGCCGGGCTGACCTGGCTCGCGGTGCGGGCGTGGCAGGGGGCGCCGCGTACCGCGCTGATCGTCGTGGCGCTGGTGGTCGTGCAGATGCTGCTGGGCATCGCCACCCTGCTTTCGGGGGTGCAGATCGACCTGGCGGTCGCGCACCAGGGCAATGCCGCGCTGCTGCTGATCGCGACCGTCTGCGCCGCCCATGCCCTGGGCAGCAACCGGGCGCGGTGAGCCGGTCTTCGCGCCGGGTAACGGGATACCCGTCAGCAAAGCCGCACTTTCCTTGACTTTCGGCCACGCCGGCGGCAATGGCCGTCCGTTCGCGCCGTCCGCCAGGGCGGCGCTGCTCGTTTGAAATCCGAAAGGTCAGCCCCATGAAGGCGCTCATGAAGACCACCAAGTCGGCCAAGCCGCATGAGGTGGAAAAGAAATGGCATATCGTCGATGCCGAGAATCTCGTCGTCGGTCGTGCTGCGGTGGTCATCGCCAACATCCTGCGCGGCAAGCACAAGACGTCCTTTACCCCGCACGTCGATTGCGGCGACAATGTCGTCGTCATCAACGCCGACAAGATTCGCTTTACGTCCAACAAGGCCGAGAAGAAGATCTACTACAAGCACACCGGCTATGCCGGCGGCATCAAGGGCGTGACCGCGGCCAAGGTGCTCGAGGGCCGCTTCCCCGAGCGCGTGCTGGAAAAGGCCGTCGAGCGGATGATTCCGCGCGGGCCGCTCGGCCGTGAGCAGATGCGCAACCTGCGCATTTTCAAGGGCACCGAGCATCCCCACACCGCCCAGAATCCGGAAGTCCTCGATATCGCGGGCATGAGCCGCAAGAACAAGGTGGGCGCATAATGACCGACAACCGCCAGTCCCTCGCCGATCTCGCCGCGCTGACGCAGGCGACCCCGGCACCTGCAGTCGCTCCCTCGGGCGGTGCATCGGCTCCCCAGGCCGAGGATTATCTCGCCGGCAACACGCCCGAGCCAGCCGCCCCGACGATGCCGCTGCGCGAGCAGATCATCGACAAGCAGGGTCGTGCCTATGCCACCGGTCGCCGCAAGGATGCCGTCGCCCGCGTCTGGCTGAAGCCCGGCACCGGCAAGATCACGATCAACGGCCGCGACCAGGAAGTGTATTTTGCACGCCCGACGCTGCGCCTCGTCCTCAACCAGGTGTTCGGCGTGACCGAGCGCGAGGGCCAGTATGACGTGGTCTGCACGGTCAAGGGCGGCGGTCTTTCCGGTCAGGCCGGCGCCGTGAAGCACGGCATCAGCCAGGCGATCACCCGCTACGAGCCGATCCTGCGCGCCCCCGTCAAGGCCGCCGGCTTCCTGACCCGCGACAGCCGCACCGTCGAGCGCAAGAAGTACGGCCGCGCCAAGGCACGCCGCAGCTTCCAGTTCTCCAAGCGCTGACGGACGTCGGATGGCGCACGCCATCCGGTGCCGCACGCGATAGTCTACCAGGGCGGTCCGGCGACGGGCCGCCCTGTTGCCGTCAGGGCCGGGTCGATCTCACGGAGATCAAATCGCCCCCACGGCCCGACCTTATGGGATAATGGGTGGTCGGTCAGCACGGCTTCATCCCCGCCCCGGAGTGGTTTGGCATCACTCCCTTCTCTACTGGGCTCCTGCGAAAGCAGGAGTCCAGGATGGCAGGTCGCACCGTCGGTGGCTGTGGAGTCCTGCTTTCGCAGGAGAACAGATGCCGGAAGGCGAGGCTCGGCTGGTCCTAGAGTCGTTTGCGACCACGTTGACACGCGATAGCCCCTACCCTTCAGGAGTGCCGGGTGAACCGCGCCCCGCGCGGTTCAGGTCAGGCCGGGGGCCTGGCCGACCCGGCACTGGGTTGGGGTGGGGGCTTCCGCAGGCTGTATCGCTCGTGGAGAGCCCCCACCCCCAGCCCCTCCCCTGAAGGGGAGGGGAGGAAACCTGGCCGCGAACGACTCTAGTTGGCGCAGGTTGGCAAGAGATTTCAGTCTAAACCGTTCGTCCTGAGAGCCGCTGAGCGAAGTCGAAGCGGCGTCTGGAAGGGCAGGTGAGTCCCCACGCCCTTGAAACCGGCCGTTGCACCCGGGTAAGCCTCTCCGCTCGAACGAGCCAAACCAGGGCAAGCCAACGTCCTGCGCCCGGCTCAGCCGGCCGGCACCGCCCGCCGGATCGCGGCCAGCACCTGACGAGGATCGAACGGCTTGGAGACGAACATCGCGTTTACCGGCAGTTGCTGTACGCTGGGTCTCGCCACGCCCGATGCCACGACCAGCAGCGTCGGCGGATAACGATCACGAACGTAATGCGCCAGTTTCACGCCGTCCATCGAACCCGGCATCTGGACATCGGTCAGCACGATCCGGATCGTCGGGTTGGTTTCCAGCACGGTGATCGCGTGGTCGGCGCTTTCGGCATCGAACACCTGGAAACCGGCATCTTCGAAAAAATCGACGAGGTCGAACCGGACGATCGCTTCGTCATCGACGATCAGAATGGCGGTCCGCTCCAGAATCTGGGCGGCCATCTTATGCACTCGCCATCGCGTCGGCCTTGGGCATGGGCGCGTCGATCCTGAACACCAGTCCCGCGGGATGGTAGTCGAGCGACGTTTCGCCGCGAAAATAGGATTGCAGCGATCGTTCGATCATCCTGGAACCAAATCCCTGCCGCTTCGGTGGTGATACCGGCGGGCCACCAGCTTCCTGCCACAAAAAGGTGAAACGCCCGTTACCTTCATTATGGTCCGGATCGCACGTCCATTTCACCGCAACGGTTCCAGTGTCGTTCGATAGCGCGCCGTATTTATAGGCGTTGGTCGTCAATTCATGGAGCGCCAGGGTCAGCGCCAGGGCGATCTGCGATCCGAGTTCGATGTCGGGTCCGTCCAGCGTGACGCGATCGGTGAACCCCTCGATCGAGGTCAGCCCTGCGCGGGCAATGTCGCGCAACGTGGCGCTCTGCCACGCCGTTGCCGTCAGCACGTCCGTCGCCTTGCCCAGTGCCGCCAATCGCGCGGAAAAGGCCGCGCCGGCATCTTCCAAGCTGTCCGCCCTCCGGAAGGTCTGGCTCGCGATCGACTGCACCAGGGTGAGTATGTTCTTCAGCCGGTGCCCCAATTCGCCGTTGAGCAGCCGCTGCTGCTCCTGCGCTGCCATCAAGGCCGTCGTGTCGCGCGACACCGAAAGGATGCGATCTGGCAGCCCCGTGGGGCCAGGTATCGGCGAAACCGATACGTCCCACCATCGCGGCGTCCCCCGGAAGGTATCGGCCTTGGCGACGAAGTGACTTGGCTGCCCCCGCCTCGCCGCCGCAAGCGCTTCGAGCGCTTCGGCATTCCCCACATCGCGCCAGAAATCGGGCCACGGGCAGCCCTTTACCGCCTCGAAGTCCGCAATCTCCATGACCTTCATGCCGCCTTCGCTCATGAAGGTCAGGCGGCCCTCCAGGTCGAGCACCTTGATGCAATCGGTCGAACTCGCCAGCACGCTGGACAGGAACGCCGCGCGCTCGGCCAGTTCCGCTGCGACCATGCGCGTGCGCCGCAACCCGGCGCGCAGTTCGCCTGCCAGAAAAGCGACGCCGAAAGCGACCAAAAGGAACAGCAGCGAGCCGGTCCATTGCGGGCCGTTCAGCCACAAGGGCTCGGCAGGGCTGGCGAGCGATACGCCTGCCAGCACCGCGGACAGCACGCTCGCATAGATCGCGGGCGCCTCGGCGAGCGTCAGCCCGATTATCAGAATGGCCGGAATGAACAGCAACCAAGGCAGAATCGACGTGACGAACAGCGCGCGAAGGATGGCGACCGCAACGATCAGCGCTGTCGCCGCAGCATAGCGGACGATCGGCGACTGCGGATGATCGATCGACCATCCGACGATCCCGTCGAAGAAGGGCAGTCCCTCGGTTCTCGTCATCTGTCCCGCTGTGCCCCGACCCAGCCATCCTTACGACCGAAAGCCGATGGGGACAACGGCGCGGCAGTTCACATCCGCACCACGCGCGTGCCGATCCGCTCTGCCTCCTCGGGATCATGCGTCACCATCAGGATCGGCAGGCCCGCTTCGTCGCGCACGCGCTCGATGGCGCGCATCGCCTCTTCGCGCCGCGTGCGGTCCAGCGAGGCGAGGGGTTCGTCGAGCAGCAGGAAACGAGCGTCGCTGAGCAGGGCGCGGCCGATCGCGACGCGTCGTGCTTCACCGCCCGACAAGGTGCGCGGCCAGCGATCGAGCACATGCGCGATGTCGAGCATCGCCACCGTCGCGGCCAGCCGCGCGTCGGTGCGGGCACCGTAGAGCAGGTTGGCGCGGACCTTCAGATGCGGGAACAGCCGCGGTTCCTGGAAGACATAGCCCGCGCGACGGCGCTCGGGCGGCAGGTCGATTCCCGCGCCGAACAGCGTCTCCCCGCCGACCCGGACGTGGCCGCTATCGGGCCGCAGCAGCCCGGCCACCATGTCGAGCACGCTGGTCTTGCCGATCCCGGACGGCCCGAACAGCACCGTCGCGCCCGTGCCCGCCACGAATGCCACGCGCACCTCCGCCTCTCCGCGGCGCACCGCGACGTCGATGTCAAAGGACACGGACACCCCGCCCGCTGCGTCGCGCCAGTGCTTCGGATGCGACCAGCGCCGCCAGGCTCAGCGCCACCGACACGGCCGCCAGCCGCCACACGGTCGCCTCTCCCCCCGGCCGCTGGAGCGCCGCATAGATCGCCAGCGGTAGCGTCTGCGTCTCGCCGGGGACGTTGGCGACGAAGGTGATCGTCGCCCCGAACTCGCCGATCGACCGTGCAAAGCCCAGCACCAGCGCGGCCAGCACGCCGGGCATCGCCAGCGGCAGCGTGATCGTCCGCGTCACCCGCGCGCGCGATGCGCCGAGCGTGCGCGCCGCCTGCTCCAGTCGCGGATCGACCCCTTCCAGCCCCAGCCGGATGCCGCGCACCATCAGCGGCAACGCCATCACCCCCGCCGCGATTGCCGCACCCGTCCAGCGAAAGAGGACGCTCGCCCCGAACCACGTCTGCAGCCACCCGCCGATCGGCCCCGCCGGCGCGAACGCCAGCAGCAGCACCCAGCCGGTCACCACCGGTGGCACGACCAGCGGCAGATGGACGATCGCATCGAGCAGCACCCGCCCCGGAAACCGCCAGCGCGCCAGCACCCACGCCAGCGCGAACGCCACCGGCAGCGTCCCCGCACACGCCACCCCGCCGACCAGCAGCGTCAGCCGCACGATCCCCCATTCCTCGGGCGAGAGGAGGGAAATCATCGCGGCCGGGTGAAGCCGTGTCGCGTCAGGATCGCCACGCCCTCACGCGACAGCAGGAACCGCCGGAACCCTTCCGCCTCGGCGCTGCCCCCAGTCAGTCGCGCGATCGGATAGCGGATCGGCGGATGGCTGCCCGTCGGAAACACGCCCGCGATCCGCACCCGGCCGCTCGCGCGTGCATCGGTGGCATAGACGATGCCATAGGGCGCCGCGCCACGCTCGACCAGCGCCAGCGCCGCCCGCACATTCTCGGCCCGCACGACATGCGGCGCCACCTGCGCCCACGCCCCCAGCCGCGTCAGCGCAGCTTGGCCGTATCGCCCCGCCGGCACTCCGGCGGGATCGGCCATCGCCACCGGCCCGCGCGACAACACCCGCCCCAGCGTGCGCAGGGTCAGCCGCTCGGCCGTCCCCCGCGCCGCCACCACGACCAGCCGGTTGCCCGCGATGTCGGCGCGCGTGCCGGGCACGATCCGGCCGGCCTTGGCCACCACGTCCATCCACGCCCGGTCGGCGGAGGCGAACAGGTCTGCCCGCGCCCCCGCCTGCACCTGACGCGCCAGCGCGGACGACGCCGCATAGGACAATATCGGCCGCGGATGTCCTTTTCGCGCCCAGGCACTGGCCGCGGCGTCGAACGCCTCCTGCAGGCTCGCCGCCGCCAGCACCAGCGGCCCCCGCGGCGCCTGCGCCCATGCCGGAGCCGCGGCCATGGCGATCAGGGCGGACAGAAGCAGGCGGCGGCGCATGGGCGGCTCTTCGCACCGTGCGCGAAATGATACAACGCCCTCTGTCCTACAGCCGCGCGCTGTGCCTAATAGCGTGTCGCCATGAAGAACCGCACCCCGGTCCGCAGCGACCATTCCGCCCAGGACGCGCATCTGCCCGTCCCCGCCTTCACCCCGGTCACGCGCCGCAAGCCGCGCCACGACGGCTGGACCGCCGATCGCCAGCGCGCCTTCATCGCCGCGCTCGCCGAGACCGGATCGGTCAGCCACGCCGCGGCGCGCATCAACATGGCCAAGGAGGGCGCGTACCAGCTGCGCATGGCTCCCGGCGCCGACTCGTTCCGCAAAGCCTGGGCCGCCGCGCTCGATTACGGGGTCCAACAGCTCGCCGACCTGGCCATCGACCGCGCCCGCGAAGGCGTGCCCGTCCCCGTCTTTTACAACGGCGAGCAGGTCGGCGAGAAGCGCGCCTACAACGATCGGCTGCTGATGTTCATCCTGCGCCACCACATGCCCGGAAAATACGGTCCCGCGCTGGCCGGCGGCACCCGGTCGCAGGCCACGATCGAGCGCGAGGCCGCCGAGAACTGCCCCACCTGTCGCGCCGCCCGCGAGGAGGTCGTGGACGACAAACCATCCGACGAAGCCGAGGCCTGGCTCGACAGGGTTCTCAAGCTCTATTTCGGCAAGGTCGGCCAGGAGCATGCCGAACGCCGCGCCGGCCGATGGCAAGCCGCCGACTTCTTCCTGCGCCAACTCACCCATATCGAACTGATCCTCGATCTGGGCGGCCGCAGCGGCGAACTGATTACCCGCTTCACGTCCGATCCGGAGGGCAAGAAGAGCAATCTCTACGCCAGCGACCTCAGCCACCACCTCGCCGCCCAGCGCGCGGAAATATGGGCCGCCGCCAAGGCCCAACCTCGCCCGCCGGTCCGCCTGCCGCGCGTTCTGCCGAGTGCGGGAATGTGGAGCGGCAACACCTACGCCGCGCGCGAAGCCGCCCGCCAAGCCTGCGAAGCCCGCATCGCCGCCGCCCAGGACGAATGGGAAGCCGCATGCGAGGAGGCGACCTGGCGGGCATGGTGCGAGGGGCGGTGAGGGGGGCGACCAGTGGCCGTTGGCAGATGGGCGGGTTCTGATCCTGGCAGAGCAATTGGAATCCCCAAGCCGATCTACTCTCCGCCAAGCCTCAGCCAACTGAAAGCTTCCCGAAAGTCATAGGATCGCACGACTTTCCCGGAGTTCAATTTATCCTTGCGATAGTCAGCGCGGCTGCCCCAGGCAGCTTCGGCCTCAGCCACGCGCGCGCGGCAAAGCGCCAGGATTGATTCACGCACGGGAAAACGATCGACGATGTCCTTCGTAACGTGAAAACCATCGCCGACGCTTCGCCAATATTCGAAGAACAGCGGCGATGCGAGGATTTGAAGCAAGACCATCGAGTCTGCCGTGTCACGCGTGGCGATGGCCATGCTCGAAGGGCACGGCTCCATCACCTCGCGGATACCAATGAAGTTGCGCGCCACACTCGCTAAGGCAAAGCATGGCATGCTCGTTTTGCTCAAGAACGTCCCAAGCGGCCGTGATCCCTCGGACGGCATCAGATATTGCAGCAATCCGTCGCAGCTCGGACGAGGTATCTGGTCGTCGTGCACGTAAGACTTATAGTCGCGATAGTCCGGCGCGGTCGTGAGAACGGTCGCTCTGTCCGCTCGCGGCCAACGACGCAGGCTGGCGGACCGGCGCAGCGCGGGGTCGCCACCGAGCATCAGGATCGTGCAGCGTTGGCTGTTTGCCTTGTTGCTGTTCCCGCTCTCGGGCTTGCCTGCCTGAAACAGGCAGTCGGGGATGTTGTCGTAACTCGAGACCTGAATGCCGAGGCCGCAGGAGTTCAGCCTTCGGCGTAGTGGTTTGTAATCGCGGCTAAAGCAGATCGACAGCGGCAGGATAAGACCGATCGCCTTGTCGCGGGCCGGATAGTCCAGCATGGCCTCAAGGAAGGAGGCGAACAGGTTTCGCCATCTTGAACTACTCGGATTGCTCACGAACGGCGGGTTGCCGATGAAGCATACGCGATCAAAAGACGTTTCGTTGACCCAATCCAGAAAGTCGCGCTGCACAAGGACTATTCCACTCAGGTCCAGGCCCAAGGCCGCCTCGATCTCCGCTATCTTGGCGTTGACGAAGCGCAGTGCAGCAAGATTGAGGTCGATGACGCTCATGCTGAGTCGTTCCAGGTCCGAAGGGAGAACCCCCAGGGCCAAAGCCTTGCGAAGCAACGTAAAGACGAAGATCCCGGCCCCCGCCGATGGCTCGACGAAGCGCGTGCGCAGTATAAAGCTGGTCAGCTGGTCGGCGCTGCGGATATCATGCAGCCTGAAGAACTGGTCCCAAACGTGGTCGGCAACATCGGCGGGCGTATAGAAGGAGCCGCTTGCCTTTCGTCCGAGCGCCGATGCCTTTGGCGCGTGCGCGACGAGGTTCTGCTCGGCGCGCTCAGTCTTGGCGATTACGCGGTCAAGCGTCGATTCCCAACCTGATCCGAAATCCTTTCTCGAGGAAGCCGTCGTCCGGGCGGCTAGGGGCATGGTCAGGCACCTTATACTGGTTGGCGGCCAGGGAAGCGATGGCGTCCAGGCCGGTGGCCTGCCCGATGTTCTTGAGATGTTCAACCCTTGCATGGTTCAGATGCAACTTACCTCCGGTAATCGGCAAGAGCAAAGCGTCGTCATACAGCCTGTGATGCTCGACGCACAGCGCGAGGCCATTGCTGACCGAGTCGATGCAATTAGCATGGCTGTGTGGAACGATATGTGCTGCTTGGACGAGGCCGAGTTGTCGTCCGCACACGCAGCATGCACCGCCATATGCTTGCATGACTGCATCGCGAAAAGCCGGATTGCGCGCAAAGGCCGTGCGGGTGGAGACGATTAGCCGACGTGCATCACCAAGCGTAACTTCGAACTGTTTCGTTCCACTCAACCCATCGGCGGCTACGAACGCGCTGACTTGACTTATCGCTGAACGGAGTTCAGCCGCACTCTTGCTCGCGTGCAGCGCGCGCCAGTTTTCCAGATAGACTCCGAGAAACTCGGAACGCAAACTGACTTTTGTGGTCTTGCGTTGTAATTTAAGAGCTGGAGCTATGTCGATAGCCGCCTGGCTCTGAGCCGCTTTTTCACCGTCTGATAATGGAACGTAAACCGTAACATAGTCTTGCGGCTGCAATGAAAGTACATACTCCGGTTCCCACCCCGCAAATACGCCGTCTTTCGGAAAGAATCCGATGAAGAGTGGGATATCGCCGACTGTTTGGCGCTGGCGCTGCAGATTGATCGTTGCCCGTGGAACTTGGATACGCCACTCGTCGGCATTAGCACGGGCGGCAAAGTGAATTTCCGAAGCATGGACTGAGTAGCGTTGGCCATTCACCAGAACAAGGTAAGGATTGGTCGCGCTGAGCAGCAAAAAATCTTGTGTGTAGGCCCGAAGGGCATCTGCGAGCAGGAATTGCATCGAGCGCTCGTTGATCCCCATCACAGGTGCTCCAGGAGGTGCCCGACCATTGCCTTGCCGAGCAGGCAAGGAACGGCGTTTCCTATCTGCTTCTGTATCGCCCGCCGGCTTCCCGCAAACTTGTAACCCTTGGGAAAGGTCTGGATGGCGGCCGCTTCCGGTACTCTCAAGCGCCGATTGGTCCAGTGGAACGGTCCAACCCAGGGTCCAGGCTGTGCGGCGATCGTAATCGACGGCAAATCAGGATGGAGCTTATGAAGAAAGTTCCAGAAGCGACCGCCGGACCGGAATGTCCTGCCGCTATAGCCTTCCAGGCGGCTCAGCGCGATATAGTTTGCGCCGGGAGGGACAGCTACCAACTCCTTGTAATAAGTGCCGTGTTCGGCACTTTCGCTCGGCTCGGAATAGCTCGCATCTCCAAACTCGGAAATGAATTCGCCTACGCCAAGATACGCGGCAATTCCGCTCCGGTCGGGTTGTGCCGCGTGCGTCGGTACAGGTGGGGGCACCGCTGTTCCGTTCTTGCGGACGCCGAATACGAAGACACGCTTGCGCTTCTGGGGAACACCAAAGTCGGCGGCGTTCGCGCGATACGTGGTGCAACGATAACCCAGCCCTTCCGCCATCGCCAGGAAATCGTGGAGGCTCTGCTTGTTGGTCGGGTGAAGCAAGCTGTCGACGTTCTCGAACAAAAAACCGTTCGGCTGCACTTCTGACACCGTGCGTAGAAACTCGGAAAGCATGTTGCGTGGATCGCGCTCGATCAACCTGTTTTCGTTCTTTACCCAGTAGCCGTTCTTGGAAAAGGGCTGGCACGGCGGGCCGCCGATCACGATCCTGTCATCTCCGTCCCTAAACGGACGAAAATCTACATCGGCGATGCTGCGCTCATATACGATGCCTGCTGATCGCCCGACGTTGAGACGAAGTGTCTGTGCGGCATCAGGATCATTTTCAACGCAAGCCTGAAAGTGAACGCCTGCCTGCTTTGCTCCGACGTCAAGTCCTCCTGCACCCGAGAACAAGCTGATGCACTGTACTTTACTCACGATACCCCCGAACCTTCCTGTTCACCCATCATCCCCCATCCTCAACGCGGCGATGAACGCCTCCTGCGGGATGCTCACCGAGCCGTATTCCCGCATCTTCAACTTGCCCTTCTTCTGCTTGTCCAGCAGCTTGCGCTTGCGGGTCGCGTCGCCGCCATAGCATTTGGCGGTCACGTCCTTGCGCATCGCGCTGATCGTCTCGCGCGCGATCACCTTGCCGCCGATCGCCGCCTGGATCGGGATCTTGAACAGGTGGCGCGGGATCAGTTCCTTCAGCCGCTCCACCATGCCGCGCCCGCGTGTCTCCGCGGTGCCGCGGTGGACGATCATGCTCAGCGCGTCGACCGGCTCCTCGTTGACCAGGATGCCCATCTTGACGAGGTCGCCCTCGCGGTAGCCGATCTGATTATAGTCGAAGCTGGCATAGCCCTTCGAAAGGGACTTCAGCCGATCGTAGAAGTCGAACACCACTTCGTTGAGCGGCAGTTCGTACGTCGCCTGCGCGCGCCCGCCGACATAGGTCAGGTTCTTCTGGATGCCGCGCCGGTCCTGGCACAGCTTCAGGACGCTGCCGAGATATTCGTCGGGGACGTAGATCGTCGCCTCGATCCACGGTTCGGCGATCGACGCGATCTTGTTTGGCTCCGGCATATCCGCGGGGTTGTGCAGGTCGATCTGGGTGATGCCGGCGGGATCGGGATGGCTCAGCTCGATCTGGTACACCACGCTCGGCGCGGTCGTGATGAGGTCGAGATCATATTCGCGCGTCAGCCGCTCCTGGATGATCTCCAGATGCAGCAGCCCCAGGAAGCCGCAGCGAAAGCCGAAGCCCAGCGCGGCGCTGGTTTCCATCTCGAAACTGAAACTGGCGTCGTTTAGGCGCAGCTTGCTGATGCTCTCGCGCAATTTCTCGAAGTCGTTGGCGTCAACCGGGAACAGGCCGCAGAAGACGACCGGCTGGACCTCCTCGAACCCGGGCAGCGGTTCGGCGGCGGGGCGTTTCGCGTCGGTGATCGTGTCGCCGACGCGGGTCTGCGCGACTTCCTTGATCTGCGCGGTGATGAAGCCGACCTCGCCGGTCGCCAATTCGGTCAATTGCTCGATCTTGGGGCGGAAGCATCCGACGCGGTCGACCAGGTGGACCGTCTCGGTCTGCATGAACTTGATCTGCTGGCCCTTTTTCAGGATGCCGTCCATGACGCGGACCAGGATCACGACCCCCAGATACGGGTCGTACCAGCTGTCCACCAGCATCGCCTTCAGCGGCGCGGCGGCGTCGCCCTTGGGCGGCGGTATCCGGGTGACGATCGCCTCCAGGATGTCGGGGATGCCGATCCCGGACTTGGCCGACGCCAGCACCGCGCCGCTGGCGTCGATGCCGATGACGTCCTCGATCTCCTTGCGCACCTTTTCCGGCTCGGCCGCGGGCAGGTCGATCTTGTTGATGACGGGGACAATCTCGTGGTCGTGCTCGATCGACTGATAGACGTTGGCCAGCGTCTGCGCCTCGACCCCTTGCGCCGCGTCGACGACCAGCAAGGCACCCTCGCAGGCGGCCAGCGCGCGGCTGACCTCATAGGCGAAATCGACATGGCCCGGCGTGTCCATGAGGTTCAGGACATAATCCTCGCCGTCCTTGGCCTTATAGGCCAGGCGCACCGTCTGCGCCTTGATCGTGATCCCACGTTCCTTCTCAATGTCCATGTTATCAAGGACTTGCTCGGACATTTCGCGGTCGGTCAGCCCGCCGGTGGCCTGGATCAGCCGATCGGCCAGCGTCGACTTCCCATGGTCGATATGCGCGATGATAGAGAAGTTACGAATGCGGTCGAGCGGAGTGGACATGGGGGGAGCGCCTAGCGCAGGGCCGTCGCCAGTGCTAGTCAGCCGAGAGCAACGGCGGCCGGATGTTTACGCGTTCTGCCGGCACCCGGATCGCTCGATCGCGTGAAGGACGTTGATGAAGCGGTGCGATCCTTCGCCGCCGACCACCATCCAATTCACGCCCCGCCGCTCCAACTCGCGCTTCGACAGATCGAAGAAGCGTCGCCGCGCGTCGTCGGTGCCGAACATCCTCGTCCCGTCCTCTACCCAGGGCAGGTCGATGTCGAGCAGCAGATACAGGTCGGCGTAATTGTCCCACCGGTCGAACCATGGATCGCGGCGCCCGAACAACATGTCGGCCCACACTGCCGTCATAAGGGGGTCGGTATCCAGGATCACGGGATGATCGCCGGAGGCCACCGCGGCGCGCACCTTCGAATCGTGCGCGTGGGCGATCATCACCAGGTCCGCCATGGTCAGTTCGGTGCCGAATGCCTCGCAATAGGTACGGCCGAACTCCGCGACGCATTTGGTGTCGAAATGCTGCGCCAGCCGCTGGGTCATGGTCGACTTTCCCGTGCTCTCGGGGCCATGCAGACAAACGGTGCGCAGCATCAGGCGAACACCGTCCCGCAACCGGCCCGATTGCGCCGCGCCGCCGCGCGCCAGTCCATCAGACCCCACACTGCCAATGCCAGAAAGATCACGTACAACACCGCCATCAGCCACAATCCCTTCGCCGCGTAGAGTCCGACCGACGCGATGTCGATGGCGATCCACAAGTGCCAATTCTCGATCCAGCGCCGCGCCATCATCACCTGCGCCGCTATGCTCGCCATCGCGATGCCGGCGTCGATCCAGGGGTATGCGGCATCGGTAAGCCGCGCCATCGTCAGCCCCCAGGCCAGCGTTGCCGCTACCACGCCGATCCCCCACGCCAGTCGATCGCGGGCCGGCATTGCGACCACCGTGACCTCGCCGTCATGCGCGGCATGGCGCAGCCACTGCCGCCACCCATAAGCGTTCGCGATAAGAAAGAAGCCCTGGAGCAGCATGTCGCTATAAAGCCGTGCATCGAAGAAGACGACTGCGCTCACCGCCACCATCACGATCCCGAACGGAAAATTCCAGACGCTCCGCCGCACCACCAGAACGATGGTGACGATGCCCAGGACGAACGCGATCGCTTCCAACGTACCCACGTCCGCCACCTAGCATTCGTGTGCCGCAATGGCAGCCTCGAGTCCTTACAAATGCCGGTTTCCGCGGCCGATTACGTCCCTTGCGCACCGGCGAGCCGCTGGCTATACGCCCGCCTCCAAGCACCGCCCGCGCGTGTCAATCGACCGTTCGGATTCCGTCGGGGAGTAGCTCAGCCTGGTAGAGCACTGCCTTCGGGAGGCAGGGGCCGGAGGTTCGAATCCTCTCTTCCCGACCACTCATCCGTCCGATTATACCAAAGCCCGCGCCATCCGCATCATCGGCACCGCGATCCCGTCCACGTCGGCCGCGAACGCCTCCACCTCGGTATAGCCGCACGCGCGGTACAGTGGCACGCCCGCCAGCGTCGCCATCAGTTCGGCGCGCGCAAAGCCCGCCCCACGCGCCGCATCTTCGCACGTGCGCAGGATCGTGCCGCCGATGCCGCGGCGGACGTGCGCCGGATCGGTGTACATCGCGCGGATGCGGGCCGGCTCGCGCGCCGGATCGAGCATGCGAGCATCGCGCGGCACCACGCCTGCGTCGCCACCGAACAGCGTCGCGCGCCGGCTCCATCCGCCGCATCCGGCCAGCAGGCCGTCGATTTCGGCGACCAGATAGGTGCCGTCCGACACCAGCTGCCGGTCCAGCCCCATGACCTGGTGGCTGGCGACGACCTGCGCGGGCGTCAGCACGTCGTTCTGGAGCATGGCGATCGCACGATCCATGAGCGCGGCGATCGCAGGTATGTCGTTTTCGGAAGCCCAGCGGTATGCAATCATCATATCGCGGTTCCGCTCAGCCCCATGGGCCGTCAAGTCGGTGCGACCAATCGACACCCCGTTCCGGCTCGGCTAGATATGGGAGAATGACCGATCTTCCCGCAACACCTCTGCTCGATACCGTCGCCACGCCCGCCGATCTGCGCCGACTCGCGCCCGAGCAGCTGCGCCAGCTCGCCGATGAACTGCGCGCCGAGACGATCTCGGCAGTCGGAACCACCGGCGGCCATCTCGGCTCGGGGTTGGGCGTGGTCGAACTGACCGTCGCGATCCATTACGTTTTCGATACGCCGGGCGACAAACTGGTCTGGGATGTCGGCCATCAATGCTATCCGCACAAGATCCTCACCGGGCGGCGCGATCGTATCCGCACGTTGCGCACCGGCGGCGGGCTGAGCGGCTTCACCAGGCGCAGCGAGAGCGAATATGATCCGTTCGGCGCGGCGCATTCATCGACCTCGATCTCGGCGGCGCTGGGCTTCGCGACCGCCAGCAAGCTGCAGGGCGCCGCGGCCAAGGGCATCGCGGTGATCGGCGACGGCGCTATGTCGGCGGGCATGGCCTATGAGGCGATGAACAATGCAGGGGCCGCGGGCAACCGGCTGGTCGTGATCCTCAACGACAACGACATGTCGATCGCGCCGCCGGTGGGGGGGCTGAGCGCCTATCTCAGCCGCATGGTGTCGAGCCGCGAGTTCCTGGGGCTGCGCGAGTTGATGAAGCGGTTCGCGCGCAAGCTGCCGCGCCCGCTGCACACCGCCGCGCGCAAGACCGACGAATTCGCGCGCGGGATGACGATGGGCGGCACCTTGTTCGAGGAACTGGGCTTCTATTACGTCGGCCCGGTCGACGGCCACAATCTCGACCACCTGATCCCGGTGCTGGAGAACGTCCGCGACGCAGAGGAAGGACCGATCCTGGTCCATGTCGTTACCAAGAAGGGCAAGGGCTATGCGCCCGCCGAGGCGTCGGCGGACAAATATCACGGCGTCCAGAAGTTCGACGTTATCACCGGTGCCCAGGCCAAGTCGCCGCCGGGGCCGCCGCAATATCAGAACGTCTTCGGCCAGGCGCTGGTCGATGAAGCCGCCGGCGACCCCCGCATCTGCGCGATCACCGCGGCGATGCCGTCGGGCACGGGCCTCGACAAATTCGCCGCGGCCTATCCCGACCGCTTCTTCGACGTCGGCATCGCCGAACAGCATGCGGTGACCTTTGCCGCGGGCCTGGCGGCGCAGGGGATGCGGCCGTTCTGCGCGATCTATTCCACCTTCCTCCAGCGCGCCTATGACCAGGTCGTCCACGACGTCGCGATCCAGAACCTGCCCGTCCGCTTCGCGATCGACCGCGCCGGGCTGGTCGGCGCCGACGGGGCGACCCATGCCGGATCGTTCGACGTCACCTATCTGGCGACGCTCCCCAATTTCGTGGTGATGGCCGCCGCCGACGAAGCCGAGCTGGTCCACATGACCCACACCGCGGTGCTCCACGACAGCGGCCCGATCGCGGTTCGCTATCCGCGCGGCAACGGCACCGGCGTCGCACTGCCCGCCGCGCCCGAGCGGCTGGAGATCGGCAAAGGCCGCGTGGTGCGCGAGGGCAAGACCGTCGCGATCCTGTCGCTCGGCACCCGGCTGGGCGAGGCGCTGAAGGCCGCCGAGGTGCTGGAGGCCAAGGGGCTGTCGACCACGGTCGCCGACCTGCGCTTCGCCAAGCCGCTCGATGTCGCGCTTATCCGCCGCCTGCTGACCACCCATGAGGTCGCGGTGACGATCGAGGAGGGCGCGGTCGGCGGCATGGGCGCGCACGTGCTGACGATGGCGAGCGATGAGGGTCTGATCGACGGCGGTCTGAAACTGCGCACGATGCGTCTGCCTGACACCTTCCAAGACCAGGACAAGCCAGAGGTGCAATATGCCAAGGCCGGGCTGGACGCCGACGCGATCGTCGAAACCGTGCTGACGGCGCTGCGCCACAATTCCAGCGGGGTGGCCGAGGCGCGGGCTTGATTCGAATTCGTTGGAGCTTGGCCCCCGCGATCGTCCCCTTGCAAGGAAGGATCGCCACCCTGTCCGCTCCTGAAGAAAACGACACCGGCTTGCCCGCAAAAGCGCGATGATATACATTGACGGCACCGTATAGCAGGGAAGGGTGTCATGCAGGTCGCGAAATGGGGCAACAGCCTGGCGGTACGCATCCCTGCCGACGTGGCCCGCCTGCTCGATTTGAAGGAGGGCGACAACATCGACCTTTGCGCGCTCGACGGCGGCCAGATCGCGGTCATTACCGACCAGCAGCGCCGGGCCGAGGCGCTGAAGCGCCTGAGCGACTTGGCGGTGACCTTTCCTGCCGATTACAAGTTCGACCGCGACGACGCGAATGCCCGTTGAACGGCATTTCTTCGACAGCAACGTCCTTGTCTACACGATCGAACGCGACGCCCGGCGGCAGAGCATCGCGCAAGACCTCCTCGCCCAAGGCGGCGTAATCAGCGTTCAGTGCCTCAACGAATTCGCACGCGTCGCACATCGCAAGCTCGGCTTGTCCTGGCCCGAGGTCGAGCAGGCACGCGACGGCTTCCTGATCCTGTGCGAGCCGGTTCTGCCGCTCACCCTCGCCATCCACAAGGCGGGCATGTCGCTGGCATCGGCACTACGCCTGTCGATCTACGACGCGCTGATCGTCGCTGCGGCGCTGTCGGGGAATTGCGATGTCCTTTATTCCGAAGACATGCACGCCGGCCTCGTCATCGACGGGCGGCTGCGCATCGCGAACCCGTTCGCGCCCACCTGATCCAGCCCGCCCGATCCGTCAGCCGCGCAGATGCGGCGCGCCGTCCGCCGCCTTCGTCGCCAGGATCGCGCGGGCATCGCCCGGCGTGTGCGCGCGGCCCTGCCGGTCGCCGCTGGCGGCGATCACCCGTTCCAGCAGATCCTGCCCCTCGGCCCAGGCGCCGATCCCGCTCGCGGCGTTGAGATGCCCGAGCGCCCCGGCTTCGATGAACAGGCTGCCCCAGTCCGCCGCCATCGAATGCGCCCGCGCGATCGAGACCCAAGGGTCGTCGGTCGATGCGACCACGATCGAGGGGAACGGCAGCGGCACGCGCGGCACCGGCGCGAAGCCCGCCAGTTCGCGCTGGACCCCGGCGCGGTCGGCGTCGGCAGGCGCCACCAGCAGCGCGCCCGCCACCGGCCAGCCATAAGGCTGCGGCGAAAGCTGCGCCCACCACGCCACCGCCTGGCACCCCAGGCTGTGCGCGGCGAGCACCACCGGCGCGTCCGCCCGCCGGATCGCTTCGTCGAGCCGGGTCACCCAGGCATTGCGGTGCGGCGTATCCCACATGCCCAATTCGACCCGCAGCGTGTCGAGCCGCGTGCGCTCCCATAGGGTCTGCCAGTGCGCAGGCCCCGATCCGCCGAGGCCAGGCACGGTAAGGACGGTTGGACGAACGGCATCGAACGGTGCGAACGAACCCATCAGGCAGCTCCTTCTCCAAGGTGAAGGGCGTGGTCGAAACGGCGCTCTAGGGTGCGCCGACACGGCCACGCCCCCGCTGTCGAACCTGTTCCCACCGGGTCGATAGGCAATGGCTCTGCGACGAAAAGATGGCGGCTTGCGGCGATCCGATCGGGCGGCGATATGACAGCGATGGCCAGACAGCGCGCGGACCAGATGCTCGTCGATCGGGGCCTTGCCGAGTCGCGCACGCGCGCGCAGGCGCTCATCATGGCGGGGCTCGTTTTCGCGGGTACGCGCAAGGTCGACAAGCCGGGCCAGGCCCTCGCCGGCGACGTGGTCCTCGACGTCCGCGGCCGCGATCATCCCTGGGTTTCGCGCGGCGGCATCAAGCTGGCGCATGCACTCGCGCATTTTGCCTGGGACGTTCGCGGCGCGGTGGCGATGGACGTCGGATCGTCGACCGGCGGCTTTACCGACGTGCTGCTGACGAACGGCGCCGCCCGCGTCTATGCGATCGACAGCGGCACCAATCAGCTCGCCTGGAAGCTCCGCCAGGATGCGCGCGTCGTCGTTCACGAACAGACCAGCGCGCGCATACTCACCCCCGCCCACATTCCCGAGCCGATCGACCTGATCGTCTGCGATGCGAGCTTCATCGGCCTTGCCAAGGTGCTCGGCCGTCCGTTGACCTTCGCGCGGGCTGGGGCGCGTCTGCTCGCGCTCATCAAGCCGCAGTTCGAAGCAGGGCGCGACGAGGTCGGCAAGGGCGGCGTGGTTCGCGATTCCAGCATCCACGCCCGAGTCTGTGCCGATGTCGGGGCGTGGCTGACGACATCCGGCTGGAGGGTCGAGGGCATTGTCGAAAGCCCGATCACTGGCCCGGAAGGCAACGTCGAATTCCTGATCGCGGCGCACTTGGGTTAGCCCGGCGTTCGAGCCTCGCATCGTCCGGGAATGGATCACCCGCGGAACGAGGCGCGCTTGCTCGCGGTTTACGGATCGCCCGCGCTGCGGCAAGGTCGTCTTGGTACGGACGAAGGGGACTTGCGTGGGTGGTATCGCTTCCAGGGGACAGTTGCGGATGTCGTTCTTCCGCTGGGCGGTGGTCACCGTCCCCTTGGTACTGCTGCTCGGCTTCGCGTCCGGGCTTGCGGTGCCCGCGGGCGACGAGAACCGCTGGTACATGGCTCTCGTGAAGCCCGCGCTGACGCCGCCCGGCTGGGTCTTCCCGGTGGCCTGGACGACGCTTTATATCCTGCTCGGGCTGGCGATCGCGGTGATCCTCCACGCCCGCGGTGCGCGGGGCCGTGGGCCGGCGCTGGCGCTGTTCGCGGCGCAATTCGCGCTCAACCTGGCCTGGACGCCGTTGTTCTTCGGGATGCACCGTGTCGGCGCGGCCTTTTGGGTGATCGTGGCCATGCTGGTGCTGAGCATCGCGACGACCTTCGCCTTTGCGCGCATCCGCATCCTGGGCGCCTGGTTGATGGTGCCCTATCTTGTGTGGATCAGCTTTGCCGGCGTGCTTACCTGGCGGATCGGCCAGCTCAATCCCGACGCGCAAACCCTTGATCCGGGCTCTCGCACGTCCCAGATGCTGTGACCAAGGCACTGCCTCGCGCACCGAAGGACGATTGATGCAGACCGAAAACCGCCTGTTCGACGATATCGCCAAGATGCTCAACGGCGCCGCGGGCACGCTCGCGGGCATGGGCCGCGAGGCCGAAGGCAGCGCCCGGACGCGTGCGCGCGAGTGGATCGGCGGACTGGACTTCGTAGGGCGCGACGAGTTCGAGGCGGTCAAGGCGATGGCCGCGGCGGCGCGGGACGAGGCGGACGCCTTGCGCGCTCGGCTCGACGCGCTCGAGGCCCTCAGCGGGGCGGCGGACACCGCTGCCGAGGCCGCGCTGGGGTCTGCGGCCTGACCCGCGACAAACGTCCGCGCTTGCGCCGCGAGGCCGTCCGCGAGACAAGCGCGTCATGACCATGCTCGATCAATCCGAACATGACGATGAATCCCAGGCGCCGATCGACATGCTCGAGGCCTATTACGACGCGCACGGCTGGGACCACGAGCGCCAGGACGACGAGGTCGTCGCGACCGTCAAGGGAAGCTGGACCACCTACGAACTGCGCGCGCTATGGCGCGAGGACGACAGCGTCCTTCAGTTCCTGGCCTTTCCCGACATCAAGGTGACCGATGACCGCAGGCCGGCGGTCTATGAGACGCTCGGCCTCGTCAACGAGCAGCTGTGGGTCGGCCATTTCGAATTGTGGTCGTCGAGCGGCGTCCTTCTCTATCGCCATGCAGCGATGGTCGATGGTGGGGGGGAGGGGACGATGTCGCTCGCCGCCGCCGAACTGCTCGTGGAATCCGCGATCGAGGAATGCGAACGCTTCTATCCCGTCTTCCAGTTCGTTCTCTGGGGCGGCAAGACGCCCAGGGAAGCGATCGCGGCGGCGTTGATCGAGACGCAGGGCGAGGCGTGACCTCGGGCATGACACTTGCGGCCGGTCCGCTGTGGCTGATCGGTTGCGGAAACATGGGCGGCGCGATGCTGCGCCGGTGGCTCGCCGCAGGACTTGATCCTGCCGAGGTGACGGTCGTCACGCGGAGCGGCCGCGGCGTTCCCGAAGGCGTCCGATCGGTACAGGCGCTGCCCCGCGAGGAGAACCCTGCGACGATCCTGCTCGCGGTCAAGCCGCAGCAGATCGACACGGTCGCGCCGATGCTTGCCGAGGTCAGGCCGGGGCTGCTGATCTCGATCCTGGCCGGAGTCGAAGTCGCGGCGCTCGCCGCGCGCATCCCCGCCGACGCGATCGTCCGCGCGATGCCCAATCTGCCGGTTGCGATCGGCCGCGGCGTGGTGGCGCTTCATGCGCCCGCGCTTGACCTTGACGGAAGGGCGACCGTTGAGGCGCTGGCGGCGCCCCTGGGACATCACGAATGGATCGCCGATGAAGCCGCCTTCGACGCGGTGACCGCGCTTGCGGGGTGTGGCCCCGGCTTCCTCTTCCGCTTTGCCGATGCGCTGGCCGCAGCAGGCGCAGCGCTCGGCCTGCCCGCCGATCAGGCGGCTCGGCTTGCGCTGGCCACGCTGGAAGGATCGGCGATCATGGCCGCCGCGTCTGACGTTTCCCCGGCGATGCTGGCGGATCGCGTCGCTAGCCCCGGCGGATCGACCCGCGAAGGGCTGAACGTCCTCGATCGCGACGACGCGTTGGTGCGGCTCCTGACCGATACCCTGGCTGCCGCCGCCCGTCGCAACGCAGAAATGGCCGCAGCGGCGCGCTGATCGCGCTCGACGGGCTTTACAGCCGCGGGAGCGTCACGCCGCGTTGGCTCATATATTTGCCGGCGCGGTCCGCGTAGCTCACCTCGCAGGGTTCGTTGCCTTGCAGGAACAGGAACTGGCACGCGCCTTCATTGGCATAGATGCGCGCGGGAAGCGGAGTGGTGTTGGAGAATTCGAGCGTGACGTGCCCTTCCCAGCCGGGTTCGAGCGGGGTGACGTTCACGATGATGCCGCACCGCGCATACGTCGACTTGCCCAGGCATATGACCAGCACATCGCGGGGAACGCGAAAATATTCGACGGTGCGGGCCAGCGCAAAACTGTTCGGCGGGATGATGCACACGTCCGTCTTGCGATCGACGAAGCTGTTGGCGGCGAAATCCTTCGGATCGACGATCGCGCTGTCGACGTTGGTGAAGATCTTGAACTCGTCGGCGACGCGCGCGTCATAGCCGTAAGACGACAGGCCGTAGCTGATGCAGCCGTCGCGGCGCTGCGATTCGGTGAACGGCTCGATCATCGCATCGGCCAGAGCGCGCTCGCGAATCCAGCGGTCGGACATTACGGACATGAGCGATCCCCCTTCGCGGCCCTCTTCGCCGGATTGACGCACCTGGGCAAGGCGGCTGTCGGATCATCAACCAATGCCCAGATCCGCTGGGCCAAACGCATCGGGCAGCAACTCCGACAGGCGGTAGGTCCGCACCGCATCGCCCTGCGCTGCGCCGCAATGCACGGGAAGGTCGATGCCTGCCATCTGCGCAGCTTCGTTGATGACCTGGCGGCAGCGGCCGCAGGGGCTGACCGGGGTATCGCCGGTGGCCTGACCGCCCGAGTCCATCGCGCCGCCGATAACGCCGATCGCGACGATCTGACGCAGCCGCCCTTGCGCGCTGGCGGTCGCGATGGCGACGGTTTCGGCGCAAAGCGACAGGCCGTAGCTGGCGTTCTCGAAATTGGCGCCGGTGACCAAAGTGCCGTCGCGCATGAGCAGTGCCGCGCCGACCGCGAAGCGCGAATAGGGGGCGTGCGCATTGCGTGCCGCCGCCCGCGCGGCTTCGATCAGCATCGTGACTTCTGCCGCCGTCGTCATGGTGCCACCACGTCCCAATTCACCGGACCCTCGATGCCGTCGATGCGGCGGATGTCGCTTGCCCGCCAGATCCGCCACGCGCTGCTGGCGTAATCGGGCGGGAAGGCATTGCCGACCGCCCAGATCGGGCGGGCGATCGT
This sequence comes from Sphingomonas sp., assembly GCF_036387595.1. Classification (GTDB taxonomy): domain Bacteria; phylum Pseudomonadota; class Alphaproteobacteria; order Sphingomonadales; family Sphingomonadaceae; genus Sphingomonas. Next base: position 65,755 of record NZ_DASVTL010000122.1, read on the forward strand.
CGTGGACAGCGCATAGTCGCGCTCCATCGGCCGCGAGATGCGCAGCAGGACGGCCTTGCCGGTATGTGCCTCGATCCGTTCAACGAAGCGTGCGAGTTCCTTCGCCAGCGCCGGTCTTTCCGGGCGAGCGATGCAATCGTCGCGATAGTCGAGGTCGACGGCGGCAGGCAGAGCGTCGGTGCTGCGGGGCACGAAGGTGTTGAAGGCGTCCGCCTGGGCGACCGCGCGTTGACACAGCGAATAGAGGTGAACGGCACCACGGCGCAGCCCGGCCTGGGGCAAAGCGGCCCAATTGGCCTCGAACCGCGGATCGCGGCGGTCGGCGCCGGATGTTGCGACGATATAGGCGAAGTCCGCGCCGCTCGCGCGTACGCTTCCCCATTCGACGGCGGGCGGGTTTTCGGGCAGGTCGATGCCCTGCAACGGATATTTCGCGGACGACGGGTGCCAGGCGGTGGCCCAACTCCATGCGCCAACGCCGGCGGCGGCGATCGCGGTGAGTCCGATCGCGGCCTTTGCGACGAAACTAACCACGGATGTGCAGCACGCAGATCAGCGTGAACAGGCGGCGCGCGGTGTCAAAATCGACCGCGATCTTGCCCTCCAGACGCTCCATCAACAATTCGGCCGCTTGATTGTGGATGCCGCGCCGCGCCATGTCGATCGTCTCGATCTGTTGCGGCGTGGCGGCGCGGATCGCCTGGTAATAGCTGTCGCAGATCGCGAAATAATCGCGGATCGGGCGGCGGAAGCGGCCGAGGGCGAGGACCAGCGTCTCCAGCGGCGTATCGTCCTCCCGCCGGATCGCGATCGCCAGCCGGCCCTCCTCGACCGACAGAGCGACCCGGTAGGGGCCGACATAGCCGTCCGCATGGACGCGCTGCGGCGCGAAGTGGTTCTCCTCGATCAGGTCGAAGATCGCGATCCGCCGTTCCTGTTCGACGTCGGCCGAGCGCCACAGGATGGTGCGTTCGTCGAGCTGCACGTCGATGATCCGGGGGTCGGCCATCCAGTTGCGATAGAGACGATTTCACGCAGCCACAATCTATCCCGTCATTCACCGCAAGGTCGTTTGAGCCGGGCCGGGGAGCAGATAAGGGCTGAGCATGGCTACCCTAGCACTCGCGACTCCGCCCGCCCCCGAACTCCAGCAGCTGCCGCGCAATGTCGAGGCCGAGGCCGCGATGCTGGGCGCGATGATGATCGACAATCGGCTGGCCGACGATCTGGTCGACAAGCTCGACCCCTCGCACTTCTTCGAGCCGTTGCACGGACGCATCTTCGCGGCGATCAAGACGCTGCGCGGCAACGACATGCTGGCGACGCCGGTGACGCTCAGGCCGATGTTCGATGCCGACGAGGGCATGAAGGAACTGGGCGGGCCGGCGTATCTGGCGGGGCTGACCGGGTCGGGCGCCGGGCTGATCGGTGCGCGGCAGTTCGCGCAGCAGATCTACGACCTGGCGATGCTGCGCGCGCTCGTCAGCGTCGGGCGCACGCTGGTCGACCGGGCGATGGACACGTCGGAGGAGGTCAATCCGCGCGCGCAGATCGAGGCGGCCGAAGAGGAGTTGTTCAAGGTCGCGGCGGACGGCGGGGCCGAAAGTTCGGTCAAGACCTTCGCCCAGGCGACGACCGCGGCCGTAAAGATGGCCGAGCGCGCGCTGAATTCGGGCGGGAATCTGTCGGGCGTGACGACCGGGCTGGACAGCATCAACGCCAAGATCGGCGGCATGCACCATAGCGACCTGATGATCCTGGCCGGGAGGCCGGGCATGGGCAAGACGTCGCTGGCCACAAACATCGCCTTCAACGCGGCGCGGCGGTGGATGCGCGACATGGCGGACGGCATCGCGCCCGCTGATTCGGTCGGCGCGAAGGTCGCCTTCTTCTCGCTGGAGATGAGCGCGGACCAGCTGGCGACGCGTATTCTGGCCGAGCAATCGGGGATCAGTTCCGAATCGCTGCGCATGGGCAAGATCAGCAAGGCCGAATTCGGGCAACTGGCCGCGGCCGCCGCGGAACTGGAGAATTTGCCGCTGTTCATCGACGACACGGGCGGGCTGAGCATCGGTGCGCTGCACACCCGCGTGCGGCGGCTGCAACGGCGGCACAATAATCAGATCGGGCTGGTCGTGGTCGATTACCTCCAGCTGCTGACCAGCGGCGGCAAGAACAAGGACGGCAACCGCGTCCAGGAAATTTCCGAGATCAGCCGCGGGCTGAAGACGATGGCCAAGGATCTCGACGTGCCGGTGCTGGCACTGTCGCAGCTCTCCCGCGCGGTCGAGCAGCGCGAGGACAAGACGCCGATGCTGTCGGACCTGCGCGAATCGGGATCTATCGAGCAGGACGCCGACATGGTGTGGTTCGTCTACCGCGAGGATTATTACGTCGCGGCCAAGGAGCCGAAACGCCCGATCGAGGGCGACAGCGCGAAAGTGTTCGAGGATCATGCCGCGTGGATGGTCGACATGGAGCGCTGCTACGGCCTGGCCGAATTGATCGTGGCCAAGCAGCGCCACGGCGCGACGGGCAAGGTGCGGATGAAGTTCGACCCGACGATCACGAAATTCTCGGATTATGCGGGGTATTGAACGCCAAGGATCCGTTTGAAACACGCTCTTTCGCGCGTTTCAGATTTTCAGCGATAGGGCGCGAGGGCCAGCACCAGTTCGGCCTGGCGGCGGGTGCCGGTCTTCTGGAAAATCGCTTTTAGCTGGCTGCGGATCGTCTCGACGCCGACATCGCGCCGCGCTGCGACGGTGACGAGGTCGTGGCCCATCGCGAACAGTTCGGCGACCGCTGCCTCGGCGACGGTCATGTCGAACGCCTTGCGCAACGCATCGGCGGCGGAGGTCGGCAGATCGGGTCGCTGCACGCGGATGGTCAACAGGACTCGCGCGTCGACCGGCCCCTCATGGTCTCGATCGGGCAGGCGATGAATCTCGACCAGGATCGGCGAGCGTTGCTGCGCGCTGGCGATGACGAGCTTGACCGGGAGGCCGGCCGGGGTTCCCGCCTGTGTCGTCTGGCGGAAGGCGGCGGCCAGCGCCGTCTCGCACTGCCCGACCACGGCGGTCAGACGGCCCGCGCGCACGGTGAGGTAGGATGCACTACGCACCAGCTGCTCCGCGGCGGCCGAGATCGCGATGATGCCGCGGCTGGCGCCGAGCAGGATCGCGGGTCCGACCAGCATCTCCACGGTGTCGAGCAGCGTCTTGGTTTTCATGTCGTCGAGATGCGTCGCGAGCGACAGCGATGCCGACAGCGAGGGGGCGAGCGCCTCCAGGACTTTGCGCTTGTGGTCGTCCGCCGGACCGGCGCTTCCCGGCCAGAGCATGGTCAGCCCGCCGAGGCGGCCGCCCGGCGGACCCGCGAGGCGGACCAGCCCGCAATGCGGCACGTCGTGTGTCTTGAAGAGCCCCTGGTAGATCGGTGAACGAGCGATCTGCTGCTGGTCGATGAAATCCTCGTCCACCAAGCAGCGCATCGCCGGCCCGCTCACGATCGCACGACTGCGTGGGTTGAAGGCAGGATCATAGCCTCGGCAGGCCATGTATTCGTCCGCGGCGTCCAGCGCATGCTGGGTGAAGACGTTGAGCATCAGATTGCCGTCGTGATCGACCAGCGCCAGCTGGCCCATCCGCGCGCCCAGCATGTCGGTAAGGGCGGTCAGCGGATCGGCCCACGACGTGCGACCCGTCGCGGCCGAGCGAAAGTCCTCCTCCAGAATGGCCAAAGCCTGCATCGAATCCCCCGATCCCGTCCGGAACTTTGCCGAAATGGCTGGCTTGCGCAAGCCTCACCCGAACGGGTGATGAAGCGCAGGTTGGCGGCCGGTAAGGAGCCGGACGCGGGGGCCGATCGGGTGGGACCGGCGCCGCGATCACAGGGAGCATGTATGAATAGGATTTCGCTGATTGTCGCCGTGGGAGCAGCGTCGCTTTCCGGCCAGGTCGCGGCGCAGGATGCGCCCGCGTCCGCTCCGGGCGATCGTGGGGTGATTTCGGCGGCGGTGACCGCGGGGACCCTGGGCATCGGCCCGGAGGTTGGCTTCCGCTTCTCGGATCACATCGGCGTGCGGGGCAGCGCGACGTTCTTCGGCGTTTCCAGCGACTTCGATTCGGACGACATCACCTATCGGGGCAAGCTGAAGCTGAAGTCGTTCGGTGCGATGCTCGACGTGCATCCGTTCGGCGGCGCATTCCGGGTTTCGGCGGGCGCACGCATCAACCGCAACCGCGTCAACGTCTCGGCGACGCCCGGTCCCAACAATACCGGCACGGTGACGGTGGGCGACGAGGACTTCACCGCGGCGCAGGTCGGCACGCTGTCAGGCCGCGCTACCGTGAAGAAGGTCTCGCCGGCGCTGACGCTGGGTTGGGCGGGCAAGAACCAGCCCGGCCTGTTCTTCCTGGCCGAAGCCGGCGTGCTGTTCCAGGGTGCGGCGCGGCTCCGCGATTTCCGCGCCAGCGGATCGGCCTCGACCAACCCGCGGTTCACTGCGGCGCTGGAGCGCGAGCGGCGCGACCTGCAGGACGATGTCGACAAGGTGAAGGTCTATCCGATCCTGCAATTCGGGATCGGCTACCGCTTCTGAGTGCATCGTCCGGCGCCCCTGGGGGGAGGCGCCGGACGATCAGAACACCGGGTCTTTCGCCCGGCTTCGTGGCGACGTGGATGCCGCATTCCACCGTGTCCCAGCAGCGCCAGCGGCCGGCCCTCGAAGCGGGGCGGGCGTGCGGGTGCCGGACTGGAACCGTTGCGGCCCGTAACGAGATTCACGCATATTGCGGCCACACATGCGCAAGGTCACGGGAAGGTCGCGCCAAGGAGCGTGCGTGTTGGTGGGCTTCGGCGGGGGCATCCGCGGATGAACATGGCTGCAGACCGCGACGCTTCACACCTTTCACGCCGATCCTGCATTTTCCTGTCGCAGTGGTGAAATTAAATTGCGCGATAGGAGCGCGACTTCCGACGAGGCGGAGCGGACGAGGCCATCGCGCAGGGTTCAATCGTTTCGGGCATTTCAGAGAGCGGTCGGGCGAGACGAAGCCTGCGCGAACCCTGGCACAGGTGTTCGGCTGTAGGACAGCGGCTGGTTAGTCGGCATGCTTGGCTATCGCTACGATCGTGTCGAACGCGGTTGCAAACCGATCAACCGCGCGAATCCTTGACGTCTGTGAGGTCGAGCGTTTCGAACCCGTCGGCGGATACCCGGCGGCGTATGAGGCTGCCGACTGGAGTGACGTAGTTCGATCCCTTGGTAATTCGCTCTATATGATAGACACTCTCTGCATCCGGCATGGCCGCATCTGCGGGCGGGTTGGCCGCGGCGGCATATCGGCGACCTTCGATCTGTGCGAGCACCGCATCGGCCCAGGACGGCGACTTGGAACTGCGCAAGATCTCGACCTCGGCGGTTCGGCCATCCGGACGGATCCAGAAGCCGACATCCATCCACTCGACACCGGAGGCATCCGTCGACCGCGCCTGAAAGGTATCGGCCTGGCCGACCTTCCTCGCACTGGCGTTGGCTGCCGCCAGCCGGTCCGGCTCGAACGGCGGAGACCATATAAGCGCGGGCCTCGCCGCCTGGCTCCGACCGATGAGGCCGGCCAGTGTCGTCATCTCCGCATCGTCGGCGTCACGCGCAGCGATCCGAAAGCGCATGATTCGCAGGGCGATTCGCACGCGTGGGTCTTTCGCCGCCGGACGCGCTTCGATCGCATCGAGCATCCGTCTTGCCTGTGCCTTCTGGCCCGTCGCAGAAAGAAGCCAGACACGCCGTACCGCAACCATCAACGCGGCCGTGTCCTGTCCTGCGTCGACGGCATTTCGCTCCGCCGCACGATAGCTGGAGTCGGCCCGTTTATATTGGCCGAGCTTGATCCACATGTCCCCCAGCGCCGGAGCCGCAGCGCGGACCGCAGGATCATCGGCGGGCAGATTGTCGCGCAGCGTGCGAACCCGGTTCGCGACCGCGCGCTTGTAGATGTCCTGATCGCCTTCGTGGAGCGCCACTGTGGCATAGGCTTCGTACAGGGCCGCGACCGGCCTCGGCGCGCTGGCGGCGTGTCCGCGATTGCGCTTGATCGCCGCGGCGAGTGTGCGCTTGGCATCCAGATATCGACCTTCGCGGAATTGGACTTCCGCAAATGCGATAGACGCCCGCGCATCGCGCAGCGGCGTACATTGTCCTCGACGACATATGGCCTGCTCCTCCAACAGGCGCTTGCCCGTGACGATGACGTCGGGCGTCGACGCCTGAAGCAGCAGCAGAAGTCCGAAGACCATGGACACGCCAACCCCTTGCAATCCCGGCCGATAGGCTGCCCGCATTCGCATTGGGGATCAAGAGAGGCCGGGCCGCCGGCGGCTAACGCCAAAGCTCGGCGATCAGCCGTTCACCGTCCGGATCGTAGGCGACGAGTTCGGATCGCGTGAACGGAAAGAAATCGTTGCGGCTGAAATAGGCTTCGCTCAGTTCGGCGAAATATTCGGCCGCGTTGGTCCGCGCATAGGCGTCGGTAATCGAGCCGTCGCCCCGTGCGACTTTTCGGTAACGGCCGCTGTCCATCATTCGGCGATAGACCCGATCGATCTCGGCGCGGTCCTTTTCCGGGAGCCGTGCGTGATAGGCGTGCGCGAGTTCGTGCAATATGGCGCCGGGTTGCACCTTGGCCGTCTCGATAAAGAAACCCGCGTCGGACAGCTCCATGCCGTCCACCATCTCCACGCTCCGGCCGTGCGTGATGAGCCAATTCGGATCGCGATGGAACATGCCGCCGGGACCGGCATGGTCGTGAAGGAAGATCGGCGCCGTGCGGACCCGCAGCAGCGCCGCCGGTGGCAGGACCGCTTCGGCCTCTTCGAGCATGCGCGCGACCGTGGCGAGCGCGGTCCGGGCCGGTTCGGCGGCGGGATCGAGGGCCTGATCGATCAACACATGCCACTCCGGTCTGACGGCGACGGGGCGGTAGCGGCTCGTACCCACGTAGGTGCCGGCGAACACGTCACCGATCCGAACCGCTTTTCGGCAGCGGCCGGCGGGATCGGTCAGCTTGAAGGTGTGGCCGATGAAGGTCCGAATAGATAGGAATGCGCCGGGCGCGATCACGCCCTGATCGACTTCTTTGCCCTGCGGATCGATCCAGAAGAGTCGAAGCGGAACTTTTTGGCCATTCTGCAAGGTATGACTGACGCTTGGCGTCCCGGCCTCCACCGATTTCGACGCCGCAGGACGAGCACAGGTGGGCGAAGCGACGGCAAGAGTGGCCAGCAACACGGCAGCAGCAATCAATGCAACATCCTCGACAGCTTGCCCGTATCCTACGCTGTCAAATGCGGCAGCTTCGCGGCAGTCCGCTCATGCTATCGCACTGAGCAGCGAGGATAAGCCGCCCGGATCATGCCCTCAGAAAACCGGGTCTTCGCCCGGCTTGGTCGCGACATGGATGCCGCATTCCACCTTGTCCCAGCCGCGCCAGCGGCCGGCGCGGGGGTCTTCGCCGGGCTGGACCTTCGACGTGCAGGGCGCGCAGCCGATCGAGAGATAGCCTTGTGCCTCGAGCGGGTGGCGAGGGAACTGGTGTTCAGCGAAATAGGCGTCGAGGCGCGGCTTGTCCCAGTCGGCCAGCGGGTTGATCTTCAGCCGGCCCTCATCGGCCTCGAACCGCGGCAGGGCGGTGCGGGTGCCCGCCTGGAATCCCTTGCGGCCCGAAATCCAGGCCTCGAAGGGGACGAGGGCGCGGCGCAGCGGCTCGACCTTGCGCAGGTCGCAGCAACCGTCGGGGTCGTAGGACCAGCGCAGCCCGGTAGCGTCCTTAGCGGCGAGCAGACGCGGGTCAGGGCGAAACACGCGCAGGTCGGTCAGTGCGAGACGTTCAGCGAGTCCGTCCCGATAGGCCAGCGTCTCGCCGAAGATCTTCTGCGTATTCGTGAAGATCACCGGCACGTCGCGGTCGATCTGCGCGACCATGTGGAGAAGCACCGCCGATTCCGCACCGAAGGAGGATACAGCGGCCACCTTGCCCGCAAGTTCGCCCCGCAGCAGCACGCCGAGCATCGTCGCGGCATCGACACCGGCAAAGCGCGCTTCGTACGCAGCGGCATCTTCGGCGGTGTAGAGGCGGCCGACGTCGATCGTGTCGAGCTGGCGAGCGGGCTCACCCATGCCGACGCTTCCAGATCGGCGCGGCGCCGTCGGTCGAGGCCTGGTATTGGAAGGCGTAGCGATCGAGGCTGCGTTTGAGCGTCTCGGCGTCGATCTCGGCCTCGGGGGCGAAGCTGTCGAAGCCGCAGCGCCGCATCAGGGGGAGCTGATCGACCAGGACATCGCCCGCCGCGCGCAACTCGCCGGTATAACCGCCCTCGCGCAGGATCGCGGCGGCGGAATAGCCGCGGCCGTCGCGGTAGCTGGGGAAGCTCACCTCGATGAGCGCAAGCTGGCCGAGATGGGGAAGGAGCGCGCGGGCGTCGTCGCCCGCCTCCAGGCGGACGGCATTGGCGTTTGTCTGCCCGGCGAGGAACGCGTCGAGGGTGATCGCCGGCTCGTCATGCACGGGGTCGTCGCGGAAGCGCAGGAGGGGTTCGCCGGCGGTGTCTGCCTGATCGGGATCACCCATAGATCGCCTCCTTGAACGTCTCGAAGCCGACGCGGCGATAGGTGTCGAGGAAGCGTTCGCCGTCTTCGCGCAGGGCGACGTAACGTGTCGTGACCCGCTCGATCGCATCCACCACGCCGTCTTCCGAAAAACCGGGGCCGGTGATCCGCGCGAGGCTGACGTCGTCGGCACCCGAGCCGCCGAGCGAGAGCTGGTAGTTCTCGGTGCCCTTCTTGTCGACGCCGAGGATGCCGATGTGGCCGGCGTGGTGATGGCCGCAGGCGTTGATGCAGCCCGATATCTTGAGCTTCAATTCGCCCAGATCGCGTTGGCGATCGGCGAAGCGGGTCGAGATCTTCTGCGCGAGCGGGATCGAGCGGGCGTTCGCCAGGCTGCAATAATCGAGGCCGGGGCAGGCGATGATGTCGCCGATCAGGTCGAGGTTCGCCTCGGCCAGTCCGGCTTCGGAGAGCGCCCGCCACACCGTGTAGAGGTCGGCCTTGCGGACGTGCGGCAGGACGATGTTCTGCGCATGGGTGACGCGCAATTCGTCGAAGCTGTAGCGTTCGGCCAGGTCCGCCATAAGGTCGATCTGGTCGGCCGACGCATCGCCGGGAATGCCGCCGGTGGGCTTTAGGCTGATGGTCACGATCGCGTAGCCGGGTGCCTTGTGCGGCCGGACGTTCTGATCGAGCCAGCCGGCGAAATCGGGGTCATCCGCCCCGTTCGCCCTGAGCGTATCGCCCGAGGCCTGTGCTTCGACTTCGCTCAGCACGAACGGAGGGAGGGCTTCGGATGCCGAAACCTCGAAGGCGGGGGGGGCGAACATCGCGGTGATGCGGGCGAGTTCGGCGGCAGGCGGGTCGATCCCCAGCGCCTTCACCGCGCCGAACTCCTCCTCCACCTGCCGGCGGTATTCGTCCGCGCCGATCTCGTGCAGCAGGATCTTTATCCGTGCCTTGTAGATATTGTCGCGGCGGCCGTAGCGATTGTAGACGCGCAGGCACGCCTCCAGATAGCTCATCAGCTCGTCGGCGGTGACGAAGTCACGGATTTCATGGGAGATCATCGGCGTGCGGCCCATGCCGCCGCCGACGAAGATCTTCGCGCCCAGGATTCCGTCGCGCTCCAGCAGCTGGATGCCGATGTCGTGCAGGCGCATCGCCGCGCGATCTTCCTGCGCGGCGATAACCGCGATCTTGAACTTGCGCGGCAGGTAGGTGAATTCGGGGTGGAAGGTGCTCCACTGGCGGATCAGTTCGGCCCAGGGGCGCGGATCGGCCACCTCGTCCGCGGCAGCGCCCGCGAACTGGTCGGCCGAGATGTTGCGGATGCAATTACCCGACGTCTGGATGGCGTGCATCTCGACCGTCGCGAGTTCGGCGAGGATGTCGGGCGCATCCTCCAGCTTGATCCAATTATACTGGATATTCTGGCGGGTGGTGAAATGGCCGTAGCCGCGGTCATACTTGCGCGCGACACGGGCGAGCATCCGCATCTGGCGCGCGTCGAGCGTGCCATAGGGGACGGCGACGCGCAGCATATAGGCATGAAGCTGCAGATACAGGCCGTTCATCAGCCGGAGCGGCTTGAACTGGTCCTCGGTCAATTGCCCGGCCAAGCGGCGGCGGACCTGATCGCGGAACTCGTCGACGCGGGCATCGACCATCGCCTGATCGGAGGTGTCGTATTTATACATGATGGATCAATTCCTCCCCGGCACGGGGAGGGGGATCATGCGTAGCATGGTGGAGGGGGTTCTCCACGCATGGTCCGCCTGGGGCCGGCCCCCCTCCACCACGCCCTGCGGGCGCGGTCCCCCTCCCCGTGCCGGGGAGGAGTTCAAAAGAAACATCATATCACCCAGCTCCCGGCGCTCGCATCGGCGGGCTTCAGCGTCAGATCGACGCGCACTGTCGGGCCGAGGGCGCGAATGCGGTCCTTGATGTGGGCGGGGCGGGGGCCGTCGGGGGTCATCGCGGCGTCGATCACATAGGGGACGTTGACGCGGCGCGCGCCTTCCTCGGCACGCGCAATGCTCTCTCCGTCGTGACCGACGTCGCAGGCATCCTCGACATGGCGCGACCAGCCGCTGCCGGTCCACCAGACGACATCGCCGCTGGGCAGATCGTTGCCGGTCAACAGCTTCATGCGTCGATTCCTTCGGCGACGCGCGCCCAGCGTGCGAGCTTGTCCTCGGCGTCAGAGAGTTCGACAACCTCGCCGACGACGATGATTGCCGGCGATGCCACCTTCTCACGCGCCACCATCGCGCCGAGATCGGCCAGCAGCGTCTTGATCGCCCGGTGCCCTTCGAGCGTACCGCGCTCCAGGACCGCGACCGGCATGTCGGGGGCCACGCCGTCGGCGATCAGCTTGTCCGCGATCGCGCTGGCGGTGGCGACGCCCATGTAGATGACCAGGGTACGCCCCTGCCCGGCGAGGCCGGACCAGTCCTGCTCGCGCAACCCCTTGCATTGGCCCGCAACGAAGCTGACCGCGCTGGAATGATCGCGGTGGGTGAGCGGCAGCATCGCCTCCGCCGCGCAGCCGAGTGCGGCGGACACGCCCGGGATGACCTCCACGGCCAGGCCGGCGGCGCGCACCGCCTCCACTTCCTCGCCGCCGCGCCCGAAGATGAACGGGTCGCCCCCCTTCAGCCGCACGACGATGGCGCCGGTGCGGACGTGCGCGACGATAAGCGCGTTGATCGCCTCCTGAGGCAGGGTGTGGCGGTCGCGCTTCTTGGCGACCGAGATGCGCTGAGCCTCCGCGGGCGCGAGATCGAGCACGCGCGGGTCGATCAGGCCGTCGTGAACGACGACATCGGCGCGCGCCAGCGCCTCCACCGCACGCACGGTCAGGAGTCCGGGATCGCCCGGCCCCGCACCGACCAGGATGACGCGGCCGCGCGCGGTGGGATCGAGAAGGCTTGCCATGATGCGGTAAATGGCGGCGCGGCGCGCCGCGGGCAAGGCGAAGGTTGCTTTGGGGGCGGGTAGGATTGCTTGGGGGTATGTGCCTGCTATGAGCCTCCATGGCCGATCCTGTCATCATGTGTCAGAACGAGCGATGGAAGTCTGTCTCTCGCACCATGTTCCAGCTTGGAGCCGTTCTACTGTCGGCTGCTGTCATCGAGATGTACCGGAACGGACGGGCTACGCTCGAGACGGGAGGCTGGCTAACGATCGCTGCCGGCCTTATGTATGCTGGATGGAAGGTGTTGACCCTTCTGGAATCGGAGAGTTGAGATGTCGACCGGTGGCGCACTCGTGATGCTGATCGGTGCCGCAATTCTGCTGTTCGTGTTTGTTCTGTACCACGTCGAAAAGCGGAAAATGGCGGCCTACAAGGCGAAAAAGGCCAGGTTGCAGACCGAGGCGACCGCTAACCGTCCCTGAGGCCGATGCCGATCGAGGCGCGGGCGGCTTCGGCTTCGTTGCTGACGACCGGGTAGGCGCAATAATCGGCGGCGTAATAGGCGCTGGGGCGGTGATTGCCCGACCAGCCGATCCCGCCGAAGGGCGCGCCGGACGAGGCGCCGTTGGTCGGCTTGTTCCAGTTGACCACGCCCGCGCGGATGTTGGCCCAGAAACGGTCGTAGAGCGCAGGCGTCTGGCTGATGAGGCTGGCGCTCAGTCCGTAGCGGGTGTCGTTGGCGATCGCGATCGCCTCGTCGAAATCGTCGCAGCGGATGACCTGGAGAATGGGGCCGAACAATTCGAGATCGGGGCGGTTCTGCATCGCGGTGACGTCGATCATCGCCGGATAGAGGAACGGGCGCGCCTCTATCGGCCGTTCGAGGTGTCGGATCGCGCGCCCGCCGTTCATCAGCAGGGCCAGGAAGCTCTCGGTCAGCTGGTCGGCGGCTTCGTTGTCGATCACCGGACCCATGAAGGGTGCCGGATCGGCATGCGGTTCGCCGACGATGATGCGCGACGTCAGGCGCTTCAGCTGGTCGATGAGCGCATCGTACAGGCGTCCTTCCACGATCAACCGCCGCGCGGCGGTGCAGCGTTGCCCCGCGCTGGTGAAGGCCGATTGCGCGACCAGGATGGCCGCGGTGTGGATGTCGGGCGTGTCCCAGACCACGATCGGGTTGTTGCCGCCCATCTCCAGCGCCAGAATCTTCTCGGGATGGTCGGCAAAGGCGCGGTTGAGCGCAAGGCCGGTGTGCGCCGACCCGGTGAAGAGCAGGCCGTCGATGTCGGGATGCGCGGCCAGCGCCTTGCCCTCCGCCGCGCCGCCCACCAGCAGGCGGACGCAGCCTTCGGGAACCCCAGCCGCGCGGTAGCAATCGACCAGCATCGCGCCCGCCGCCGGTGTCTTCTCCGATGGCTTGAAGACCACCGCATTCCCGGCGAGCAGCGCGGGGACGATGTGGCCGTTGGGCAGATGCGCCGGAAAATTATAGGGGCCGAGCACCGCCAGCACGCCGTGCGGCTTGTGACGCACCGCCATGCGGCTGCCCATCGGCGCGTCCACGCGGCGCTGCGCGGTGCGATCGGCATAAGCGGCGATCGAGATTTCGACCTTCGCGATCACGCTTTCGACCTCGCCGCGGGCTTCCCAGATCGGCTTGCCGGTTTCGCGCGCGATCAGGTCGGTGAAAGCGTCCGCCTTTGCCCGGACGACGTTGGCGAAGCGGCGCAGCGTCTCCGCCCGGTATGCGAACGGGCGCGCGGCCCAGCCCGCCCAGGCGGCCCGCGCGGCGGCGACCTCCGCATCGGCATTGCCGACGGGGCGGCGCCAGAGCACCGCGCCGGTGGCGGGTTCGGTCGAAACGATCTCCTGATCGGCCATGCGGGTGTTCGTCATTCCCCCTGATTATGGGGTGCTTGTGCCCGATGCGGTCCTGCGCTGTCCAGCGCCGCACCGAAATCGCGTATCGCGGCGACCTTTGCGTCGAAGGCGGACCAATCGTCGCGATCAGCGATGCGCGACCAGATGTCTTCGACTTCGCCGATGAGCATGCTGCACGGCGCCCCCTGCCAATGCGGATGCGAGCGATTCGCACGAGGCGTGTGACCGGGAAGTGCGGCGCGGACATCGTCCCATGCGCTGTCGTAATCTTTCGGCAGCGTGCCGCCGAACACGTCATGAAAGAAGCGGTCGATCGCGACGCCGGTGGTGCGCAGGGCCTGTTCGACGAGAGTGACGAGCGCGCGATCGGCGTCCGCCTCTCCGGGCGTCAGCCCCATCCGCCAGAGGATCGCGGCGGTCACTTCGTGCTGATACACATCGGCGAAGCGGGCGAGCGCGGCGATCAGCGCGTCGCTGTTGGCGATGGTGCGCAAGGACACCGCAAGCTGCATCGCGTCCCAGTGGATCGCTTCGGGCTGCCTCGCGAAGGCGTATAGCCCGGCGTGATCGAAATAGGCGGCGGTGAATTGGGGATCCCATGTCGGCGCGAACCGCCAGGGGCCGTAGTCGAAACTCTCCCCCGTCACGTTGATGTTGTCGGTGTTGAGGACGCCGTGGACGAAGCCTGCCGCCATGTAGCGCGCCGCCAGGCGGGCGGTGCGCGCGACCACCAGGTCGAGGAGGCGGATTGGGTCATCGCCGTCCTCGCCATAGAGTTCGCGCAGCACGTAGGCGACGAGACGACGCAGATTAGTGTCGTCGCGCAGATAGGCTAGCCGCTGGAAGGTGCCGATGCGGATATGGCCGTGGCTGAGCCGCACGAGCACCGCCGAGCGGGTGGGGGAAGGTTCGTCGCCGCGATCCAGCGCCTCGCCGGTTTCGATCAACGAGAGGCTGCGCGAGGTAGGGACGCCGAGCGCTTCGAGCATTTCGGAGGCGAGGACTTCGCGGACCCCGCCCTTCAGCGTCAGGCGGCCGTCGCCGAAGCGGCTCCACGGGGTCGTGCCCGATCCCTTCGTGCCGAGGTCCATGAGCCGGCCTGTTGAATCGACCATCTGCGCGAAGGTGAAGCCGCGGCCGTCGCCGATGTCGGGATTGTAGTTGCGGAACTGATGCCCGTGGTAGCGCAGCGCCAGCGGTTGCTGGAGGGTGCCGGGCAGGGGCACGAAGCGGCCGAAGGCGGCGGTCCACTCCGCATCGTCCAGGCTCGCCAAGCCGATCTCGGTTGCGGCGCGATCGTCGCGGAAGCGCAGGCGGGTCTGTGGGAAGTCGGCGGCCTCCACGGGATCGTAGAAGGCGTCCCCCAGCGTGAGGATGGCAGCGGCGGGGCGATAGGCTTGCGGGTCGACAGGCATGCGCGGATATGGAGGGCTGACAAGGCGGGGCGCAACCATGCAGCTGTACGAAAACCGATATTGGTGGTCGAAAGACGGCTTGCGGCTGCACGCGCGCGATTATGGCGGTGATGGGGCTGGAGCGGATCAAGGGCGTCCGCCGATCCTCTGCCTGCCCGGTCTGACCCGCAACGCGCGCGACTTCGACGATTTCGCGCGGCGGCTGGCCGGCGGTCGGCGGGTGATCGCGGCCGATCTGCGCGGGCGCGGAGAGAGCGCCTATGCCAAGGATCCGATGACCTATGGGCCGCTGACGTACGTCCAGGACATCGAGGCGCTGCTCGCTGACTTGGGACTCGCGCGGTTCGTGGTGGTGGGCAATGCGCTGGGCGGAATCGTCGCGATGCTGCTGGCGGCAGCCGGGCCGGAGCGGATCGCGGGCGCGATCATCAACGACGTCGGGCCAGAGATCGAGGCGGCGGGGCTGGCGCGCATCCGCAGCTATGTCGGCCGGGGCAGCGCTTATCCGACGTGGATGCATGCCGCGCGTGCCGTTGCCGAAGCGCATGGCGACGTCCATCCGGGCTGGGAGATCGAGGATTGGCTGGCGATGGCGAAACGGCTCTACCGGCTGAATTCGGGCGGGCGCGTGGTGCTGGATTACGACATGAAGATCGCCGAGCCGTTCCGCGTTCCCGGCAACGAAGCGGGGCCGGACATGTGGGGGGCGCTGGCCGCGCTGCGCCAGGTGCCGGTGCTGGTGGTTCGCGGCGGCCGATCCGACGTGCTGTCGGCGCGGGTCGCCGCGCGGATGATCGCGAGCCTGGATCGTGCCGAACTGGCGGAGGTGCCCGGCGTGGGGCATGCGCCGACCTTGAGCGAGCCGGTGCTGGCAGCGCCAGTCGGAAGGCTGCTGGCCAGCGCGCGCCTGAGCGTGTTTGACGAGGGAATCGCATGACCGATCATTCGCCCACCAGCCTGCGTGGCCGCCGTGCGCTGATTACCGGGGGGACGACCGGCATCGGTCGCGCGATGGCGGTGATGCTGGCGGCGCGCGGGGCCAGCGTGTTCGTCTGCGGGAACGATCCGCAGCATCTGGCGGATGCGCTGGCCTCCATCCACGCCGTACAAGAGCATGCGGGCGGTAGCGGGGGTATGACCATCGACCTGTCGGTGGCGGATAACGTCGCGCGCTTCTTCGATGCGGGCGAAGCGGCGCTGGGCGGGTTCGACATCGCGATCGTCAACGCCGCCGTCGCGGCGCGCGGGCTGACCCAGATGACCGAGCCGGAACTGCGCCATGCCATCGCGCTGGATTTCACCCATTATCTGCTGAGTGCGCACGAAGCCGCGCGGCGAATGGAGAAGATCGGCGACATCGTCCTGATCGGGTCGATGAGCGCGCATGTGCTGGGGCCGAGTTCGACGGTCTATGCCGGGATCAAGGCGGGCGTCGCGGGCTTTTCGGAGGCGCTGCGCCGCGAACTGGGGCCAAAGGGCATCCGCGTCGCGCTGGTCGAGCCGGGCAAGACCGGGAGCGATATGCAGAAGCCCGACGTCCCCGACGACGAGCAGCGGCGGATGATCGCCGAAGAGACGATGCTGGCGGCGGAGGACATTGCGGCGGGCGTCGAGTTCCTGCTGACGCAGCCCAGCCGTAGCGTCATCCAGCAGATCGTGATCGTACCGCGCGCGCAGGAGGGGGAATGAGCGACCGTGCGTTCGACCAGCTGGTCTTCACCCCTGCCGACGTCGATCTGTCGCGCTCGCCGTTGGCCGGCAGGATCGACGCCGAGACCTATGTGCTGGGCGCTTTCAATCCGGGGATGACGCGGCTGCCGAACGGCAATCTGCTGCTGATGGTGCGCATTGCCGAGGCGCTGCGCGAGCCGGTGCGCGACGGGCATATCCATGCGATCCGCTGGGCGGATGGGGGCTATGTGCTCGATGCTTGGCCTGTGGGCGAGGTCGATACCAACGACCCGCGCAAGTTCGCGATCCGCGGCCAGCCGTGGCGGGTGCTGGCGCTGACCTCGCTGTCGTGGCTGCTGCCGGTCGAGCTGGATGCCGCGGGACGGCGGGTCGTCGCGGTGCATTACGACCGCGCGATCGCGCCCGCGGCGTCGTACCAATGTTACGGCGTCGAGGATGCGCGGATCAGCCGGGTCGGCGAACGCTGGCTGATGACCACCTGTTCGGTCAGCCCGGAACGGCATTGCACCACGCTGTATTCGTCCGACGACGCGGCGGACTGGCGGCTGGAGGGCATCGTCCTGGACCATCAGAACAAGGACATGCTGATCTTCGAGGGGCGGATTGCCGGAGAATATTGGGCGCAGACGCGGCCGCTGGGCGACCTGTATTTCGCCTATCCGCCGGGCAGCGAATGGCTTGCCGGCCCGTCGATCAACCTGTCGCGCTCGCCCGATGCGCTCCATTGGAGGCCGCACGACAAGCCCGGCATCCGCCCGCATGCCGCGACGACCGCCACCGCACGGATGGGCGGGGGCACGCCGCCGATCCTGACCGACCAGGGCTGGTTGACCTTGTGGCACGGGGTCGAGCCGTCGGGCGTGGTCGGTATCTACCGCACCTATTGGTCGATTCTGGACCGCGACGACCCGAGCGTCACGCTGCGAACCGAACACGCCGCGCTGCTGGAGGCGGCACCGGCGCTAACCGAACCGTTGAAGGACGTGATGTACGTGGAGGACGTCGTCTTCACGACCGGGATCGCCGATGCGGGGGATCATTATGTCATCGCAAGTGGCGAGGCCGACCTGGTGTGCCGCATCACCCACATTCCCAAGTCCGTTTTCGCGCGCTAATCGCCCTGCCATGCCACGCCCGCACATCCTGCATTTGCATTCGAGCTTCACGCTGGGCGGCAAGGAGTGGCGCGCGGTGCGGCTGATGAACGCGTTCGGCGATGCCGCGCGGCATACCATCGTGTCGGGCGTGCCGGATGCGCTGGACGCGCGGGATGCGATTGCCAAGGGAATCGCATACGAGATCGCGCAGAATCCGCCGCCGCTGACCGGGCGGCCTTCGGTGGCGCGCTACGAGGCGATCGCGCGGTTCATGCGCGGGTTCGATCTGGTGCTGACGTACAATTGGGGCGCCATCGACGGGGTGATGGCCCGACGCTGCTTCTCCAAGGGCCTGCCGCCGCTGGTCCACCACGAGGACGGGTTCAACGCGGATGAGGCAGGCGGGCTGAAGCGCGAGCGCAATATCTATCGCCGGATCGCGCTTCCCGCCGCGCACGCGCTGGCGGTGCCGTCGGTCGCACTGGAGTCGATTGCGCTCAAGACCTGGAAGCAGCCGCCCACGCGGGTCCACCGCATCGCCAACGGCATCGCGACCGCGCTCTATGCGAACAAGCCCGATGCAAAAGCGATCCCCGGTTTCGTCCGCAAGGATAAAGAGGTCGTGATCGGTGCGCTGTCGGGCTTGCGCGAGGTGAAGGACTTGCCGGCGCTGGTGCGGGCCTGCGGCGGGCTTTCGGGCAAGTTCCGGCTGGTGATCGTGGGAGAGGGGCCGGAGCGTGGTACGATCATGCAGGCGGCAGCGGCGATGGGCATCGCCGACCGCCTGGTGATGCCCGGATTCCTGCCCGATCCGCATCGCTACGTCGGGCTGTTCGACATTTTGGCGCTGTCGTCGCGCTCGGAGCAGTTTCCGGTGTCGGTGGTGGAGGCGATGGCCGCCGGGTTGCCGGTCGCGGGGCCGCCGGTGGGCGACGTGCCGAAGATGATCGCGGCGGAAAATGCGCCGTTCATCGCCAAATTCTCGGGCGAAGTCGCGCTTCGGGACGTGATCCAGCCGCTGCTGCTCGATGCCGGATTGCGCAAGACGGTTGGCGAGGCCAACCGCGCAAAGGCGCGCCGCGATTACGATGAGGACGTGATGCTGGCGCGTTATCGTGCGCTATATGCCGGGGCACTCGGGCAGCCGGGCGCTTTTGACTGAGAATGCAGCAAAACGGTCGCGCCCGCGACGCCATTGGGTATATATGATCCATGTTCCGTTCATCAAAAGGTAGCGCCGCGTGTTCAAGGGCCTGACCCCGATCATCTACAATGGCCGCGAGGTCTGGCCATTGGTGGAGGGCGGCAAGGGTGTCGCGGCGACCAACCATGCGTCGGCCGGCGCCTGGGCGGCGGCGGGCGGGATCGGTACGGTCTCCGCGGTCAACGCCGACAGTTACGATCCTGACGGCAAGATCATCCCCCAGATCTATCGCGCGCTTACCCGGCGCGAGCGGCATGAGGAACTGGTCCAATATGCGATCGACGGCGCTGTCGAGCAGGTCCGCCGCGCATACGACATCGCGGGCGGGCGGGGCGCGATCAACATCAACGTGCTTTGGGAGATGGGCGGCGCGCAGCGGGTGCTCCAGGGCGTGCTGGAGCGCACCAAGGGGCTGGTCGCGGGCGTCACCTGCGGCGCGGGCATGCCGTACAAACTATCCGAGATCGCGGCTGAGCATCAGGTGTCGTACCTGCCGATCGTGAGTTCGGGCCGGGCGTTTCGGGCGTTGTGGAAGCGCGCCTATTCCAAGGCGTCGGAATGGCTCGCGGCGGTGGTCTATGAAGACCCGTGGCTGGCGGGCGGGCACAACGGCCTGTCGAATGCCGAAGACCCGCTGAAACCCGAAGACCCGTTCCCCCGCGTCAAGGCGCTGCGCGATACGATGCGCGAGGGAGGGATTCCGGACTCCACGCCGATTGTGATGGCGGGCGGGGTTTGGTATCTGCGTGACTGGGAGGATTGGATCGACAACCCCGAACTGGGATCGATCGTCTTCCAATATGGCACGCGGCCGCTGTTGACGCGCGAAAGCCCGATTCCGGACGGGTGGAAGGCCAAGCTGACCCAGATCGACGAAGGCGAGGTGCTGCTCCACCGCTTCTCGCCGACCGGATTCTATTCGAGCGCGGTGCGCAATCCGTTCCTGCGCTCGCTGGAGGCGCGATCGGCGCGACAGATCGCGTTTTCCACGCAGGAAGCCGGGGACCATGTGTTCCAGCTGGACGTCGGGGTGAAGGGCAAGAATTTCTGGGTGACGCGCAACGACCTGCTCAGCGCGCGCGGGTGGTTCGGGGAAGGATTCACCGATGCGCTGAAGACGCCCGACAACACCCTGGTTTTCGTGTCGCCCGGCGAGAAGGCGGAGATTCGAAAGGATCAGGCCGATTGCATGGGGTGCCTGTCGCAATGCCTGTTTTCGAGCTGGGCGGACAGCGAGACCAATTCCACCGGGCGGTTGGCCGACCCGCGCAGCTTCTGCATCCAGAAGACGCTGCAGGATATCGCGCATGGCGGCGATACCGACCAGAACCTGATGTTCGCCGGCCATTCGGCGTATAATTTCAAGCGCGATCCCTTTTATTCGAACGGCTTCGTGCCGACGGTGAAGCAATTGGTGGATCGCATTTTAACTGGGGATTGAGTTTCGATCGTCGCGCGGCTTGGTAGAGGGTATCCGTCATGGGATATGAGAAGGCAATCAGTGTCGATATAACGGGCGAACTCGCTGAATATATCTCTTCGGCGGTCGGCGAATATGGCCTTTACGAGGCGTTCAGGGCGGAGCTTCAGGAGGCATTCGCCGAACCCGAGTCCAACCACCGATACGTGACGGCGGAGGATGTGATCGCGCGAAACAAACTTCGCGGCTGACGATGCCGCGTTTACCGCATACGTGCGAAGGCGGATGACTGCCTGGATGACATCGCGGGCTATACGCGCGAGCGTTGGGGGCGGGCACAAGCGGCAAAATACATCGAAGACCTATTCGCGTAATTCGAGGCGATCGCCGCGCACGAAGTGCCTTGGGTAAAGCTCCCGAAAGACTATGGTATCGATGGCTACCGCCGGCGCTGGCGCGGTCACGTGATCTATTGGAAAGAGGACACGCACGGCGTGGCCATCGTCAGCGTCCTGCATGCGCGGATGGATCAACTCGCCCGACTTCGGGACGATCTCGGCGGCGGATAGCAGCCGCCGTCCTTCGGCTCTCCGAGACTGTTTGAAAACGCGTGAAAGAGCGAGTTTCGCAGGCGGTGCCACCCTCCGCAGCCATTCCACCGATGCTGCGCGTCGCCGGAACCTTGGGCTGGCACCGCACAACGCGTTACTGGGCGTTTTAAACGGACTCTCAGTCCTTGGGGAAGAACCGCTCCACCACGTCGCGTGCCAGCCGCGCGGGGCGCAGCGTTTCCGCATCCAGGCAGCACCAGCTCGACTTGACCTCGGCTAGCACGTCTTCGCCGCGCTTGATGATCGTTTCGTAGAAGGCGCGGGCGCCCTGGACCTTTTCCAGCAGGACGGTGGCGATCACGTCGTCGTCGAGGAAGGCGGGCTTGCGATAGGTGATCTCGTGTTTCAGCGCGACCCAGAGGTGCTGGGCCACCGCTTCGGGGGGCGCCAGACGCTGCCAATGGCTGATGACGGCGGCCTGCACCCATTTGAGATAGCTGGCGTTGTTGACGTGGCCCATGAAGTCGATGTCGTCGGACACGATGCCGACGGCGTAATGATGCGGGGCGGGTGCGGTGATCACGCGACAGCATTAGCATGAAGCATGTTACGGCGCGATGAAGACTTCGAAGGTCGCTCTAGATTCAGACTCGCTCACGTTTGCACATATCCGGAGTGTCGACGGTGTTTGGCGCACTCAATCGGGCGGGAAGCGATGGAGGATGGTTTTCAGCGCGGCGACGATAGCGTCGAGCGAGCGTGGGGCGGCTCGTCGGAGCAGCGCGTTGATCTTGGCGAAGCCTGTCTCGAGCGTAGTCGAGAGAACCTGCTCGATGGGATTGAAGTCGGGGCTGTAGAGCCTGCCCCGGCGAAGGCCGGGCGGAAGGTAGAGCAGCCCCATGCCGGCATTCTCCAGGCAGTGGCGGATGCCGGAACCTTGTGGGCCGGCAGGTTGTCGCAGACCACGATGCTGTCGGGCGACAGTTCGGGGATGAGGTGATCGGTAAGCCATTGCTGGAAGATGCGCCCGGTCATTCCTGTCCTGAGCGAAGTCGAAGGGGGCGTATCGATCAGCATCGGCGCGGCGATGCCGTCGTGGCGCAGCCCGGCGACGAAGAGCCTGCCCTCACGAAGGTGGGGGTCGAGGTCATCCAGTGGCCGTGCGCCGCCTTGCCGAGCAGCGGCTTGCCCTTCTCGCCCCATCCGCGCAGCCGGGTCATGCTGGTCGTCGTCCCGGTCTCGTCGACGAACACCAGTGCGTTGAAGTCGAGCCCGGCCTGCGCCACCCGCCAAACCGCGCGCGCGATGGCGACGTCAGGCCGATCCTGCTCGGTCGCGTAGATCGTCCATTTTCTTGTGCCGCAGCCCCAGCTTGCGCACCGTCCGCCAGACGCTTGCATAACTGACCTCGACGCCTCGACTGGCCAGGTCGCTCCGCACCTCGCTCAAGGTCAGCTCTGGCGTCTCGGCCAGTCGCTCGCCGAGCCAGCCCGCTTCCTCCAGCAGCTTCGAGCACCGGTCGCCTCCTGTCGGTCGGGCTGCATGGCTGCTCTCACGCCGATAGCGGCGATACCAGTTGCCCGCCGTGCTCGGCGCCACGTCGAACACCGCGCCAACATCACGGCAACTCCTGCCCGCCGCCATCGCCGTAACCACCCGACAGCGCAGATCGTCCGAATACGCTTTGCCCATGCCAGCCTCCTTCCGGCCGACATCTTGAATCAGAAAATCACGCCCGTGTGAATCCCGTCCGATTCAACCCGGTCGAGGTCGACTCTAAATCCAGCCTTCGAGCACCTGGTCCGGCGGGCGGTGGCCGTCGGCCCACATGCGGATGTTTGCCATCACCTTTTCGCCCGTGGCGACGCGGCCTTCGTAGGTGGCCGATCCCATGTGCGGGGTCATGACGACATTGGGCAGTGCCAGCAATCGCGGGTCGATCGCGGGTTCATGGCGCCAGACATCTAGGCCGGCGCCGGCCAGCCGGCCGTTCTCCAGCGCGTCCGTCAGCGCGTCCTCATCGACGATGCCGCCGCGGCTGGCGTTGATGAGGTAGACGTGGGGACGCATGAGCGCGATGCGCGCGGCGTCGATCAGATTCTCGCTTTGCGCGTTGCGCGGGGTGTGGATCGTCAGGATGTCGATGCGGCCCAGCATCGCGTCGAGATTGGGATGCCACTGCGCCCCGAACTCGGCCTCCACCACCTTGGGCAGGCGGTGGCGATTGTGATAGTGAATGGTCAGGCCGAAAGCGCGCGCGCGCCGCGCCACCGCCTGGCCGATGCGGCCCATGCCGACGATGCCCAGCGCCTTGCCGCCGATCCGGTGGCCCAGCATTCCGCCGGGACTCCAGCCCTTCCACGTGCCCGAGCGCACCAGCTTCTCCCCCTCCGCCAGGCGGCGGGGCACCGATACGATCAGCGCCATCGTCATGTCCGCGGTGTCTTCGGTCAGGACGCCAGGCGTGTTGGTGACGATGATGCCGCGGGCGCGTGCGGCCTTGAGGTCGATATGGTTCACGCCGGCGCCGAAATTGGCGATGAGTTTCAACCGATCCCCCGCGCCGGCGATCAGGTTCGCGTCGATCGAATCGGTGACGGTGGGCACCAGCACGTCGCAATCCCGCATCGCCGCGGCCAGCCCTGTACGATCGAGCGATTGATCGGCCCGGTTGATTCGCGTGTCGAACAGCGCCTCCATCCGCTCCATGATCGTGTCGGGGAGTTCGCGGGTGACCGCAACGCTGGGGTTCGGACACCGCCGGGAAGAGGTGGGACGTTCGGCCATGCGCGGAGGCTTGGCAAGCGACCCGACGTGCGTCAATGGTTGAAGGAACGCGGCCGGACGCGGTAGGGTTCAAACCCGATCACGGCCGTTGTCCGGATTGGGTTTGAACCCTAGGTGGCGCGCATGCGTATCCCGATCTTCGCGACAGCCGTCCTGGCATTGGCGCTGCCATCCCCTGCTCCCGCGGCCGATGCCAAGCGCAAGGTGCCGTATCTCGCCTCCATCCAGGCAAGCCGCGCACGGATGCGCACCGGCCCGGCGCGTACCTATCCGGCGAGTTGGCTCTATCAGCGCAGCGGCCTGCCGGTGCGGGTGGTCGCTGTGATGAAGGAATGGCGCAAGGTCGAAGACCCCGACGGCACGACGGGCTGGATGCAGGGCAACCTGCTGAGCGACACGCGCACCGCGATCGTCAAGGCCGGGCCGCCGATCGAGATGCGCGAGCGACCCTCCAGCGCCGCCAAGCTGATGTGGCGCGCGGCTCCGGGTGTGGTCGGCCGGATCAGCGCATGCGCGAACGGCTGGTGCCGGTTCGACGTGATGGGGCAGGCGGCTTATGTGACGGTCGGCGGCTTGTGGGGGGTCGAGCCGGGCGAGGTGCTGCCGTAGCGATTGCTCTGCGCACGATGGCCGGTGCCCGCTGGTTCAATCGTCGACGCGTGGCGCGGCCACTGCGGCCACGTTGATCGTCACCTGCAGACTTAGCGCATGGTCCATCTGCGCGCGCGAACCGCCGCGGGACAGCCGATATTGATTGAGATAGCCGAGGTCGGCGCTCGCCAGTCGGCCGATCGGCAGCGTGACACCGGCGACATTGCGCATCCGGTCGTAGCCGCGGCGCTGCCCCCAGCGGGTGCTGTTGGGAAAGTAGAAGCTCTCGTGGCTGACGAACAGCGCCAGGCCGTCGGTTTCGAGCCGGTGATTGTAGCGGACCAGCGGGCGGATACGAAAGCCGATCTCGTCGCCGCGCGGATGGAAGCGTTCGTCGATCCGGAATCGGGTGACGACCGGGCCGAAGCTGGCGATCACATGCTGGCGCAGGCGATCCTCGTCGTCGGCCAGATTGCCGTTATGCGCGCCGACCTTGCGATACCCGACGCCCAGTTCGATCCGGTCGGACAGACGATAGCCCAAGATGCCGCCGAATTCGGTCTGGAACAGCCCATCGGCACGATCCCCGAAGCGCGCGATCTGCTCCAGCGTCACGCGTACCCCGTCCGCCAGGGGCACGTTGGTGTTGACCTGAAACCAGAGCTGTTCGTCCTGCTGCTGCGCCCGCGCGGGCAAGGCGGCGAGCAGAAGCGGACCGGCCAGCAGGCCGCGACGCGCCGGGCGACGATGCCGCAAAATCCTATACCAGCTCGAGCGCCATCGCGGTTGCCTCACCGCCGCCGATGCACAGCGAGGCCAGGCCGCGCCGCTGTCCCGAACGCTCGAGCGCCGACAGCAACGTCGCCAGCACCCGCGCGCCGCTGGCACCGATCGGATGGCCCAGCGCGCACGCGCCGCCGTGGATATTGACGACGTCGTGCGCCAGGCCGAGGTCGCGCAGCGCGATCATGGCGACGCAGGCGAAGGCTTCGTTCACCTCGTAGAGGTCGACATCGCTCGCCGACCATCCCGCCCGCTCCAGCGCCTTGCGCATCGCGAATACGGGGGCTGTGGCGAAGCGGGCGGGTTCGTGGGCGTGGGCGGCATGGGACACGACGCGCGCGACCGGCTTGATCCCCAGGCGCTCGGCGACGCTCATGCGGGTCATCACCAGCGCGGCCGCGCCGTCGGAGATGGAGGAGGCGTTGGCCGCGGTGATCGTGCCGTCCTTGGAAAAGGCGGGCTTGAGCGTCGGGATTTTCGCCACATCGCCGCGGGCGGGCTGTTCGTCGAGCGAGACGGTCTCGATGCCCTTGCGGCCCTTCACCTCGACCGCGACGATCTCGCGGTCGAAGGCACCGCTCTTCTGCGCAGCCTGCGCGCGCTGTAGCGATTCTATCGCGTAATCATCCATCGCGCCGCGGGTGAACTGATATTCGGCGGCGGTTTCCTCGGCGAAGCTGCCCATCAGGCGGCCGGGTTCGTATGCGTCTTCCAGCCCGTCCAGGTACATGTGGTCGTACAACGTGTCGTGGCCGATACGCGCGCCGCCGCGGTGCTTCTTCGAGAGGTAGGGGGCGTTCGACATGCTCTCCATGCCGCCGGCGACGAGCAGGTCGGCCGAGCCCGCGGCGAGCGCGTCATGCCCCATGATCGCCGCCTGCATGCCCGAACCGCACATCTTGTTGACGGTCGTGCCCTCGACATGCGTGCCTAGCCCGGCGCCGATCGCCGCCTGGCGCGCGGGCGCCTGGCCGAGGCCGGCGGGGAGAACGCAGCCCATGTAGATGCGCTCGATCGCCTCCGCCTTCACCCCGGAGCGATCCACCGCGCCCGTGACCGCGGTGGCGCCGAGCTGGGTGGCGGAGGCGCCTGCGAGCGTGCCGGCGAACGAACCCATCGGGGTGCGGGCGTAGGACAGGATGACGATCGGATCGGACACGGTCACGGGATGCTCTCCAGAAGATCAGGTACGTGCAGGATGCCGCCTGCCTCCCTTCGCCCTGAGCACAGTCGAAGCGCATGGCCTGAGGCCGTGCCCTTTGACTTCGCTCGGGGCGACCGGAGGTGGCGCCGGTCCCACCTGGTCCCAACTTAGGGACTCGGGCGCGTGCGTTCCACTGCGGCGGCACTATAGTCCTGCGCGATGGCTGGCATGGACATGGTGGCGTGGGGCGCCGGACTCGCGATCCTGGGCGCCATCGTGGGGAGTTTCGTCGCGGCGCTGGTGGTGCGTTGGCCCGCGGGGCGATCTGTGATGCGCGGGCGATCGGCTTGCGATGCGTGCGGGGCGACGGTGCGGGCGCGTGATCTGGTGCCGGTGGCGAGCGGGCTGGTGTTGCGCGGGCGGTGCCGGGATTGCGGAGCGATGATCGATCCGGTGCATGCGTGGGTGGAACTGGCGGCGGCAGTTGTCGGGGCGGTCGCCGGAGCGTTGGCGGCGGGGCCGGTCGCGCTTGCGGGGGCGGTGTTCGGGTGGCTGCTCCTGGCGCTGGCGATGCTCGACCTCAGGCATTGGTGGCTGCCGGATCGGCTCACCGCGACGCTGGCGCTGGCGGGGATAGCGGCAGCGCTGGCCGGCGTGTCGCCTGATCTCGGCGAGCGGCTGATCGGCGGGGCGGCAGGCTTTGTCGCGTTGTGGTCGATCGCGGCGGGATATCGCAAGTGGCGCGGGCGCGATGGGATGGGCGGCGGCGATCCGAAGATGCTGGGCGCGATCGGATTGTGGCTGGGATGGCGGATGCTGCCGGCCGTGCTGCTGATGGCGAGTGTCGTTGGGCTGGGCTGGGTCGCGTGGCAGGCGGCACGGGGGCGGCGGCTGGCGGCCGATGATGCGGTGCCGTTCGGGGTGCTGCTCGCGGTGGCGGCTTACCCGGCGTGGCTGGTCATGATAGCGTCGACACCATGATGCTATTGGCCCTGCTTCTCCAATCCGTCGCGCTCTCTCCTCCTGGCCCGATTCCCGGCGTGCTGCCCAAGCAGGCGCTGCCCTCCAAAGGCTGTGCCGCCTATCTCTGGAGCGTCGCGGACCGTTCGCTGGTCGCCATGGCCAGCGCCGATCCGGGGCAGCTGCGCATGACGATCGACGGCAGGATCGTCGATGTCGGTCAGGCAGCGGCGCGGGGGGCGGGGGATTACGGCTTCGCCGCAGTGACGGACTATGCGGGCGGCGACCTGAGCGCGACCCTCGACATGACGGTCGCGCGCCGGCCCGATCTGGCGGCCGGCGCGGCGGTGCCGAGCGGCACGCTGACGATCGCGCGCGCCGGGCACGATGTAGTGGTCGTGCCGGTAGCGGGGGTGATCGGATGCGTGTGATGGATGATCTGCTGACGGCGCAGCGCGCGGCGTTCACGGCCGAGATGCCGGTCAGCCTGGCTTCTCGCCGCGATCGGCTGAAGCGTGCGGCGGCGATGGTGCGCGATAACGCTGCGCGGTTCTGCGACGCGCTGAGCGAGGACTTCGGCCACCGCAGCCGCGATCAGTCGATGCTGACCGACATCGCGGGTTCGATCGGGCCGATCGACCATGCGCTCAAGCACCTCGACGGCTGGGCGAAGCGCGAGAGGCGCAAGGTGCAGTTTCCGCTGGGGCTGCTGGGCGCGCGGGCGTGGGTGGAATATCAGCCCAAGGGCGTAGTCGGGGTCATCGCGCCGTGGAATTTCCCCGTGAACCTGGTGATGGGGCCGCTTGCGGGCATCTTTGCTGCCGGCAATCGGGCGATGGTGAAGACCAGCGAATTCACGCCGGCGACCGCCGCGCTGTTCGAGCAGGTGGCGGCAAGGTATTTCGCGGCCGAGGAACTCGCGTTCGTCAGCGGCGGGCCTGATGTCGGGCAGGCGTTCGCCTCGCTGTCCCTCGATCATCTGCTGTTCACTGGCGCGACCGGGATCGCCCGGCATATCCTGCACGCCGCCGCGGACAATCTGGTGCCGGTGACGCTGGAACTGGGCGGCAAATCGCCGGTGGTGATCGGCGCGGGCGCGGACATCGCACGCGCAACCGAGCGGGTGGCATTAGGCAAGATGCTGAATGCCGGGCAGATATGCCTGGCTCCGGATTATGTGCTGGCCCGGCCGGAGGACGAGGCGGCGGTGGTCGCGGGGCTGAAGGCAGCGGCATCGGCGATGTATCCGACGCTGCTGAGCAACCCCGATTATACCGCGATCATCAACGACCGGCATTTCGCGCGTCTGTCCGGCTGGCTCGACGATGCGTGGGCCAAGGGGGCCACAGTCGAGACGGTGAACCCGGCGGGCGAGGATTTCACCGCTTCGAACGCGCGCAAGATGCCGCTCCACATCGTCCGTGACGCGACCGACGACATGCTGGTCATGCAGGAGGAGATATTCGGTCCCGTCCTGCCGATCGTCCGATACGACGGCATCGACGATGCGATCGCGCGGATCAATCGCGGGGGCCGGCCGCTTGCTTTGTACCATTTCGGGACGGACGAGGGCGAGCGGCGGCGCGTGCTGGACCGTACGGTGTCAGGCGGCGTGACTCTGGACGACGTGATCTTCCACGTCTCGATGGAGGATCTGCCGTTCGGCGGCGTCGGGCCGTCGGGGATGGGGAGCTATCACGGCGTCGATGGCTTTCGCACCTTCAGCCATGCGCGCGCGGTTTTCAAGCAATCCAGGCTCGATGTCGCGAAGATCGCGGGGATGAAGCCGCCTTATGGCAAGGCGCTGGCCAAGACGATCGCGCGGCAGATGGGGCGGTAATTTCTCCTCGCTGGCGGGGAGGGGGACCAGCCGTAGCTGGTGGAGGGGGTTCTCCGCACAGGGAATCGCTGGTGGCACGCCCCCTCCACCACCACGCTGCGCGTGGCGGTCCCCTCCCCTTGCAGGGGAGGAATTAGGTTATGCCGTAGTGGATCGGCTTGAAGCTGCCGCCGTTCGAGGCGGGGGCCGAGCAGGCGGTCAGGCCGATGACCAGGTCCATCGCGGCGCGAAAGGCGATATGGTCGCCCGCCTTGCTGACCGGCGGCAGGACGCTCAGCCGACCGCCGGCATCGACGGGCACGTTCATGAAGCAGTTGAACGCGATCGGAATGCGATCGGGAGCCACGCCATAGGGTTCGAGCGCGGCGACGAGATTTCCGAAGCAGCCGCGATGCGCCGGCAGATCGGGGTAGAAATGGTGGAACGTGTCGTAGGAACACGGCGTCAGCAGGAAGTCATGCACGCCCACCGTATCCGCGACGATCTCCAGCATCACGCGCGAGCGGTTGGAATAGAGTGAATGCCCCGTCGTCAGCCGGATCGTCTCGGCATAATCGAGCGTGCGGCCCGAGGAGATGACCTCGTCCAGATCGTCGGCGTTGAACGCCAGCAGATCGGCCACCTGCATGCCGCGCGGGTCGATGACGGTGAGAATCTGCCCTTCGCTCAGCCGGAATGCCGTCCCCGAGCGTTCCGGAATTTCCTGAGCGCTCACTTGGAACCGGCATAGTGGAAGGGGCAGCGCCAGTCAGCGTCCACGACCCGGCCGCTATACTGGCGGGCTTCGCTCAGATCGCCGTGGCGCGAGAGCATGGGGTTGCGCGACCCGGCGATCGCCTCGTCGCGAACCATGATCTTCTCGCGCAGGCCCTCATATTTGCCCTCGGCGCGCAGCGTCTCGAACTGGTCGTGGAGGTTGAAGACCATCGCCGGGCGCGCGAAGCGGCGGGCGAGGCGGCTGGCATTGGGGTGGAGACCGACGACGAAGAACGCCTCGCCACCGAAGCTCAGCGAGAAATGCGGCGAATCGGGGTCGGCGCTGACGCGTTCGTCATAGGGCTGGCCGCGCCACACGTCCTTGTCGGAGAGCGACTGGATGCGCTGCCACACCGCCGCTTCGAACGCGGGTTCGTCCAGTTCTTCGGGGCCTTCGAACACGACCGCGAAGCTGCGGAACAGGCCGGGGTTTTCGCGGTAAGCCTCAGCGAAGCGGATCAGGCCGTCGTGGATGCGCAGATCGTCCCAGGCGCTGTCGATACGATTGGCGGCCAGCACGTTCAGCGTACCCTTCGCCAGCGCGGCCTTGGCACCGACGCAGGGGAAGGCGCGATCAGCGACATGCGCCTCCAGCATGGCTTCGAACTGACCCTGCGCATCGTGGCGCCAGGGGAACATCGGGGTGTGGGGACTGGTCATCGGCCAAGCGTTACGTTCGACTCGGGCATGTCGTTCCCGCTGCCGTCCTGATCCAAGTCATAGTCGCGTGGGCGGCCAGGGCTGGTGTCCCGCAGCGGGGCGGGGCAGGATGATCTCATGACCCAGACACTGTCGCTCGATGCGTTCCTGCCGTTTCGCCTTTCGGTGGTGTCGAACGTCGTGTCGGGGGCGATCGCATCGACGTACCAGGCGCTGTTCGGGCTGCGCATTCCCGAATGGCGGCTGGTCGCGGTGATCGCGGAGAGCGACGGCCTGTCGCAGCAGGCGCTGGGCGCGCGGACGCGGATGGATAAGGTGACGGTCAGTCGCGCCGCAATCGCGCTGGCGGAGCGCGGGCTGATCGAGCGGCGCGACAATCCGGCGGACCAGCGGTCTCACCTGCTGTCGCTCACCCCCGACGGGCGCGGACTGTACGAGCAGGTGGCGCCCAAGGCGCTGGAGATGGAGGCGCGTATCTTCGGCGGGGTCGATCCGGCCGAGCTGGCGCAGTTTCGTGCGATACTGGATCGCATCGAGGCGGCGGCGGGCGGATTGGAGGGTTGATCCGCCGCGTCGCGATGGCCTAGACGCGGCAGGCCCTCCCCAGGCATCGTTCGTTATTCGCCAAGGAGGTTCCATGCACGACCGCGCCGGCCTGAAGGTCGCCCCCGAACTCGCCGAATTTCTCGATCGGCGGGTGCTCGCGCCGCTGGAGATCGACCCGCAGGCTTGGTGGCGCGGCGTGGCCGACATTTTCGCGCGGTTCGTGCCTGAGAATGCGGCGCTGCTGGCCAGGCGCGAGGAACTGCAGGCGGCGATCGACGCGCGCTATTTGGCGGGCGGCGCGGTGGACGAGGCGTTCCTGCGCGAGATCGGCTATCTGGTGCCCGAGCCGGCGCCGTTCACGATCGGCACCGCGAACGTCGACGCCGAGATCGCGACGATGGCTGGGCCGCAACTGGTGGTGCCGGTGCTGAACGCGCGCTTCGTGCTGAACGCGGCGAATGCGCGCTGGGGGAGCCTGTACGACGCGCTGTACGGCACCGACGCCTTGCCGGGCACAGCGGCGGCGGGCGGATACGACCGCGCGCG
The DNA here is from genome assembly GCF_036387595.1 of Sphingomonas sp. Taxonomy (GTDB): domain Bacteria; phylum Pseudomonadota; class Alphaproteobacteria; order Sphingomonadales; family Sphingomonadaceae; genus Sphingomonas. Next base: position 97,159 of record NZ_DASVTL010000122.1, read on the forward strand.
GGGCGCGCAGGTGATCGCGCGGGCGCGCGCCTTCCTGGACGAGGCGGTGCCGCTGGCAACGGGGTCGTGGGCCGATGCGGCCTGGCCCGTCGTGCTGGCCGATGAGGTGCAGTTCGCTGGGACGCGCGGCGAATCGCGGCTCTACAGGAACACCGGCTTGCACATCGAAGTCGTGGTCGACCGCGCCCATCCGATCGGCCGTACCGATCCGCTCGGCATCGCCGACGTCCGCCTCGAATCGGCGCTGACCGCGATCGTCGATCTGGAGGATTCGATCGCGGCGGTCGATGCCGAGGACAAGGTCGCGGCCTATGCCAATTGGCTCGGGCTGATGGACGGGACGCTGGAGGAGACGTTCGAGAAGGGCGGCGGCGCGATGACCCGGCGGCTGGCGGCCGACATCGCTTATATCGACGCGCAGGATCGGCAGGCGACGCTGCCCGGCCGGTCGCTGCTGTTCGTGCGCAACGTCGGCCATCTGATGACGACGCCGGCGGTGCTGCTGCCCGGCGGCGGCGAGGCGCCCGAGGGCATTCTCGACGCGATCGTCACGTCGACGATCGCGTCGTTCGACCTCCGCAGGCTGGGCCGCTTCGTGAACAGCCGCAGCGGATCGGTGTATATCGTCAAGCCCAAGATGCACGGGCCGGAGGAATGCGCCTTCGCCGACCGGCTGTTCGATGCGGTCGAGGATCTGCTCGGTCTCGCGCGCCACACGATCAAGATCGGGGTGATGGACGAGGAGCGGCGGACGTCGGCCAATCTGGCGGCGTGCATCGCCGCGGTGAAGGACAGAATCGCGTTCATCAACACCGGCTTCCTCGATCGCACCGGCGACGAGATGCACACCGCGATGCGTGCCGGGCCGATGATCCCCAAGGCCGAGATGAAGGCGAGTGCCTGGATCAGGGCCTATGAGGATCGCAACGTCCGCATCGGCCTCGCCCACGGCCTGTCGGGACGCGCGCAGATCGGCAAGGGGATGTGGGCGGCGCCCGACCGGATGGCCGACATGATGGCGCAGAAGATCGCGCATCCCGCGAGCGGCGCGAACACCGCCTGGGTGCCGTCGCCGACCGCGGCGACGCTGCACGCGATCCATTACCACCAGATCGACGTGTTCGCGCGGCAGCGGGAGATCGCGGGCGAGGCGGTGCCCGCGCTCGGCGACCTGCTGAGCGTGCCGGTGGCGCAGGGGCGCAACTGGACGCCGCAGGAGGTGGCGCGCGAACTCGACAACAATGCGCAAGGCATCCTGGGCTATGTCGTGCGCTGGATCGACCAGGGCGTGGGCTGTTCGAAGGTGCCCGATATCGACGACGTCGGCCTGATGGAGGACCGCGCGACATTGCGCATATCGTCGCAGCATATGGCGAACTGGCTGCTCCACGGGGTGACGACCGAGGCCGAGATCGACGCGGCCTTCGCGCGGATGGCGGCGAAGGTCGATGCGCAGAATGCGGGCGATCCGGCGTATCGCCCGCTGGTGGGGAATGAGGACGGCGCGGCCTATCGCGCGGCGCGGGCGCTGGTGTTCGAAGGGGTGGCGCAGCCGAGCGGCTATACCGAGCCGCTGCTGCATGCTTTCCGGGCGCTGGTGAAAGCGGCAAACGCTTGATGGTGAAGGCTATTGCAACCAATCCGCCGCATCGGCGTTGCGCGTGAGGGGTGGTGCCGGTAACGGCCGTGCCGCCGGCGCCAAGGGGGTAAGGTCTTTGCAATTTCGACGCGTGAACGGGCGGCATTTCTGGATCGCGTCCGCGCTCGTCGCCGCTTTTCCTGCCGCCGCACAGATTTCGCAGCCCGGAAGCGCGCCCGCCAAAGGCCCGGATGCGCCCAAGGCTGATGCACCCAAGGTTGGCACCACGCCGCAGGCGGGCGAGGCGCCGGTGCCGGCCCCCGCGGGCCCGATCGTGCCCGAGGCCGAATTCGACGCCGCGCTGCCGCCGCTGAGCGGGGATATCAATGCGCCGCTGGAGGCGATGACGCCGCCCACCTCAGGCACGACGCTCCCCCCTGTGACCTCGGTGCCTGTTACGCCGCAGACCGCGACTCCCCCGGCGACCGGCCCGGCTGCGACTGGCGATGTGCTGCCGCCCGCGGCGGTGCTCGACGCCGAACTCGCGCAGCCGCTGGCGCCGCTGGGCACGTTCGACACCGCGCCGCTGGAGACCGCCGCCGACGTCGCCGATCGCGATGCGCCCGAAATCCGCTACGAGACCGTGCTCGCCGGCCTCGACATCCAGGATCTGGAGAGCCGGTTCAAGGCGCTGTCGGCGCTGCGCGAGGGCGACGGCAAGGCCGCGAACGAGACCCAGGTCGCGGCGCGGGCGCGCGAGGACGAGGCGCTGGCGGTCAGGCTGCTGAAGTCGCTGGGCTATTACGATGCGACCGCGCTGTCGGTCGTCGAGACGATCCCGGCGGGATCGCCGCGATCGGTGGGCCGCCTGCGCGCGACGGTGACCGCGACGCCGGGGCGGCTCTATACCTTGTCGTCGGTCACGGTGAACGCCGATGCGACCGTGCCTGAGGGGCTGGTGCGCCGCGAACTGCCGCTGAAGGTGGGCGATCCGATCCAGGCGGATCGCATCCAAGGGGCCGAGGCGAATGTGTCGCTGCGGCTGCCGCAACAGGGCTATCCCTTCGTCAAGGTCGGCGAGCGCGACATCCTGCTGGAGGATCAGTCCCCCGAGGCGGTCGGCGCGTATACGCTGCCGGTCGATACCGGGCCGCGCGCGTCGTTCGGGCAATTGACCACCGAGGGCGATCCGGTCTTCGACCTGAAGCACCTGAACGTCTTCCCGCGCTTCGACGGCGGCGACCTGTATGACACGCGCAAGGTCGACGATCTGCGCGATGCGCTGGTCGCGACGGGGCTGTTCCAGACCGTGTCGGTCGAGCCGGTGCGCACCGGACGGCCCGGCCCGGATGCCACCGAGCAGGTCGATCTGCTGATCCGCCAAGCCAAGGGGCCGGCGCGCACGCTGGCGGGGCAGGCGGGCTATTCGACCGGGCAGGGCATGACGCTGGAGGGCAGCTGGGTCCACCGCAACCTGTTCCCGCCCGAGGGCGCGCTGATCGTGAACGCGACCGCCGGCACGCAGCAGCAGGGCGCGGGCGCCAGCTTCCGCCGCCAGAACGCCGGGCGGCGCGACCGCACGGTGACGCTGACCGCCTCGGCGCTGCACCAGAGTTACGACGCCTTCGATGCGTTCACGGGGACGCTGTCGGCGCGGATCAGCTATGATTCGACGCCGATCTGGCAGAAGAAATTCACCTATGCCTTTGGCGTCGAACTGGTCGGCACGAACGAGAGCGTCTATGATTTCGCCAGAGGCGCGCGCGAGCGCGGCACCTATGGCATCGCGGCGCTGCCGGGGCAGGCGATGTTCGACCGGTCGGATTCGCTGCTCAACCCGACCAGAGGCTATCGCCTGAAGATCAACGTCAGCCCGGAGGCTTCGGTGCGCGGCGCGGTGCGGCCCTATGCGCGGACGATGATCGAGGGCACCGCTTATTATCCGGTCGGGCAGAGCCTGGTGATCGCGGGGCGCGCGCGGGCGGGGTCGATCTTCGGGATCGCGCGCGACGATCTGGCGCCGTCGCGGCGCTATTATGGCGGCGGCGGCGGATCGGTGCGCGGCTATGGCTATCAGCGGCTCGGGCCGTTCGATCCGAACGGCGACCCGGTCGGCGGGCGATCGCTCAACGAATTCGCGCTGGAGGCACGCTATCGCTTCGGCGATTTCGGCATCGTGCCGTTCGTCGATGCGGGCAACAGCTATGAAAGCACCTTCCCGACCGGATCGGACCTGCGCTTCGGCGCCGGGATCGGCGGGCGGTTCTATACCAATTTTGGTCCTTTGCGGGTCGACGTCGCGACGCCGCTCAACAAACGGCCGGGTGACGGGCGGGTCGCGCTCTACATTTCGATCGGGCAGGCATTCTGATGGCCGACGACACTGCCCGGATCGAAGAGGCGAGCAACGTGGCCGCTCATCGCCCCTTGTGGCAGCGTGTCCTGAAGTGGATCGGCATCGCGATCCTGTCGCTGGTCGGGCTGGTCGCGATCGTGCTGTTCGGGATCAACACCGATCCGGGGCGGCGCTTCGTGGCGGACCAGATCGGCGGCTATACGACCGCGACCGGGCTGAATATCCGGGTCGGGCGGATCGACGGATCGCTCTATGGCAAGATGGTGCTGTCCGATCTGCGGGTGGCGGACCCCAAGGGCGTGTTCCTGACCAGCCCGCGGCTGGACGTGGATTGGCGACCATTCGCCTATGCGCAGAACCATATCGACGTGCGCACGCTGTCGGCGGGGCTGGTGACGCTCGCCCGGCGGCCGGAACTCAAGCAGGTGCCGAGCGATCCGAACGCGCCACTGCTCCCCGATCTTGATATCGACGTGAATGCCTTGCGGATCGCGCGGTTCGTGATCGGCGCGCCGGTGACCGGCCAGACGCACGTGCTGAGCATCGATGGCAGCGCCCATATCGCGGACCGCCGCGCGCAGCTGACCGCCAATGCGCAGGCGCTGCGCGGCGCCGGCGTGGCGGGTGGTGACCGGCTGGTGCTGCGGCTGGATGCGGTGCCGGCGGAGAACAAGCTCGACGTGAACGTCAAGCTCCAGGCCCCGACCGGCGGCGTCGTGGCGACGATGGGCGGACTGGAAGCGCCGCTGAGCGTTGCTGTCGATGGGCGCGGTAGCTGGGCGTCGTGGCAGGGTCGTGCGGTGGCGACGCTGGGTGGCGGCGAACTCGCGAACCTGGCGCTGAGCGCGCGCGCCGGACATATCGAGGTACGCGGGCCGACGCGCCCCGGCCTGTATCTGGAAGGGCCGGTCGAGCGGCTGACCGCGCCGCGGCTCGACGTGGCGATCGACACGACGCTGAACGACCGGCGGGCGGATACGCGGATGACGCTGCGTTCCGACGCGCTGTCCGTCGATGCGGGTGGGCTGATCGATCTCGCCGCCAGCCGGTTCGGCAATTTCGCGGTGGATGCCAAGCTGCTGACGCCGGGTGCGATCGCGCCAAGGCTGCGTGGGCGCGACGTCACCGCGCGGTTGGTGCTCGATGGCGCGTTCGCGACGCCGACCGTCGACTACAAGGTGAAGGCCGCGGCGATCGGCTTCGGCGACATGGGCGTCGAGGACCTGTACGCCGAGGGGCTGGCGCGGGTGAACGCCGACCGCATCCTGGTGCCTCTTAACGCACGTGCGAAGCGGATCACCGGGCTGAACGCCGCGGTCGGTGGTCTGGCGAACAATGCGACGATCCAGGGTGACCTGGCGATCGCGATGCCCAACATCCTGTCGGACAATCTGCGCATTCGATCCGACAACGTCGATGCCACCGCGGTGCTCGTCGCGAACATGGCGACCGGGCGTTATACCGGCGCACTCAAGGGGCGGATCAACAATTACCGCGTCGACAGCATCGGCATACTGAACCTCACGACCGACGCCAACCTGGTGACGACGCCGGGCGGCTTCGGGATCAAGGGGCGCGTGGTCGCGCAGACGCGAGAGATCTTCAACGATGGCCTGCGCACCTTCCTGGGCGGCAATGCGGTGGTCCGTGCGGATGTCGGCTACGATCCAGCAGGGTTGGTGACCTTTTCCGGTGTGCGGATGAACGCGCCGCAGTTCCGCATCACCCGCGGGTCGGGCCGCTATGCGCTGAACACCGGCGCGCTGCTGGTCGATGCGGATGCCTATTCGACCCAATATGGGCCGGTGACCGCGCGGATTACGGGCAGCGCGACCGCGCCCATCGTCGTAGTTCGTGCGGCGCGGCCGGGTCTCGGCGTCGGGCTGGCCAACGTGCAGGCGCGGATCGTCGGACGAGGCGGGGCGTATGCGGTCACCGCGAGCGGCGGCACCAATTACGGTCCGTTTACCGCCGATGTCCTCGTGCGGCCTGGCACGCAGCTGGCGATTGACGTGCGCCGCGTGGTGTTCGCCGGGATCGCGGCGAGCGGGCGGCTGATCCAGAGCATGGCGGGGCCGTTCGCGGGCAATCTGCGCTTTGCAGGTCAGGGTCTCACCGGCGACGTGCGGCTGGCGAACCAGGGCGGATTCCAGCGAGCCGACGTGGCGGCGCGGGCGAACAATGCGACGATTCCCGGCATGGTAGATTTCACGATCGGCCGCGCGATCATCAACGCCAGCGCGGTGCTGACCCCCACCCCCCAAGTCGTGGCCGACGTGCAGATCGCCGACGTGCGCTATGGCGCGGTGGTGCTTCAGGCAGCGCGCGCGAAGGTGAATTATGTCGGCGGACGCGGCACGGCGCAGGCGCTGGTGACGGGTTCCAGCGGCGTGCCGTTCCGACTGGCGGTGAATGCCAAACTTGCGCCCAACGATTATATCGTCGCGGCGCAGGGGAGCGCGAACAACATCGCGTTCCGCACGGTCAATCCGGCGCGGATCAGGGGTGCGAAAAGTGGCTATCTGCTGTCGCCGACCCGGATCGACTTCGGCGGTACAGGCGGCGGGTCGCTGCGGCTTGCGGGGCGCTATGGGCCGGGCATGGCGGTGCAGTCGCGGCTCGACCGGCTGGACCTGTCGTTCCTCAACGCGCTGATGCCTAACCTGGGCATTCAGGGGCAAGCGACGGGCAGTCTCGACTTTGCGCAGGCGACGAGCGCCAGCTTCCCAACCGCGGACGCGCGCGTGACGGTGCGCAATTTCCAGCGAACCGGGCTGGCCGCGGTGTCGCAGCCGGTAGACGTCGTGTTTGCAGGGACGCTCGATCAAGGCGGCGGTCAGGGGCGCGCGCTCGTGCGGCGTGGCGCCAACGTCGTCGGGCGGATGGTCGCCACGCTCAACCCGCTGCCGCCCGGCGCCGGGGCCTGGACGACGCGATTGCTCGCGGCGCCGCTTGGCGGCGGCATTCGTTACAATGGGCCTTCGGCGGTGCTGTTCAGCTTTGCAGCCTTGCCCAACCAGCAGTTGAGCGGGCCGATCGCACTGGCGGCCGATTTCTCGGGTCAGGTGCGCGCGCCGCGGGTGAACGGGCTGATCCGTGCCGACAACCTGACTTACGACAACGAAGTCTATGGCACCCGGCTGTCGCAGATGCGTCTGGCCGGGCGGTTCAACAACGACCGGCTGGAGATTGCGACACTCGATGCACGCGCCGGTGACGGCACCGTCAAGGCGCAAGGGTCGATCGGGCTGGCAGCGGCGAGCGGCTTTCCGATCGACTTCCGTGCGACGCTGAACAACGCGCGTCTTGCCCGCAGCGATTCGCTGGGGGCGACCGCGACGGGCTCGATCCGTCTGACGAACGGCCCTCAGGGTGGGCTTATCCAGGGCGACCTGACGATCCCCGAGGCGCGCTATGCGATAATCCGTCAGGGGCAGGCCGAGGTGCCCGAACTGACGGGCGTTCGCCGCCGCAGTCAGATCCGTATCGCGCGGTCTACCGATCGCCCCGTCCCGCCGGCGCCTGCGGGCAATTTCAAGCTCGATATCCGGGTGCGGGCCAACAACCAGCTGTTCGTCTCCGGCATGGGGCTGGAGTCCGAATGGAAGATGGACATGCGGGTCGGCGGCACGAGCACCGCGCCGGTCATCACCGGCGGACTCGATCTCGTCCGCGGCACGTACAGTTTCTCGGGCAAGCGGTTCGAGGTGACGCGGGGCACGGTGCGCTTCCGCGGCGGCGCGCTGCTCGATCCGGACATCAACATCCAGGCATCGACGACGGTCAACGGCATCACCGCAGTCATCAACGTCACCGGCACTGGGCAGCGTCCGCAGATCAGCTTCACCTCGACGCCCGCATTGCCGCAGGACGAGGTGCTCAGCCGTCTGTTGTTCGGCAGCAGTCCGGAAAATCTATCGGCGACCGAGGCGATCCAGCTGGCGGCGGCGCTCAACTCGCTGCGCGGGTCGGGCGGCGGCGGGCTGAACCCGCTGGGCAAGCTGCGGTCGGCGACCGGCTTCGATCGACTGCGTATCCTGGGGGCGGATGATGCTACCGGGCGGGGTACGAGCCTGGCGGCAGGCAAGTATCTGACCGACAACATCTATGTCGAGATCGTCACCGACGCGCGCGGCTTCACCGCCACGCAGATCGAGATCGCGCTGAGCAAGGCCCTCAGCCTGCTGTCGTCGACCGGGTCGTTCGGCGGATCGGGTGCTTCGCTGCGGTATTCCCGGGATTATTGAGGACAGCCGCCCACGCTTGCGATACGTCTTCATCTGCAACCGGCCGTGAAGCCGGGAGGAGGGATGGCGATGGAGCATTTCGACGTGGTCGTGGTCGGCGCCGGGATTTCGGGCGTCGGCGCAGGCTATCACCTCCAGACGCGCTGCCCAGGCCGCTCCTATGTGATCCTCGAAGGCCGCGCGGCGATCGGGGGTACATGGGACTTGTTCCGCTATCCCGGCATCCGCTCGGATTCCGATATGCACACGCTCGGATTCGCCTTCCACCCCTGGACGCAGGAGGCGTCGATCGCCGGCGGCGATGCGATCCGCGGCTATATCGAGGAGACGGCCCGGACCTACGGCATCGACCGGCACATCCGCTTCGGCCACCGCGTCCGCACGGCCGCCTGGTCGACCGAACATGCGCGCTGGACCGTGGAAGGCGAAGGGCCGGACGGGCCGATCGCCTTCACCTGCAATTTCCTGAACCTGTGTTCGGGCTATTATGATTACGCCAAGGCACATTCGCCGGACTTTCCGGGTGCGGCGTCGTTCGGCGGGCGGATCGTGCATCCGCAATTCTGGCCCGAAGACCTGGACTATGAGGACAAGCGCGTCGTCGTGATCGGCAGCGGCGCGACCGCGGTGACACTGGTGCCCGAGATGGCGAAGACCGCCGCGCAGGTGACGATGCTCCAGCGGTCGCCGACCTATGTCGTGTCGCGCCCGGCGCGCGATCCGATCGCCAATTGGCTGCACGCCAGGCTGCCGCGGCGAGCAGCATACGGCGTGACGCGGTGGAAGAACGTGCTGCTCGGCATGATGTTCTTCCGCATAGCGCGCAAGAAGCCCGAAAAGGTCAAGCAGCAGCTGCTGGGGATGGTGCGCGAGCATCTCGGCCCCGATTACGACATCGCGACGCACTTCACCCCGCGCTACAATCCCTGGGACCAGCGGCTATGTCTGGTGCCAGACGCCGATCTGTTCGAGGCGATCAAGGCTGGTCGCGCGTCGGTCGAAACCGATACCATCGAGACCTTTGTCACGGACGGCATCAGGCTGACGTCGGGCAAGATGCTGCCCGCCGACATCATCGTCACGGCGACCGGGCTGGAGCTGCAGATGGCGAGCGGCATCGCGTTCACGCTGGACGGTGTTCCGCTCGATCTGGCGACGCGGCTGCATTACAAGGGAATGATGTACGACGGCGTGCCGAACCTGTCGACGACCTTCGGCTACACCAACGCATCATGGACGTTGAAGGCCGATCTGACCGCAATGTACGTGTGTCGGCTGCTGAACACGATGACGAAGCGCGGGCTGCGCCAGGCGACGCCATATAACGATGATCCCGATGTCGCCGAGGAGCCATTCCTGGATTTCAGTTCCGGCTACGTTCAGCGCGCGATCGGGCGACTGCCCAAGCAGGGTTCGAAGAAGCCGTGGAAACTCAATCAGAATTACGCGCTCGATATCATGGCGCTGAAATTCGGATCGGTCGATGATGCGATGCGTTTCTCGAACCCGGCAGTCCGGCATGTCGCAGCCTGAAAAGGGCCCGCACGTCGATCAAGAAGCACTGAGGCGATGCGCCGCCAAGCACAGCAGATAAAGGCCCGCGGCGCTCGAACGCGGCTGATGACAGCCGCTATGTGCTCCGCGGGCCGATAGTCGTTATTTTACCAAGGCTTGATGTTGCTGTCGCTGATAAGCGCCAAAATGAACTTCAGCATGATTCTCTCCCTCGTTGACGGTTCGACGAAACCGCTTCGCGAGCGTAATGGATAACCAAGCGTTAAACAATCTCTTCAACACTGGTTTCACATATGAGAGCGGTTTTAAGCCAATCTTCAGACCCGTGAATTAGTCGGTAGGGCATGAAAGATGCCCCGTCGCCGCTGTCGCTATCCGACGCCAGCCACCCGGCTACGGCGAAGCCTGACGATACGGTGCTCTGGTGCGCCCTCGCGGTCGCCGTCATCGCCAATTATCAGGTTCTCCGTCGCCATCTCGGCCGGCCCGGTGCTGCACACGCAATCGGCGCAGTGGCAAATCGGTTGGCGGAAGCGTTTCCGGAGCTCGTGCCGGCGGTCGTCGGGCATGACCGCATCGAACTCACGTTCCGGCCGGCTGGCTATGGAGCGCTTCATACGATGCTCGCACGCATCGACGCCGCTTGCCAATCGCCGTTTTCGATCGATGGCGAGGAGCATCGTATCGAACTGCTGCTAGGCGCAAGCGCCACACCTGCGGGGGCCGGCGACGAACTACGGCTGATCGAGGAGGCCGAGCATGCGCTGGAGGATGCGCGCATCGAACGGCATCCCGTGCTTCGCGCGCTTCCCGGCACCGCTTCGGTCGATCGCATCGCGTTGAAGCGCGATCTAGCCGGCGCCATCGCGGGAGGTGCGCTGTTCCTGCAGTATCAACCCAAGGTCCATCTGCGCCGCCAGGAAGTCGTCGGGGTCGAGGCGCTGGTGCGTTGGCGGCACCCTACGCGCGGCCTCATTCCGCCGGGCGACTTCATCCCGATCGCAGAGGAATCGCGCGATATCGTCGCCCTGACCTTGTGGACATTGCACCAGGTCATCGCGGATCAGCGCAGGCTTGCTGCGATGGGGCACGAGCAGATCATGTTCATCAACGTCGCCGGTGCGCTGCTCGGCGACGTTCGGTTCGTGCGGGCGGTGCGCGAGATCGTGCCGGCGAGTGGCGCGCGCCTTGGCTTCGAGATCACCGAGACGTCGGTGATTCGCGATCCCGAGAGTGCCATCGCCAATCTCAAGACCTTTGCAGACCTGGGCATCATCCTCGCAATCGACGATTATGGCGCGGGGCTATCCAGCCTGGCGTATCTCAAGCAACTGCCGGCGCGAGAATTGAAGATCGACAAGATGTTCGTCACCCAGCTGACGAGTTCGAACAGAGACCCGCTGATCGTCCGATCGACCATCGATCTTGCCCACGCACTGGACATGGAAGTCGTCGCCGAGGGGGTCGAAACGCCGGCCGCCCTTGCGCTATTGTCCGTCATGGGCTGCGACATGGCGCAGGGGTTTTTTATCAGCCGCCCCGTCGCGATCGAGGCACTGGTCACGTTTCTGCGCGAATATCGTCCAAAGGCTTCTGGGAAATTTCCGGTGCCGTTCGCGTCGCTGGGTGCAAATCGCGGGCGCGGTTGATCGATGCGATTGCGCGTACTCGCCCTCGGTTTAGCGCTGGCTGCGGCCATTTTGCCCGGCGCTTCGGCACGGGCCGAGCCAAGCCGTGAGGCGGCCGAGACAACTATCGCCAAGGCGCGCGCCGCCATGCTCGTCGATCCTCATCAAGCGCAGACCAAAGCACGTCTCGCGCGAGAGCAGATCGACCGAATTACCGACGAATCTGTTCGGGGAGGGCTGCGCGCTACGGCGCTGTGGCTCGAAGGCGAAGCGGCGTATCGGTTGAAAGAAATGGATCTTGCGACCGCGAAGCTGAAGGAGGCTTTTCTTCTCGCGCACCGCTATTCGCCCGGCTCCAGGCTGGAAGGCGACATCTTGGTGTCCAGCGGGAGCATGCACGGGGAAACGGGGCAGGTCGTCGTCGCGCTCGCGGAGTTTCAGCGTGCGCACGCCATCTTCCTGAGGCTGAAGGATGCTCGCAACCGCGCCATCGCCCTCATATGCATTGCATCCCTCTACAGCGACGCAAAGGACTATTCCACCGCACTCAAATACTTCGATCAGGCCTTGACCGTCTTCAGCGGCGATCCCGGGCTCAGTTTGTCGATGCAGAACAATCGCGCCGCCGTATTACGCGATCTCGGTCGATATGAAGAAGCGGAACGCGGATTTCGCGCTGCCCTGGTGATTGCAGATGGTATGCAGAGCGACGCGCTCACCGCCCAGATATTGCGAAACATTGCGCGTTCCCAGCTCAAACACGACGATGTGGTCGGCGCGAACGAGACGATTGCAAGAGGACAAGCGCTGTATAGTCGGCTCGACGCTTATAACCGGCAGGCAATGTCGGGTGTCGCTGCCCAAGCCGCCTTTCAAAGCGGTCGAGTGGATGAAGCGGCGACGTTGATCGAGCGCAGCTTTGCCGGCGTCGATCCGAAGGCCACGCCCTTTGCTTTTCGCGACGTCCATGAAACCGCGTATCGGGTATTCAGCGCGCTCGGCCGATATCAAAGTGCGCTGGTCCACCTTCTCGCCTTGAAGCGGCTCGACGATCAAACCACGCGGCTGGCGACTTCGAGCGGTGCGGCGCTCATGGCGGCGCGCTTCGACTTTGCCAATCAGGAATTGCGGATCGCCCGGCTGAAGGCCAACGATCTGGAGCGCCGGGTCGCCGCGGAACGTCAGCATGCCGCGACGCAGCGCTATATCGTCATCGGTGGCGCTGCATCCACGGCACTCGTCATCCTCGCGCTGGCGGTGGGGCTGATCGTCGTCCGACGGAGCCGCAATGATGTGCGTGCCGCCAACGGCGACCTAGCGCTCGCCAACGCTGCGCTGGGCAAGGCGCTTGCCGCAAAGACCGAGTTCCTGGCAACGACGAGCCACGAAATCCGTACCCCGCTGAACGGTATTCTGGGCATGACCCAGGTGATGCTCGCCGATCCCATGTTGCCAGCCGTGACACGCGACCGGCTGTCGGTGGTGCATGGCGCCGGAACGACGATGCGCGCGTTGGTCGACGACATCCTGGACGTTGCCAAGATGGAGACGGGCAAGCTGACGCTGGAAACCGCGCCGTTCGATCTGGCGGAAACGATTCTGGATGCGACGCGATTGTGGGAAGCGCAGGCGGCATCCAAGAACGTGGCGTTCGTCCGCACCCTCGACATCTGCCCCGGGATGGTCTGCGGCGATGCTGCGCGGGTTCGGCAGATCGTGTTCAACCTGCTGTCGAACGCCCTGAAATTCACCACAGGTGGCGAGATCGCGATCGGCGCCCATTGGTCGAGCGACGGCCGCGCAATCATCACAGTGCGCGACACCGGAATCGGCATCGCCGCGGACAAGCTGGAGGCGATCTTCGAATCCTTCCGCCAAGCCGATGCCGGAACGACGCGGCAATTCGGAGGAACCGGATTGGGGCTGGCGATCTGCCGCCAACTGGCGCGCGCCATGGGGGGCGATGTCGGGGTGGAAAGCGAGTTGGGGCAGGGGTCCGTTTTCACCGTTACCCTGCCGCTCAATCCCGTCGTGGATGCGCCCGGCCTCGCGCCATGCATAGATCAGGCTGCAGCCGCACTCGTGCCCGCGCTCTTGATACTCGACTGCAACCCTATCACCCGCAGCCTCTTCCGGACGCTGTTGATGCCGCATGCCGCGCGGATCGTCTTCGCCGAAGATGCTGCCGAAGCGGCCCTCTTGATCGGCACCGGGTCGATAACCCGGGTGCTGATCGACGACGCCACGGTGCGGTCCGGCGACCTTGTCTCGGACCTCCGCACGATCGTCCATGCGGCGCGCGGACGAGCCGCCGTCACGCTCCTGCTATCCAAGAACGACGATGCGGAACGCGCGAGGCTGGACGACATCGGCATCGACTGCATCGCGACCCGCCCGATCGACGGGCCGTCACTCGTCGCATCATTGTTTCGGCAAAGTAACGACCAGCTTGTCATGCGGGCTGCATGAGCAGATATGCCAGCGTATGACCGGCCCTTCGATCACCCGTACTGCGCCATCGCGGCGATGAAGGTGCTGTTCATCGAGGACGACCGGATGAACCGGCGGGTCGTCAAGGACATGCTGGGCGTCGCCAGCGTCGATATGGTCGAGGCCGAAAGCGCCGAGGCTGGATTGGCGATGCTCGACGCGGAAGATTTCGATATTCTGCTCGTCGATCTGCGCATGCCGGGGATGGACGGTATCACTGCGATCCGGCACATTCGCGCCCGCGCCGATGCAAAAGCCAAGGTGCCGGTGATCGTGGTGACCGCGGACACTGCGCTGGACCTGCGCGAACGGTGTTTGGCCGCGGGCGCGGACGACGTGCTGTTCAAGCCGGTGGCGATGGACGCGCTGTTCGATGCGATGGGCCGCATCCTCGCGCGCGATGCGCAGGCGGGGGGCGCGATCTTCTAGGCGCTTGGGCGGGGGCATCGACCAACGCATTGATTCACTCGCCGGGATCATATCGCACCCGGCCGCAGGGGCACGCGGAGCACGCGGTCGCCCGCGGTCAGGAACAATGCGCCGCCGCTTTCGCCGAACGCGCAATTCGCGATCGGTCCGTCGACCGCGATCAGGCCGAGCCGCTCGCCTTCCGGCGACAGGACATGCAGCCCGCCCGGCCCGGTGCAGAAGATCGTTCCGTCGGGCGCGACCTTCATGCCGTCGGGCAGACCGGGGCCGGTCAGCGCTCCGGCGTCGAGCAATGGTCGCCGGCTGCGCGGGAGCCCAGCCGAGTCGAGATCGTACACCAGGATGAGCGGCGCCGCTTCGTCTGACACCGAAACGTACAACCGCCTCTCATCAGGCGCGAGCGCGATGCCGTTAGGTCGGGTGAGCGTGGCATCCAGCAAGTCCACCCGCCCGCCCGGAGTCCAGCGATACACACCGTTGTGTGGCAACTCCTTGGCCGCGGCGCGATCGCCATCGGCAAGGCCGTAAGGAGGATCGGTGAAGTAGATGGCGCCCGATCGCGCGATGTGGAGATCGTTGGGGCTGTTGAACCGCTTGCCCGCGTAACGACTGGCCAGGATCGTGCGCTTGCCGGTCGCCAGGGCGATGCGGACGAGGGCGCGGTTTCCGCTGTCAGCAGCGATCAGCCGACCCGCGCGATCGAGCGCCAGGCCATTCGATCCGGGTTCGCGCACGACCTTCGGGTCGGTTCCGGCGGCGCCCGACGGCGACAGCGCCACGGTGACTCCATCCCTTCGCGTCCACCGTCGCATGATGTTGGCGGGCGGATCGGAGAACAGCAAGGCGCGCTCGGCGGGAAGCCACACCGGACCTTCCGCCCAGCGCATGCCGGTGGCGACCGTTTCCGGCACCGTATCGACTGCGAAGAAGCGGTCCAGCGCAGGCGAAAGGCGGTGGATACCGGGAGCGAACTTTACCGCTGGGCCGGCGGAAGCGCGGGTCGCCAAGAGCGTGATCCCGCCTGCCATGACGGACCGGCGGCTGGGATCCCGCGCCGGCAGCGCGGTGGGGGGCGCCTTCGCCGTCATACCGTCACCCCCGTCCGGTTGGTACTGGCGTCTGCCGCATCGAGTTCGTGCAGGTCGCGACCGCGGGTTTCGCGGCCGAAGCGCGCCACCAGCAGCAGTGCAAGAAGCGACGGCAGGGCGATCATCGTTGCGCCGCGGCCCATCGACGGCGTGATGCCGGCGATCGTGAACGCCTGCGCCAGCAATCCGCCGGCCTTCGTACAGGCGGCAACCCAACCCGTCGCGCGCCCGCGCACGCGCATCGGGAAACTTTCCGCCGCATAAGGAAGGAGGATGGCCAGCAGCGCGTTCGATCCGACCAGCAGCAGCGCGACTGGAACGATCGGCCCGACCTTGCCGGTATCGAGCAGCAGCACGCTGGCAAGGCCGCCCAGCATCACCGCGATCGCCACTGCCAGCGACCATTTGGTGCTCCAGCGGCTGTAGAGCGCGGCTACGATGAACACCGTGGGGAAAGCGATGAGCGCGGATGCGGCGAGCAATCGGCTCGATCCGCCGACGCTATACCCGCGCGCGACCAGTTCGGCGGGAAGCCACAGCAGCAGGCCGAAATTGACGAGGCCCCAGGCCAGCGCGGCGACGCTGAGTGCGACCAGCTTGCCCACCGTCTGCGCGCTGGTGAGCGCGGCCACACGGGCGGGCGCCGTGGCCGGCAAGGTGGCGGTGCGCGCCACGGCGCCGAACCGGCGGAGCACGATATCGGCCTCCGCCTGTCGACCTTGCGCCAGCAGGAACTTGGCGGACTCGGGGATCATTCCGCCGAGCAAGATAAGCAGCAGGCCGGTCGGCAGGTTCATCAGCCACAGCACGCGCCACCCGAACGCCGGCTGTAGCAAGGCCGAGGCCCCGCTCGCGGCGAAATAGCCGCCGACCGCGCCCAGCCCGCCGACGAGCACCAGCGCCCAGCCGCGGTGCCGGTTGGGCATCGTTTCGGCGAGCAGGGCGTAGGTCACGGGCAACATCCCGCCTGCCGCGGCGCCCATCATGAAGCACATCGCGATGTTCCACACGAGCGACGGCATCGCGCCGCAGATCGACGTGCCGACGAACATCACCGCGGACAGCAGGATCGACGCCTTGCGCCCGTACAGATCGGCGAGCGCACCCCACAGGATCGACCCGACCACAGTTCCGGCCAGGGCGAAGAACGGCACGAGCGAAACCGTGCTCTTTGCCACGCGATATTCGCCGATCATGCCGGGCACGGTGAAGCCGAGCGAGGCGGGTTTCATGACGTCGATGACGAGCGCCACGGTGAGCACCACCATGAGCAGCCAGTGCGCGGTGCCCAGCGGCGCATCCTCGGGCGCGGCCACTACCACGATCTGCGCGCCGTTCTGCTGCCTGGCCGGCAGGAGGCCGTAAGCGGCGACGATCACGCCTGCGACGATCAGCGCCATGCCCCAGAGCATCGCGGCATCCATCGGCATGCCCGCCATCCGGTATCCCATGCTGCGCGCCTCGACGAACATCGGCAGATGCAGGAGCACGCCGGCAGTCACGGCCAGGCACCCGCACGCAAATGCCCAGGTCGCGCGTCGCCCCTGGAAAACCCCTCTCATGCCCATTCCCCAATAGCTTGGGTGGCGCCCTACACGATCGCTGCCGCCTTCCCAAGCCATGCGCAACGCGCCGGCCCTAGTTGATGTTCGCGCTAACAGATTCGCTTTCCATCCGGGAACGCCTGCCGCTATGCTGGCAAAAAAGCGGCCCGGCGAACGGGTGCGCAGGAGAGGACAGCCATGATTTCGCATCGTGCCATGATGTTGCCGGCATTGCTGCTGGGCACCGCCGCGCTGGCTCAGACCGGTGCGCCCCGCCGGCCCCAGCCCGTCGTCCCGACGGCACGGCCCTGGGCGAACCAGGCACTGTCGCCCGATGTGCGTGCCGGCCAGCTGATTGCCGCGATGACGCGTGCAGAGAAACTGACTTTGGTGTTCGGGTATTTCGCCACCGATTTCGAGCCGAAGAAGTACAAGGCTATCGCCGGCAGCCGAGCAGGATCGGCCGGCTATGTGCCCGGCATACCGCGTCTGGGGGTGCCGCCGCAGTGGCAGACCGATGCCGGGATCGGCGTGGCGACGCAGGGCGGTGCCGCGGTCAAGCGGGAGCGTACCGCCTTGCCGTCCGGTCTGGCCACAGCGGCCAGTTGGAACCCGGACACAGCGCTGAAAGGCGGGGCGATGATCGGCGACGAGGCGCGGCGATCGGGGTTCAACGTGATGCTGGCAGGCGGCGTCAACCTGATGCGCGAACCCCGCAACGGCCGCAATTTCGAATATGGCGGCGAAGATCCGTTGCTGGCGGGAATCATGGTCGGCGCGCAGATCGCGGGTATCCAGTCCAACCACGTTATCGCGACGATCAAGCATTATGCGATCAACGACCAGGAAACCGACCGCGACACCGGCAATTCGATCATCGCGCCCGCCGCAGCACGAATATCCGACCTGCTCGCCTTCCAATTCGGGATCGAGCGCAGCGATCCCGGATCGGTGATGTGCGCATACAACCGCGTCAACGGCACCCATGCGTGCGAGAATCCGTTTCTGCTGACCGAGGTGCTGCGCCGCGACTGGAAATGGCCCGGCTATGTGATGAGCGACTGGGGTGCGACGCACAGCACCGTGGCCGCCGCCAACGCGGGACTGGAGCAGGATTCGGGCTTTCCTTTCGATACCGAACCGTTCTTCGGCGCGCCGCTGAAGGCTGCGGTGGAGCGCGGCGACGTATCGGCCGCGCGGCTCGACGAGATGGCGCGGCGGATCGTGCGGACGATGTTCGCGCACGGCCTGTTCGATCATCCGGTTTCCGAGCAGCCGATCGACATGGCCGCCCATGCCGACGTGACCCGGGCTGGCGCAGAGGAGGGCGCGGTGTTGCTGCGCAATGAAGACGCGCTGCTGCCGCTGTCGCCCTCGGTGAAGCGGATCGCGGTGATCGGCGGGCGGGCCGACAAGGGCGTGCTGGCGGGTGGGGGATCGTCGCTGGTGTATCCGGTCGGCGGCAATGCGGTGCCGGGGCTGGAGCCGAAGACCTGGCCTGGGCCGGTGATGTATTACCCATCCGCCCCGCTTGCCGCCATCCGGCGGCAGGCGCCGGGCGCCGACGTTCGCTTTGCGGACGGCAGCGATCCTGCCGCTGCGGCGGCGCTGGCGCGTGACAGCGACGTCGCCATCGTCTTCGCGACACAATGGGCGGGCGAAGCGTTCGACGTGCCGCTGTCGCTGGGCGACCAGGATGCGCTGATCGCGGCGGTGGCCGCGGCCAACCCGAAGACGGTCGTGGTACTGGAAACCGGCGGGCCGGTGCTCACCCCGTGGCGCGGAGAGGTCGGTGCGATCCTGGAAGCGTGGTATCCGGGGACCGAAGGTGGCACCGCGATCGCCAACCTGTTGTTCGGGCGCGTCAATCCGTCCGGACGCCTGCCGGCCACCTTCCCGCGCAGCCTCGATCAGCTGCCTCACCCGGCAGAGCCGAACAAGGGCGATACCCATTACACCGAAGGCGCGACGGTCGGCTACAAATGGTACGACGCCAAGGGCCTGGAGCCTGCCTATGCGTTCGGCCACGGTCTGTCCTATACGAACTTCGCCTATGACAGGCTGACCGCGCGGGCGAGCAGAGGCGGGATCGTCGCCACGTTCCGCGTGCGCAACACCGGCGCGCGCGCAGGCCAGGCGGTCGGCCAGGTCTATGTCGCACCCCCAAGCGGCGGCTGGGAAGCGCCCAAGCGGCTGGGCGGATGGCGCAAGGTGCCCCTGGCACCCGGGGCGGCGCAGACCGTCAGCGTCGCGATCGACCCGCGGCTGATCGCGACCTGGGACGAGAGCGGACGGCAGTGGCGCATCGCCGCCGGCCGCTATCGGGTGATGCTGGGCGCTTCTTCGCGCGATGTCGGGCAGAGCGTCGCCGTTTCGGTGCCGGCGCTCACGCTGCCCGCAGGGTGGCGCCCGCGTCCTTGAGCGTGCGGCGGAACAATCGTCGCGCTCGCGCTCTCTCGCGTCTTCATTGCCACGGAACACCATAATGGCTTTCGACCTTGCTTACCGCCCCGACGCCGATCGCTACGACGGCCGGATGCCCTACCGCCGCTGTGGGCGCAGCGGACTGGACCTGCCCGCCATCTCGCTCGGCCTGTGGCAGAATTTCGGCGGCACCGACGTGTTCGAGACCGGCCGCGCGATCCTGCGCCGCGCCTTTGACCGCGGGGTCACGCATTTCGATCTCGCGAACAATTACGGCCCGCCCTACGGCTCGGCAGAGGAGAATTTCGGCCGCGTCATGGCGAGCGACTTCCGCGCGCATCGCGACGAACTTGTGATTTCGACCAAGGCCGGGTGGGACATGTGGCCCGGACCCTATGGCAAGGTCGGTGGCAGCCGCAAATATCTGATCGCCAGCCTGGACCAGAGCCTCGCGCGGATGGGGCTCGACTATGTCGACATCTTCTATTCGCACCGCGTCGACCCTGACACGCCGCTAGAGGAGACGATGGGTGCGCTGGCGCAGGTCCATGCGCAGGGCAAGGCGCTGTACGTCGGCATCTCGTCGCACTCGCCCGAACTCACCCGCCGCGCTGCCGCGATCCTGACCGAGTACAAGGTGCCGCTGCTCATCCACCAGCCGAGCTATTCGATGCTCAACCGCTGGGTCGAGGGTGGGTTGCTGGACACGCTGGGTGATCTGGGAGTCGGGTGCATCGCCTTTTCCCCGCTGGCGCAAGGCATGCTGACGAGCAAGTATCTGGGCGACCTGCCCGAGGATGCACGCGCGTCGCGCGGGGGTTCGCTCTCCCCCAAGTTGCTGAGCCAGGACAATCTGCGCCGCGTGCGGGCGCTGAGCGACATCGCTACGGCGCGAGGACAGACGCTGGCGCAGATGGCGATCGCCTGGGTGTTGCGCGACCGCCGGGTGACCTCGGCGTTGATCGGCGCACGCACGGTGGCACAACTGGACGACAGCCTGGACGCGGTGAAGCGGCTGGACTTTACCGCCGACGAATTGCGGACCATAGACTCCCACGCGGCCGATGGTGGCATCGACCTGTGGGACGTGTCCTCCCGGATCACTGCGATGCCCGCAGCCGGCGGCATGCCCGGCGGCGGCTGAGCGGTGCGACGTTGCGTCGTCTTCAGGTTCATGACACGAACGTCAGCGTGACGAGCCCTTCCAGACGATCCGCCGCCACGATCAGCGATGTTGCGCGACTGGCGGGCGTGTCGGCGATGACGGTGTCGCGCGTGACCAACGGAGAGGGCAATGTCCGCCCCGGCACGCGCCACGCCGTAGAAGCGGCGATCACCGCGCTCAGCTATGCGCCGAACGCCGCCGCCCGCAAGCTGGCGGGAGCACGGCAGCTGCGCGTCGGCTTGCTCTACAGCAATCCCAGCGCTGCCTATCTCAGTGAATTTTTGGTGGGGAGTTTGGATCAGGCTAGCCGGCGTGACGTCCGGCTGATCGTTGAGAAATGCGAGCTTGGCGATCACGAACTGGAAGTGGCGCGCCATCTGATCGCGGGCGGGATCGACGGCATCATCCTGCCGTCACCCTTGTGCGATTCGGCCGATCTGATCGCGATGCTGGTGGAAAAGGGAGTCCCCGCAGTGCTGGTCGGCAGCGGCAAGCCCAGCGAAGCGCTGTTCGCGGTCAGCATCGACGAGACGGCGGCGGCGTATGCGATGACCCGGCATATCCTGGCGCTCGGGCATCGGCGCATCGGCTTCGTGATCGGCAACCCGGCGCAATCCGCGAGCCCCGACCGGCTCGACGGGTATCGCGCGGCGTTGCGCGACGCGCGTGTGCCCGCGGACGAAGGGCTGATCGCGCAGGGGCTGTTCACCTATCGCTCCGGCCTCGCCGCCGCCGAGCGGCTCCTCGACCACGACAACCCTCCCACGGCGATATTCGCCAGCAACGACGACATGGCCGCGGCGGCCGTGGCGGTGGCGCACCGCCGCGGGCTTGACGTTCCTGGCGACCTGACGGTGTGCGGGTTCGACGACACCACGCTGGCGACCGCGATCTGGCCCGAACTGACCACAATCCACCAGCCGATCGCGGACATGTCGCGCGCCGCGGTCGAGATGCTCGTCGGCCAGGCGCGGCGGGGGCAGGAGACCGTCGCGGAGCGGCACCAGCTGTTGGCGTTCACGCTGGTGCGGCGGCAGTCTGAGGCGCCGCCCCGAGAATGACGACGGACCGCGCCTGAAGGGGCAGGCGCTTGACTTGAAGCGGCGGCTTGGCATGGTAGCGCTCACAACGTGGCGCCATCCAAGGTCGCCCGGCTGGCGAGGGGCCTGACATGACGAACAGCGACGGCGGCATCGGCCGCGGCGAGGATCGAGCCGGAGAGGGCACGGTCAATTATCGCTTCATCGCCGCGATCGTGATGGTCGCGACCATCGGCGGGTTCATGTTCGGATATGATTCCGGCGTCATCAACGGCACGCAAAAGGGGTTGGAGGCAGCCTTCGATCTGGGGCGGCTGGGAATCGGCATCAACGTCGGCGCGATCCTGGTAGGATCGTCGATCGGCGCGTTCGGCGCGGGGCGCCTGTCCGACCGCATTGGTCGACGCGGCGTGATGATGCTGTCGGCGGTGCTGTTCCTGGTCAGCGCGCTGATGGCGGGCGCGGCGGATACCTCGGCGGTGTTCATCATCGCGCGGATCATCGGCGGGCTGGGCGTCGGCGCCGCGAGCGTGACCTCCCCCGTCTATATCTCCGAAGTGACCCCGGCGAGCGTCCGCGGGCGGCTGTCGAGCGTGCAGCAGGTGATGATAATCTCCGGCCTGACCGGCGCGTTCGTCGCCAATTACCTGATCGCGCGCTATGCCGGCGGCTCCACCGCGGCCTTCTGGGGCGGCTTTCCCGCCTGGCGCTGGATGTTCTGGCTGCAGGCGGCGCCCGCGCTGCTGTATCTGCTGGCGCTGCTCGTCATTCCCGAAAGCCCGCGCTACCTCGTCGTCAAGAACCGCGATGCCCATGCACACCGCGTTCTGACCCGGTTGTTCGGCACCGCCGAGGCGGATCGCAAGGTCGCCGAAATCCGTGCCAGCCTCGCCGCGGATCACCACAAGCCCAAGCTGTCCGACCTGATCGACCGCACGACGGGGAAGATCCGCCCGATCCTTTGGGCCGGCATCGGCCTTGCGGTGTTCCAGCAGCTCGTCGGCATCAACGTCGTGTTCTATTATGGCGCGACGTTGTGGGAGGCGGTCGGCTTTTCCGAGAACGACGCGCTGCTCACCAACATCGGCTCGGGCGTGCTGTCGATCGGCGCGTGCCTGCTGGCGATCGGATTGATCGACCGGATCGGCCGCAAACCGCTGCTGCTGGTCGGATCGGCGGGCATGGCGGTGACGCTGGCGATCGTCGCGTACGCCTTTTCAACGGCGGTGACGGCGGCGGACGGCGCGGTGTCGCTGCCCGGCAACAACGGCGTCATCGCGCTGGTCGCCGCCAATCTGTACGTCGTCTTCTTCAACGTCAGTTGGGGGCCGGTGATGTGGGTGATGCTCGGCGAAATGTTCCCGACCCAGATTCGCGGGTCGGGATTGGCAGTGTCGGGTTTCGCGCAGTGGATGGCCAACGCCGCGATCTCGGTCAGCTTCCCCGCGCTGGCGGTGTCGCCCGGGCTGGCACCAACCTACCTGGGCTATGCGTTCTTCGCCGCGGTGTCGTTCTTCTTCGTGCGTGCGATGGTCCACGAAACCCGCGGGCGCGAACTGGAGCAGATGCAGGGGTGATCGTCCCGCGGCGAGCGGCGCGGTCTGTCAGCGCCGCACCGCCGGAGGACATACCGATCCCGCGGGATCGGTCGCCAGCCGCAGGTCGGCGATGGCGATCGAAAGTGGTCCCGTCGCGGTCAGTGCGAGAGGCGTGTCGACCTGTGCCACGTTCATGCCCGCGTCGCGCAGGCATTTCAGGGGCACGCGCACCGTCCGCCATCCAGCGCCCGCCGCAAACAAGGCGGTCGCATCCACCGAACCTGTACCTGTGGACAGGGTGACGCGCGCCGTGGGTGCGCGTTCGACGCGATATTGCATCTGGAGCATGATGTCCGCGTTGGTTTCGCGCGTCAGATCGAGCGAGGGTCCGGCGATGCGCACACTCGCCTCGCCGGTCGCCGGCCAGTCCAGCCGTACCGCGCCTTCCTG
Source organism: Sphingomonas sp. (assembly GCF_036387595.1). GTDB lineage: Bacteria > Pseudomonadota > Alphaproteobacteria > Sphingomonadales > Sphingomonadaceae > Sphingomonas. The sequence continues at coordinate 120,652 of NZ_DASVTL010000122.1, forward strand.
CGTCTGTGGGCCATCGACCGCCTGCCGTGCGACGCGGCTGCCGGGTGCGAAGGCGAAGGGCGCGGGCACGCGGCCCTTGGCGAAGAACAGGCTGGTGTTGGCCAGGCTGGCGTCGACGCCGGCCACCTCGGCGAGTTTGGGCACTTTTCCGGGCCGTGCGTAGCTGAGGCCATAGCCGAATGCGAACAGCGGCGCGTAGTCGGCTCCGCCGCGGTTGAGCATGAACTGGCCCGCCGTCCGCGGCCAGCTGAACGACAAACTGCCGGCAAAATCGCGACGCGGCTTGCCGTTGCGGTCACCCACCAGCACGTCGGCCACGCCGCCGCCCTGGCTGCCCGGCAACCAGGCTGCGACGAACGCGTCCGACTGGTTCAGTTCGGGGTTCACCCAGAGCGGTCGGCCCGAGAGGAAGACGGACACCGTCGGAATGCCCGCCGTCTTGAACCGGCGGAGCAGCGCCAGTGCTTCCTTGTCGCCCGCCTGAAACTCCAGCGTGCGAACGTCGCCGCGCATCTCGGCATAGGGCATCTCGCCGAACACGACGACCGCCACGTCGGGCTTGCGGGTGAAGCGGCCATCCAGGCTCAGCGTCGCGCTGCCGCCGCCCTCCGCCAGGGCTTCGGCGATGCCGGCGTAGATCGACTGACCTGCCGGGAAATCCTTGTTGGTGTTACCGTCGCCCTGCCAGCTGAGCGTCCAGCCGCCCGATTGCAAGCCGATGTCGTCGGCATGGCTGCCCGCGACGAGCACGTTCGCAGTCGCCTTCAGCGGCAGGATGCCGTCATTCTTGAGCAGGACGAGCGATTTCGCCACCGCTTCGCGCGCCAGCGCGCGGTGTTCGGGAGCGCCGATCACACCTGAGCGGTTCGTCCAGGGACGCGCGGTATCGAACAGCCCAAGCCGTGCCTTCACGCGCAGGATGCGCCGCACCGCATCGTCGATCCGGGCCATCGGCATGGTTCCGGCCCGCGCCTGCGCAAGGGTGGTGTCGTACAGCCCGCGCCAGCTGTCGGGGGCCATCGCCATGTCCAGCCCGGCGTTGAAGGCTGCGGCGCAATCGGTCTTGGTGCAGCCCGTCACCTGCGCATGCCCGTCCCAATCGCCGATGACGAAGCCGTCGAAGCCCATCTGCTTCTTCAGTACCGCGGTCAGCAGCGAGGCATTGCCGTGCATCTTGGCACCCTGCCACGAACTGAATGAGGCCATCACCGTCATCACGCCCGCCTCTATCGCGGGCGGATAGCCGGCGGCGTGGATGTCGATCAGCGTCCGTTCGGCGACGTCGGCGTCGCCCTGGTCGATGCCGTCCTTCGTGCCGCCGTCACCGAGGAAATGCTTGGCGCTCGCCGCGACATGGCCGTTCTGGATACGGCCGGCGCCCGCGTCGCCCTGCAACCCCTCGACCATCGCGGCCGCATAGGAGCGGACGACTGCGGGGTCTTCGGAATAGCCCTCATAGGTGCGGCCCCAGCGGTCGTCCTGCGGCACCGTCAGCGTCGGCCCGAAAGCCCAGTCGATCCCCGCCGCCGCGGTTTCGCGCGCGGTCGCCTCTCCGATGCGGCGGATCAGCGCGGGATCACGCGCCGCGCCCAGGCCGATGTTGTGCGGGAAGATCGTCGCGCCGACGATGTTGTTGTTGCCGTGGACCGCGTCGATGCCGAACAGCAGCGGGATCGCACGCCCCTTGCGCGCGTCCGCCGCCACATCTGCGAAGGCGCGTGCGGTCGCGGCCCAATCGGGGCCGGGCGAGCGATCGGGCTTGCCGATCGGTGGCGAACTGCCGCCCGCCAAAATCGAGCCGAGCGGATAGCGGCGCAGATCCTCGGGCTTGATCGCGCCGATATCGGCCTGGATCATCTGCCCGATCTTTTCCTCCAGCGTCATGCCGGCCATGATGCGGGTGACGCGCGCCTCGGTCTCCGGCACGACCAGCCCGCGGCTGGCGGCTTTTGGCCAGAGCGCAGGCGTTGCGACCCCGCGCCCGGACGCGGGCGGATCGCCCTGGCCCGACGCTGCGGTCGCGAGCAGCATCGCCGCCGTCGCAAGAAAGGTCGCACGCACCTTCATATCGGTTCCTTTGCCATTCGGTCTGCCGGAGGCGTCTGCGCCTGCGCGGAGAAAATCATCGCCAGCCGGCATCGACGAAATAATCGTGGCCGGTGCACATCCGCGCATCGTCCGATGCCAGGAACAGCGCCAGAGCGGCGACATCGTGCGGCTGGACGCGGGTCTTCAGGCATTGCGCCGCGATGATCTCCGCCTCGCCCTCGGGCGTGTACCAGCGCAATTGGCGCGGTGTCTCGACGTTGCCGGGGACGATGGTGTTCACCCGGATGCCGTCTCCGCCCAGATCGCGGGCGAGCGCGCGGGTCATCCCCTCGATCGCGGCTTTTGCGGTCTGATAGAGAACCAGGTCGGGTAACCCTAGATGCCAGGAGATGGAGCCGAAGTTCAGGATCGCGCCCGATCGCTGGGCGCGCATGGTCGGGATCACTGCCTGCGCCGCGAAGAACAGGTGGCGCAGGTTCACTGCCATCCTGTCTTCCCAATAGGCCGGCGTCACGTCGGCAGGGGTGTGGCGATCGTCGCTGGCGGCGTTGTTGACGAGTACGTCGATGCCGCCGAGCGCCGCCTCCATCTGCGCGAACGCAGCCGCCAGCGCGTCCAGATCGCGCAGATCGACGGGGAGGAACATCGGAGCCACGGTGGCGCCCGATGACATCCGATCAACGAGCGCGCGCGACGGCGCCTCCGCCACGTCGACGAACGCGACCCGCGATCCTTGCGCGACGAACGCCTCGACCAAGGCTGCCCCGATGCCAGAGCCTCCCCCGGTGACGATGACCCGCTTGCCCGCCAGGCTGGGATAGACAGCCCGATCGGCCGATGCTTCGCGATCCATCATCCTATGCCCCCTTAAGTCCGCGTGCGGCGAGTTGGCGCAGCGTGGCGCCGATGCCAATCGTCCACGGTGCGGCGTCGCGCGACGTGGTTACCTGGTTGACCAGCGTGCCCAGCGCTGCGCTGGCGATGGTGACGATATCGCCGGGTTTGTGGGTGAAGCCGCGGCCGGGGTCGTCGCGATCCTGTGTGGGGGCGAACAGCGTGCCGAGGAACAGCACGAAGCCGTCGGGATATTGATGCTCGCTCAGCGTCTGGCGCACGAGGTCGAGCGGATCGCGGCTGATCTGGCGCATCGAACTGCGGCCGTGGAGGACATAATCGTCCTCGCCCTCGATCTTCAGCGACACCTCGGCGGCGCGCACGTCCTCCATCGTGAAGCCGTCGTCGAACAGCCGCACGAACGGGCCGAGCGCGCAGGATGCGTTATTGTCCTTGGCCTTGCCGAGGAGCAACGCCGAGCGCCCCTCGAAATCGCGCAGATTGACGTCATTGCCGAGCGTCGCCCCGACCGGCGTGCCGCTTGCGTCAAGCAGGAGGACGACCTCCGGTTCTGGGTTGTTCCAGGTGGAATCGGATCGCACGCCGACCTGCTGCCCCCAGCCGACCGTCGAGAGGACGGGCGCCTTGGTGAACACCTCCGCATCGGGGCCGATCGCGACCTCCAGATATTGCGACCACATCGCCTCTTCGATCAGCACCGCCTTCAGCGAAGCGGCCTCGGGAGAGCCGGGTGTCACCGCGCGGATACCGCCGCCGATCCGCTCCTCCAGCCGGGTGCGCAGTGCCGCCGCGGCGCCCGCATCGCCGCGCGCACGCTCCTCGATCACGCGCTCTACCGCCGACATCGCGAAGGTGACCCCGGCCCCCTTGACGCATTGAAAGTCGATCGGGGTCAGCAGGCGCGGCGTGGCGGCGGCGTCGCCGGTCGCCAGGTCCAGAGCATCCAGCGGCCCGGCGTCGCGCCCCGCGGTGCCGTCGAGCGCGCCGGCATCGACGAGCAGCGAGACGGTGGGGGCGATGCCGGCCATGTCGTACACCTGCCCGCCCTGGATGATGACGGGGCAGGGGCCTTCGCCGAAGTCGATCCGACCCAGCAGCCGAGCGTCGCGCCAATCAGCGGGCAAGTGCGATCCCGCGTCGAATTGAAGGGTGCCGGCCATGTGTTTTCCTCGCCTGTTAGCGCTACCGTATCCGGCCCGGACGGCTAGTCAAGCCGGTGCCGTCAGCGCAGTTCGGGGAAAATCTGCTCCACGGCATCCTGCAGATCGCGGGTGCCCAGCGCGAGATCGAGCTGGTCGAGCAGGCGCCGGATTAGCAGGGCACGATGCGGGCCGATCCCGGCGATCGCCTCCAGCGGCGGCAGGTCCGGGTCGGCGACGCGGTCGGCCACATCGCCGAGCGTTTTCAGGCCCGCCTCCACCAATCGTGCGCGCAGCCCCGCGGGAAGCGCCGACTGGCGGACCGGCAGGTCGCGGCCGTCGGCAAGCGATCCGGCCGATCGAAGCCGCGTGAACCCTGCCTTCTCGCGCTTGAGCGCGCGCCGGATATGCGACAGCTGGCTCGACGTCAGCGCAAGGGTGCGGCCGATGTGCCGGTAGGAGCAGCCCGCCGCGCGCAGCACCCGCGCCTCCTCCAGATTTTGCGCGGCCTGGCTCAGCATGGCGCGGGGAAGGGCCGGCTGACGAAGCGCGATCCCGCCATGCCGAAGCGCCATGGTTCGGCAGCGGCCTTGGTGATGCCGATGCGTGGGCCGGTGACGATCGCCGGTTCGCATGCGCGTGGGGCAAGCGCGAAGGGGGACCGATCGACGGGCAGGCCGTCCATCGCGCCCGTGACGCCCAGCGCCGCACACAGCCGCCCCGGCCCCGAACACAGCAGCCGCGGATCGTCGGTGCCGCGTCGCGCCGCCATTATGCCCAGCCCGACGCGCGGCTCGATCGCGCGGATCAGGACTGCGGCGGCGACCTCCCGCCCACCGACGATGTTCATGCACCAGTGCAGGCCATAGATTCGATACACGTATATGAGGCCCGCCGCCCCGAACATCGTCGCGTTGCGCGCACGCTGCCCGGCGAAGCTGTGCGAGGCGGCGTCGCCGGCGTGATAGGCCTCGGTTTCGACGATGACGCCGCCGACGCCATCGACGGTGAGCATGCAGCCGATCAGCGCGCGCGCGAGATCGACGACGGGTCGATCGTAGAAGGCCGGGTCCATCGCGCCCGTCAGGTCATCGCCTTCAGCGGCACCGATGTGTCCGCCAGCAGTGCCGGGTCGATCACCCGCCGATCGACCACCAGAGCGCGGCCCTGTACGTAATCGCGGGTGGCGTTCACGCAGTCGAGCGCGCGGACTTGCCCCTGTTTGAGGTAGATGACCGAGAAGCTGCGCGTCGCCGGATCGCCGCGCACGACGGTGGCATCATGCCCGATCGACAGGCCGACCGTCTGCAGTTTCAGATCATATTGGTGCGACCAGAACCAGGGCACCGCGTCATAATCCTCCGCCGCGCCCGTTTGCGCCTTGGCGACGACATTGGCCTGATCGTTGGCGTTCTGCACCGATTCCAGCCGGATCGTCGCGCCATCGGCAAAGCTGTTGGCATGGGCGGCGCAGTCGCCGATCGCATAGACGTCGGGCAGCGTGGTGCGGCACTGCGCATCCACGTCCACGCCGTTGGTGCCCGCCGCCCCCGCGGCGATCAGGGGCGCCACCGCGGGGATGATGCCGATGCCGACGATCACCATTTCGCATGCCAGCACGTGGCCATCCGCCAGCCGCACGCCGCACGCGGCCCCGCCGCGTTCCTCGATACAGTCGACGGTGACGCCAGTGCGCAGATCGACGCCGTGCGCACGGTGTTCCGCCTCGTAGAAGCGCGACAGCGCCTCTCCCGCGACCCGCGCCAGAACGCGGTCCTGCGCCTCCAGCACGGTGACGTGCTTGCTGAGCTTGGTCAGCACCGCTGCTGCCTCCAGGCCGATATAACCGCCGCCGATCACCACGATGCGGGTGACATCGGGAAGTTCGGCGATCATCCGATCGACATCGGCCCGGTTGCGGACGCCATGTACCCCGGTGAGGTCGTGCCCCGAACACACCAGCCGCCGCGGCGCCCCCCCGGTCGCCCAGACGAGCGTGCCGTAGTCGATCCGGCCGTCGTCGCCGAGCGTCACCTGATGCGCGACCGGATCGACCGTGACGATCGTGCGCCCGAGCAGCAATGCCACGTCGCGCTCCCCCCAGAAACGCGCCGGGCGGATCAGCAGCCGTTCGAACGGCTTGTCGCCCGCCAGATAACCCTTCGACAGCGGCGGCCGTTCATAGGGCGGGTCCGCCTCGTCGCCGAGCAAGGCTATGCTGCCCTGGTAGCCCCGCTGGCGCAACGCGATCGCCGATTGCGCGCCGGCATGGCCCGCGCCGGCGATGAGGATGTCGTAACGGAGCGCGGCAGTGGTCATCCAGATGCTTCCTCCAGCGGTTCACGGCCGCGTTCTACACGCTGACCGTGCAAAAGGAACGGCCATCCGGTCGCTCGGCCGACTGCCATTCAGATGTCATCGTAACCCCATAAAACCGTCGCAGAACGGTCCTAGAGCGGCGAAGCATCGGGCGATATTCCATCGCCGTCGACCGGGTGCATCTATCATGGCCAGTCTGCCGGACCTGCCCCTCTTCGCGCGGCGCGACAGCAGCGCGCAGGCCAGCGCGCGCATCGCCGCGCGCCTGCCCGCGTGGCTGGCCGATCCGGATGACGGCACCGCCGAGGAACAGCCGCCGCGAACCCGCTATCGCACGATCTGGATATCCGACCTGCATCTGGGCACCACCGGCTCCAACGCCGCGATGCTGCTGACCTTCCTGAAGTCGCACGAATGCGAGACCTTGTACCTGGTGGGCGACATCATCGACGGGTGGCGCCTGCGCAAGGGATGGTATTGGCCGCAGTCGCACAACGACGTGATCCGTGCGGTGTTGAAGATGGCCAAGCACGGCACGCGGGTGATCTACATACCCGGCAACCACGACGAACATTTCCGCGACTATGTGGGCCTGGAGTTCGGCGGGATCGAATTGCTCGCCGAAGACGTCCACGTCACCGCCGACGGACGCCGCCTGCTCGTGATCCACGGCGACCAGTTCGACAACGTCATGCTCTATGCCCGGTGGCTCGCGTTTCTGGGCGACCGTGCCTACACGATGTTGCTGCGCAGTAACGGCACCGTAAACTGGGTGCGTCGCCGCCTGGGTCTGCCCTATTGGTCGCTCGCCGCGCACATGAAGAAGCGCGTCAAGAATGCGGTGCAGTTCATCTCCCGCTACGAGGAGGTGGTCGCCCACGCCGCCGCCGAACGCCGCGTCGACGGCGTCGTCTGCGGCCATATCCACTCGCCCGAAATCCGCCGCTTCGGCGACATCACCTATTACAACGACGGCGATTGGGTGGAGAGCTGCACCGCGTTGGTGGAGGACGCCGCCGGCGCGATGTCGCTGATCGATTGGGCCGAGCACATGCGTGCGGAGCGCCGACATGAGCGCACGGCACCGCGGCTGGTCGCCAGCGCAGAGCCGGTTCCCGCATGAGAATCGCGCTGGTCAGCGATGCCTGGGCGCCGCAGGTGAACGGCGTCGTGCGCACGCTGACGGCCACCGTCTCGCACCTGCGCGCGCTGGGGCACCGGGTCGAGACGGTCACGCCCGATGCGTTCCGGACGGTCGCGTGCCCAAGCTATCCCGAGGTTCGGCTGGCGCTCGGGGCAGGACGCGTGTTGCGGGCGCGGCTGGCGGCGTTCGATCCCGACACGATCCATATCGCCACCGAAGGGCCGCTCGGCTGGGCGGCGCGGAGCTGGTGCATCGACCAGGAACTCGCGTTCACGACGTCGTTCCACACCCGCTTTCCCGATTATCTGGCGGTGCGGACCCATCTGCCCGCGCGGATGTTCTGGGCGCCGCTGCGCCGGTTCCATGCGGCAGCCGCGCGCGTTCTGGTGGCGACGGGGACGCTTGAGGACGAACTGCGCGGCCGTGGTCTCGATCGGCTTCACAGGTGGTCGCGCGGGGTGGATCTGTCGCTTTTTCACCCCGATGGCCCGCGTCTGCCAGCTCTCGACGGCGTGCCAGGGCCGATCGCACTCCATGTGGGTCGATTGGCACCGGAGAAGAACATCGAAGCCTTCCTGAGCCTCGACACCCCCGGCACGAAGGTCGTGGTCGGACACGGCCCGGCCCGTGCTACGTTGCAGCGCAGATTTCCCGAGGCCGTCTTTCTGGGGGCGCTTCATGGGGAGGCGCTCGCCGCCGCCTATCGCAGTGCCGACGTATTCGTCTTTCCCAGCCGCACCGACACCTTCGGGCTGGTGATGGCGGAGGCCATGGCATGCGGCACGCCGGTCGCGGCCCTGTCGGTGGCCGGGCCGCTCGACGTCATCGGCGATCCCCGCGGCGGCGCCCTGGACGACGACCTCGGCCGCGCGATCGAGCGGGCTTTGCAGCTCGACCGCGCGGCGTGCGCGCACGTCGGACGCGGGTTCGATTGGGCGGCGTGCACGCGACAGTTCCTTGCGGGTCTTCAGCCTGTGCGCGATCGGATCGCGAGTCGCGTTCCTGCTTAGCGACGACGACCGACTTTGGCCGTTCGCACGCATCTTTTCCCGTGGCTCCAGAAGCTATCGCTGTCTTCGATCCGTCATGGCGGTGACATCGTCGAGTCTTCCCTCTGCAACGGCCACGCCGCATTTGGCCGCCAAAAGCCTCGAAGCGGCGGCAGGGACCGGCCGGGGGGAAATCAGATGACGGCGTTCGATTCGGCTTGCGGCTATGACGATGGGGATATCGACACCAACCGGTCGGTGACGCCGCACCTGAACGATCTGGTGGCGACGCGCTATTCACGCCGTCAGACGCTGATGGGCGGATTGTCGGCGATGACCACCGCGGTGTTCGGCAGCGCGCTGCTCGCCGGCTGTGGCGACGACGACGACGGCAACGCCGCCGACCTGAGCGTCACCGCCAGTGCATCCGGGATGGCCGCTTCAGGGCGGGTCGTCACGCTCACCGGCTCGGTGTCGGGCGGTACATCGGACAGCGTCGGCTGGGCGCAGGTCAGCGGCCCTTCGGTGACGCTGACGGGTGCCGCGACCAATGTCGCGACCTTCATCGCGCCGAGCGTCGCGACCGGCACCGCCTTGGCGTTCCGCTTCACTGCGCTTTCACGGGGCGCGCCGGCATCGGCGACGGTCGAGGTCACCGTCGGCGCGGCGAGCCTGGGCTTCACCGCAATCCCCAAGAGCCTGGCCGATACGGTCGCGGTCCCCGCCGGGTACAGCGTTACCACCCTTTACCGCCTGGGCGATCCGATCGCCGCGGGCGTCACCGCTTATGCCAACACCGGCGCGGACGGCGATTTCGCGCGTCGCGCCGGTGACCACCATGACGGGATGAGCTATTTCGGCCTGGCAGCCACCGGCAACGCGCCCGATCGCACCAGCAGCACGCGCGGGCTGCTGGTGCTCAATCACGAGAACATCACGATCGCGTATCTGCATCCCAACGGCCCGACCAACTTCACCGCCGCCGGCCCGCGGCCCGAAGCGGAGGCGCTGAAGGAGATCGAGGCGCACGGCGTTTCGGTGGTCGAGGTGACCCGTACCGGCAATGCATGGAGCTATGTTCAGGCATCCGCGCTCAACCGCCGCATCACCCCGCGCACGCCGATGACTTTCAGCGGCCCGGTCCGCGGCGATGCGCTGCTGCGCACTGCCTTCTCGCCGGACGGCACCGCCGGGCGTGGCACGATCAACAATTGCGCCAACGGCACGATGCCGTGGCAGACGTATCTGACCAACGAGGAGAATTGGGCCGGATACTTCCGCCGCGACACCGGCGATGCGGCGGTGCGGACCGCGGCCGGGCAGGCACGCCAGAACGCGTCGCACGCCCGTTACGGCATCCGTGAGGCGAACAGAGGCAATTACTTCTGGAGCACGGTGACCCCGGCGGCCGCGACCGACACGACCTTCCGCCGCTGGAACATCACTGCCGACGCGACGCTGTCGGCCGACGGCACCGCCGATTTCCGCAACGAAGCCTTCCAATATGGCTGGGTCGTGGAGATCGATCCCTTCGACCCGGCGTCCACGCCGCGCAAGCGCACCGCGCTCGGCCGGATGAACCACGAAGGCTGCGAAATCGGCCGGACGATTGCCGGGGTCCGCCCCGCCTTCTACATGGGTGACGACGCGCAGAACGAATATATCTACAAGTTCGTCTCGGCGACGCCCTGGGTTGCCGCGGACGCAGCGCGTGCCGACCGGCTGGCCGTTGGCGACAAATATCTGGACGCGGGCACGCTCTACGTCGCGCGGTTCGGCGCGGACGGCAGCGGGCAGTGGCTGCCGCTGGTGTTCGGACAGGGTCCGCTGACGAGCGCAAACGGCTTCACCAGCCAGGCCGACGTGCTCATCAACGCCCGCCTGGCCGGCGACGCCCTGCAGGCCACGCGGATGGATCGGCCGGAGTGGACCGCGGTCAATCCGGCCACGGGCGAGATGTATTGCACGCTGACCAACAACGCCTCGCGCACCGTCGCGGGCGTCGATGCGCCCAATCCGCGCGCCTATGTCGATCCCAAGGTCGACGGCCGCGCGGCGGGCACCGGCAACGTCAATGGCCATGTCATCCGTTTGCGTGAGGCGGGCGACACGTCGGAGGCGACCGGCTTTACCTGGGACATCTACGCGTTCGGCGCAGGCAGCGACCTCGATCCCGCCAACATCAACCTGTCGGGGCTGGACGCCACCAACGACTTCTCCTCGCCCGACGGCCTGTGGTTCGGCCTGCCCAGCAACGCATCGGGCCAGGTGACGCCGGTGATGTGGATACAGACCGACGACGGTTCCTATACCGACGTCACCAATTGCATGATGCTGGCCGCCATTCCGGGCATCGTCGGCGACGGCGGCACCCGCACCGTGACCAACACGATCGGCGCCGCAACAGGCAGCGCGACGACGCGGATCGGCAAGGCACCGGGCGCGACGCTGCGCCGGTTCCTGGTCGGGCCGAAGGAGTGCGAGATCACCGGCATCTATTCGACGCCCGACGGCCGCTCGCTCTTCGTCAACATCCAGCATCCGGGCGAGGGCGGGAACCCCGCGAACATCACCAGCAACTGGCCCGCGAACCAGGGCGGCGTCGCGGCAGCCGGATCGCGGCCGCGATCGGCGACCATCGTCATCACCAAGGACGACGGCGGCGTGGTCGGGCTTTAAGCGTCCGTTCCCCCCTTAGCGCCGCTTCGTCCGCGACGCGCCGCGAGGGGCAGGGCACGCCGCGCCGCCCGCCGGGGCGCGAGTGTTGGCACATCGGCCGATAGTGGGTAACGAGGCACGCATCGAACCTGGAGGATGCGTGGACAACGCGGGCCGGCGCATGCCGATCACATCGACATCGGCCGACATTCTGGACGGACCGGGCGAGGTGCGTACCATGATGCGCGCGCATGACTGGTCAGCATCGCCGCTCGGCCCCCCGGAAAGCTGGCCGCAGAGCCTAAAGACCGTCGTGCGCATCATGCTGTCGTCGCGCTATGCGATGTGGATGTTGTGGGGGCCGGAGCTGACCTTCCTCTGCAACGATGCCTATCGCCCGACGCTGGGGGTCAAGCGCAACTGGCTCGGCGCGCGTTCCGACAAGGTCTGGGAAGAGATCTGGCACGATATCGGCCCGCGCATCGAACGCGTGTTCGAGACCGGCGAGGCGACGTGGGACGAGGGGCTGCTGCTGTTCCTCGAACGCAGCGGCTTTCGCGAGGAAACCTACCACACGTTCTCATATTCACCGCTGGCGGACGATGACGGCGCGATCGTGGGCATGTTGTGCGTCGTGACCGAAGTGACCGAGCGGGTCATCGGCGAGCGGCGGTTGCGCGTGCTGCGCGACCTGGGCCTTCGCACGGCCGAGGCGCGCACCGTCGATGCGCTCTGGACGGCGGTGCGCGGGTGTCTGGCCGCCGATCCGTGCGATCTGCCGCTTACCCTGACCTATCTGCGCGAGGGCGACGCACATGTGCTGGCGGCGGCTACCGGCATCGAGGCCGGCCATGCCGCCGCGCCGGAGCGTGATCCCGAAGCCGTCTGGTCGCTGGAGGCCGGGGCGATGCTGATCGACGATCTGCCTTTGCGGTTCGACACACTGCCGGCCGGCCCTTGGGAATTGCCACCTGCACAGGCGCTGATCGTGCCGATCCCCGCGCAGGGGCAGGAGGAGCCGGTCGGCATGTTCATCGCCGGGCTGAACCCCTATCGCCCGCTCGACGCGGAATATCGCGGCTTCATCGACCTGTTCGTGGGCCAGATCGCGGCGGGGCTGGCCAGCGCGACCGCGAACGAAGCGGAGCGGCGCCGCGCGGAAGCGCTGGCCGAGATAGACCGTGCGAAGACCAACTTCTTTTCCAACGTCAGCCACGAGTTCCGCACGCCCCTGACGCTGATGATCGGGCCGCTCGAGGACGCGCTGGGGGATGCCGCGCCGCTCTCCGCGGAACAGCGCGAGCGGATCGACATCGCGCATCGCAACAGCCTGCGCCTGCTTCGCCTGGTCAACGGCCTGCTCGAATTTTCGCGGATGGAGGCAGGCCGGGTCCAGGCCAGTTTCCGGGTCACTGACGTCGCGATGCTGACCGCCGATCTCGCCTCCTCGTTCCGAGCGGCGACCGATCGTGCCGGCCTGACGCTGGAGGTGGATTGTCCGCCGCTTGCAGAAGCGCCGTATGTCGATCGCGACGTGTGGGAGACGATCGTCCTCAACCTGCTGTCCAACGCGTTCAAATTCACCTTCACTGGCGGCATTGCGGTGGTGGTCCGGGCCGACGCGGGTGCGGTTCGGCTGGAGGTGCGCGACACCGGGACCGGCATCCCCGCCGACGAACTACCGCGCCTGTTCGAACGCTTTCACCGGGTCGAAGGCGCGCAAGGGCGATCGTTCGAGGGCAGCGGCATCGGACTGGCGCTGGTGCAGGAACTGGTCAAGCAACATGGCGGCGACATGGCAGTCGACAGCGTGGTCGGGGCCGGCACCCGCTTTGTCGTGACGATCCCGCTGGGCGCCGCCCATCTGCCTGCCGATCGGCTGGCTCGGGACGACGAAGACCTGGTAGCGACCGAGCGCGCGCGCGCGTTCGTCGAGGAAGCCCTGCGCTGGCTGCCGGCAGATGGCGCCCCAGCGACGCTCGATGCGGTCAGCACAGAATCCCCGGGGGCGGGCGCGCGCATCGTCCTGGCCGACGACAACGCCGATCTGCGCGACTATGTCGCCCGGCTTTTGCGTCATCACGGCTATGTGGTGGAGACGGTCGGCGACGGGATCGACGCGCTGGCCGCAATCCGGCGCTCCCGCCCCGATCTCGTCATGAGCGACGTGATGATGCCACGCCTGGACGGGCTGGGTCTTCTGCACGCGATCCGTCGCGAGACGGCTTTGCGTGGCTTGCCGGTGATCCTGCTGTCCGCACGCGCCGGGGAGGACGCGAAGGTCGAGGGGCTGGAAGCGGGTGCCGACGATTATCTCGCCAAGCCCTTCTCGGCGCGCGAACTGGTCGCGCGGGTGAGCACCAATCTCGAACTGGCCAGGGTACGGCGCGAGATGATGGACGCGCTGGCAGAAAGCGAGGCGCGCTTCCGCAACATGGCCGATCATGCGCCGGTGATGATGTGGGTCACCGAAGCGGACGGCCAATGCACCTACCTCAATCGCGCCTGGTACGAATTCACCGGGCAGAGCGAGGCGGAGGCGCTGGGCCTGGGCTGGATCGACGCGACCCATCCGGATGACAAGGACCGCGCCGAACGCGTCTTCCTGGATGCCAATGCGGATGAGGCGCCGTTCCGGCTCGAATATCGCCTGCGTCGGACCGATGGCGCGTATCGCTGGGCGATCGACGCCGCCAGTCCGCGCTACGGCAGCGACGGCGCGTTTCTCGGTTATATCGGATCAGTGATCGACATCACCGACCGCAAGAGCAACGAAGACCTGCTGGCCCTGCGAGTCGCCGAGGAAATGGCGGCGCGCGAGGAGGCCGAAGAGGCGTTGCGCCAGGCGCAGAAGATGGAGGCGGTGGGCCAATTGACCGGCGGCATCGCGCACGATTTCAACAATCTGCTGACGATCATCACCGGCAATATCGACATCGCGCGCCGCAGCCTGGGCAGCGATGCGACCTCGCGCGCCGGCCGCGCGATGGACAATGCGCAAAAGGGTGCCGATCGTGCCGCCGCTCTCACGCAGCGGCTGCTCGCCTTCTCACGCCGCCAGCCACTGGCACCCAAACCGCTGGACGTGGACAAATTGGTCGGCGGCATGGCCGATCTGCTCCACCGCGCACTGGGCGAGCTGGTGCAGCTGGAGATCGTTACCAACCCGGGGCTCTGGCGCGTCGAAGCCGATGCCAACCAGCTGGAGAATGCGATTCTCAATCTGGCGGTCAACGCGCGCGATGCGATGGTCGAGGGTGGAACGCTGACGATCGAGACCGCTAACGCGCGGCTGGACGAACATTATGGCGCCGCACATGCGGAGGTCGCTCCGGGCAATTACACCGTGATCGCGGTGACCGACACGGGCGTCGGCATGACCCGCGAGACGCTGGCACGCGTGTTCGAACCGTTCTTCACGACCAAGGAAGTGGGCAAGGGGACCGGACTGGGCCTCAGCCAGGTCTATGGCTTCGTCAAACAGTCTGGCGGCCATGTGAAGGTGTATTCCGAACCCGGCGACGGCACCACGGTGAAACTCTATCTGCCGCGACTGATGAGCGAAGCCGACACCGACGACCAGCCGCATCACGACGGCGCCGATCGCAGTGCACGCGGGCAGACGATCCTGGTGGTCGAGGACGACGAGGATGTCCGCGCCTATACTGTCGAGATCCTGCGCGAACTGGGCTATAGCATCATTCAGGCGCATGATGGCCCGTCCGCGCTGGTCACGATCGAGCGCGAAAGCGGCGCGATCGACCTGCTGTTCACCGACGTGGTGATGCCGGGAATGAGCGGTCGCGAACTGGCGGACCACGCGCGCGCGCTGCGGCCTGCGCTCAAGGTGCTCTACACCTCGGGCTATACGCGCAACGCGATCGTCCACGGCGGACGGCTGGACAAGGGCGTCGAGATGATCGCCAAGCCCTTCACCTTCAAGGCCCTGGCGGAGAAGATCGCCGACGTGCTGGCGGCGGGATCGAGCGGTCGGCTGATCGTGGTCGAGGACGATCCCAACGTGCGCATGTTCGCGGTCGAGGCGCTGGTAGGCGCGGGCTATGCGGTGGACGAGGCCGCGACCGGGTCCGAGGCACTTAATCGCATTCGCGCGTCGCGGGGGCGCTATGACGCGGTGGTGCTCGACATCCGCCTGCCCGATGGCCGCGGTACATCGCTGGCCGCCGAATTGCGCGCGCTCCACGCCGACCTGCCGATCCTGATCGCCACCGGTGAGCACGAGACCGACGCCCGCGTCCGTTTCGCCAACGATCGCTGCGTCTCGGTGATCGGCAAGCCCTATAATGCAGCAATGCTCACGTCTGCGCTGGAGACGCTTGGGGTGCGATGCGCGGGGAAGGCCCGCGGTGCCGGTTAAGGCGCGTCAGCCGGCGAGAAAAGCAGCTGTGCCGTGCGCTCGTGTTCAGGAGATATGATGACGAAAATCCACGACACCGCCGATACGCCGCAATGGCAAAGGCTGGCCGGCGCCGCCATTGGCGGAGGGGAAGCCCGCATGACCCGGCACCAGATCACCCGCGTCCGCCACGAAACCCGCCGTCGGACGCTCACCGTCGACCGGATCGAGGATGTGACCCCGGGAATGCGGCGCATTCACTTCACCTGCGCCGATCTGGCCGATTTCGCCAGCGCCGGCTTTGACGATCACGTCAAGATGTTCATCCCCGGCCCCGTGGCACCCGGCGAGCGCGGCATGATGCGCGATTTCACCCCGCGCCGATTCGACCAGGCGGCAGGCACGATCGCGATCGACTATGCGCTTCACGATGCCGGACCCGCCGTCGCCTGGGCGATTGCGGCCAGGCCCGGCGATAGTCTGGAGATCGGCGGCCCGCGCGGCTCGGCCATCATCGCCGACGATTTCGACTGGTATTGGTTCATCGGTGACGCAACCGCGCTGCCCGCGATCGGTCGTCGGCTGGAGGAACTGCGCGACGGCGTTCCCGCCGTCAGCTTCGTCCTGGTCGACAGCCCCGCAGAGGCGCAGGAGATCGTCACGCAAACGGATTGGACACCGCATTGGGTCGTGCGTTCGGGGAGCGATGATGCGGCCAATCTCATCGCCGCGACCGCCGACGTGCCGCTACCGCGCGGCGACGGTTTCATATGGATCGCTGCCGAGGCGGGGGTAGCGCGGGCGGTGCGCACCGCGATCGAGGCACGCGGCCATCCGCGCGCTTGGCTGAAGGCGTCGGGCTATTGGCAGCGTGGCGACGAAGGGGTCCACGTCAAGATCGAGGACTGACGCTTATCGACGTGATCTAGGCGAGCTCTTCGCCCGGCAGCGTCTCGGTGTCGATCTGCGCCTGCATCGCCGCTGCATAGCGTCCGCCGCGTATCGTTCCGGGTGCGAAGATCACGTCGATTTGCACCAGCGTCTCGGGATCAAGTGTGATGTGTGCGGCGGCGACGTCCTCTTCCAGATGCGCGATGCTGCGCGTGCCGGGGATGGGTATGACGTGCGCGCCGCGCGACAAGACCCAGGCGAGCGACAGTTGCGCAGGGGTCAGCCCGAGGTGGGCGGCCAGGGCATCGTAAGCGTCCACAGCACGACGATTGTGCGCCAGATTCGGCTCGGTGAAGCGCGGCATCGCGGCGCGGATGTCGTGCGCAGCATAATCCGCCTGCCGCACCGCACCCGCCAACAGCCCGCGCGCGACCGGCGAGAAGGCGACGAACGCTGCGCCGATCTCACGGCACGTCTCCAGCACCGCGACTTCCGGATTGCGCACGACCGGCGAATATTCGCTCTGCACCGCCGCGATCGGGTGAACGGCATGCGCGCGGCGGATCGTGGCGGCGGACATTTCGGACAGGCCGATCGCGCCGATCTTGCCCTGCTCCTTCAACCGCACCAGCGCGCCGACCGACTCCTCGACCGGCACCCGCTTGTCGAGCCGGTGGAGATAGACGAGATCGACATGATCGGTGCCCAGCCGCCCCAGCGACCCTTCGACCGTCCGCGTGATCGCGTCCGGCGAGCCATCGAGCGAGCGCTTGCCATCGACGAAATCGAGCACGCATTTGGTCGTCAGCGTGAATTCGGAACGTCGGTGCATCACCGCGCCCGCGATCAGTCGTTCGTTCTCCCCCAGTCCATATAGCGCCGCGGTGTCGAGCAGGGTAATGCCCAGGTCGAGTGCCCGGTTGAGCAGCGCGGCCGCATCCTCTATCGACGGCGGCGTGCCATAGGCGTGGTTGAGGTTCATGCAGCCGAGTCCGATCGAGGACACGGTGTACGGCCCGAGGGCGCGGGTGGGGAGCTTGGTCATGGCGATCGGATACAGCCCCTAAAGCGGCAATCCCACGTAATTTTCGGCGATGACGGTCTGCATCGCCGCCGATTGTGCGACGTAATCCAGCTCGGCGATCTGCATCCGCCGCTCGAACGCGCCATCCTCGGGAAAACGGTGCATCAGCTTGGTCAGATACCAGCTGAACCGCTCCGCCTTCCATATCCGCGCCAGTGCCTTGGCCTCATAGCCCGTCAGCAGCGTCTCGTCGCCGCGCGCGTAATGCGCGATCAGCGCCGTCGAGAGGTAGGCGATGTCCGACGCCGCCAGGTTCAGCCCCTTCGCGCCGGTCGGCGGTACGATATGCGCGGCATCGCCCGCCAGGAACAGCCGCCCGTGGCGCATCGTCTCGAAGACGTAGGAACGCAGCGGCGCGATCGAGATTTCCAGCGGGTCGCCGCGCACCACCGCACGCTGCGCCAGGGGGGCGAAGCGCGCCTCCAATTCGTCCCACAACCGCGTCGCGGGCCAGTCCTCGACCCGTTCGGTCGTCGGCACCTGGATGTAATAGCGGCTGCGCGTCGGCGAGCGCATCGAGGCGAGGGCAAATCCCTTCGCGCCATTGGCGTAGATCAATTCGTCGTGGCACGGCGGCACATCGGCCAGAATGCCGAGCCAGCCGAACGGATAGACCCGCTCGAACTCGCGAACCCGCGCGGCCGGGATCGCCTTGCGCGACGGGCCGTGGAAGCCGTCGCACCCGGCGATGAAGTCCGCGTCGATACGCTGGAGCGCACCGTCCTTTGCGTAGGTGACGAACGGCGCGTCGCCGTCGACGTCGTGGAGTGCGACCTCGCTCGCTTCGAAAACGATGTCGAGATCGCGCGATGGTGCCGCGGCGATCAGATCGCGCGTCACCTCGGTCTGGCCGTAGACGGTGACGTGGCGCCCGGTCAGCTTGGTCACGTCGACCCGGATCAGCGCCTCGTCATTCGCTAGGTTGAAGCCTGATTCGATCAGCCCCTCGGCATCCAGCCGCTCGGCCAGCCCCAGCCGCCGCAGCAGGTCGGTCGTCACCGTCTCCAGCACGCCCGCGCGGATGCGGCTTTCGACGCGGGCGCGCGTCTGCCGCTCGACTACGACGCACGCGATGCCCTCCGCACGCAGCAGATGCCCGAGCAGCAGCCCGGCCGGGCCGGCCCCGATGATCGCGACAGACGTCCTCATAAATCCTCCCCGGCCCGGGGAGGGGGACCAGCGAAGCTGGTGGAGGGGGTACGCCACGGGCGACCCGCCCGCGGAGGCCCCCCTCCGTCACGCTGCGCGCGCCACCTCCCCGTCCCGGGGAGGATTTCAGCGGCCAAGTTGCACCTCCAGCGCGTCGAGCACGCGGTAGCAGGGCAGAACCTGCGCGACCGAACTGTTCGGCTCGCGCCCCTCGCGGATGGCGGCGATGAACTCGCGGTCCTGCAATTCGATGCCGTTGTTCGACACGGTGACGCCGGTCAGGTCGACCGGTTCCTCCTTGCCGGTGACGAGATCGTCGTAGCGCGCGATCCAGGTGCCGGTGTCGCAGATATAGCGAAAGAAAGTGCCCAGCGGCCCGTCGTTGTTGAAGCTGAGCGACAAGGTGCAGATCGCGCCGCTCTGTGCTTTCAGCTGGATCGACAGGTCCATCGCGATGCCGAGTTCGGGGTGGATCGGCCCTTGCAGCGCGTTGGCGGCGACGATCGGCCCTGCCTGATAGGCGAACAGATCGACGGTATGCGCGGCGTGATGCCAGAGCAGATGGTCGGTCCACGACCGCGCCTCGCCCTTGGCGTTCATGTTCTTGCGCCGGAAGAAATAGGTCTGGACGTCCATCTGCTGGATCGCCGCCTCGCCGCCCGTGAACTTGGCGTGCAGATACTGGTGGCTCGGATTGAACCGCCGCGTGTGGCCGACCATGCAGGTCAGCCCGGTCGCCTGCGCCTTTGCCAGCACGGCTTCGGCATCGGCAAGGCTGTCGGCGAGCGGGATCTCGACCTGGACGTGCTTGCCTGCGTCCATGCACTGGATCGCCTGGGCAGCGTGCATCTGCGTCGGCGTGCACAGGATCACCGCGTCGACATCGTCGCGCGCCAGCGTTTCGGCCAGATCGGTGGTGACGTGGCCGATACCGTATTTCTGCGCGACCGCCTGCGTCGGCTCCAGCCGTCGGCCGACCAGGCTCGTCACCTGAACACCGTCGATCAACTTCAATCCGTCGAGGTGCTTTTCCCCGAACGCGCCGGCACCGGCGAGGGCGATTCTCATGGCTAAACTCCCTCTCCCCGCTGGCGGGGAGAGGGTCGGGGAGAGGGGCAGTCTCTCGATCCCGACCCTGTGGTTTGAGGTTGATGGACTGCCCCTCTCCCAACCCTCTCCGCGGAGGGGAGAGGGCTTTGTTTACGCCGGCCGCAACACGATATGGCCGACCGCGGTGTTGCTGGCGGGGACGTGGTAGAAGCGATGCAGTTCCGCCGCCGCTTCCCCCATCGCGCCGCGCATGATGAGCCACATGACCAGCTCGATCCCCTCGCTGCCCGCCTCGCGCAGATAGTCGATATGCGGCATGTGGCGCAGCGCCTGCGGGTTCGCGGTCATCCAGTCGAGGAACCGGGTGTCCCAGGGCGTGTTTATCAGCCCGGCGCGCGGCCCCTGCAACTGATGGCTCATGCCGCCGGTGCCCCAGACCTGCACATTCAGATCCTCGTCATAGCTTGCGACGGCGCGCGCGATCGCCTCGCCCAGCGCCCAGCAGCGATTGCCCGACGGCGGCGGATAGGTGACGACGTTGACCGCGAGCGGAATGACCCGGCACGGCCACGCCGCGACCTGCCCGAACATCAGCGACAGCGGCACGGTCAGCCCGTGATCGACGTCCATCTGGTTGATGATCGTCATGTCGAATTCGTCGAGGATGCAGCTTTGCGCGATATGCCACGCCAAATCGGGATGCCCCTCGACAACCGGCACCGGCCGCGGCCCCCAGCCTTCGTCGGCGGGCCTGAATTCCTCGCCGCAGCCGATCGCGAAGGTCGGGATCAGGTTCGCGTCGAAGGCCGAGGCATGATCGTTGTAGACCAGGATCACGACGTCGGGCTTTTCCTCCGCCTCGAAGCGCTTGACCCAGTCATAGCCTGCGAACACCGGCGCCCAATAGGGTTCGGCGGTCTTGCCATTGTCGAGCGCCGCGCCGACCGCGGGGATGTGGCTCGATGCGATGCCGGCGGTGATGCGCGCCATCAGCGGGGCTCCTCTGGTGGCACGGGCGTGTTGGTGATCTCGCCGGCGATATCGGCGACCGCTGCCATCGCCTTCAGCGAGCGAAGCCCCTCGGGCGATCGGCCGCCGGCGACCATCATCGCCTGATAATCCTCCGGTGCCATGCCGGTCATCGTGCCGACCGCCTGGAGGAAGCTCTGTCCGTCGGTCGAGAACAATTTGGCCAGGAAATAGATGTTGCCGCCCTCGTCGAGCAACTGGTTGTAATCGCGGCGCAGCACACCGTCGCGCTGGGCGGGGGTCAGCTTCCACTCGTCCAGATACGATGGCTCGTCGGCCTTGAACCGCGACCGATTGTCCGCCTTCATCAGGCTCATCGCGAACTGGTTGAGCCAATAGCCCTTGCGTGCCCGCTTGGCGGTATAGACGCGCGTGCCCGGAATATCGTCGAACTCCGCCAGATAGGCGTGGATGTCGCGTACAGGGTTCACAGCCCGCGCTCCTTCAGTCTGGCGTCCAGCCGGGGAAACACGCGCCGCGCATTCCCTTCGAAGATCGCGTGCTTGTCGGCATCGGGCACGGAAAGCGCATCGACGTATCGTTTCGTATCGTCGAAATACTGCCCCGTCTGCGGGTCGATGCCGCGTACCGCGCCCACCATCTCGCTCCCGAAAAGGATGTTCTTGGTGTCGATCACTTCTGCGAGCAGGTCGATGCCGGGCTGGTGATAGACGCAGGTGTCGAAATACACGTTGTTCATCACGTGCGTGGCCAGATCGGGCTGCTTGAGCATGTCCGCCAGACCACGGTAGCGCCCCCAGTGATAGGGCACCGCACCACCGCCGTGCGGGATGATGAAGCGCAAGGTTGGAAAATCGCGGAACAGATCGCCCTGGATCAGTTGCATGAAGGCGATCGTGTCGGCGGCAATGTAGAAGGCGCCGGTCGCGTGCAGCGCCGGGTTGCAGCTCCCCGACACGTGAATCATCGCCGGCACGTCCAGCTCGACCATCTTCTCGTAGAACGGATACCAGTAACGATCGGTCAGCGACGGCGCAGTAAAATGCCCGCCGCCGGGATCGGGGTTCAGGTTGCAGCCGATGAAGCCCAGATCGTTCACACAGCGGTCGAGTTCGGCGATCGACCCGGCCAGATCCGCCGCCGGACTTTGCGGCAGCATGCACACGCCGGCGAACGTCTCGGGATATAGCGCGCAGACGCGGGCGATCAGGTCGTTCGATGCGCGCGCCCAGGCGATGCTCACGCCCTCGTCGCCGATATGGTGCCCCATCGTCGAGGCGCGGGGCGAGAAGATCGTCATGTCCGCGCCGCGTTCCCGGAGCAGCTTCAGCTGGTTCGCCTCGATCGTCTCGCGGATTTCGTCGTCGGAGATCGCCGGGTAGGGCGGGGGCGCCTCGCCGGCCTTAAACGCCGCTTTCTGCGCGTCGCGCCACGCATCATGCTGCGGCGGGGCGGTGGTGTAATGGCCGTGGCAGTCGATTATCATCGTCATGCGGCGCGCGCCTTTTCGTGGATCGGGAGAAGGGCGCCGAGCTTGGCGGCCAGGCCATCGGGCGGCGTCAGCTCCAGGGCACCGATCGCCCGCTGGCGCGCGATCGTGGCCCGCGCCATCGCCGATCCGGTGCCGAGCGCCTCGAGCGTGGCGACGACTTCCTCCATTTCGGCGGCGCGACGCAAGCCGTGGACCATCATCCGATCGAGATTATAGTCGGCGCGAGCCTGCCAGCCCGGTGACGGAGAACTGGCATCGAGCGAGGCGATCACCGCCTCTGTGACTCCCGCGGCCTCGGCGGCAAGCAGACATTCGGCGGTCAGCGCCTCGACACCCTTGACCATGACCGAGCGTATCATCTTGATCGACGATGCCGCGCCTACGGGGCCGTCGACGACCGACACGTCGTGAAAGCCGATGTCTTTCAATGCGCGCGCGCCCTCGGCGGCATGTGGCCCGCTGACCAGCAACGGCACGCCCATCCGCTTGGGATGGACCGGTGCCATCACCGCGACATCGACATAGCGCCCGCCGGGTGCCTCGATTGCCGCAGCGGCCGCGCGCTTGGTCTCGGGCGCGACGCTGTTCATGTCGAACCACAAGGTGCCGGTCGCGATCGACTTCGCCCCGGCCTGTGCAGCTGCAAGCGCCTGATCGGCGGTGACGAGCGAGAGCACTGCTTGCGCACCGCTCAGGGCATCGGCTGCACTGTCGCAGGCGGTGACGCCTGCGGCGGCGAAATCGGCGAGCTTGGCCGCACGCGTCTGGGCGTCGTCGGTCTTGCTGTCATATCCCTGAGCCGGCACGTCGCCCGCAAAGGCCGCGCCAGCTTCCCCGAATCCGATGAAGGCCAGCGTGACTGCCATGCAAATCGCGTAAGATCGGGCGAGGCGTGCGCGCAAATCCAATCGCCGAACGGATATTCGATTTTCGGAACTATCCCGCGGAACCGGATAGCGGACCCGGGCGTGCAAACTGTTCGAGCAGCGCGATGAAGCGGGCTTGCGCCGCCGTCGGGCGCCAGCCGATCCGCGTCGTGATCCCGATCGTCCGCACCCCGTGTGCCAGCGGTCGTCCGATCGTCGTCAGCAGTCCGCCGGCCACTTCCAGCGCGACCTGATCCGGCGAGAGGAGGGTCAGCAGGTCGGTGTCGCGCAGCACGCCGCGGATCACCATCACCGATCCGCACTCGATCGGTGCCGCCGGCGCCGGCCGCCCGGCGAAGAGCGTGTCCCACTGCGC
Source organism: Sphingomonas sp. (assembly GCF_036387595.1). Taxonomy (GTDB): domain Bacteria; phylum Pseudomonadota; class Alphaproteobacteria; order Sphingomonadales; family Sphingomonadaceae; genus Sphingomonas. Next base: position 144,060 of record NZ_DASVTL010000122.1, read on the forward strand.
CCGCAGCGGTGTATCCACCTGTCCGACGACCCAGCCATATTCCGCGAAATCGTCCAGCGTCGGTTCGACGATCGCCGCCAGCGGATGCCCGACACGCGCGATGATCACCAGCCGGTCCTCGAACAACGCGCGCTGTTCCAGGCCCGGCGGAGGCTCGTCGCGCAGCGCGCCCACCATCAGGTCGATGATGCCGTCGCGCAGCGGCTCGACCAGTTCGCGCCACGATCCTTCTGCCACGTCGATCACCGCGCGCGGCGTGCTGCCGACGAACGCCGCTATGGCGCGCGGCAGCAACAGCGCGCGCGATAGCGGCATCGCGCCGATCGCCATCCGCCCCGCCTGCTGGTCGCTGCCGAGTTCCGCGATCCCCGCGCCGATCTCCCGCGCCGCCAGCCGGACGCCGCGGGCCAGCCGCCGGCCGGCTGCGGTCAGCACCACCCCGCGCCCGCGCCGCTCGGCAATCGCGACGCCGCATATCTGTTCCAGATCGCGCACCGCACGGTGGAGCGCGGGCTGCGACACACCTGTCGCCACCGCCGCCGCGGCGAAGCTCCCGGCGTCGGCGAGCGCCAGAAACGCTTGCAACTGGCTTGCGGTCATCAGCATTTCGGGAAGCGCGAAGCCGCGCCCCGTGCGCCGCGCCGCGCCGCGCGTCGCCGTGGTCAGATGCGCGAAGGCTGCGGTGGCCCGTTCGGCAAGCGCCAGACCCGCAGCGGTCGCGCTGACTCCGTCGGATCGGCGGTCGAACAGGATCGTGCCCAATTGCCGCTCCAGCTTGGCCAGCCCCTGGGTCAACGCCGGCTGCGAAAGGTTCACCGCCTGTGCCGCGGCGCTCATGTTGCCGCGTTCGACGATTGCCGAAAGCGCGCGCAAATGGCGCAGATTGAGCGAATAGGGGCCTGGCGTCATGGACTGATGATAGCAAAAACTTATCGCCTTCACACGATTGTGATTGGTGCCGTCGGGCGCCATCCTCCAATCGCGGCGCGACAAGGGAGCATCGCATGGCAGGCCGGGTGATACGCAAAATCGGACGCGCGGATGCTGCCGTGATCGACGGCCTGGCTGCGGCGGGCGTCGCCACCGTCCACGAGGCGCAGGGCCGCATCGGCCTGCTCGGCAGTCGCCTTCGTCCGATCTACGCCGGTGCGCGGATCGCGGGTTCGGCGATCACGATCTCGGCCCCGCCGGGCGACAATTGGATGCTCCACGTCGCCATCGAGCAATTGCGATCGGGCGACATCCTGGTTCTCGCTCCCACGAGTCCCTGTGAAGACGGCTATTTCGGCGATCTGCTGGCCACCTCGGCGATGGCGCGCGGCTGTCGCGGCCTGGTGATCGACGCGGGTGTGCGCGACGTTGCTGACCTTTCGCGAATGGGTTTCCCGGTCTGGTCGAAGGCGGTGTTCGCGCAAGGCACGATCAAGGCGACGCTCGGATCGGTCAACGTTCCCATCGTCTGCGCGGGTGCCGCGATCGAGGCCGGCGACGTGATCGTCGCCGACGACGACGGCGTGTGCGTCGTCAGGCGGGCCGATGCGGCCGCGGTGCTGAAGGCCGCGCAGATGCGCGAGGCGAACGAGGAAGCCAAGCGTCAGCGACTTGCGGCGGGCGAACTCGGGCTCGACATCTACGACATGCGCGGCAAGCTGGAGGCTATGGGCCTGCGCTATGAGTGACGGCGTGCCCTGCACCTGGATGCGGGGCGGTACGTCGAAAGGCGGCATGTTCCTGGCCGACGACTTGCCGAGCGATCCGGCGGCACGCGACGCATTCCTGCTGCGCGCATTCGGATCGCCCGATCCCCGTCAGATCGACGGCATGGGTGGCGCCGACCCGCTCGCCTCCAAGGTCGCGATCGTGTCGCGCTCGGCACGGCCGAATGTCGATGTGGACTACCTGTTTCTCCAGGTGTTCGTCGATCAGGCGATCGTCAGCGATGCGCAGAATTGCGGGAACATGCTCGCCGCGGTCGGACCCTTTGCGATCGAGCGCGGACTGGTGGCCGCGACCGGCGATGAGACGCGCGTCGCCATCTTCATGGTCAACACCGGCCAAGCGGCGGTCGCGACGGTTGCGACGCCGGGAGGCATCGTCATTTATGCTGGCGACGCGCGGATCGACGGCGTGCCGGGCACGGCGGCGCCGATTCCGGTGCAATTTCGCGATACCGCCGGGTCGACTTGCGGCGCATTGCTGCCGACCGGCAACGCGGTCGATCTGATCGACGGCGTCGCCTGCACGCTGGTCGACAACGGCATGCCCTGCGTGGTCTTCAAGGCCGAGGATGTCGGCGCGACCGGCTATGAGGACCGCGACACGCTTGAGGCGGCAACGGAACTCAAGGCGCGGATCGAGGCGATCCGGCTGCGCGCGGGGCCGCTGATGAACCTGGGTGACGTCGCCGACAAATCGGTGCCCAAGATGATGCTGGTTGCCCCGCCGGCACATGGCGGCGCGGTGACGGTGCGCAGTTTCATCCCGCACCGCGCGCATGCCACCATCGGGGTGCTGGGGGCGGTCAGCGTCGCCACCGCATGCCTGATCGCCGGATCGCCCGCCGCCGATGTGGCCGAGGTGGGGTCGGGTGCGCTGCGAACGCTGTCGGTCGAGCATCCGACCGGCGAGATGACGTGCGTCCTGGAACTGGACTCGGTCGGATATGTCACCGGCGCGGCGTTGCTGCGGACCGCGCGCAAATTGATGGAAGGCCGAATTTTCGCATGAGCACCGACGCGCACGGCCGTATCCGCAGCTGGACCGAGACGCCTTGCGCGCCAGCCTTCGTGCCGCCGCCCGGAGCGGTGGACGCGCATTGTCATGTGTTCGGGCCCGCCGATCGGTTCCCTTTCTCCGCCAAGGCCAAATACCGGCCGCAGGATGCGACGCCAGAGATGCTGTTCGGCTTGCGCGACCGGCTGGGTTTCGCACACAATGTCGTCGTCCAGGCGACCTGCCACGGCGTCGACAATGCGGCGACGCTGAACGCCATCGCTCTGTCGAACGGCAAGGCGCGGGGCATCGCCGCGGTCGATCCCGCCATCGACGAGGACGCTTTGCATGCGCTGGACGCGGGCGGCATCCGCGGCATAAGGTTCAACTTCCTCAAGCGGCTGGTCGATGACGCGCCCAGGGACAAGTTCCTCGACGTGGCCGCGCGCCTGCCCGCGGGTTGGCACGTCGTCATCTATTTCGAAGCCGACATCCTGACCGAATTGCGCCCGTTTCTCGATGCCATGCCGGTGCCGATCGTGCTCGATCACATGGGCCGCCCCGACGTTGCCCAAGGTGCCGACGGCGCGGACATGCGTGCGCTGCGTGCGCTGCTCGACAGCCGTCCCGACGTGCATTTCAAGGCGACGTGCCCCGATCGCCTCGACGCCGCCGGCCCGCCCTGGGACGATTTCGCGCGGGCGGTCGCGCCGCTGGTAGCGGAGTATCCGGACCGTGCGATCTGGGGCACCGATTGGCCGCATCCGAACATGCAGGACGCGATCCCCGACGATGGCGCACTGACCGACATGATCCCCCGCATAGCCCCTACGCCCGAATTGCAGCACAAGCTGCTCGTCGCCAATCCGATGCGCCTCTATTGGCCCGAGGAAGCCTGATTCATCGCTCGGCACGCCAAGCAAGTGACGCTCGGTTCAACGCTGCCAGGTCGGCTTCGCCCGCGATGACGGCACGGCCGATCGCGACCGCGTTCGCCAGCGTCTGCTCAGGCGCATGCGCATAGGCTGGACGTTCCGCGATCGAGTCATACCAGCAGCCTCCGGTCGCGTGATCGAGCAGAATGCGCTGGAAGCAATGATCCGCGCGAACGGGCCAGCGGCGTGCTGCCGCCAGGGCCGGAAGGATCACGCGCGTCAGGTGCAGCCATTCGGCTTCGAGCGCCTGTCGGCTCACGGCATCGTCATCGCGGCCAGAATGTCGTCCACGCACACCGTCGCGAAGCCCGCGTAATTGTCCGCGATGCCGTAGGGAAGCAGCAGGGTGCGGCCGCGGACGATCCCGCCGCAGCTATAGATTACATTGGGCACATAGCCGTCGCGATCTTCTGGGCCGGGTTCCATCAGCGGATGCGCGAGGCGGCCGAGCACCTTCGACGGATCGTCGCGGTCCAGGAGCGCAGCGCCGATGCAGTAATTTCGGACGACGCCGACGCCGTGGGTGAGCAGCAACCAGCCTTCGTCGATTTCCAGCGGCGATCCGCAATTGCCCATCTGGATGATTTCCCAGGGATAGGCGGGTTCGAGTATCTTGCGCTGCGGGTGCCAGGTGAACAGGTCGTCCGACATTGCGAGCCACAGATTTTCATTGTCGTGGCGCGAGATGGCGCAGAATTTGCCCGCGATCTGGCGAGGGAACAGCGCCATGCCCTTTGCCCCGGCAAGCTCACCGATCACCGGGTGCATCTTGAAGGTACGGAAATCGTCGGCCTGGAGCATCTCCTGCCGCACGCCCTTGTCGCCCAAAGCGGTGTACGTGCCCGCATAGGTCGGCGCGTTATCGAAGAACTGCACCGGCGTGAGGCGCAGGTCTTCCAGTCCGCGGCTCTGGCTGGGGACGACGGGGAACAGGACGGTTTCGGATGGTTCGCGACTGCCCCTGCAGTCGAGCTGGATCGTGTCGCCGTCGTGCCAGCCGAGCGGTACTTCGATCACCGGCGGGATCGCGGTGGCGCTGGCCGGGTCCATCGCCAGGGTGCCGTCCGCGGCCCAGACACCCGTCCGAAAGGTCACCGATGACAGATGCCCTTCGCCGATACCGCGCAAGCTGACGACGATGCGGACCGCACCGTCTTCCAGTCCCGATTGATCGGGATGAGGAACCGCGCTGGGATTGAACAGCGCGGCGGCTTCGAAGCTGTACTCCGCGCTGAGGTACGCACCGATCAGGATGCGCTGGTCGGGCGACACCTGAGCATCTGCCGGGACCATCCCGGCCACGGCATCGAACTGACGTTCGAGCAGCGGGCAGACGTCGCGGTGGCGCTGGTCCAGCGAGGCGCGCGCGCGATCGAGTTCGACGTGGAGTTCATGCGGCGGGATCGCGAGGACGCGTGCGATGATGCGCTCGGCGCGGGGGTGCCCTTCCACCGCGAATGCTTGCGGATCGGACGGCAGGAACGGGCGGATCACGGTGCGCGCCGGGTCCGGCCGCAGGACGACGTCGAGATGGTGCAGCGGAATGGCGTTTGTCATGGGCGGGCAAACGCCTGAGGAGCGTGCTGGGGTACAGCATTCTCTCGATGCTTAGGCGCTCCGGAAAATCGTCCGACTGTCGCTCAGCCGGGGCGTCGACGCAGGTAACGCCGCGGGCTTCCAACGGTCGGCTTACCTGCCTATCGACGCCAATTGCGTGGAATTGGCCTTTGCGGTCGTCGCCGTCTCTGCATCGGGCATCGCGGCAGGTTCAGGCACCCAGTCATCACCCGGCACGAACGGCTCGTCCATGACCGTCACGGTCGTGCCGACAGTGGTGATCGCGAACAGCTTTTTCGCAAAGGCGGCGGGCAGGCGGACGCAGCCGTGGCTGGCGGGAAACCCCGGATTGCGGCCGGCGTGAAGCGCGATGCCGTCCCAGGTCAGCCGCTGCATGAAGGGCATCGGCGCGGCGTCATAGAGGTTGGATTTGTGATCCTCCTTCTTCTGGAGGATCGGATAGGTGCCCGCCGGCGTACCCTTGCCCTCCTTGCCGGTCGATACGCTCGATACCGCGATCAGCGTCTGGCCGCGGTAGACATAGGCGCGCTGATCGGTGACGCTCACGACGACACTGACCGGCTCCAATCCGGCGTTGTCGGCCCAGACGAATCGATTGGGCGGGACGGCCACGGCTGCGGCGGCGGTCACGCCGACATCCCCGTCCGCGGCGTGCGCGCTTCCCGCGGCTGACGTGGCGAACAGCGCCAGCGTGATGGCCCATGCCTTCATGGTCGATACTCCTGACCGGTACACTCTAGCCGAATCAACGCGCGACCCCCCGTTTGGTGTTCCATCGGTGCAACCGACGAGACGATGGTATTTCGCGGCGAAATCACGAGGCATCCCGCAACCGACGGAATTCGCGCGCGAAATTTAACCGGTTCGCTGCTATATCGGGTTCGCGGGTGTGGCTGGTCATGCAAGGGCATAGATGAACGAGATGGGCGAAGTGGCACGCGATCGGCGTGCGTTGGTCAAGAACAGCCTGGTGCTGGGCAGCCTGCTTGCGGTGCCCGGCGCGGTGTCGGCGGCACAGAAGATGGCGCGTATCACGTCACGCGATCTGAAACCGCTGTCGCAGCCTCCGCTTCCCGGTCGGCCGGCGCCCATCATCACCAGTTCAAAGGTCGTCCGTCCCGAACTGCTCCGTCGCGCGCTGGCGTCGCTCCAGCGCCATGGCGGGCAGGTGAAGAGGGATCGGATCGCGATCGTCGATTTCGCGGCTCCGTCATCACAGCCCCGGCTCCATTTCCTCGATATCGCATCGGGCAGGAGCACGTCGTTGCTCGTGGCGCATGGCAGCGGGTCCGATCCTGCGCACACCGGCTATCTCGCGCGCTTCTCCAACGCCTTCGGATCGAATGCGTCCAGCGAGGGGGCGTTTCTGGCCAGCGATTATTACGTCGGCAAGCATGGCCGCTCGCAGCGGCTGATCGGGCTTGACCCGACCAACGACAATGCGCTCGGCCGCGCGATCGTGGTCCATGCGGCCTGGTATGCCAACAAGGACATTCTGCGCACCCGCGGTGTGCTCGGGCGTAGCCAGGGGTGTTTCGCGGTGGGCGAGAACGACCTGTCCGAGGTTTTCGCGCGGCTGGGCGAAGGGCGGATGATCTACGCGACGAAGGTGTGATCCAAGCTTTGCCGAGGCGGCTCGGCGAGGACGGACTTTGGGCTGTTCAAGTCTCGGCCGTAACCCGCTAGGGCGGGTGGGCAGGGAGGCCCGATGCAACATACCGAACAGCCGTCACCAGCGGACATCCGCCTGGTCATCACCGCGTCGTCGCTCGGCACGGTATTCGAATGGTATGATTTCTTCATCTACGGCACGCTCGCCGCGTCGGGGATCATCGGTCGCACGTTCTTTCCTGCGGGTAACGAAATCGTCCAGACCCTGCTCGCCTGGGCGGGCTTTGCGGTAGGTTTCGGGTTCCGGCCGCTGGGCGCGGTGCTGTTCGGCTATCTGGGTGACCGACTGGGGCGCAAATATACGTTTCTCGTCACCATCGCGCTGATGGGCATCGCGACCGCAGGCGTCGGGCTGGTCCCGTCCGCCGCGACGATCGGTCTGGCTGCACCGGCATTGGTGCTGCTGCTCCGGATCGCGCAGGGCCTGGCGCTCGGCGGCGAATATGGCGGAGCGGCGATCTATGTCGCGGAACATTCGCCGCCGGGCAAAAGCGGCTTCTATACCAGCTTCATCCAGGCCGGCGTGGTCGGCGGCTTCATCCTGAGCCTGGCCGTCGTGCTGGTGACCAAGGGGCTGCTTCCCGCCGCGGTCTGGCAGGAATGGGGTTGGCGGCTGCCGTTTCTCTTCTCGATCGTGCTGCTGGCCATATCGCTCTGGATGCGGCTGAAACTGTCGGAAAGTCCGGTGTTCGCGGCGATGCGTGCGGCAGGCGAGCGGGCGAAGAACCCGATCGTGGAGAGCTTCACCTATCCGGGTAATCTCAAGCGCATGGTCGTGGCGCTGTTCGGGATCGCGGCGGGCCTGACGGTGATATGGTATACCGCGATGTTCACCGTGCTGTCCTTCCTGCAAGGGCCGATGCGGGTGGACGAGACGATCGCCCAGTTGATCGTGGGCGCGGGCGCACTGATGGGGATGGCGTGGTTCGTTCTTTTCGGGCGACTGTCGGATCGGATCGGGCGCAAGAAGCCGATCGTCTGGGGCTATGCCGCGACGCTGCTGCTGCTCTTCCCCATCTTCTGGGGACTGGGGTCGGCCGCCAATCCGGGCCTGGCGAAAGCGGCGGTGGCCGCGCCGGTGATCGTGTCGGGGCCGCATTGCGCCTACAGCCCGTTTGCCAAGGCGCAGGGCGATGCGTGCGGGCAGCTTCTCGATCACCTCTCGAAGAAGGGCGTCGCCTATGAGACCCGCGCGACGCCGGGAACGGTGCTGTCCATCGGCGGCATCCCCGTGCCCGATCACAGCCCCGCCGGGGTCGATGCCGCGCTGGCAGCGGCGGGGTACGATCTGAATCCGGTGGTGCCGTCGGCTGTGAACATCGCCAAGATACTGGTGCTCATCCTGATGCTGGGCGCGCTGTCCGGCGTCACCTTCGGTCCGGTCGCGGCGTTGCTGTCCGAAATGTTTCCGCCGGCGATCCGCTACAGTTCGCTGTCGATACCCTACCATCTTGGCACGGGGTATTTCGGCGGATTCCTGCCGTTCATCTCGCAATATATCGTGGCGCGGACGGGCGATCCTTATGCGGGGCTTTGGTATACCTGGGTGGTCGTCGCGATGGCGCTTGTGGTGACGGCGGTTTGGCTTCGTGAGGAACGCCCGGCGCGATGACACCGGCGCGGCCTGTGGACACGCCATCTGCCCGTGCGACCGTGATCGCGGATACTGCGCCCCTGCGCTTGCACCTGGACGGAGCGGCGCTGGTCGCCAATTGGCGCGCGCTCGACCGGCTGAGCGGCACCGCGGCATGCGGCGCGGCGGTGAAGGCCGATGGCTATGGCCTGGGGGCGATCGAGGTCGCGCGCAGACTGGCGGCGGCGGGGTGCCGTGATTTCTACGTCGCGACCTGGGCGGAGGCGCAGGCGCTGGCGCCGCTGGGTCTGTCGGTGTCCGTCCTGCACGGCGTGCGGCCTGAGGACATGCCCCTTGCGCTGTCCGGCTTCGCAAGACCGGTGCTGAATACTTCCGCAGAGGTGGCGCGGTGGCGCGATGCCGGTGGCGGTGTGTGCGACGTGATGATCGACACGGGGATGAACCGTTTAGGGCTGTCCACCGACGATGTCGCGTTGCTCGAAGCGCTGACGATCGACACGCTGATGAGTCATCTGGCGTGCGCGGATGAAGACAGCGTGGCGGCGACAGCGATGAACGCGCGCCAGCAGCGGACGTTCGCCGCTCTTGCCGGCCGGACTCGCGCGCAACGGCTCAGCCTGGCCAATTCCGCCGGCATCGCCCTGGGCGAGGACTATTCCTTCGACCTCACCCGGCCCGGTCTGGCGCTTTACGGCGGCATCCCTCGTGCCGAGTTCGCCGGCGTGATCGCGCAGGTCGTTCGCCCGCAGTCCCAGGTTCTCCAGCGCCGGCGCGTGCCCGCCGGCCAGACGGTAGGATACAACGCCGTCTGGACCGCCGCGCGCGAGACGGAGGTCGCCATTCTCAACCTCGGCTATGCGGACGGCTATTGGCGCGGCTTTTCGGACACGGGATCGGCCGGTGACGGCATGTTCCCGGTTATCGGGCGCGTGTCGATGGACCTGATCGCGCTCGACGTCACCGCCGCTCCGCCGGCCGAGGGCGATTGGGTGGCCATCGACTATGCCTTGCCGCAAGCCGCGACGGCATCGGGCATGTCGCAATATGAACTGATTACCGGGCTGGGGCAGCGGCACGCGCGCATCTGGTCATAGGCGGGTAGATGCGAATGTGGCCGTGTCACCACCCGCCGACCATCGCTGCACGTCAGGATTTCAGCGCATCAATCCTGCGGCGCGCAGGGCGCCCTCGATGATGTCGCCGACACCGTTGGCGGCTTGTGGCGGGGCTGCCGGCCTGGCGCGCGCGCGGGGGACCGCGATGGTGTCGGTCAGGCCCCAGCTTTCGGCGATCCGCAGCGTCGACGACACGCCGACGTCGAGCATGTACGCCCCGCCCGCGCCGCAGCCGTCCTCGCCCATCGGGTCGATCGGCGTGCCGTGCGCCATGCCCGCGATCGCGTGCGCCTCCACCGCCACGCGCCCATCGCCATCGTGCCAGATGCGCTGGGCGTCACCGTCGACGAGCGCGGTCTCGCTCGGTCCGGCGGAGAGATCGTGGACGCCAAGCCACTGCGCGACCACCGCTTCGCCGGTCGCCGGCGCGACCGTGTGATCGGCGGTGCCGTGCCATACCGACACCCGCGGCCACGGCCCTTGGTGCGGCGATGCGTCGCGCACCGCCCGCGTCAGCGTGGCTGCATCGGGAAGCCCCGATCCGCGCATCCGCTCCATCGCCTGGCCGACCGACGATGCGGTGCCGTAGGGGAGGCCGGCGATGATCGCGCCGCCCGCGAAAACGTCCGGGTAGGTCGCCAGCAGCGCGCTCGCCATCGCGCCGCCCGCCGACAGGCCGGTGACGAAGACTCGTGCGGGATCGAGCGCGTGGGCGGCGCGTATCTTCTCTATCATCGCGCATATGGCGGCCACTTCGCCCTGGCCGCGGGTCGTGTCGGCGGGAAGAAACCAGTTGAAGCACAGGTTGGGATTGTTCGCGCGAGTCTGTTCGGGAAACAGCAGCGCAAAGCCGTGGCGGTCGGCCAGTTCGGACCAGCCCGAGCCGTGATCGTAGGCCGCCGCGGTCTGCGTGCAGCCGTGCAGGACCACGACCAGCGGGGCGCCGGCAGGAAGATCGTCGGGCACGTAGCAGCGCGCGCGAAGGCCGCTGGCGCTGGCGCCGAAATCGGGCAGGTCGCTGAGCCGGTCGGTGCCGGTGGCGCCGATCTTTGGGTGCAGCCGGGTTATGGTGTCAGCGATCGAACGCATGTTCATCCTCCAGGAGATCACGCTTTCTATGCTGCGCTGCACAATTTATGGGGGCGGACAGGCGCGAGGGCAAGGGGGTCGCAGTCCCTAACCGGCACGGCGCAGGGTGCGCGTCCAGCCGACGAGCCGCGACAATAGCAGATCGTCGACCCCTGCATGGCCAAGGCCGAAATCGGCGGGCCTGACCGCCGCGAGGTCCGCCAGCGTCAATGTGCCCGCGCGAAGCCCCGCGCGGCCGATCCCGGCCCAGCGTCGCGCGGTTTCCCAGCGGATCAGGCGGCTGTCGGCGGCGGGATCATGGCGCGCCAGAAACGCCGCCTGAAGGGTCGCCATGCCCGCCCCCAGCGCGGCCAGCGTCGCGCGATCGGGCACGGGATCGCCGCGCATCAGGTGGACCACGAGCAGCCGGGCGAGCGCCGCCGCCGCCGCCTCGCCCAGGATCGCGGCGTGCGCCTGCGCCAGGACGCGGGTGGCGCTGTCCTCCATCGTTTCGGTGAAGCGGTTCGACGCGCCGCCGCCGTGGCGGCGATAGACGACCAGCGCCTCGTCCAGCCGGGCGATTCCGCCATGCGCCTGGACGCGGTGATAGAGGTCGAAATCCTCGGCATAAAGGATCTCGGGCCGGGTGAACGGATCGAGCCGGCGCGCGACGTCGGCGCGCACCATCACCGAGGACCAGGCAAGCGGGTTCTCTATCCAGGTGAGCCACGCGATCAGCGCGGGCGTCGTCACGGCGGGATAGCGCGACGGGCCGGTGCGGGTGCCGTCGAGCCAATCGACCTGCGTGCCGAGCAGGGCGCAATCGGCATGGGCATCGAGCCACGCCACCTGGCGCGCGAACCGTTCGGGGCGGCACAGATCGTCCTGGTCGAGCCCGGCGATATAGCGACCGCGCGCCTCCGCCACGCCGCGGTTGCGCGCACGCACCGGGCCGCCGTTGACCTCCAGCGCGATCAGGCGGACCCGATCGTCGGGCCAGGCGCGCACGATGTCGCGGGTGGCGTCGGTGGAGCGATCATCGACCACCAGCACCTCGAAATCGGCAAGGGTCTGCGCCGCCAGCGAGGCGAGCGTCTCCTCGATCAACCCCGCGCCATTGTAGGCGGCCATGACGACCGAGACGATCGGCGAGGTCGGCGATCCGCTCACGCCGCCGCGCGCGCTTCCTGCGCCAGCACCTGATCGATTATCATCATCCCGACGTCGTTCTGCCACAGCCACAGGCCGTTGGCCTGACCCGAGAAGCTCGCCTCGCCGCCCAGCGCGCCCCAGGGGACGAAGCCGGCGGCAAGACCGATGCCGTAAAGTCCCGGGATCGCTGCACCAGCGCCATCGACCACGCGGCAATGCCGATCGACCATCGGCGCCCCGCCATGGGCCGCCAGCGCGATGGCGGAGCCGGCGGCGTCGAGGACCGGCAGCGCGTGCGGGCGATAGCCGAGCGCCGCGATGACGAGGTCGGCGTCGCGCAGGATGTTCCTGGCGCGCGCGTCGTCACCTTCAATGCGGTGGAGCGCGACCCGCGGATCGGGCGCGCGCCCGTCGATGCCGAGCATGCGCAGCACCAGGTCGCGCGCCTCCAGCCGGAAACCCGCCAGCCGATAGACGAAGCCGGATACCGGGCAGATGTCCTGCGGGCCGAAATCGGTGAACCCTTCGGCATGGGCGGCCTCGACCGACGGATAGAAGGGGCGCAGGGGCCGCCGGTGGAGCAGGGTGATGGCGCCCGCGCCAAGCGGCAGCGCGGGGCGGCCACGCAGCAGCAGCGCGACCGTGGTCAGCGCGCTGGTCGATCCGCCGATCACCGCGATCCGTGGCGCCCGCTTCGCGCAGAGCAGATCGGCGACCTTCTCGAACCCGCCGAGTGTCAGCACGTCGTCCGACTGAACCAACCGTTCGCCTGCGATGTCGATGAGCCGGGCGCCTGCGACGCTTTGTGCGGCGAGCCGGTCGAGCGGCTGGTGCCCGCCGGTGGCGATCGCGACGGCGCGGCTGCGCTGGTCGAAGACATGGCCATCACTCAGGCGGCGTAGCTTGACCGTCCACAATCCGTCGCCGTCACGCACCGCCGCAACGGCTTCATGCCCCGACAAGACCGCGCCGCCGTTCGCACGAACGATGCCGCCCAGGCGCTCGCCGCTCTCGCGAAGCAGCGGCCCGACCTCGACCAGCGGCACGCCGAGTGCGGCCTCGTGCTTGGCGACGGCGCGACCCGCTGCGTGGTCCACCAGCGCGGCGAGTTCGGGGTGGATATTGTCGCGGATCGCGGTGAGGAAGGTCTGCGCGGTCGAATCGGAGGTGATCGCATAGCGGCCGAGCCGTCCGCCGCCGATCGCGGCGTCGCGCTCCACCACCACCAGGCCCGATGCGGCGAGATCGGGCAGCAGGCCACGCTTGGTCGCGGCCGTGAGCAATGCGGTGCCAGCCGGCCCGCCGCCGACGACGACCAGCGAGGCGATGCGTGGCGCCGCAGCCCGTGCGGGTACGATACGGTCCTCCGCGGCGCAGGCGCGGACGAAGGCGTCGGCGGCGCGGTGTGCATCGGCGGGGTCCATCGCATCGGTGATCGGCAGCGACAGCATGCGCGCGGCGATGCCGTCGGCGACCGGGGTCGGCTCGATAACGGCGGTCGCGCGGAACCAGGGCTGTTCGCCGAGATGCGGGCTGAAATAGCGACCGCAGCCGATGCCCTCCGCCTCGATCCGCGTGGCGATCGCGTCGCGGCGGTCGGCGATCCGGGCGGGAACGAGAACCGGCATGAACTGCATCGCGCGACGGCGTCCGGCGACCGTCTGCAACGCGAATTGCCCCAGCGCCTGGCGATAGGCCCCCTCCACCGCGGCGCGGCGGGTGCAGACGTCCTCGATCGTGCGCAATTTCTCCCGCGCCATGACCGCGAGCACTTCGGGCATTTTGGCGTTGATGCCGGGCAGCGTCGCGCTGCGTCCGCTCTCGAAGCCGAAATTGGTCATCGCGCGCAGCGTCGCGATCAGCCCGGCGTCACCGCTGTGGATCAGCCCGCCCTCGGCCACCGCAAAGGTCTTCGTGGCATGGAGCGAATGGACGATCGCGAACGGTGCGTCCGCCCCGAAGCCTTCGCCCGCCTCGTCGAGCGTGCCCAGCGACGATGCGGCATCGACGACCACGCCGACGCCGTAGCACTGCCGCAGCCACGTATAACGATCGAGGTCGATCGCATTGCCGAAGGTCGCATAGGGGAGGACCACACCGACGCGCGCGCCGTAATGGCGCAGCAGCCGCTCCTCCTCGGCCTCTGCCGCTGCCCAGTCGCCGGGGTCGATGTCGCAGACCAACGGGGTCAGCCCGGCCCAGGCTGCCGCCTGTGCGGTGGCGGCGAAAGTCAGCGCGGGCATCAGGGCAAAGGTGCCGGGCTTCGGGTCCAGCCCGGCGGCGTGGCGGATCGCGATCATCAGCCCGAGCGTGGCGTTGGCCACCGCCAGGCTTGCCCCCTTTCCGCCGAACAGGTCGCGCGTCACCTCCGCCTCGAACGCGCGCACTTCGGGACCGTTGTTGCTGTAGATGCCCGATGCCTCGACCCGGCGCAGCGCCTCGCCGAGTTCGCTCAGCCGTGGCGGGTTGGGCGCGATCAGGGGCAGGGGGATCATCGGCTTCCGTTCGGCAGTGGTCCTGCCGCTCATGCCGCCAATGTCCCTAAAGACCGGTTAGCGCAGAATCTTTGCTGTGGTCGCGCGAATGACGAACCCGGCCACCGCCGCGCGCCGCTATGCCGCCTTCGCGCGTTCGCCGGCGATCAGGGCGGCTTCGACATGCGGCAGGATCGCCTGCGCGACGATGCCGATCGCGCGTGCATTGGGGTGGATGCCGTCGGCCAGCACCAGCGCGGGATCGCCGACGACGCCGGCCAGGAAGAACGGGTAGAGCGGCACGCCATGCGCCGCCGCCAGATCGGTGAACACCGCGTCGTAACCGCGCGCGAAGCTGCCCAGGAACGGTGGCGCCTGCATCCCCGCCAGCAGCACCGGAATGCCGCAATCGGCGAGCGCGCGCAGGATCGCGTCCAGATTCTCGCGCATCCGCGCCGGTGCCAGGCCGCGGAGCAGATCGTTGGCGCCCAGTTCGACGATCGCCAGGTCCGGCCGCACCGTCAGCCGGGAAAGAACACGCGGCAGCCGCGCCCGGCCACTGGCGCTGGTATCCCCCGATACGCCCGCATTGATGACGTGCGCGGCGGGGCGGGTGGTGCGCAACAGCCGCTCCAGCTGCGCGGGAAAGCTGTCGATGCTCGCCAGGCCATAGCCCGCGGTCAGGCTGTCGCCGAACGCGAGCACGTTCGGATGATTCGTCATTTCGGATGGCATGGGTTGAAGATGGGGAGGCCGGATGCGATTTCCAGCCGGAGCCGGAACGGGCGTTGGACCGTTCAGGCGCGCTATTCATCAGGAGACCATCCATGTCCGTCACCGTCATCTACAAGACCAGCGCCACCGCCACCGGGGGCCGCGACGGTGCCGCGAAATCCGACGACGGATCGGTCGACGTGAAGCTGGTCGTGCCCAAGGAGATGGGCGGTCCGGGCGGCACGGGCGCCAACCCGGAAAAGCTGTTCGCCGCCGGCTATTCTGCGTGCTTTCTGGGCGCGATGAAGGCGGTGTCGGGCAAGGAAGGCGTGAGCGTGCCTGCCGACGCCACCGTGACCGCGGAAATCGGCTTCGGTCCCCGATCGGAAGGCGGTTACGGGATCACCGCCGACCTGACGATCGCGCTGCCCGGCGTCGAGCGCGCGGATGCCGAGCGGCTGGCGCAGGCGGCGCATGTGGTCTGCCCCTATTCGAATGCCACGCGGGGCAACGTCGATGTCGGCCTGACGGTGGTTTGAGCGATGGCGCTGGCGGCTATCGTCGCCAGCGCCGCATCGCCGCTTGGTAATCGTCGGCCGCGTCGTCGCGATCGCGGGTCAGGCGGCGGGTCTCGCTGGCCTGGGTGCGTTCCAGGTCGCGGCGTTCGCGGGCGAGTGCGGCTTCGCGCTCGGCGAGTGCGCCAAGTGCCTCCTTCTGCCGGGCCTGTGCGGCGGCGAGCGTGGCTTCCGCCTCGTCCAGCGCGGCGCGGCTGGGTTCGGGCTTCGGCGGCGGGGTTGGGGGCTTGCGCGCGGTGCGCGGCGGTGCGGTCACATCTGGTGGAGGCGCGTCCTTGGCCTTGCGCTTGGGTGCTTTCGGCGGGAGGGCAGCGAGCTGTTCCGCCGCGGTGCCGCGCAGGCGCTTGATGACCGTATCGGGCGCCGCCAGTGCTTCGGCGGTCAGCGCCGGGTCGGTGACCTCCTCCGCCGCCCCGCGCGCGAACAAATCCTTGTCGCTTCCCCACGCGCGCAAGGCTGCCGCGCGGCTGGGCGCTGCGACATAGGCGTCGTGGAAACCGATCGCGGTGCGATAGACCTTGAGCCGGCGGGCTTTGGGAGCTTTGGCCATCGGTACCCGATAGCAGAGCGGCGGCGGCTTGCGCAGCGTCGCTGCCGCTTATAGCGCGCGGCGATGCGCTTGCTCCTGCTTCTCGCCCTGCTGCTCTCGTGCCCCGCCGCCGCGCGAGAACCGGCGATCGTGCGGGTGCGGCTCCAGACCTCGGCCGGGCCGATCGTCATCGCACTCGACGCGCGGCGGGCGCCCAGGACGGTCGAGAACTTCCTGGCCTATGTCGACGACGAGCGGTTCGACGGCACGACCTTCTACCGTGCCGCGCGCAGCAAGCGAGCGCCCAGACAAGGCTTCATCCAGGCCGGCATCCGCACCGATGCACGCCGCATCCTGCCGCCGTTTCCGCTGGAAACCACCGCGATGACCGGCATCCGCCACACCGATGGCGCGATCTCGATGGCGCGGGGCAGCGAGCCGGGGTCGGCGG
Source organism: Sphingomonas sp. (assembly GCF_036387595.1). Taxonomy (GTDB): domain Bacteria; phylum Pseudomonadota; class Alphaproteobacteria; order Sphingomonadales; family Sphingomonadaceae; genus Sphingomonas. The sequence continues at coordinate 160,628 of NZ_DASVTL010000122.1, forward strand.
GGGGCAATTTCGTCCTGCTGGCAGGGCCGGCGCCGCAGATGGACGCGCGCGCCGGGTATCTCGGCTATGCCGCGTTCGGCCATGTCGTGTCGGGCATGGCAGTGGTCCGCCGCATCCTGGCACTGCCGACCGGTGGCGGCATGGACGCGTTCAAGGGGCAGATGATCCTGAAACCGGTGCGCCTCATCACCGCGCGGCGGCTGGATGGCACGCGCAAGCCGACCGGGCTGGTCAAACCGTGGCTGATCGAGACGCGCGCACGGGCGCCGCGCCGGTAAAACCGCAGCCAACCCGTTCTTACCATTTCCAAAACCGTTCGCCCACGATACCGGGAACGATGCACGCCGATCATCACGATATCGTCTATCCGTCCGCCATCCCCTTCGTCCTGCTGCATATTTCCGCGGTCGCCGCGGTCTGGACCGGGGTGAGTGCGGCCTCGCTTGCGCTATGTGGTGCGTTCTATCTGCTGCGGATGTTCGCAGTGACCGCGGGCTATCACCGCTATTTCTCGCACCGCGCCTTTGCGACCTCGCGCGCGTTCCAGTTCGTTCTGGCGTGCCTGGCGCAGAGCAATGCGCAGAAGAGCGTGCTGTGGTGGGCGTCCAAGCACCGTCACCACCACCGTCATGCCGACACGCCGGAGGACGTCCACTCGCCGCGCCACACCGGTTTTCTCTATAGCCACGTCGGCTGGATTTTCGCGCGCTGCCACGACACCGCGGACCTGTCGAGCGTTCCCGATCTCACCCGCTATCCCGAACTGCGCTGGCTGCATACGCACGAGAATGCGCCGGCGTTCGCTCTTGCCGCGATGTGCCTGGCTTTCGGTGGGTGGCAGGGGTTGGTCGTCGGCTTCGTCTGGAGCACGATCCTGGTGTGGCACGCGACGTTCTGCATCAACTCGCTCGCGCATGTCAGCGGCACCCGCGCCTATGTGACGGGTGACGATTCGCGCAACAACTGGCTGCTGGCGATCGCGACGATGGGGGAGGGCTGGCACAACAACCATCACGCCTTCCAGAGCAGCGCGCGTCAGGGCTTTCGCTGGTGGCAGGTCGATCTGACCTATTATCTGCTACGCGCGCTGGCGTTCGCGGGTATCGTCCGCGGCCTCAAGCAGCCACCGCTCAGCGTCGTGCGCGGCGAGCAGCGGTTGGGGGCCAAGGTCGTCCACCGTACCGCCGAACAGCTCGCCGCGCGCTTCAGCGCCGAACGGATCGCGCAGAGCCTGCGCGCCGCCTGTTCGGAGCGGGAACTCGCGGCGCTATGCCAAGCCCTGCACGACGCGGCCGCCACGGTCTTCCACCCGAATCTGCCGAGCCGCGCAGCGCTCATGGCCGAAGCGCGTACGCTGTATGCGCGTACTCCTTCGCTGGAGGAGATCGTCGAGCGGGCACAACAGATGCTGTTCGCCGCCGTGCGCCAGCGGCTCGGCGCGGTGCAGGCGTGATCGCCCGCGCCGCCCGAATGCCTCTGGCGTTCGTGCCGGTGGCGGCATAGACCCGGCATCGCAAGCAGATAGACACAGGCAGTTTGATCGACCCTCCGCCCTCCAGCGACCCGGCTCCCGCCTTCCTCTCGGGCGGCGGCGTCATGGGCGCGGCGATGCGCGGGCACGATTGGTCACGCTCGCCGCTGGGCGCGCCGCAGGGCTGGCCGCAATCGCTGCGCGCGGTCGTCAGCCTGCTGCTGAATTCGCGCTTCCCGATGTTCCTGGCGTGGGGCGAGGCGCTCGGCTTCCTCTACAACGATGCCTATATGGAAATCCTCGGCGGCAAGCACCCCGCCGCGCTGGGCGCGCGCTTCGCCGAGGTCTGGCCCGAGATCTGGGACGACATCAGCCCGCTGATCGACGCGGCGATGGCGGGCGAGGCCAGTTATTACGAGAACCTGCCGCTGACCATGCAGCGCAAGGGGTTCGAGGAACAGACCTGGTTCACCTTTTCCTATTCCCCCGTCCGCGATGAAAGCGGGGCGGTGGCGGGGATGTTCTGCGCCTGTACCGAGACGACCGATCAGGTGCTGGCGGAGCGGCGGACCACCGGCGAGCGCCAGCGGCTGGCCGAGATGTTCCAGCAGGCGCCCGGCTTCATGACACTGCTGGAAGGCCCCGACCACCGGTTCGCGCTCGCCAACGCCGCCTATATGCGGCTCGTCGGCGATCGCGACGTCATCGGCAAGACCGTTGCCGAAGCGCTGCCCGAGGTGGTTGAACAGGGCTATATCCTGCTGCTCGACGGCGTCTGGCGCAGCGGGAAGGCGTTCAGCACCGCCGGCGCCCGCTATGCGGTGCAGGTCGTGCCGGGCGGGCCGACCGACGAGCGCTACGTCGATTTCGTCTATCAGCCGATCACCGATGCCGAGGGGCGCGTCACCGGCATCTTCGTCGAGGGCACCGACATTACCGAGCGCAAGCGCGCGGAGATGCGCCGCGATGCGGTGGTCGCGCTTGAGGAGCGGTTCCGCGTGCTCGACGATCCTTCCGATCTGTCGTTCGCGTCCGCCGAACTGCTCGGCCGCGCGCTGGGTGCCCAGCGCGCGGGCTATGGCGTGATCGACGCCGAGGGGAAGGCGATCACGGTCGAGCGCGACTGGCAGGTGCCGGGTAGCGCGACCGTGGCCGGCGTCCACCATTTCCGCAATTATGGCACGTATATCGAGGAGATACTGGCCGGCCGTGCGGTGATGGTGGAGGACGTGTTGACCGACCCGCGCACCGCGGGTGCCGGCGATTCCTTCGCCGCGATCGGCGTGCGGGCGTTCCTCGACGTACCAGTGGTGGAATTTGGCAAGACCGCGGCGCTGATCTTCGTTCATTCGGCGACGCCGCGACCGTGGACGGAGGAGGAAATCGACTTCGTCCGCGACATCGCCGAACGCACCCGCGCCGCGGTCGCCCGGCGGATCGCCGAACGCGAGCTGCGCGACAACGAGCGCGAACTTCAGCGGTTGGCGGACAATCTGCCGCTGCTGGTCAGCTTCGTCGATCGCGACGAGTGTTATGCCTTCAACAACAAGGGCTATCACGACTGGTTCGGGCGAACCCCGGGCGAGTTGAAGGGACGCAGCGTGCGGGAGGTGATCGGCGACGACGCCTATGCGCTGATGAAACCGCAGATGGCGCGGGCCTTGTCGGGCGAGCGTTTCGCGACCGAGCAGTCCATCCCCTATCGCGACGGCGGGCATCGGCACGTGCGCGCCGATTACGTTCCGCGCATCGCCGACGACGGCACGGTCGAGGGTTATTATGCGATCCTGCAGGACATTGCCGACCGCAAGCGCGCCGAGGACGAACTCCGCGCGAGCGAAGCGCGGCTGCGCGATCTGAACGCCGACCTCGAGCGCCAGGTGATCGCGCGGGCGCGCGAGCGGGGCCTGACGTGGCAGGCGAGTCCCTATCTGCTGTCGGTGTTGAACGCCGATGGCCGATTTGAGGTGACGAACCCGGCGTGGGTGAAGGTGCTCGGCTGGGACGAGCTGGATTTGCGGGGCCAATCCTTTTCCGATCTGGTCCACCCCGACGACATGGCCGCGACGGCGGCCCGCTGGGACGATGTCGTGCACGGACAGCCGGTGCTGAGTTTCGAGAATCGGTATCGCGGCAGGGACGGCGCCTGGCACTGGCTGTCCTGGGTCGCGGTGCCGGCCGACGGCAAGGTCTATTGCACCGCGCGCGACGTGACCGAGGACCGCGTCCGCGAAGCCGAACTGGCGCGGGCGCAGGATCAGTTGCGCCAGGCGCAGAAGATGGAGGCGGTCGGCCAGCTGACCGGCGGCATCGCGCACGATTTCAACAATCTGTTGACCGTCATCCGCGGTTCTGTCGAACTGCTGATGCGGCCCGGCCTCTCGGAGGAGCGGCGCACCCGCTACATCCAGGCGATCGCCGACACATCTGCGCGCGCGACCAAGCTGACCGGCCAGCTTCTGGCCTTCTCGCGGCGCCAGGCGCTAAAGCCCGAGGTGTTCGATGCGGTCGAGGCGGTCTGCGCCATTGCGGACATGATGGGCACGCTCATCGGGCCGCAGGTGACTCTGGAGATCGACGACCCGGGCGTTGCGTGTTGCGTCAATGCCGATCCCAGCCAGTTCGACACCGCGCTCGTCAACATGGCGGTCAACGCGCGCGACGCGATGAACGGCGAGGGGCGGTTGACGATCACCGTCGCTGCGGTGGATGGTGTGCCTGCGATCCGCAGTCATCCCGAGATCGCGGGCGATTTCGTATCCGTCGCGCTCGCCGATACTGGCTCGGGGATCGCGATCGACACGATCGACCAGATTTTCGAGCCATTCTTCACCACGAAGTCGGTCGGCCAGGGCACCGGGCTTGGCCTGTCGCAGGTCTTCGGCTTTGCCAAGCAATCGGGCGGTGAGGTGCAGGTGGACAGCGTGCCGGGCAACGGCGCGGTCTTCACCTTATACCTGCCACGGGTCGCGGCACCCGGTCCGACGGGGTCCGATGAGCGCAGCGAAGCGACCGCCCCGCCGCCGCCGCCGCCGACCGACGGCGGCGGTGCCTGCGTGCTGGTGGTCGAGGACAATGCCGACGTCGGCGCCTTTGCCACGCAGACGCTGCACGAACTGGGATATGAGACGACGTTCGTTCCGGACGCGGCGACCGCACTCGCGACGCTTGCAGCGGCTGATGAAGACGCGTTCGACGTCGTCTTCTCCGACGTCGTCATGCCGGGGATGAGCGGCATCGAACTCGGGCAGGAAATTCGCAGACTGTATCCCGATCTGCCCGTCGTCCTCACCAGCGGCTACAGCCATGTGCTGGCGCAGAACGGCACCTATGGCTTCGAACTGCTGCACAAGCCCTATTCGATCGAGGAACTCTCCCGCGTGCTGCGCACCGCCGCCGCCTGGGGTGCGCGGCAGCCGGGGGTTTAGAGTCGAACTCGACCAGGTTGATACGCAATAGCCCCTCCCCTGAAGGGGAGGGGAGAGCAAACTTGGTCGAGTTCGACGGTAGAGCGTGATGACGTCACCTTTACCCGTTCGTGCTGAGTAGAGACCGAGTAGCCGCGCAAGCGGCGTATCGAGGACTCGTATCGAAGCACCGTTGGTACGCGAGCCACCTGTCCTTCGATACGCCCTCTCGACACGCTGCTGCGCAGCTACTCGATGGCTACTCA